>DATBHX010000074.1:0-41723 GCA_036557225.1 Candidatus Angelobacter sp.
CCATATAGTGGTCGCCTACGATGTGAATGATTTTTCCAAGGGAGGCGAAGTTCGGTGCCCCGTCGCGGAATGCAGTTGTTTCCACAGACTAGACTTCAAGTTTAAGATCGCCCCGTGACTACTCTTGAAATGAACCCAAGGCTTCGCTTTTTCATTGACAGCGAAGAAATCTTCGCCTATACTGTTATGCTGTACCAGAGTTCGACCGAGAGCGGCGTCGGGGGAAGCCCAGTATTTAGAACTTAGTTCGTTAGTTCTTAGGAAAGGCAAACCCAAAAGGCCTGCACCCCTCAGAGCATCCGCGAGCTATCAGCTCAGCCTGTGCTCTCACCCATTACAAGATAAGTGTGTCTAGTTATCGCCGGGATCGCCGCCATCCAGCCCCACCAAGCCAAAATCGGGCTTGGCGGGGACCCCGACATCGCGCGTGATCGCCCGTGATCGGAAGACCAAAAGCAAGCAAAACCATAAAGACTATGCCACCTGCGGGTGGCTTTTTTATTTTCCGGAGGAAAGTGTGACCAAAGACGAAGTGATTGCTGCCATGAAGGATGCTGCGGAGACGCTGGGGCATGCCCCGAGTTTTCCGGAGCTACGCAAACTGACCCTGGTGATTCTCTGGGACATAAGAAAGAACTTTGGGACCTACGGCAGAGCGCTGCAGGCCTGCGGGTTGCAGCGCCATGGCGGCGGTTACAAGCTGGACGTGAGGTCACTGTTCCTGGAGTGGGCGGAGACGACCCGCAGCCTGGGCAAGGTAC
The DNA here is from genome assembly GCA_036557225.1 of Candidatus Angelobacter sp. Classification (GTDB taxonomy): domain Bacteria; phylum Acidobacteriota; class Terriglobia; order Terriglobales; family Acidobacteriaceae; genus Angelobacter. The sequence continues at coordinate 762 of DATBHX010000074.1, forward strand.
CGACGATGTTTGAATACGAAGAGCACGGCAAATGCAGCTGCCGGGCCCTGATGCGCCGCTGCGGAGGGTGGAGCAATGTACCGATACGCATGCTGGAGTACGCACGGAAGGAAGGCTTGCAGGAAGAATGGAAGGACGTAATGGAGATCATTACCAGACGGTTGGAGCTTCCGGCAGGCAAAAACAAACCGAATTTACCAACCGGCATGCCGACCAAACCTCACATGGTGATGGACCAGCCGATGTATGGAGCGCCATTGAGCCCCGTACCTTTGACTTGCGCACCGATCAACGAAAACGGAGTGATTTTCCTTTTTGGAGCGGTCGCACGGCAACTGGGCTTTGCGGCCTGCTCGATTCAGGACGGCTTCCCGGACTGCGAGGCGCTGCGGCAGGTGGAAAAAGATCGGTGGCAGAAAGTGAGGATCGAAATTGAATACGAGAGCCGCAATTTTTGGGTGCATAGACACAATCCGAAGAATTGCGACCTGATTGTGTGCTGGAGACACAACTGGAAGGAGTGTCCGCTGGAGGTGATCGAATTGGAGCCGGTGGTGGGAGGGCTTGGGTGATTTGTGTCGCCGCCTACGGGGCTCTACGACATCCGTACACAGCAACCCAGGGCTTAAACCACCCCAACTTGCGCAAGACCGGCGCAAGCCGGGGACCCCGGTTACGCGCCTGGGCCAGGCTGTTTCGCGCCTGCGGCGCTGGGATGATGATGCTTGGGCGTAATGGATAAACCAAACAGCGCAAGGTCCCTCACCCCTACTCGCGCGCTCTGCCCATTCACGCCAAAACCGGGCGTGAATGGGGACCCAAAACGCTTGCTCGCTGACGGGGGTTCGGGATGACGAATGACGAGCTAGATTAATCGGCCAAAGCGCGCGCTCGTTGACGGGGATTCGGGATGACGAGCTAATAAAAGGCTTCACAATGCACAACTACCGCGGGCTCAGAGGCGAAACCGCGAAGATCGAAAACCAAGTACAATAAAGAATTCGGCCATACTCGCCAATGGTGCTATCGGCAGGGTCCGCCGAAGTTATCTGAAGCAGATGTCTTTATCCGAAAACGAAAGCATTATCGTCCGCGGGGCGCGGGTGCATAACCTCAAGAACATCGATTTTGAGGTGCCGCACAACTCGCTCACGGTCGTGACCGGGGTTTCCGGGTCGGGCAAGTCCTCCCTGGCCTTTGACACCATCTATGCCGAGGGCCAGCGGCGCTACGTGGAGTCGCTTTCCGCCTACGCGCGGCAGTTCCTGGAGCGCATTGAGAAGCCCGATGTCGACCTGATTGACGGCATTGCGCCGGCCATTGCCATTCGGCAAAAGAATTCCACGCGCAATCCGCGCTCCACCGTGGCCACAGCCACAGAGATCTACGATTATCTGCGCCTGCTCTATGCCCGCGTAGGCCGGACGTTCTGCCGTAAGTGCGGACAGGAAGTAAAGAAAGATACGGTCGACGAAGTTGCTCAGACAATTCTTGGGCTGAGCGAAGGTACGCGGCTGAATGTGCTCTTCCCGGTGCAGACATCGGCAGGGTCACTGACGGCTGAAAAAGAGAAGAAGCCGCGTGGCCGCAAGTCGGCCAAAGCTGCAGCACAGGCTGAAGCTGCTACCGTGGCACTGAAGGAGCGCCTGTTCGATCTGCGAAAAAAAGGCTTCGGACGGCTGTTTCAGAACGGCCAGATCTTTGAGTTTGCGACGCCCGAATCGCTGCTAGATATCGACTTCACCAAGCCGCTTTATGTGCTGGCGGACCGCATTGTGGTCGCGCCCGATCAGCGCACACGCATTGTGGACGCGGTGGAAACCGGATATCGCGAGGCCGGCGAAGTGGTGTTCGAAACAGCTACCCGCGAAGGCGAAAAGCTGCAGCAATGGCGCTTCTCGCAGAAGTTCGAATGCAAGAACTGCCACATCAAGTATGAAGAGCCGGAGCCGCCGCTGTTTTCGTTCAACAATCCGTTTGGGGCGTGCCCGCGCTGCCAGGGTTTTGGCAACACGATTGATTTTGATCTCAACCTGGTAATCCCAGACGTCACGAAAACGTTGAACGAAGGCGCCATCGAGCCCTGGACCAAACCCAAATATCGCGCATTTCAGAGCGAGCTGCGCAAGTTCGCCAAGCAAAGCAGCCTGCCGCTCGACACACCCTGGCAAGACCTGACAGCCGAGCAACAGGAGCTGGTCATCGAAGGCGAAGGGAAGTTCCCCGGTATTCAGGGCTTCTTTGCCATGCTGGAGCGCAAAAAGTACAAACTGCATGTGCGGGTGTTTCTGAGCCGCTATCGTGGCTATGCGCAATGCCCGGAGTGCGGAGGCGGACGCCTGCGCGCCGATGCGCTGCAGGTAAAAGTCCAGGGCAAGAATATCCGCGAGCTGACGGCAATGACCGTGGAAGCCGCAGCCGCGTTCTTCAAGAACCTGAAACTCTCGCGTGAACAGGCGGAGATTGCGGGAAAGATTCTGGAACAGCTGCAGGAGCGGGTGAAGTTTCTGAACGATGTCGGCCTCGAATATCTGACGCTTGACCGCCTGGCTTCTACGCTCAGCGGCGGCGAGGCGCAACGGATTCAGCTGGCGACTTCACTCGGGTCGCGGCTGGTGGGCGCTCTCTATGTGCTCGACGAGCCTTCCATTGGGCTGCACAGTCGCGATACGGCGCGGCTGGTCGATATCCTGCATGAGTTGCGCAACCTGGGCAACACGATACTGGTGGTGGAACACGATGCCGAAGTCATGCGCGCAGCAGACCGCATTCTTGATCTCGGACCTGGCGCCGGTGAAAACGGCGGGCGCGTCATGGCCGCAGCCACCTATGAGCAGCTCAAGAAAATGCCGCAGTCGCTCACCGGCCGTTACCTGAACCACGATCTACGGATACAGATCCCGCAGAGCCGTCGCACGCCCGGCGTGCCGATGATCCGCGTGGAAGGCGCGCGGGCACATAACCTCAAAAACATTTCGCTGGAGATTCCCCTGGGCGTACTGGTGGCGATCACCGGCGTCTCCGGCTCAGGCAAATCAACATTGGTGCATGACGTCCTTTACCAGGCGCTAGCTGCCGAAAAAGGCATTACAGCCGGCCCCGGGCCTGCAGCCAGCGGCTTCAAACGCGTCACCGGCGGACAGTACATTGCGGACGTCGTGCTGGTCGATCAAAGCCCCATCGGTCGCACGCCGCGCTCCAATCCGGTTACCTATATCAAAGCATTTGATTCCATCCGCGAAGTTTTCGCTTCAGTTCCGGAAGCGCACAAGCACGGATTCGGCGCCGGACATTTCAGCTTTAATATTCCCGGCGGCCGATGCGAAACGTGCCAGGGCGATGGCACGGTGACCGTCGAGATGCAGTTCCTGGCTGATGTGGAGCTGGTTTGCGAAGAATGCAAAGGCACGCGCTACAAGCCCCAGATCCTTGAAATTCGTTACAAGGGAAAGAATATTCACGAGGTCCTGAGCCTCACTGTGCGCGAAGCGCTGCAGTTTTTCGCCGGCCATCCCAAGATCACGGACAAACTGCGCGTGTTGGAAGAAGTCGGTCTGGGTTATCTGCGCCTGGGACAGTCGGCCACCACGCTCAGCGGTGGTGAAGCGCAGCGTATGAAGCTGGCGGCACATCTAGTCCCGACAGGGCGGGTCCAAGGCTTCGATCCGGCCACGCCCGAGGAAAAGGAAGAGCGCAAGCGTGCCCGCGCCGGCAAAGGCGCGCTCTATATTTTTGACGAGCCTACGACCGGCCTGCACTTCGACGACGTCAGCAAGCTTCTGGCCGCCTTCCGCAAGCTGATCGATGCCGGCGGCTCCGTGCTGGTGATCGAGCACAACCTCGATGTTATCAAGGTGGCTGATTGGCTGATCGATCTTGGCCCTGAAGGCGGCAGCCGTGGTGGAGAACTCGTGGTAGCCGGGCCCCCGGAAACTGTGGCAAAATGCGCCAAATCACATACCGGAAAGTGGCTGGCACGCATCTTAAAGAACGAGAACTCTGCTTCCAATGGCCATAAGTAAGTCCATTCCGGCATTGCGGTTGGCCGCAATCGCTGCACTATGCGCCGCCACGTTCGCGGCGTCGCAAGTCCGTACCCCACCGCGCCCGCACTCCCCCACGGCAGAAGAGCGCGCCGCGGACGAGTTGAAAGACGCTGAAGACCTGCTGGAGAAACAGCAATACCAGCAGGCGGAAGAGAAACTCCAGAGCATCGTCAGCAAACAAGCGGACAACCCGCAGGCCTGGTTTGATCTCGGCTTCGCCCAGGGGCGACTAAGGAAGACTGCAGACTCGATCACTGCCTATAAAAAGGCAGTCGAGCTCAGCCCCAAGTGGTTTGAAGCCCAGCAGAACCTTGGGCTGGCGCTGGCGAAATCTGCAGATCTTGCCGGTGCCGCCGCGGCGCTCAAGATTGCTGTCACACTCAAGCCGACCAATGGCGGACAGCAGGCGTTGAGCCAGGCGTGGCTTTCCCTGGCGCAGGTCACAGAAGATAACCAGCCTCAGGAAGCACTGGCTGCCTATCAGAAATCCGCCGAGCTTGATCCCACAAACTCTGAAGCGCAATTAGGCGTCGCCCGGCTGACGCAGCATTCCGGCAATCAAGCCGCGGCTGAACAGCAGTATTTGAAGCTCGCAGAAGCAGGAAATGCGGAGAGTGTTGCGCAGCTCATCGGCCTCTACATCCAGCAAAAGCGCTATGCCGACGCGGAAATCTGGTTGCGAAAATACATGGCGGCAAACCCCGGGAATGCGGCTGCGCAAATCCAGCTGGGAAAACTGCTCGCCGCCGAAGGCAAAACACAAGACGCGATTGCCGCTCTGGAGCCGGCTTATAAGGCGTCGCCCGACCCTGCCCTCGCTCGTGAGCTGGCTGCCCTCTACCTGCAGGCAAAACAATACGATGCAGCCTCTGCGCTGCTCAGTGATCTGGTCGCTCATAATCCGGCAGACGCCCAGCTCCATCTCGACTACGGCCAGGCGTTGGTCCATCAGCACAAATATCCTGAGGCGCAGGCGGAACTGCTCAAGGCCCTGCAGCAGGACCCTAAACTCATCGACGGTTATTTTGACCTTGCCTACTCGGCGCAGCAGAATAAGAATTATCAGTTGACCATCCGTGTGCTGGATGCGCGGGCCAAACTGCAGGCAGAAACTCCGGCTACATACTTTCTTCGCGCCACGGCATACGATAGTTTAAGGATGTACAAACCTGCGGTGGAAAACTATAAGCTTTTCCTGGCGGCTGCCGCGGGCAAATTTCCCGACCAGGAATTTCAGGCGCGGCATCGCCTGAAGGCCATTCAACCGAACTGATGCGAAAGAGCGCTCCTATCCTGATCGTGCTGGCTCTGGTCCTGCTTTCGGCAGGCGAAGAGAAAACCCTTGACCAGCTTAAGGCTGAGGCGGAACGCGCCGGTAATGACCAGTCGAAGATCTGCGCTGAAGTCGCGGAGAGGCTGGTTCCCGTCGCCGACAAGCAATTCACCGACGGCGAGTCAGTCAAAGGACATGCCACCGTGGATGAGATCCTGCAGTATTCCACCCGGGCCCATGACCTGGCGATCAAGACCAGAAAGAAGATGAAAGAAACGGAAATCCACTTGCGCCGCTGCCGTATTGCGCTGGAGAATATGCGCCGGACGCTGGCGGCGGAAGACCGGCCTGCCGTCGAAGCGGTCGAGAAAAAACTGGAGCAATTCGGCGAAGAGGTCCTGGAAGCGATGTTCGCGCCTTCGCAAAAAGAAAAACAATGAAAACCGCGACAAGAATATTTGTCCTGCTGCTGCTCGTCTGCGTGACGGCTTCCGCGCGCAAACGCGACCCACTGACAGAAGCCGAAGCCGACCAGCTCCGTGAAGTAGCCATGGAGCCGTACCAGCGCATCAAGCTGTTGATCAAGTTCACTGAAGCTCGGCTGACGGGAATTGATCAGCTACGCGCCGATCCCAAGCAGGCCAACGGCCGGGGCAAGCAGATCCATGATCTGCTGGAAGATTTCACCAGCCTCATTGACGAAATCAACGACAATCTTGACCAGTATGAGGGCCGCGTCCTGGACAAAGACCAGGTCAAGCAGTATCACAAAGGGTTGAAAGAATTGATTGAGGCTGACGAGCGCTTCGATCTCAAGCTGAAGAATCTGCAAACGGCTTCCCAGACCGATTTTCAAACCAAAAAAGAGTGGCCCGATTTCCGCTTTGCTTTGCAGGACGCACAGGAAGAACTGAAATCAAATGCCGAAATGGCTCGCGAGTACGCTGAGACCACACATGATGAGAAGAAAAAGTAGATAGCGATCCCTCGCTTCACTCGGGACATTTTGAATAAATGACGTCTGACCTCTCCCAGACTTTTGTCCAGGCCTATCGTGATCTGCGCCCCATCGCGCCGTTGCCGGAGTTTGAAATCACGTTTTACCGTTTTGCCAATATCAACTGCACGATCCGTCTGCGCCAGGGACGCATCTTCGTCCGCCTCTCTGACCTTTTACAGGGCGCGCCGGAAACCGTGCTCTATGCCATCCTGCACATCCTGATTGCCAAGTTGTATCGTAAGCCCATTGATGCCGCGAACGCGGCCCGCTATCGCAAGTTCACCGGCAGCAAAGCCATGGCGGAGAAGGCGCATCTGATCCGTCAGCTGCGCGGCCGCAAGCGTATTGAAGGTCCCAAAGGCAAACACTACGATCTGGACTTGATCTTTGATGAGTTGAATCTACGCTTTTTCCACGGCCTGATGGCTCGACCACAAATGACCTGGAGCAGCAAGCATGCGCTGCGTAGCCTGGGGCACTATGATCCGGCACATAACACAATCGTGGTCAGCCGGGTCTTTGATCGCGCCGTCGTGCCGCGCTATGCCATCGACTATCTGGTTTATCACGAGATGCTGCACCTGCGGCATCCGGTCACGCTGCATGGTAGCCGTCGCTCGGTTCATCCGCCGGGCTTCCGGCAGGAAGAAAAGCTCTTCCCTCAGTTGGCTGAGGCGAAAAAGTTTTTGAAACATTTGGGAAATTTGGATTAAAGGGTACAAGAATGATCACGCCGCCTGAATCACTTGCGCCTTGCCCACCGTCGCCAATTGGCCCGCATGCGCCCGCATTCGATAGAGCTGTACCGATCCCGTCGCCAACCTCATCTTGTATCCCTGCTCCCCGGTCATGTAATCGCAATCCAAGCCGGCCTCGAGCGATCGCCGCGTAACTTCATAGATCAAAGAGAGTGCTGGTGAATGTTTCTCCAGTTCCGGAGCAAACCATCCGGTATAAAAGCGGCGGCAGTTCTCTTCTCGTAAAGTCACGATCGCCGCGACAATTGACGCCTGGTCTTCGAGGGTAAAAATCTCAACTGAATTCGGCATCATCCTCGCTGCATTCACCATGAACTCAACCCGCACAGGATCGCGAAACAAACTGGTAGTGCTCCGGGCAGCCTTCTTCTGGTAGATCAATCGCACCAGCCCCGGGTAATCTCCGCTGTGCTTGCGAAGCCTGAAGCCAAGGCGTTCCAAACGCCGTAGGTTGCGTGCCAATCGCGCATGCCTTAACGCGAATTGCTCTGCCGTGGTCTCAGCGCAGCTCACAGCCGGCGCCTTGCAGAACGGGGCCAAGGGAAGTTCCTGTTGCAACCTCAGGGCTTCGCTCTCTCTCAACGCCAGGACCTCCAACGGCAACGCTCGCTCGGAAAGAGCATTTAGCGCTGCATGCAAAACCTCAGGCTCACCCTGATGCAGAAAGCAGCGATAGTCAAAGAGTTCATCGCCAAGCAACCGCAATGAGCCCTCCGCGCACCGCGCGACGGCCGGAATAATGGCGGAGCCGTAAGATGACTCAGCCCAAACAATGAACGGCTGCTCTCGCTCCGCAAACATTCTGGCAGCGAGCAAGTTGAGATCGAAGTTCTGAAATACCGTATGTCGGCCGGCAGCACACAGAGTTTCCCAGATGGGGCGCAGCGGCAAGAGTTCGTCAGCCGAGGTTGTCGTTCTGATTCTTGGCGGCACCAAGGGTAAGACGCGCAATTACCAGAGCAGGATGCGCCAGTATGTACCCCCACAAAGTGTTTCCGTTTCGGTACTGAATTCCTGCCTTTTCCCCTGCATTTTCAATTTGTTGACTCTAGCTCTCGAAGCTGGGTACAATCCTAATTGAAATTGAAATTGAAATTCATTTTCAAAATTGGGGATGGCCTAAGGTGTTCTCTGCCCTGGTGGTGACATTGCGTGAGGGCGTTGAAGCCGCGTTGATCGTCGGCATCACCCTGGTCTATCTGACGAAGATCGGACGGCCTGACCTGCGCCGCACCGTCTATGCCGCCCTGATTGCAGCGCTGGTAGCGAGCATCGCCGGCGCCATCGCTCTCTCGTACGCCCCTATTAATCAGGACCAGGTGGAAGGCTGGGTCATGCTGATTGCAGCGGCTTTTGTGATCAGCATGGTCATCTTCATGATGCGCACTGCGCGCAAACTGAAAGGCGAGATTGAAACCAGGGTAGGCTCACTGGCTGGCGGAGGTTCTAAGTGGGGCTTGTTTGCCTTCGTTTTTCTCATGGTCTTTCGCGAAGGCGTTGAAACCGTGGCCATCCTGGCCGGCGTCTCACTCAATTCCACTGAACTCATGAGCTTCCTGGGCACGCTGCTGGGCGTCGCGCTGGCCGTGGTCTTTGGTGTGATGTTCGTCAAAGGCAGCGTCCGTATCGACCTGCGCAAGTTCTTCAAGGTTACAACCACGATTCTCTTCTTTGTTGCCGCGCAGTTGATCGTTTCCGGCGTTCATGAGCTGTTTGAGTCTGGTGTCTTCTCTTCGAACAAACGGGAAATGGCGGTGATCGGCCCTGTCGTGCGCAATGACTTCTTCTTCCCTGTCTCCATGCTGGCGTTGGCGGCGCTGATGATCCTGTTGGAGTATCGCCGGCGTAAGCCGGAAAGCGCGCCCGGGATCAACCAGGCCACGAAAGCTGAAACCCGCAAGCAGGAATGGACCGCGCAACGCGAACGCCGCTGGGCCATTGCACTATGCGTCACCGCTTTCATCTTTATCTCAACCATTACGGCAAAGTTCATTTACGCCGAACAACCTCCTGCATCACCCGCCACGGAGATCGCCTTCGATGCCGCGGGCAAAGCCAGCATTTCTACCACCGGCCTCGTACAGGGCGATCTGCGCTTTTACAGCGCCAGCGTGAATGGAACCAGGGTGCGTTTCATTCTCTATCGCAAGCCTGACGGCAAAGTGGCTTCCGTTTTTGACGCCTGCCAGATCTGCGGCGGCGTTGGTTTTTACAAGGGCAGCAACGGGATCATCTGCAAAAACTGCGCTGCTCCCATCAACCCGCAGAGCGTCGGCCAGTCCGGCGGCTGCAACCCCATCCCGCTTGAATCGACGCAAAGCGGCGACTCGGTTGTGATCTCTGTCACGGACCTGGCCAAACAGGTTGGGCAATTCTCAAAATAATGTTCCTGCGTTTGTTGTTTGAATCATTCCGGCGGCAGAAGCGGCGCAAGAGCGTGGCGTTGCTGGCGATCGCTCTCGGCATGAGCATTGCCACCGCCATGATCGCCGTGGGAACGGATATCGGCGACAAAATCAGCCAGGAGCTGCGCAGCCTGGGCGCCAATCTCGTCATCACTCCCATCGACGACACGCTCGACGTCAATATTGGCGGCGTCAACCTCAAGCCTGCCAGCGAAGGCGCCTTTATTCCGGAATCAGACCTGGCCAAGATCAAAGGCATTTTCTGGGGACACAACATCAAAGGCTTCGCACCGTTTATCTCCAATGAAGAAGCGTTCTCGGCAAAGAGCGGAGCATTCAAAGCAGATTTGATCGGCACCTATTTTGCCCAGCCGCTCAAATACGGAAAAGAAGAGTTCTCTACCGGTGTGCGAAGCGTGAACCCATGGTGGACCGTCGAAGGCGAGTGGCCACAAGACTACGGCGACTGGCCCGCCGGGAGAGCGCCGGGCGTTCTGGTGGGAAGCACATTAGCGCAGCAAAGCAAGCTTGCCATCGGTGATGAAGTTGAGGTCGGCGGCAAAACGCTGCGCATCACCGGCATCCTGAACACCGGAGGCGCAGAAGATCACGCAGTCGTTGCGCCATTGCACGTCGCACAGAAGGTTCTCGGCCTGCCCAACGCCGTACAGCGCGTGACGGTTAGCGCTCTCACCAAGCCGGAAGACGCGTTTGCCCGGAAGGATCCTGACAAGCTATCACCGGCCATGCGTGATCGCTGGTATTGCTCTCCTTACGCCAACTCGATTGCCTATCAGCTTCGCGAAGTCCTGCCCAACGCTCGGATCGAACAAATCCGCCCAGTGGAGCAGAACCAGGGACACGTGCTCTCCCGCGTGCAGGGTCTCATGCTGCTGCTGACGCTGGCAGCGCTGCTGGCAGCCGCGCTGGCGGTTTCGGCAGCGATGGCTGCGACAATCCTCGAGCGCCGGCAGGAAGTGGGCTTGATGAAGTCGCTCGGCGCCAGCAACGTGGCCGTTGCAGCGCTCTTGCTCACCGAAGCAGGCTTTCTTGCCGTTGCCGGCGGTCTTGCCGGATTCGTCGCGGGAACATTCCTGGCGCACCGCATCGGACACAGCATCTTCGGTTCATCCATCGCCGTACACCCAGTGGTGCTGGCTGTGGTGATCTTCGCCGCTCTTCTGGTGACTTTTGTAGGCAGCGCCGGCGCCGTGCGCAAAGCCATGCAGTTCGATCCTGCAGTGGTCCTGCGAGGTGACGCATGAGCCGCCGCCAGCTACTGTTTCGTCTGCTCTTCAAGGCTGCCTGGGTACGTAAAGACCGCGCGCTTACCGCGCTGATCTCCGTCGCCGTCGTAGCCACCATCGCCACAGCTGCTCTCACTATCTATTCCGATCTCGAAGGCAAGCTTAGCCGCGAGTTCAGCGGCTTTGGCGCGAACGTGATTGTCACGCGCGCTTCTGGCGCATTAACCGGCGAGGAACTGGACGGCATCAACAAAATCGTTGGCAGCGAAGGCGACGTTGTTCCCGTTGCCTATGCCATTGCTAGCGAAACCCGCAGCGGAGCCAAGGTTGTGGTCGGCGGCACAGACATTACCAGGCTACGCAAATTAAATCCGGCCTGGTCATTTACTGAGTCAACGCGGCAAAACAACTTGATCGGCTCGCGTGTGGAAGAGACACTTGTCCGTGGAAAAAGCCTGCAAATTTCTTTCGGACATTCCACCAGCACCTTCGCGTCGGGTGTGGTTTTTCATTCCGGCTCCGATGACGACAGCCGAATCTATCTCCCGCAGGCAGATTTTGAGCGCTTGACCGGTATTCATCCCAGCACCGCCCTGATTCGTGTAGAGGGCAGTACTCAGGAAATCCAGAGTGTTATCGTCAAGCTCAGTTCTATCCTTCCTGGCGTTGACGTACATCCGGTCCGACAAATCACGCAGGCACAAACTGCCGTGGTCGGCAAGACGCGGTCCATCGTTTTTGCTGCTTCCGCTGTGGTGGTTGTGCTGATCATGCTCTGCATGGTGGCTACCTTCACCAGCTCTGTTCTGGAACGCCGGCGCGACTTTGCTGTCATGAAGGCGCTGGGCGCTTCGAACCGCGACGTAAACTCACTCTTCGCCGCTGAAGCGGCACTGCTCGCGCTCACCGGCGCAATCGCCGGATACGCCCTCGGAAGTGGCATTGCGTTCTGGATTGGCAAAGCCAATTTTGATGCCGCCATTCCGCCGCAGCCTATGTTGCTGATTCCGGTATTGCTGGGCAGCGTGTTCTTGGCGCTGGTCGCTTCCACCGCGCCGTTAAAATTGTTGCAACAGATACAGCCCGCAGCGATCCTGCGAGGAGAATAATGCCGATCGAACTCAAGAACGTGAGCCGGGTCTACAGCAGCAATGTCGAGGTCCGTGCGCTCGACGATGTTTCGCTCACCGTGGCCCCGGGCGAGTGGCTGGCTGTGATGGGCCCTTCCGGCTCCGGCAAATCAACTCTGGTCAACCTTATGGGCTGTCTTGATCAGCCAACCAGCGGCGAAATCTGGATTCATGGCACAAACGTCTCCAAAATGTCGCCAGCGGAGCTAAACCGGTTCCGCGCGGAAAAGATCGGCTTCATCTTCCAGCAATTTCACCTGATTCCTTATCTCACGGCACTCGAAAATGTCATGCTTGCGCAATACTTCCACAGCATGACGGACAAAGATGAAGCTCTGGCCGCGCTGGGCCGCGTCGGGTTGAGAGATCGCGCCGGCCATCTGCCTTCGCAGCTCTCCGGCGGCGAGCAGCAGCGCGTCTGCATCGCCAGGGCCCTGATCAACGATCCCCAGATCATCCTGGCCGACGAGCCCACCGGCAATCTTGACGCCCAGAATGAAGAGCTGGTTCTGCTCAAGCTGCGCGAGATGCATGCGCAGGGGCGCACCATCATCATGGTGACGCACGATCCCGTTGTCGCCCGCCTGGCCGACCGCCGCCTGGAGCTGCATCACGGCAAGATTGCGGCCCAGGAAACTTATTCAATGTCAGACGAAGAGCAGTTCGATGAAGTTCTGGAAGAGCTGTGGGTGCTGGCGGAAAATGGCGAGCCGGCCGAGCTGGGCCGCGTGGAAGTGGAGGGCGCGCTGCCTATGCGGCTGGCATTAGAGCGCATGCAGAGTGTGGGCCTGGTCGATCTGACCGAGCACGCTCTGGAACCGCATACGCACAAGCGCGTGCTCAATCGCTGCCATGTGGCGTTTCGTCCGACCAGCGAATACACCGGCCATGGCGATCACATGATCATCTTCACCGAAAAGGGCCGCAAGCGCGCGGAAGACGTGATCCGCCGTCATCGTCTGGCCGAGCGGCTCTTCACGCAGACTTTTCACATTCACGATGAAAAGGAAGTCGCAGAACAGGCCTGCAAGTTCGAGCACATTCTGTCACCCGAAGCAACCGACCGTATCTGCACTTTCCTCGGGCATCCGCGCACCTGTCCTCATGGCAGTCCGATTCCTGCGGGCGAATGCTGTATCGCAGCGAAAGCAGCATTGAGCACGCAACAGTCAGCGGTCAGCAAGAAATAGCTAACAAGTTGTCAGAGCGGTCAGCAATCAGCGATTCACTGCTCGGATTTCGCTGATAGCCGATCGCTGACCAGCTAACAGCTCACCTAAAAACCAAAAAGGAGAGGCTGGTTTTCCTCTCCTTTTAGCGTGTGTGGATCAAACTCTGTGTATCAGCGATCAATACAAGCGGAAGTCCACCTCTAAATTCATGGCTACGGCCACAGGTGTCCCGTTCTTTTTGCCGGGCTCAAAGAGCCAGGTCCTCACCCGTTCCACAGCTTTTTCGTCCAGGCCCATGCCCAGAGCGCGGACCACGCGGATGTTACGCGGTTTGCCGTCAGGCCCAATGATCGCCGCCAGCACAACCACTCCCTGGTACTTGGCTTTGCGGGCTTCTTCGGAGAAGTCCGGCTCAGGAGTGAACTTGGCGACCGGCGCAGTCACGCCGATATCGCCGAGCTTGTAGATCCCGCCGCCGAATCCGCCGCCCTGACCAGGACCGTGTCCCGGGCCGGTACCGCTGCCGACGCCGTTGCTGGCGCCGGAGCCAATACCGCCACCGGTGCCCGCGCCGTTGGAAGCTGGACCAGTCACACGCGTCGACATCGGGTTGCCGATATTCGGCATGGTGGGATTGTCAGGCAGCTTCACGTGCGGAGGCGCTACAACCGTAGCTTCCACCGCAAGTTTCGGCTTCGTATTGAGTATTTCCACCGTTGGTGGCGCAATCTGTTCCGGCGCGACCTTGGGCAGGTGGCCTTTGCTCTCATAAATCTTGGCCGCGTTGCCGCCGCCACCGCCACCGGCTAATACCTTAGGCGCTTCAGCAGGCTTCATCACAGGTTGATAGTCCGAAAGCGGTGGCGCAATCAGAGTAACGTTGTCTTGCTGCGTGACGACCTTCGCCGCGCGTCCACCCCATATCGATATCGCGATCAAAGACGCGATCGCCAATGCATGCAGGGTCAGAGAACCGCTGGTGGCCTTCTTGTGCCGCCGAGTGGTCCAGATTTCACGCACCGCAACTGGGCGCGAGCTAAGCCGCAAAGGCGGCAGTTTTTCCGGGAACAATGCTTCTTTGATGTTCACGACCAGAGAGGTCAACATTGACCGGTGGACTTGAGGCACCCTGAACGTGGGAGCATCTTTACTGATAAAGCGATTGGGGATAATTACTTGATTCGCCATGGGTCCGACCCGTGCTACCTTCTTCACCACAAACTTCCATGTGGTCTGGTTTCACTCATAGAAGATGAAGAAACCAAAGTGCAAGTTGCATTTCATTGTGAAAGTTTCTCGCCTGCACCTGGTTTCTCAGGCAGTTCTTCGCGTTGAGAAGACTCTTCTTCCTGCGTCTTCCCTCTCGTTCCTCTCGAATTGAAGTTGGCGCGTAGGTGATTAGATTCAATTTCGCTTGTGAGTTTTGTGTAAGGGATCAGTAAATTTTCGGGAACAATTCGTCACCCCAACAACAACGCGATGCGTCCGGGAGCGATTGAGATGGACGCCTGAAGGAACAGGACTGTTTATAATGGAGGATTCCCTTATCGGAGCAAAAATGCGGGCGCCGCTTGAGTTAAAGAAGACGCTGAACCTTCCCCGAACGGACTTCTCCATGAAGGCCAACCTGCCGCAGAACGAGCCTAAACGGCTGGAGCGGTGGGAGAAAATCGGTCTGTACGCCAGGATCCGCGAGTCACGCCAGAGCCGACCCAGTTATATCCTGCATGACGGGCCGCCTTATGCCAATGGCGCTATTCACGAGGGGCATGCGCTGAATAAGTGCCTGAAAGACTTTGTGGTTAAGTCGAAGACCATGGCCGGCTTTGACTCGCCTTATGTCCCCGGCTGGGACTGCCACGGCCTGCCGATCGAAATCAAGGTTGATGAGGCGCTTGGCCGCAAGAAGCTTGAAATGCCGGCTCTTTCCGTACGCAAGAAATGCCGTGAATACGCGGAAAAATATCTCAATATCCAGCGCGAGCAATTCAAACGCCTGGGCATCCTGGGACGGTGGGAGCAGCCCTATTCCACCATGAGCGCTCAATATGAGTCGGTCATCGTGCGCCAACTGTTCGACTTTATGGAGAACGGCGCCGTCTACAAAGGCCTGCGTCCGGTCTACTGGTGCTGGCATGACAAGACAGCACTGGCCGAAGCCGAGATTGAATATGCCGAGCGCACCAGCCCTAGCGTGTGGGTCAAGTACCGTCTGACCAGTGATCCGGGCAAGATCGATCCGGCGCTGGCGGGCAAGAATGTCTCGACGATCATCTGGACCACTACGCCCTGGACGCTCCCTGCTTCTATGGCTGTTGCGTTTCATCCCGATCTGGAATATGTAGCGCTGGAAAGCGGCGACGATGTATACATTGTTGCCGACGCGCTGGCGAACGCAACCAAAGATGTAGCCAGACTGCAACTTGCTAACAAGATCGCGCACTTTCCTGGCCGCAAGCTGGAACTCGCCACCTTCGCGCATCCGTTTCTCGATCGCCAGATTCTCGGCGTGCTCGCCGACTACGTCACTACTGAGCAGGGAACCGGCGCGGTACATACCGCTCCTTCACACGGCGCTGACGATTTCTATACCGGGGTTAAGTACAAGCTTGACCAGCGGACGAGAGTCGACGAAGCCGGGCGCATTCGGGAAGGCCTGCCGGAGTATGACGGCAAAATGGTCTTCGAAGCGAATCAGCCGATCATCGAATTGCTGAAATCGCGTGGCGTGCTCATGGCGGAAGCCAAGATCGAGCACTCGTATCCGCACTGCTGGCGCTGCCACAATCCAGTGATCTTCCGCGCCACCGAGCAGTGGTTCATCTCCATGGAAGCGCCTGTGGATGGCACTACGCTACGCCAGCGCTCGCTGGATGAGATCAAGAAAGTGAACTGGATTCCTGCCTGGGGTGAAGAGCGCATCAGCAACATGATCGCCGAACGCCCCGACTGGTGTATCTCGCGCCAGCGCGTCTGGGGTGTGCCCATCGCAGTCTTCTTCTGCGAAGGCTGCGGCAAGCTGCTGGAAACGAAGGAAGCCCACAACGCTGTGGTGGATCTCTTTGCCCGAGAAGGCGCTGATGCGTGGTACAAACGCGAAGTGCCGGAGATTCTGCCCGCAGGCACGAAATGCCCCGGCTGCAGTGGCACAAATTTTCGCAAAGAGACAGATATTATTGACGTCTGGTTTGAGTCCGGCTCAAGCCATGCTGCGGTGCTCGGACACGAGCCCGGTCTCACCTGGCCCGCCGATCTTTATCTTGAAGGCGGTGACCAGTACCGCGGCTGGTTCCACTCTTCCCTGCTCGTTGCCGTCGGTACGCGCGGGCACGCGCCTTATCGCGGCGTCGCCACCAATGGCTGGACGCTCGACCCTAACGGTAAGGCTACGTCCAAGTCGGCGGGCAACGGCGTTGATCCAATCGAAATCGCCAAGAAGGTGGGTGGAGAGATTGTCCGTCTCTGGGTTGCTTCCGTCGACTTTCAGGAAGATGTAACTATCTCTTATGAACTGCTGGAATCACAGATTGCGGAAAACTACCGCAAGATGCGTAACACGTTTCGATACGTGCTCAGTAATCTTCCGGATTTTGATCCGGCGAAGCATACGGTAAACTTCGCCGATCTCAAGCCTCTGGACCAGTACTGGCTCATGCGTACTGCGCAGATCGGTGATCAGGCGCGGAAATGGTATGAGAGCTTTGAGTTTCATCGCATCTACCATCAGCTGAATGATTTCATGGTCGATCTCAGCCGTGAGTATATTGACGTGGTCAAAGACCGTCTTTATACGGCGGCGCCGAACTCCGTTGCCCGGCGGTCGGCCCAAACTGCGCTCTGGCGCATTGGAGAAGCCCTGGTGCGCCTGGTCGCCCCCATCATGAGTTTTACCGCCGATGAGGTCTGGGCTTCCCTCCCTAAAGTTTCCGAAAGACCTGAGAGCGTACATCTGGCATACTTCCCCAGAGCGGAGGAGATCACCGGCCCGATTGCCGACGCCGGCCGCGCCAACGCGCTCTGGAAGGACTTTGAGACGCTCCTGCGGGTGCGTGACGTCGCTCTCAAAGCCCTGGAGATCGCCCGCCAGGAAAAACAGATTGGCAGCGCGCTGGAGGCAGTCATCACGGTTACAGCCCCGGAAGAGCTTGTTCCCCTTCTGGAACGGTATCGCGAGGACCTGCGCTTTATGCTGATTGTCTCCGGCGTGGAGATAAAGCATGGATCCGGTGGGAACGGAAACGCCCCTTTGCACGTATTAATAGAAAGAGCACCGGGGCAGAAGTGTGAGCGTTGCTGGAATTACTCGCCCCTGGTGGGCCGGAATGAACGGTACCCCACGGTGTGCGAGCGCTGCTCCCAGGCCCTGGAAGAAATCGAACGGGAAATGCCTGAGTGACCGGCGGTTATGTTAAGTGATGTAAAAGAGCTTCAGAGTCAATGGGGAAAACGTCTAATATAAAGTAACGATGCGGAAATACCACCTCATCATAGCCACTCTGATTGTCCTGTGTGACCGGATGACAAAATGGCTGGTCGCACAAAAAATCACGCTACATGACAGCGTTGATGTGATCCCCGGCCTCTTCCGCCTCACCCATGTCCAGAACCAGGGCGCGGCTTTTGGACTGTTTGCGGAATCGCCTTCCGAGTGGAAGCCGGCCATGCTGATCCTGTTTTCGATTGCCGCGCTGGCCGTGGTTTCAACCTTGCTGTGGAAGAACGGAAACGCTCTGAATGCCACGGCGATTGCGCTTTCCCTGGTCTTTGGCGGCGCGCTAGGAAATCTTTGGGACCGCGTGGTCAGCGGCCGCGTGATTGATTTCCTTGATTTCTACGTCGGCTCCCATCATTGGCCGGCCTTCAATATTGCTGACAGCGCCATTGTCGTTGGCGCGCTTCTCTTATTGAGTGAGATATTCCTGGCTCCGCAGGAAGAAAAGGTTGTCAGCTCCTAAGCATGCGCCATCTCCTGATCGCCCTGGCCGTGCTCGTTTTTGACCGCTTCAGCAAATGGCTCGTCATCCATAACATCGCGCTTTACGACACGATCTCCATCATCCCCGGCCTCTTCCGGCTGACGCATCTGGAAAACACCGGTGCTGCATTCAGCCTGTTCGCTGAATCGTCTTCACCTTTTAAGACCGCCCTTCTGATAGCGATCTCCGTGGCTGCGCTTATCATCGTGGCGATCTTGCTCTGGGCGCGCCGTAAGGTCTTCAATGCCACCACGCTGGCCCTTTCGTTGATCATGGGCGGCGCGGTAGGAAATCTCTGGGACCGCCTGGCCAGCGGCAAGGTGACGGACTTTCTCGACTTCTATATCGGCGCACACCACTGGCCGCCCTTCAACATTGCCGACAGTGCGATTGTGGTGGGCGCGTTGCTGCTTCTGTGGCGAGCTCTGCAGAAAGAGAAACAAATCCATGCACACAAATGAAAGCTGACAGCTAACTCTTCGGATAGAGCAGCTTGTACAGCGCTGCATTGCGCATAATTGCCTGCACGTATTCGCGCGTCTCAGTGAACGGAATGGATTCCACAAATTCCTCGACGTCGGTAAAGTTCCCGTTTTTGCGCCAGTCATCCACGCGATCTTCGCCGGCATTGTAAGCAGCCAGCGCATACTCCACCTGGCCACCGTAGTGGTCCACCATGTGTTTAAAGTAGCGCGTACCCAGCAGCAGATTGGTATCGGCGACCAGCAACTCGTCTTGAGTGAAGTGTTTGATCTTCATCTCCCTGGCCAGCCCCTTGCCGACGCTCGGCAGCAGTTGCATGAGCCCCATGGCGTTCGCGCGCGAGATGGCTGCAGGGTTGAATTCTGACTCCTGCCGGATCAGCGAGGCAACGAGATGAGGATCAAGCTGGTTGGCGGCCGAGTCACGCGTGAGTTGCGCCCAGAACGGACGCGGAAACAGGTCTTCCCACACCGGGCGCGGGATTTGCGGGATCTCCACCGAGAAATACGCGGGGACGGCGCGCTTGAGCGTCTCAATCGCATGAATATAGCTTCCCTGTTCGCTATAGATCTCGGCAACGGAACGCGCTTCCCACGGCGGAGAGCCGGGGCTGGCAGCCTGCATCTCAGCCACGGCAAAGTCATACAGCGCAGCATTGGCCAGGAGTTGTGCTTTTTGCGCGCGGACGTTGTCGGCCGGCGCATCCCAGTTCTGCGGCGGGCTTGCAGGACGCGGCAGCTTCTCCAGCAGCGGTGGATCAACCACCTCTTCCCCCAGCTTGCTCATGCGATCGCGGGCCAGGTTCCCGTAGTAGAAGTAGCGATAATTCTGCGCCAGCTTCTCGTAATAGGCGCGCGCCAGTGGCTTGTCGCCGTCATCTTCCGCCATCCGTCCACGCCAGTAGATCGCCGCCGGAACCTCTGCCGAGGCCGGATACATCTCCAGCTGCTCTTCAAACAACTTCTTGGCATCGTCCTTCTTGCCCAGACGATACGTGAGCCATGCGGTCTTCCAGTGCGTGTAGGGCGAACGCGGGCCATTTTTCTGCCGTTGATAAATCTCGGCATAGAAAGGAACCGCTGTTTCGTAATCGCGCCGCAGCATGTACATGTTGCCCGCGGAGAGAAGCGCGTCACTCATCCACGTGCTGTCAGGGGCCAGCGTGCGCAGTTGGGAGACATAGTCGCGGTTCTTCTGCCCATCGTCTTTGTCACGCGCGATCTCCGCCAAAAAGTAGAGCGTCTCTGCCTTGGCATCGACTCCTGCTGACTGGTTCTGCGCGATACTCTCGAATAAAGTCTGTGCCTCATCGCGCTTGCGTGCACGATAGAGCGCGGCGGCGAACTCCGCCTGCAGATCCACCAGCTTGTCCGGCGGCGCCTGCTCCACCAGCGGGCTTAGTTCGTTGACCGCGTCCTGATAGCGACGCGCCTTGGTCAGCAAACCCACGCGGGCATGGCGCTGGTCAAAGGTTCCGGCCGGTTGCGCTTCTCCCATGTTGCGCAGTTCGAGCGCCGCGGCATCGGATTCAGCGCTGGTGGGCATTTCGAAATAGATTTTGCGGAAGATTCCCGCAGCTTTCTCTTTGTCGCCTGCCGCCGAGTAGGCGCGTCCCAAAATGATCTCAATGTCTGACTTCACCGGCTGACGGTGTTTTTCCAGATACGCTGCAGCTTTCTGCGGTTCGTTGGTCGCAAGGAGGGCTCCGGCATAGAGCAACGCCACGTCGTGCGACTGGAGTGAGTCGAGATATTTCTGGTCAAAACCATCCAGAGTCTTCAGAACGTCTGCCGGATTATTTTCGCCTTGATACGCAGCCGCGTTCAGATACGCGAGATAGTCGCCGAGCAATGGCTCCAGTGACTGGCTGCGCTGCCATGATGACCGCGCACTGGTAAAGTCACGATCAAGATAGTGCGCGTAGCCAACCACCAGCCATGCCAGCGGGCCGGCATCATCTTTGGCGTGCTTGCGCGCATATGCCTCTACGCCTGCATAGGCTTGCGGTGTGCGATTTTCCAGTAGTTGCTGCGCCATCGGCCGCAGATCAGTTGACGCTACGAATGCGCGCTTGATGTGGCCCAGCTTGCGCGCGGTTTGTGGAGACTGCGCAGTTTTCTTTTTTGTCTGGGTGGAATGGGTTGTCCTTCTGGATGTCTGGCCGGAGGAGCCCGCCTGAAAAGACACCAGAACCATGAACAGAGCAACGAATACAGACCGTCTGACCAGCACTGCTTTTATTATCGCGGAAAACCGGCGCCCATGAGCGAAATATCATTGTCCGCCAGAATTCTTACCAATTCCTGAGTAAAGTAATCGGCGGAAGCAACGGCAGACTCGGCGTAACGTTTGTCATACGTGGCCCGGCTCTTTTCGATGTCCGCTCTCAGGCGATCGTACAGATCTCTGTGCTGACGGCCTTCTTCCACCTTGGGTTGATTGTACAACTTAATTTCTTCCACCAGCAGCTTGGCGAATCGCCTGGCTTTCTTGTGAAGTTCGCCCTCTTCGGTCGCCGGCGCCGCTGCAGCTGCTGCCGGACCGCCGGCTGCCATCGCCGCTGCCTGCGGGGCCTCTTCTGCCGCCGTCCCATTGGCTCGACGCAGGGCTGAAACCTCAAGCCAGATGGCGGTGAACCGGGTCAACGCGTGTAAGGCGGAAGCATCGAGCTGGCCGCCCGGTGCAGTACCCCCATCGGCATAGATCACCGCGGCCGCCTTGTCTTTGACCACCAGAGGCAGCACCAGGCAGCCGTTCTCCGCCGGAGCTTTGACCGCGGAAATAAATGCAGAGTCGAACTCCCCAGCCGATCCAGAAGCCGGCGCGCGGCCTTGAATCGCCTTGCCTACCATGCCCGAAGATGCATTTACGCTCAGATTCTTGATGGCGTCGTTGTCTTCAAAGCCGATTCCCTGCCATCCGTTGATCGTGGCGCCTTTTACGACGAACAGCGCGACTCGTCCGGCAAAGCGCGCCGAGCCTTCCAGCAAATGACGAAGGATTTCCGCCTGCGAAGTCGATTCCTGGATGGAGGCAGCAGCCGCGTTCAGCAGGTCCGAGGGCGAGGCTCCTGGCGCCGGAGCCAGTGATTCCACTACCTCCACGGCGCGGCGGACGATTTCAGCACGCAGTCTGGGCAGGGCTGCGTCTAATACTTCGGCAACCGCCTCTTCGATAATGTTCTGGATTTCAGTCGGACGTGGCATTCCCTGGCGCGATTATATGGCGTACCGGGTCGCTGTCAACCAGCGAGGTTACTGAAGTTCCGCAGAACTAGTATCTTAGTCGTCACCTGAGACAATGGCTATTCAACCACCAGTTTGGCGGTCATATCGTCGTGGTGCGGACCGCAGATAATCCCGCAGACCACGTTGTATTCGCCCTTGGGTGGCGATTTGAGCGTGACGATAGCCGTCTGCCCTGGCTTGACCGGCTCTTTGATCCCTAGCCCGGGGACGTCAAAACCGTGCTGCACGTCGGCCGTGGTGATCTCCAGCTCTGTGGTCTGGCCCGCCTTCACGTGGATCACGGAAGGCTCAAAGGAGTACTTCTTCATTACGACTTTTATACGCTCTGCCGAGGGGTTGCTCTCTTTGTGGCATCCCGCCGCAGATATAAGGAAACATAAGAGGATAAGCAAACCAATTCTACGCATATGGATATGAGCCGCTCATGTGACAAAAGGTTACGTTGGACGTCTAAACCAGAAACAATTATTTAGGACATTTCATCCCTGCAAGGGTGCAGAACATAGTAAATTAATTTGAGTCGGGGCGGCATGGAAACCATCCAAAAGAGGGCCGAGGAAGGTATCACCAGCGAGCTGGCGTTAGTCCAGGCCGCCAAAAAAGGCGATCTGGAAGCTTTCAGCGAGCTGGTGAAGCGGTATGACCGCAATATCTTCCGGATCGCGCAGCACATCACGCATAACGAGGAAGACGCCCAGGACGTGGTCCAGGATGCATTCCTCAAGGCATTCCAGAACCTAGAGCAGTTCCAGGGGAATTCAAAGTTTTACACCTGGCTGGTTCGGATCGCCGTGAATGAAGCGTTGATGCGTTTGCGTAAGCGGCGCAATGACCGGACTGTCTCGCTCGATGAAGAAGTAGAGACAGAAGACGGCGCGATTCCGCGCGAGGTTGCGGATTGGTCGCCGAACCCGGAGCAGTTGTACGGAACGTCGGAACTGGGCGATATCCTGAAGAAAACTATTCAGGGGCTCTCGCCGGGCTTCCGCACGGTGTTCGTGTTACGAGATGTGGAAGGGCTTTCAACGGAGGAAACAGCGGAAATGCTGGGGCTAAGCGTACCTGCGGTTAAATCACGGCTCCTGCGCGCCCGATTACAACTCCGTGAGCGCCTGGCAAAATACTTCAAGTCCAAAAGGGGCGGAGACGGCCAACAGTGAAGTGCAAAGAGTTTCTACAAGAGTTGACCGATTACCTTGACGGCAAGATCAGCGACAGCCTGAAAGCCGAGCTAGACGAGCATTTGCATTGGTGCCACGAATGCCACGTCGTGATGAACACCACCAAAAAGACCATCGAGATTTACCGCGATAACGAGCTCTATGAGCTTCCGGAAGACCTCAGATCCCGCCTCCACCAGGCAATTATGACCAAGTGCCGCAAATCTCATCATGACAAGAAATAGGGATATTAAGTAGTAACCATATTTACTTTCATTGATTTGCAGAAAAACATGTAATTATTACATTACCTCGCTTGGTGCAAATTCAGCTCCTTGGCTGCGAACCTTTTCCTGCAGCTCTGAATCTAATGTAACGGTACAACGGAGCATGAACTAATGTGTACATTGGTACATGTCCCATGGTACAATGTTTGCCTAGTCGGCAAGAGAATACTCTCAGGGACCCCGAAGTCTGGGGTAGGTGATTTATGGCGAGTCTCCTTGATGTGTTGTTCGGTTGCAGTCACAAGAATTTCAGCTTTCCGATTACGAAAAGGCCAGGCCAGCGCCTTTCTGCTGCTGCCGCTGTCACAGGAACGTATGTGGCATGCCTGGATTGCGGCAAGGAATTTCCCTATGACTGGCGTGAAATGAAGGTCATTGAAGGCAATCCTAACAAAGTAAAAGGCTTAGCGGCGAAAGCGGCGGAGTCGTTTGCCGGTAAGTAAAACCTGATTCAAAGCTGTTTTCCCCAGGCTTAAAATTTCTTCTCTGATCAGGGAGGCCGGAAATCTTTGTCTGATTCTGTTCCAAATTGAAAACCTCCAAGGCAGAGCTGGATTCCGGCCAGCAACGCTCGTAACCCCTCTTACACATAAAGTGCAAAATACTACTCCCGCTCGTCGGGGATTCTGTGGCATGATCGACCCAGAATTGGAGACAAGCCATGAGAACTCCCCCCAGCGGGCGAAATTCGCCCCCTGACCATGGTTTTTTTCGACGGAATTTGAACCCACGGCACGCGCAGTTGATGGCTTCAACCTGCGGAAAGTGCCGGTCCTTTGTGGCTGCCAGCGTCCGACCGGAAATGCTGGATTTCATGGAGAAGTTGCACCTGTGCATTCTGGGCAGGCATCTGCCCGCCAAGCCCGTGCCTTCAGCCTAGAAGTATCGATTTTTCGGTAAATGACAACAGGCGGCCTTGTGGGCCGCCTGTTTGCTTTTGATGGCTTACACCGTTACTGATCGCGGCGCTTCAAGGTTGGGCGATCATCGTCTTTCTTGTTGTCGCCGTCCTTGGAAGAGGCTTGTCCACGGCGTAGCGAGGGCTTATTGGGATTGTTGGCATCATCAACCTTATGCCGGTTTTCGATCGCAGCGAGGCGGGCCTTGATGTCATTGAACTCTGACGTGGTCTCAATGTACTGGTCGCGCGGAGGCAGGATCGTTGCGATCTCTTCCTGCGATTTCTGGATGCGGTCCGGCGTCTGCGGATGGTCAGCGAAAACCTTGGCCATTGATCCCGGCTTCTTCTTTTCCTGTGCCTGGATCTTTTCAAAGAAGTTCACAAATTCATTGGGATCATAGCCGGCTTTATACATGTACTGGATACCCAGGTAGTCGGCTTCAGCCTCAAAGCTGCGTGAAAACTTAAGGAAAGTGACCGGCAAACCGATACCGGCAGCTTCGCGCGCCGCCAAGCCAATGCCGCCGCCGATAAAGATCAGAGGCAGGCTCATGTAATTGGCAAACTGTGCGCGCGTTAACTGACGTGTAGTATGGCGAGCCGCTACGTGCGCGATCTCATGGGCCATTACGCCTGCCAACTCCGCCTCGTCATCGGCTGCCAAAATCAGGCCCGAATTCACGTAAAAGAAGCCGCCAGGCAGCGCCATGGCGTTGATCACGTCAGAGTCCACAACCTTGATCGTGAACGGCACCTTGGCGTCAGAGTTGCGCACCAGGTTTTGTCCAACGCGGTTTACGTACTCATTGACCACAGGATCGGTCACCATCTTCAAGCTTGATTCGATCTGGGTGGCATATTCCTTGCCCATGCGAATTTCGGACTCTATGGAATACCAATCCCAGCCAGCCACTTTGCGGTTGCCGATGGCGTCCACGTCATCCTTGCCCCCGCTATGCTTGTTCTTGGCGTCTTTGTCCTTCTTTTTCTTATCTTTATCGCTATCTTTCTTGTTCCCTTGATCAGCCGGTTGCGCCTGGCCCTGATCGGCAGAGGTCGACTGGCTCTGGTCAGCCGGTTGTGCCTGGGTTTGATCAGAGGGGGAAGACTGTGTCTGGCTCGGCTGAGCCTGGGTTTGATCAGAAGAAGGCTGCGTCTGGCTCGGCTGAGTCGTCTGGCTCTGATCGGGGGCAGATTGCGTCTGCGTCGTAGATGGAGTCTGTGTTTTCTGTTTATCATCCTGGGCAAAAGCCGAGGCAGACAGACTTATCCCGGCAACCAGGAAAAACGAGAGCAATAATGCCTTAGGTTTCATAGCACACTCCGGCGAGCGAGGCCCGCTTGAGGACACATCCATTATACCTCTGTGAAATGCACGTATCTTTAGATTTATCCTGTAGATGTTGCGATGCGTAATTAGCAGAGTTGGTTATCCCTCTGAGAGAAGTTTTAGGAATTAAATCCAGTAAAGAAGCTGTCTTGTTCGTCGCGCCCGCCATGTGTGTGGCCAAATGCAGGATTTCCACCCGCTTGGCCCGCCATTCACCTGCGGAATCTTGCCGGGCCGTTACCCTGACGTCCTGTCCCGCACTGAGGCACTCGGAATTGCATTTGTGACGCTGGCTCGAAGGCACACCTTCACCGAAAACGACCTCGGCATGAGCCACTTCAACACGACGTAGCATCCGGTTCCTGCCTTGGACAAATATCCAGCCTGGCACCGTTGGCGTATTTTCCGGAGGCTCGATTACCTGTCCGCGAAAGGTGCCGTCCGCGGCAGTGAGCGATAGGCCCGAAATCAGCAGTGCGAAAATGAGTCCGAGCACCCTGCCCATCTTCATCCTCATTGTGATGCCAAGCTGCCGGGCAACGTTCTCCCAGCGCAGAAAACTTCCCCTACTTGTAATATGAAACGCTCCAGGAAAGGAAGAGATTTATGCAGCATGGGATCCTCGGTGCGGGTGGCGTTGGCGGGCTGATTGGAGCGGTGCTGGCCCAGGCAGGCGAGCAGGTAACGCTCATTGTGCGGCCGGAAGCCCTGGCCGAGCATCCGGAGACGCTCTCTTTGGAGAGCAAGTTCGGCAAATTTACGGTTCCTGTAAAGGTATCCAGCAAAGCCAGTACTCCGCTCGATGTTCTCTGGATTACGGTCAAGGCCACGCAGCTCAAATCTGCCCTGAACTCGATCCCCGCTACGGCCGAGATCGGCGCGGTAGTGCCGCTACTCAATGGGATTGATCACACTCAGCTGTTACGGGAACGCTTTGGCCATGATCGCGTGATCCCCGCGACGATCGCCGTAGAGAGCGAGCGTACCGCAGCGGGCGTAATCGTCCATCGCTCGCCCTGGGTGCGCCTGAATGCGGCTAGTGCTGGCCGTTCGGTCCTCGAAAAAACCTTGGATGAATTCCAGCGCTTCGGCTTCGAATGCAACTTCGTCGATAACGAGGTCACGCTGCTGTGGAGCAAGCTGGCCTTTCTCGCGCCAATTGCCCTATCCACCACAGCCGCCGCAGCGCCCATCGGCGATGTCCTCGGACATCCAGCGCACAAAGCACGATTTGAAGACTGTGTGCGCGAGGCCTGCGCTGTGGCCAACGCAAGCGGCGCCGCCCTGGACCCGGAGTTCATTCTGGGAAACGTCAGCAAGCTGCCGCCGCAGATGCGCAGCTCCATGCAGAAAGATGTCGCCGCCGGAAGACCGCCCGAGCTCGATGCGATCGCCGGGCCAATTCTTCGCGGCGGAAAACAACACGACCTCAAGACGCCGGCAACCCAGGGGCTGGTCGGCGAAATTCTTGAGCGGCTGGGTCCGTTACGCGATGTGGTTGGGCTTTAGCGCTTCGATCTCTTCGAGAATGCTCTGCAGCCTGTGCTCCAACTGTCTCTTCGTCCGGGGCTTGCGTTCTGTCTTGGCAAATTCCCCGTAATTGGCAATCGACCACCGGTAGAAATCGGCGGTCTTGTGGAGCAGCTCGGCTTTCTGATCGTTTTGCGCAGATGTATCGTGTGTCGACATAATTTTATTTTATACGAAAATCCTTACCACCGGGGCTCACGGCGCTGACGCGGGCCGCGATTGCCCCCACGTCCGCCACGCCCGCCATCGCGGAATCCTCCGCCTCCGCCGCCGCGCGGTGCTTGTGGCCGGGCTTCATTGACGGTCAGCGCTCTTCCCGCGGACTCTTTGCCGTTCAAGGCCGCCATGGCTTTCTCAGCTTCTTCGTCGTTGGTCATGGAAACAAAGCCAAAGCCGCGCGAACGTCCGGTATCGCGATCAGTCGCCACGGTTACCGCTTCAATCGCGCCGTAAGGCTCGAAGAGCGCTCGAAGGTCTGCTTCTGTCATCTGGAAAGAGAAATTGCCTACGAAGATCTTTTTCACCTACTGACTCCTTGTCATCTTGCTCAGGTTGGGCTGTTCTCAGCAGAAATAGGCAGGACTAAAGCAGAAGCTGTGTCTATCTGAGTCGAGGACAACTGAATTGCCAGTCTATATCTTATACTTAAAAGCGCCTCATTCTAAAAATCGTGAAAATTTAGAGCCTCTGGATTCCCGTCCTCATCGTACGTAACAACCGGGTTCTTGGGGATTGATTGCGCCGGTGCGTCTCCCTGGTCCTTTTGCTGCAGTTTGCGTTCGGCCCTGCGCTGGGCCTTTTCCGCCTGTTTTTCCTGACGCGCGCGTTCCTTCTGACGTTTACCGAAAGTACTATGCGAATTTCCTGCCATGAAGGCTCCTTCTTCTCAAAAATCCGACCAGAGCCGGCAGGCTCACGCCCCTTTGACTCTATTTTACGTCATCAAGCTATGTGCACAAGTTTGAATGGACAGGAATCATTCCCTGAGACAAACTCTCTCTGAAAATCGATCCACCCCATTGCCGATTAATCGTAATACTCAAGCCCCAGGTGCGTAATGAGCGGCTCACCGCGGAGGTGGCGCAATGTGTTCTTGAGCTTCATCGACTGTATGAACAGGTCATGCTCGGGATAGAGCCCCGGCGCCGTCATCGGCGATTTCAGATAGAAGCTCAGCCACTCCTGCACTCCCAGCCCTTTCAGTTCCTCGCTGCGCTTGGCCAGGTCGAGAAAGAGAACCAGGTCAAGCACAATGGGGGCGGCCAGAATTGAATCGCGGCAGAGGAAGTCCACCTTGATCTGCATCGGGTAGCCGAGCCAGCCAAAAATATCAATGTTGTCCCAGCCCTCTTTGTTGTCACCGCGCGGCGGGTAGTAGTTGATGCGCACCTTGTGGTGAATATCGCCGTAGAGCTTAGGATAGAGCTTCGGCTGGAGGATCTGCTCCAGCACTGAGAGCTTGGACTCTTCCTTGGTCTTGAATGAACCCGGATCGTCCAGCACCTCGCCATCGCGATTGCCCAGAATGTTGGTGGAGAACCAGCCGTTCAGGCCGATCATGCGCGCTTTGAATCCCGGCGCAAGAATCGTCTTGATCAGCGTCTGCCCGGTCTTGAAATCCTTACCGGCGATGGGGGCCTCATTCTGCTTTGACAGCTCGTGCATCACCGGAATATCCACGGTCAGGTTCGGCGCGCCATTGGCGAAGGGCACACCCTCAGAGAGTGCGGCATAGGCATAGATCATCGAGGGCGCAATGTTCTCGTCGTTCTTCTCCAGGCCGCGTTCAAATGATTCTATCGATTCATGAACGGCCGAGCGCTCCAGGAAAATCTCGGTTGAACCGCACCAGATCATCACCAGCCGGTCCGCGCCGGATTTCTTTTTGAAGTCGCGAATATCGTGGCGAAGCTGCTCAGCCAGATCGCGCTTGTTCTTCCCTTTTTTCACGTGCTTGCCGTCAAGCTTCTTCACGTAATTGCGATCAAAGACCGCCTTGCGCGGCTTAATGGAGCGCAGAAACGGCTTGATCTGGTTGAGCAAGTCTTTTTCCAGCACGCCGGCGTGCATCGCCGACTCATAGGCATCGTCTTCAAAGAGGTCCCAGCCGGTGAATACCAGGTTGTCCAAGTCAGCCAGGGGAACAAACTTCTTGATTTTGGGCGAATTTCCGTCAGTGCGCTTACCCAGGCGAATGGTGCCCATCTGCGTGAGCGAGCCGATGGGCTCGGCAATTCCTTTGCGTACGGCTTCCACGCCGGCCATGAATGTGGTGGCCACAGCGCCCATGCCGGGAATCATTACGCCTAGCTTGCCCTTGGCCGAGGAGATCTTGGTGGAAGTCGTCTTTTCAGAAGAAGCCATCGATTTTACGGAACCGTCCTTAAGGTGAGTGGAAACTTGTTATCGTATCATGCCCGTCCGCTGGCTGCTCCGCGCAAACCCTCCAGCACGATGCGAACTGCGGGGGCTATTGGCCCGCTTGGGCGAGGAGGGGTTTCGATTTCTGCGCCACGCACGTGCAGTGGTTCTCGAGAAGCTTTTCGATATCAGAATCCAGCGCGCCTGCTTCCGTGGCAGTTACATTCAGATCCCATCGCTTGCCGAAAAGCGAGCATAGTTTCTTCCGCTGCTGCTCGCTTTTGGGCAGCAGGGCGAGTGCGTCACGATGGTAACGCAGCGCTTCCGGCACATTTCTGCCCGCAAACTTCTTTTCCAGGTGCAACGCGCCCATGTCGTTTATGCCTTCCGGATAGTCGGGCTTGTAGCGCAGGGCATTCTTGTAATTGTCGCCGGCCTTATCCAGCAGGCTCAAAGCCAGGTAAGCATTCCCCAGATTGTCAAAAGCCATAAAGTACTGGGGATTGATGGCCAGAGTAGCCTCGCACTCGCGGATAGCGTGTTGCAGGTTCTGTTTCGCCTGAGCCGTATCGACAGCCAGCTCGCGTTTGCCCCACTCCAGATACAGATTGGCCAGGTTGTTATGGGCGGCATAATTCTGGTCATTCAATTCGAATGCGCGTGTGTAGTGTTCAATGGCCAGGTTGCGATTGACGGCAGACTGACGCCGCACTGCAGGGTCAGCGCTCCCGGCCTGAACTTCGCTGAGCTGATGGTAGGCAAAGCCAAGCGCACGATTGGGCATATCGAGCTGAGGATCGATCTCCACCGCCCGTTGCGCGTGGTATACAGCATCTTCCAGCAGATCAGGAACATGAAAATTGTAGCGGTGGTATTTCTGGGTAAGCGCATTGGCCAGCCCACTATGCGCGTAGGCCCGCAGTTGTGACTGCGATGCGGTGACAGAGCATTGAAAATACCGGATAGCGGCATCATTGCAGTCCGCGTCCCATTGGTAGTATTCGAGCACGCCCAGGCTGTAGGCGATGGCTGGATTGTTCGGCTCCAGATCGAGCGCCTTCTGATAGTGCATCTTGGCCTGCTGATAATCCGGAGGCCTTTGCAGATCGACATAGGAGAGATAGTTGGCAAGGCCGTTGGTATAGGCCTGAAACCCTTCCCAGGATTTAAAAATCTCCTCCCTGGTAAGGTCGAGGTAGATGCGAAAGGCAAGCTCCTCCACCGCGGCAGGCATGAGTTCTGCCGTCGATTTTTCCTGGACAACTTCCCACAGCGCGTTGGCCGAGGTGCGCCACTTGGGTGGCGCATAAAACTCCAATGTGGCCAGTAACTGCAGCCTGTCGCCATATTTGTGAATGCTGCCCTTCAGGCGAGCGGGACGGAAAACCATCGGCAGCAGTTGGAAAAGCAGGGCTGTCACAGCGTTAGCAATGGATCCATATTTTCCCAGCTCTACCGATGCCAGGAGTTTGACGTTTTCATCCAGGCTTTGGCGGAAGGCCGGCACATCACGATAGATATTCCACGTCCCAATTGTTCCTGCCGATCGCTGGTGCACGCTCTTGATAAAGCCAATCTTGAACAGCAGCAGATCGGCGACGCTTCTTCCCAGGTCGGAGTCCTTGCTGTCATACATGTTGATCCAGGACTCGAAGAGGATCTGCTTTCGGCTGCGCAGGTAAACGACAATCGCAACCACGACCACCAGGATGGTGAAAACGAGCAGCCATGACTCCGTAAAAGTCTTCGCTATTTCGTGCAGGAGTCTCATAGCGTCACAGCGGGGTATTGTACGCGAGATGCGGTTTTGCCAGAGTGTAAATCAGCAGCGCTGCGCTGGAATTGTCCCCGCCGCGCGATCAGGGCAGTGACGGAGATTCTTTGCGGACTCTTCCCTTCCAGTGCGACCACACAAACCAGATCACCGCCGTCAGCAGCACCGCGACAATCACCGCATCCAGCCGGTGGAACCATTGTTTCAGGCGCGGATCTGTCTCCCATCGTTCCCCCAGCTTCATTCCCACCCAGGCCAAAGCAAAGCACCAGGGCCATGATCCAGCGAAGGTATACACATGAAAGCGGAGGCGCGACATCCGGGCAATACCTGCGGGCAACGCGATAAAGGTCCGAATCACGGGCAACAATCGGCCAAAGAAGACTGCAGCAGCACCGTAACGCTGAAAGAACCGTTCGGCCATCTCCAATTCGTGCCTGCCCAGAAAAATATGGGAGCCGTAGCGTTCGACCAGAGGACGTCCGCCATAGCAGCCGATCTCATAGGCGATCACCGAGCCCAGGTTGCAGCCGATGGCGCCGGCGGTCGCCACCAGGAAAAGATTCAACTCGCCCCGGTACACCAGAAATCCGGCGAACGGCATGATGATCTCTGAAGGCAGGGGAATACAGGCCGATTCGATCGCCATCAGCAAAACAACGCCGAGATAGCCGGTTTTGGAGATCACGGCGATGATGAATCCGGCTAGAGCAGCAATGATTTTTTCAAGCATCCGGCGGGTCTTTTCAGAAGTCCTGTGATTCCTGGGTAAAGGTATAGCCGGGCAGCGTTACGCCGGCTTCTATCTTCGCGATCTTGACGCGAATCGTCTCGGCTTCCGGCGCGCTCACTTTGGCTGGACGGAGCATCGCGTACTGGGTGAACAATTCGCCGTAAACCTTGGTGACCAGAAAGTTGTCACCATTCTCATCGCTGCGCCAGACCTGGCCGGCTTGTACCGCTTTGACCATGAATGAAGAGTACTGAGTGATGCCGATAAAGGTCAATGGTAGCGAACCAGAGTCGCCACTTTTCTTTTTAGCTCTGCAACTTTTCGCTGCGTAACCTGCGCAATTCAGCCTGTAAAGATACGTTCTCGTTTTTTAATCGTACAACTGCTACCGTCAGCGCGATAATCCCGAACCCAAGAACGAAATCGACCATTTTCTATCCTCAATCCGGCAATTTGCCGCTGAACAAGCCTTCTAACCCTGCCGCGGGACAGCGCACGCCCACGTAAAACGTGCCAAACAGCGCGTAGACAGCGCTGACTTCGTCAAAGCGCATCTCGTAGATCAGCTTTTTGAAAATCAGCGGATCATCGGCGAACAAATCCACGCCCCACTCCCAATCATCAAAGCCTATCGAGCCGGTAATGATCTGTTTCACAGCGCCGGCATAACGACGCCCAACCAGCCCGTGCTCTTCCATCTGACGCTGGCGCTCTTCAATGGGCAGGCTGTACCAGTTCTTGTCTTCACCACGGCGGCGATCCATGGGATAAAAACAAACGTAGCGGTTAGGCGGAATCTGCGGAAACAGCCGTGGACGCATGGCTTCAGTCTGCCGCTTGACCGTTTCTGCGATCACGGCATCCCACTCCGGCGAATGCGGCTCAGCACCCTGCTCGCGCAGCGTGCGATACAACTTGACCGAAGATTCATACAGCCCCAGTTCGACGACCGAAAGATAAGAAGTAGTCTGCTCCAGGTAGTCGCTCAGGCGCAGGCGTGAGATTTCCAGCTCAGCAGCTTTAAGTTGGTCAAACGAGTTGCGGAAATGCACCAGCAAGAAATCGCCCTTATGTCCGAGCAGCGAATAGAGCGCGCTCTGACCGGTAACGTCGTGTTCCATCCTGGCGAGCGCCGCGGAGGCCTCAGCGGCAATCTGGTGCTGCTGTGCTTCACTTAGTTTGCGCCACTCCGCCCAGCGGAAGCGGAACATCTGGTGCAGGACGCTCGAACCTTCCAGGGTGATTGGGACCGCGTGCAGTTCGCTGCTGCTAATCTTCGTCTCGGCCTTGGTGCTGGATGCCATGTGCTTCCCTCTGGTGTGCTTTCTCTTCAGCGTGCTCTTGTGATTGTAAGCCCGCTGCTTTAGATTTTGTGTCTATGCCTGCTGCTAAAACCAAGGCCCGAGGAAAACCGGTGGCTAAAACCGCCAGGGTTCCCAAAACGAAGCCTCCCAAAACGGAATCTGCCGAGACAAAGGGTTCCGTTGCCAGAAAGGCGACCAAGAATGGCTATGATCCGGTGGCCCCGGCCCGCGTTCAAGATATTTTAAATCGGCTGGACCAACACTATCCTAACGTGACCTGCGCTCTCCACCACTCGAACGCCTGGGAGCTGCTGATCGCCACCATCCTCTCCGCCCAGTGCACTGACGTGATGGTCAATAAAGTTACGCCAATCTTGTTTCAGAAATACCCGACTCCGCAAGCGATGGCGGCAGCTACGCCCGAAGAACTCGAACCGATTTTGCGGCCGACAGGCTTTTACCGCAATAAGGCAAAGTCAGTCGTTGGCGCCTCCAAGGGGATACTCGAGAACTTCGGCGGCCAGGTACCGGACGAGATGGATAAGATCCTCACGCTTCCCGGCGTTGCGCGGAAGACTGCCAATGTCGTGCTGGGCACATGGTACAAGAAAGCGGTCGGCGTGGTGGTGGATACGCATGTTCACCGAATCTCTCGCCGCCTGGAGCTGACCGAGGCCGACGATCCTAAAAACATTGAGCAAGACCTGATGAAGGTCATTCCCCAGGCTAGGTGGATCGACTACTCCCATCAGATCATTCACCACGGGCGTGCGTTGTGTATTGCCCGCCGGCCGAAGTGTGCTGAGTGTCCGCTGGAGAACCTCTGCCACGCCGCTGACAAGACGTGGTCGACGGTGGAGATACATAAGTCGGCAACGCCGTAGAGAACTTTCACCACGGAGACACAGAGGCACGGAGAAAACTTGGAAATGAATCGAAGAATAACAATCGTGATGGCCGCGCTCGTTTTAATCGCAACAGTTACCGCGGTTCTCCAAGCTGCTGCCCAATCGAACGCCATCACTGAGCCCGCGCAGATCAGCTCGAAACAGAAATTCGATATCCAGCCCTTCACCATTGAAAAGCTCTACATGGCACGAAACATCGGTGACAGCTCATGGTCGCCCGATGACAAGCAGGTCGCGTTCGCCACCAATATTACGGGCCGTTTCAACATATGGGTGGTGCCATCGCAGGGCGGATGGCCCACGCAGCTCACGGTCAGCAATCAGCGCCAGGTGAACATCGCGTGGTCGCCCAAAGGCCGCTGGATCGCCTACAACTCTGATTACGACGGCAACGAGAAGTGGGACCTGTTCGTGGTTTCAGTCGACAATGGCCAGGTTGTCAATCTAACCAACAGTCCGGAAGTCGCAGAGGAAGGCACGGCGTGGTCGCCTGACGGCGAAACTCTGGCCTACAGCGTGAAGCCGAAACAATCGCCCAATTATGAGATCGATACGATCGATATTCTGACCAAAAAGGTGACGCATGTAACCGTCAACACGCCGCCGCAGCTGAGCAACGTGTCCTCATTGTGGTCGAAGGATGGTAAGTCGATCGTCTTCACACAACAGCGAGCGGATGGCAAAGACGCAAACATTTTTATGGTGGCCGCAACCGGTGGACGAGCCACGAATCTTACGCCGCATCAAGGCGAGCGAAACTTCCAGGCCACTGACATCTCACCTGACGGCAAAACCATCCTGCTTACCTCCAATGCGGGTAACGGCTACCAGAATGCCGGGTTGATCGATGTCGCCACCAAGAACATCACATGGCTTACGAATGACAAGTGGGAGGTAATTTCGGGAAACTTCTCGCGCGACGGCAAGCGCGTTACCTGGATGGCGAACGTTGACGGTAATCAGGACATTACTGTTTACGATCGGGCGGCCAGGCAGGCACGAGTGTTGCCCGTCGCCAAGGGTATTAACTCGCTTGCGGGCGCGGAAACGGCATTCAGCCACGACGGCGCCCGGCTGCTCTATCGTCATGAAGGCGCAACGGCGCCGAATGACCTCTGGGCTTACGATTTCGCCTCACAGAACCCCGTGCAAATCACCCATTCGCTGGTCGGCGGCGTGCGCGGTGATGACATGGCTGAGCCATTTCTAGTGCACTATCCCAGCAAGGACGGCAAATGGCAGATCTCATCCTTCGTCTACGTTCCCTACAACGCCGAGAAGAACGGCAAGAATGCCGCGATCGTCTACATTCACGGCGGGCCCACCTCGCAGACAATGAACTCCTTCAACCGCAGCATTCAGTATCTGGTAAACCAGGGATATTTTGTGATCGCGCCCAACTATCGCGGCTCTACCGGCTACGGCAAGGAATTTGAAGACGCCAATCTGTTTGATATGGGCGGGGGTGATCTCCAGGACGTGATCTCCGCGGCCGAGTGGATCAAGCAAACCGGCTTTATTGATCCCAAAAAAGTTGTCGTGATGGGCGGCAGCTACGGCGGCTACCTGACGATGATGGCTGTAACCAAAGCGCCCGATCTATGGGCCGCCGGCGTGCCCATTGTTCCTTTCGTGAACTGGTTCACCGAGCTCGAGAACGAAGATCCTTCGCTACGCGAATATGACATGGCCACCATGGGCGACCCGGGGAAAGACAAGGCCCGGTTACAGGAACGGTCGCCAATCAACTTTGTCGACCAGATCAAAGCGCCGCTGCTGCTGCTGGCCGGCGGCAATGATCCGCGCTGCCCGCATACCGAAGCTGAGCAGGTCGCGAGCGCCATCAAAAAGCGCAACGGCGTCGTAGAGATTAAGGTGTATGAGAACGAAGGCCACGGTTTCGCCAAGGTGGAAAACCAGATCGACGCGTACACGCGCGTGGCGGATTTTCTTAAGAAATATGCCGAGCCGGCGAAGTGCGGATGCAATCTTCAATAATGTCGCTACGCTCCAAACCGCTCGACCTTACGTTCGACTTTGAATTGTTATTGTGCCTGATGCCCCGGGCTCAGCACGCAAGCCGGCTTCGCCGGATAGATTTGGGACTATTCCTCGTTGCGACGGTTGCGTCCTTTGCGGATGCAATCTTCAATAATGTCGCTACGCTCCAAACCGCTCGACCTTACGTTCGACTTTGAATTGTTATTGCGCCTGAAGTCCTTCGACTGCGCTGCGCTTCGCTCAGGATTTCGGCTGGCGGCTCAGACGCCGCCAAATCGCCTCAAGCTCAGCACGCACGCCGGCTTCGTCCGGATGGATTTGGGACTATTCCTCGTTGCGACGGTTGCGTCCTTTGCGGTTAACCACTCTTTTGGACCCGCCAGGCTCACGCTCCCCTGCGCACAAATACCAGGCTGCCCGCCTGCACCAGTCCTGCGGCGCCGAGGGCCAGGGCAAAAGAGGGAAAGGCTCTCATATGCAGCAGGCAGATTGCCAGCGTCGAGCAGAAGACCGCTGTCGTGTACAAGCCCATGGTGACGCCGCGCAGTACCTTTACGGCTGAAGCAGCGCTTTGCTGGTGGCTAAAGACAGCGAGGATCGTCGTGTAATTCGGAAACGCTGCAAGGAGGCCGCTGCGTTGCGGGCCCAGGGCTTTCGCTGCGCCGGTGAGCGCAACCACCATGATGGTGGCGGTGATCATACGCAGCCACAGTTCGTAACGGCGGCGCGGCAACACCAGATCACTCTGCGCCGGGCGCGGAAAGAGCAAGAGGATCGTGATAAGGGCCGCCACCACAAAAACAAATGACCAGCCCACGCTCAAATGCACATGTAGCAGCAGCCACGCCACACCGCCGTATGCTGCCCAGCCTGCCAACGTGCTTACCCACCAGGAAAACCTGGGGCAGCACAGCGCATACATCAATCCAAAGGCCGCCCAGGCAATGATTCCCAGCAAACTTCCTACCGCCGCGGACGATGCAAACTCACTGCCTTCCTGGAGCACGAGAAAAACAAGAATCGGGGCTGAATTGAGGGGCAGGCCAAGCAGCCAGCCGGCGATGGACGGGCCCCACTTTCTACCGGCCAGGCTGACCAGCCCGATCAGAACAGGAGCGATGATGATTTTGAAGAGGAGCACCCAGCATTCTACAGGGTGAGTTCAAGTCACTTCGCGGGTGAGCGCTGGGCGGAAGCAAGATCGGCAATGGCCGTCACCAGCCCCTGCATGGTGTACTCGCCGGCTTCGATGTCCGGTGTCAGACCAGCCTGCTTCAGCGTCGCGGTGGTCACGGGCCCAATCGATGCCAGCTTCACGCCTTCCAGCATGCTGTTACGATCCGGCCCCAGCAGCGTGAGGAAATTCGTTACGGTCGATGAACTGGTGAATGTGACAACGTGTGGTTGCGTCGCCGGATCAGCAAAGACTTCCTTCAATCTGGCTGCGGCATTCTCCGGAACAACCGTTTCATAGGCCTCAATTACGTCGACCTCAGCTCCTGCCTTCCGCAACTCATCCGGCAGCACATCACGCGCGACCTTGGCGCGCACCAGCAGGATTCGGCTGTGTTGCGTGATCCTTCCCCGCAAGGCCTCAACCACGGATTCGGCCACATATTTCTCCGGCACAATCGATACCGAAACACCTTCAGAATGGATCGCCGCGGCGGTGGCCGGCCCGATTGCGACCACCAGCAGGTGCTGCATGTCCACGATCGGCAGTCCCTGGCGATGGTAGCGTTCAAACAGCGTCTCCACGCCATTTACGCTGGTAAGGATCAGCGTGTCATAGTGGTCGATCTTGATCAGCGCGTGGTCCAGCGCGGCAAAGCTCTGCGGCGGCCTGATCTCGATGGTCGGGACTTCAATCACGTCCGCGCCTAATTCGCGCAGCGGCTGAGATAGTCCGATGGATTGCCTGCTGGCGCGCGTGACCAGGATGCGCCATCCTGCCAGCGGAAGTTCTTTGCCGCTTTTGATAGAGACCGGTTTGTGGCTCATGGCTGCTTCGGCACCACCACTTCCTGGGCGTACACATCTTTCAGAATCTTGTCCGCGCCGCGCTGGAGCAGCCGTTCGGCGACCTCCCGGCCAAGCTCAGCGGGTTCCGAACGCGAACCCGCACGGAGATCTCGTAGAATCTCGCTTCCATCCGGCCGGCCCACCATAGCCCTCAACCAAAGCTCGCGAGAGTCGATTGCAGCGTAGGCCCCGATCGGCACCTGACATCCGCCGCCCAGCGCGCCGAGCAGGGCTCGCTCGCATTCAATGGCCCGTCGCGTATCGGCGTGATTGAGAAAGGCCAGCAGATGATGAGTCTGTTGGTCATCGCGGCGCGTCTCAATCGCCAGCGCTCCCTGCCCTACCGCCGGACACATCACCTCTGCCGGAATCCGTGAGCGCACATGCTTATCGAGACCAAGACGATGCACCCCGGCAGCCGCCAGAATGATGGCGTCATATTCGCCGGATTCAAGCTTCTTGAGCCGCGTATCCACGTTGCCGCGCAGAGGAAAAATCTCCAGGTCGGGACGCAGCGCTTTCAGCTGGCATTGCCGCCGCAAACTGCTGGTGCCAACCTTCCCGCCTTGTGGCAGATCATCGAGCGCAGCGTACTTCACGGAGATGAATGCGTCGCGCGGATCTTCGCGTTTCATGATCGCGGCCAGTTCAAACTCCGCTGCCAGCTCCGTGGGCACGTCTTTCAAGCTGTGCACGGCAAGATCGACGCGCTTATCAGCCAGGGCTTCTTCAATCTCTTTGGTAAACATACCCTTCGTGCCCACCTTGGCGAGCGAGACGTCGGTGATCTTGTCACCCGTGGTCTTGATAACTTCAATTTCAATGGTGTGCCCTTGAGCGCGCAGAAAACCGGCCACGTGGTTGGCCTGCCACAGGGCGAGTTGTGAGCCGCGCGAGCCGATACGAAGTCTGGCCATTCGGGCGTTTATTCCTTGGGATTTCCGGTATTCAGATTGAACAGCCGCCGGATCATCTCATGGATGGTAGCAGCCTCAGGGTGGTCGGTGGAAGATTTGAGCGTGGTGATAGGTGTATGCAGAAGCTTGTTGATGATGCCTCGCGTCATGGCTTCAATCGCGGCTTCCTGTTCTGGCGTAATCGTCCCGAGGCGGCCGCGGATGCGATCAATCTCGGCCTGGCGGATGGTCTCACAATACTCCTGCAGCGAAAGGATGGTCGGCACCACGGCCAGTGACTTCATCCGCGAGGTAAAGCGGTCTACCTCAAGCTCGATGATCTTCTCCGCGCGCTCGGCTTCCTTCTTGCGCTCCGCCGCGTTGTCTGATGCTACAGACTGCAGATCATCCACGTCATAAACGAACATTCCGTCCAGCTTGTTCACGTCAGGGTGAACGTTGCGCGGCACGGCAATATCGATAAAGAACATAGGGCGGTTGCGTCGCCCTTTGCGCAGACGCTCACCATGTTCGCGACGGAAAATCGGCTCTGCTGCTCCGGTCGAGGTGAGGATAATGTCGGCGTGATCGGCGGTTTCATACATCAGCTCAAGCGGCACGGCGCGTCCGCCAAAGCTTTCGGCCAGCTCTTCGGCCCGAGCGAGCGTGCGATTGCTTACGATGATGTTCTTTGCTCCGTGGGCAATCAGGTGCCGCGCTGCCAGCTCGGCCATTTTGCCTGCGCCGATCAGGTAAACCGTTTTCTCTTCCAGCGAGCCGAAGATCTTCTCCGCCAGCTGCACGGCAACCGACGCAACCGAGACGCTGGAACTACCGATCGCCGTTTCTGTCCGCACACGTTTGGCTACGGCAAAGGCGCGAGAGAGCAAAGCTTCCAGGGCAGAGTGAACTGCGCCCATGCCACGGGCGACGGCGTAGGCTTCCTTGACCTGGCCGAGGATCTGCGATTCGCCGACTACCATTGAATCCAGGCTGGCGGCCACACGAAAGACGTGACGCACGGCTTCGCGCTGTTCAAACTCGTAGATATGCGAGTTGAGGGCCGCAGGACTCACGCCAAAATAGCTGCCCAGAAAGGCCCTCAGATCAGCGCCCTGCCGTGTGCTGGTAAGAACTTCCACGCGGTTGCAGGTGGAGAGCACCATGCCTTCATCCACGCCGGGCTGCCGTACCAGGGTGCGGATAGCGTCAGGAAGCTGCGCATCAGAGACAGCAAGCCGCTCCCGCACCTCAAGAGGCGCGCTCAAGTGATTCACGCCGATGAGGTGAAAGTTCATGGAGCAATAAACCTGTGTGTCTGGCTGAAATTGTTGGCGGCCCAGGCCAGCACGGCAGCGCCAAACGCGAAGGTCGCCAGATAGGCCGCCCGGCGGCCGCGCCATCCGGCATTCCAACGCGTGTACAAGAGCACCATGTACACCACCCACATCAGCCCGGAGAGCAAAATTTTAGGATCGGCAAAGTAGCGCGTTCCGTAGCGGGCTTCGGCCAGGATGGAGCCGGCGATTAGCCCCAGCGTCATGAACGGGAAGCCCCAGATCAGGCATTTGAAGCCGATCTCGTCAATGGTCGCCAGCGCCGGCAGCCGTGACCAGAAGCTGCTCATTCCGGTCTTTTTCTTGAGATTTCGTTCCTGGATCAGATACAGGATGCTGGCGACAAAGCTGAAGAATAATGCCGAGTATCCGATGAAGATGAGGGCTACATGGATATAAATCCACTGCAAGCTTACAAAGATCGGCGCCGAAGGCTCCGTCGGCTCAGCATACGACGAAGCAGAAAACGTAAGCCAGAAGACCAGCGGAAACACGGCCAAGCCCGGCGAAGTAGCGCCGTATCGCGCATAGATGACGAAAAAGAACATCATGAGCACAAAGGCCAGCAGCGATTCCAGCCCGTGCATTGAGGTGGGGGCCCAGGTGCCGCTGAACATTGCGTTTTCTACGATCGAAACAAAATGGAATACCGTGCCCAGACCAACCGCGGGCAGAGTGAT
>DATBHX010000075.1:0-10740 GCA_036557225.1 Candidatus Angelobacter sp.
TGGGGCTTGCGAGAATCAGCCCGTGCAGAACCTTTCTGCTTGAAATTCGTCCGGACCACCGGCATCGGTGAAGGGTCCGGGGTTGCCGCCGGACGATCTCGAACCCTAGCCCTATTAAATCCAGGCCAACAGCTATTCTCTCTTGTCCATCCAAACTAATCGGAAAGGTGAGTTCCTTTCCGATTAGTTGCCCAAGGTCAATCCAAAACGCTTGAAGCACGGGTATAACACTTTGAAATAAAAGGAGATGGCAATATTCCAAACTAGAACAGTCGTATTTTTAAAATTATCTGAAACGGTTTTCAGTCAAATATCACTATGTACTTGTCACTTTTTTCCGTCAGGCTACAACTTGCTTGCGCATTTCCCCGTCATGGGAATGTTTTAGAAATGAAACTGCCGGAACCAGATAAGCTGTTCGAGATATTCTCGACGCTGGGCTTTGTCACAACGAGCGCGAGCATGCTCCCTGTTCTGCAGAGCGCGTATAAGGCAGCCCATGCCAGCGATACCACTGTACTGTTGCAGGGCGAAACCGGCACGGGCAAGCAGGTGCTGGCGCGTGCTATTCACGTTCTTGACCAGAAGCGTGGCCGCTTTCCCTTCATTACAATCCATTGCAGTACCGTGAATGAAGACCTGGCGGAAAGTGAATTGTTCGGCCATCGCAAAGGGTCGTTCTCCGGCGCAGTGGCTTCGCGTTCGGGATTGTTTCAGGCCGCTGAGCACGGCACCGTCTTCCTGGATGACGTGAATGATCTGCCCCTGCGCCTTCAGCCCAAACTGCTGGACGCTCTGCAGCGGGGCAGTGTGCGGGCGCTCGGAGCTGACCGGGAAACGCAGGTGGACGTCCGGGTGATTGCGGCGGCCAATCGCTCGCTGGAACCGCTTGTTGTCGAAGGCGGGTTCCGGGCCGATCTCTATCACCGCCTCAATGTGATTCGCATTTCGCTGCCTCCGCTGCGTGATCGCGCTGAAGATCTGCCCGCTCTGGTGCTGGAATTCGCGCGGCGCTATCCCGATCTCTACCAGCGCATCGAGTCAGTGGAGCCCGACCTGTTGCAGCACCTCCAGGCCTGCCGCTTTGAGGGCAATGTTCGCGAACTTGAAAATGCGGTGCAACGGACCCTGTTCATGAAGACCGACGGCGATTCGCTGTCGCGTGCCGATTGGCTGCGCCAGGAATCGGATTCGCAGAACACAAGCCAGCGCGATGCCGAAATCCCCAGCGCCGCCAACCTGCTGTGGCTCATTCTGTTGCGGCATGAGATGCCGTTCCCTGAACTGATGCGGCAGATTGAAGGCGAACTGCTGCGCCGGGCTCTGCAGATCGGCGGAAAGACCCGCCGCGAGATTGCTGAATTCCTGAAGACCAGCGAGCGAACGCTGTATCACAAGATGAGCGCACACGGGATCGGCGGTGGTTCGGGTAGAGAGGCGACCTAGGCCTGCCCCTGGAATATTGCGATTCCATAAAGACATTGGGGCTCTGCCAAATATGGCAGTCTGGTCTTTTAGGAATTGCAGAAAGATGTGGGAATTTGCCCTAGCAGTGCGGCTTGGACCCATTTCTGTTCGATTTACAACATCTCTTTCGCGTGCAGAAGCAGCAATCTCCAGCTAGAGAATGGAAATGAAGGTGCTGCAATTGCCAAGGCTCGCAAACGTAAATGGGAAGCCCTGAGTACTTATGACTGGACGAGGTTAGAAATCTTCAATGTTCTCGCGCGCTAACAACGAAGGAAGGGAGGTGTGGCAATGTTTGTTTTGACCAAAGCAAATTCCCCAAAAACGGCGGCAACCGGTACTACGACAAAACGAATGCCCCAGATCAATGGGGTTTCACATCCTCGAACCGAACACGAGCCTCTCGAACATTCATCTGCATCCGCCGTGACAAATCCTTTGAGTTCGGCACGGACAGGATGGGATTTCAGTAAAGTACGTACCTTTTCAGCGAGCGAGACGAATCAACTCAGGCCGTCGGGATCTCAATCCTCTGCTTTCGCTAGGAATCAGTCAAACGCGCCCGCAGTATCGGAGAATACTGCCAGCGACCTCCCAGGGCCAGTCCAAGACGTTCTCCGCTCACCCGGAGAGCCGCTCGCCCCAGCCACTCGTAGTCACTTTGAATCAGTGCTCGGACACGACTTCAGCCGGGTACGAATTCATACGGACGACCAGGCAGTCAAGTCGACCGGGGCAATTGGTGCCCTGGCGTATACGGCAGGCAACCATATTGTATTGGGATCACAACCGAGCCTGCCAGGCACGGTGAGAAGCAATCGGCTCATTGCACATGAATTAACACATGTTGTTCAGCAGGAATCGGCCGGTGACCGCATGCCCACCAGAATCGGTCGACCGGGCGATTCCTTTGAAGCGGAAGCGAATGCCGTAGCAGACGGAATTCAATCGCACGCCAGATTCGGCAGTCCTGATATCGCCATGAGAACCAGTCAACCGGTCGTGCAGCGCGTACTTCCTGCAGCCGCCGAGGTCCTCGAAATCGTTCTGACCGCTACGATTACCTTGCAAGAGCAATATGCACTCAGCCAAGGGAAGCTGATCTCCGTGAGCGGAACGGCCAGCCGCAAAGGCGATCCGCCTCAACCCAAGGACAGGGACAACAAAGCAAGGGTTATAACCATTGACGCGATTCACCCTCTTCGTCCAAATATCCATTGCTATTTCGACGTACGCTGGGAGAGCAATGACTTCGGTGAGATAGGAGCTGCCTACGTCGAGGTTGCGCCGAACCATACGGAGTTCTCTCACTCTTCCCTCAA
Organism: Candidatus Angelobacter sp.; assembly: GCA_036557225.1. Taxonomy (GTDB): domain Bacteria; phylum Acidobacteriota; class Terriglobia; order Terriglobales; family Acidobacteriaceae; genus Angelobacter. The sequence goes on from DATBHX010000075.1 coordinate 2,790, forward strand.
TGTTGAATTCAAACCGTTGGACAACTTGCCTAACAAAGACCAGGATATCCGTGCGTGGCCGATGCAATGGATTTACACCGGAAACTTCGACCCGGTTGGGGCTGGGGATTACGACTTTCAAGGTAAGTTCGAGATTGATGCGTTCGGCGGCTTCCGGGTGCCGGAGCACGTGGTGACTGATAATTCCCTTGGTTTCGGTGGCGACCCTGGAAGAAAAATCATCAGAAGCGGTCCCAACCATCCCACCAAAATCGTGCCACTTCCGCCAAACACAAAGGTAACAACTCAGGCGAAGCCCCAAAAGGCTCCGCCGCCACAAAAGTAATCGATTTGGGCATAAAGGACCGGGTGGTCGGGTATTGCTTAAGGAAGTTCTCGCATCCTGGTTTCTATTCGCAATGATACGGCCTACAATGATCTATGTGCGACTTCGACACTGACGGTCTGGGCATTCCGACTGTCAGTAGCCCATGCCACTGTTCCTCCATCGAGCCGTATGGCTGATGAAAGATGGCCGATGCAGCGACTCCTCTAGCCAGTTTGTCGGCACGTAGGGTGCTACACACTGGCGCCATGGCAGCGTTCAGAATGAGCCATAGCTCATAGTAGCTCTTTGTTGCTTCTGCCAATTCTTACATAACCAATGTCAAAGGCTGCATAGCTAATGGCTTGAAGATTATGATTTCTCACAAATTCCTTGGCAATGGCGCCTTTTGTTGCAGCAAGCTTCACCGGTTCAACGCATTGATTTCGATAAGCGATTTGGCGCTGATCAGTTTCCCAGCAGCCGAAGTTCCTGACTGAAGCCTCATAGATTGCTCTCGCGTACATGCTCCAGCAGCACATGGCAGCTCAAGTGCTTCGATTCGTGACGAGGCGCCATGCAGCCAACTGCTACCGCTCAAGTCGGCGATCGGGTCAGTTTTCGCATAGCCGACGTGTTTCTACCCGAGCCAGCGGAGGTGCTGGCGAGCCTGACCGTCGGAGCCGAAACGAACGGGGTCGTGGTTGAGTTTTCTGATTCCGGCAGCAGTCCGCGGGCTTACGCCGTGGTGGAGATTGCTCCACTGCAGAAAGTACTGCTTCCGGTCGGAGCGTTGCGTGTTCTGCAATACGGATGGAAGAGATGACAACCGTGAGCGTCATAGATCATCAATCGAGTTTCACCTGGGCCGTCAAGGCCAGGGTATGAGGAGGACGAGCCGATGCCGCTATCTTCATTGCCCTGTGCGTGCGCGGCTGCTTCTGACAACCCAATGCATCAAGAAGGCTTTGCTTCAAGTTTCGATGTAACGGAAATACATTCTCCAGCACTAATAGTGATAACGCCGGTGTGGTTGAGTTGCTGAAACTTGCGACGGGTAGGCCTATCAAAGGAAAACTGGGACAGGATTTACCCAAAGGATAAGAAATGCCTAATGAGCCGCTTCAATTGCCCAAGTGCCCGCATTGCGGCGCCACGCACGAAGGCGGCCGTTTCTGCAGTGTTTGCGGCAAATCAGTTCCGGTTCCAGCTGTGGTGCATGGAGCAGAAGCCGGCACAGCACTGCAACCGGTCAATCTGCAAGAAGAATTGGCAACAGTGGAAGCTCTCTTGGCGGAGGCCGGCAAACGCGAAGAAGAGCTGAAATCGAAGCTGGCTGAATTGCAATTGAAACGTTCTCCCGTCATCGAGCAAACGCCGGCGGTTCCCACGCAAGATGTGGAATCGCGGATCAAGGCGGCGGAAGATAAGGCCAAAAGTTTTGAAGCGGCGTTCATGGCCAAGAGCCAGGAACTGGAAAAGCTGGGCAAAGAGCTGGGAAGCGGCGCCAAGGCCGGCGGAGTGAAAGGCTGGGTGATCAAGAGCATTGCAGGAGTCTTGATCGCGGGATCGTCACTTGGCGGTGGCTACAAGTACGGCCAGTATCATCCGCCAGCAGGTTCACCGGCGCCGAAGAATGAGGCAGCACCAGTGAAACCCTCACCCACTCCGGAGCCGACCCTGGTAGCGAAAAAGGAGGTCGTGCAGCCTGCGCCTGAGCCAAAGCATGAGACAGCGAAACCGGTAGTTCATCCTATAGTTCATCCTAAGAACCCGCCGAAAATAGCAGTACAGACGTTCACTCTGGATCTCGAGACGAAGAGAGATGACACGGTTGTCGTAGTCGGGGGTGGGAAGATCTCCAGCGACGACAAGAAAACCAAGTTCACGTCCAGCGGGCCAGTGCCCATGGGGCAATACAGAGTGGAAAGCACAAACACCAGCACGAGAGGACCGAAGGTCCAGATCGAAAACCCGGCCAAGGCCAATGGTTGGCTCACAAAAATGACCATTCATGGAAAGGGCAAATTGACTGTCACCATGGATTGGAAGCCGATCTAAGCGCTACCGGATTAGATTGAAGACTTGCGCTTTACTCTGATCCGACACGATCACGTTGTTTATCGTTCATAGTTCATCGGCCCCGTAGTCAGTTTTTTTCGAATCACAAATCGAGCCCAGGCTTTAGAGAGCTGTGTCCAGAAGTGTGTCAGGAGGACGATTATGCCTGCTTCGCTTACATTTCCTGGCGTTTATATCGAAGAGATTTCCAGTGGCGTACGGACCATTACAGGAGTGGCTACGTCAATAACCGCCTTCGTCGGCCGGGCCCAGCGTGGCCCCGCGAACGAGCCCACCACGATCAACAGCTTAGCTGATTTCGAACGCCAGTTCGGCGGCCTTAGTGCTGCCTACCCGATGAGCTATGCGGTAAAGGATTTCTATCTCAACGGCGGGAGCCAGGCCATTATTGTGCGGCTAATTCCTACCGCGCCGGCAGCTGCTCCGCCGCCCGCCGGCCCCGCAGGCGCGGGTCCCGCAGCGGGACCGGCTGCTCCAGCCCCTGCCGCGCCACCGCCATCCGCGAAGGCCGCGGAGGTTTCATTGCCAGCGATCGACATCAAGAACGGTAGCCCGCTCGCTCTTATTGCAGCTACACCGGGCTCCTGGAGCAATGATCTTGGCGTAGGCGTGGACTACAACACCAAAGAAATGTTGCCGCTGAATCCAAAAACGAAATTGCCGGTAGATCCTTCAAAGGCGACCGTTTTCAATATCACTGTTTTTGAGAAGAACGACTCGGGGCAATTTTTGGCCAAGGAATCATTCCTGAACGTTTCTCCCAGCAGCAGTGATCCCAGATATCTTCCTCGCGTTCTGAAAGATGGCTCGAGCCTGGTCTTGGTTAAGGATTCCTCGGTCACAACGCCCTTCACCCTCCCAGGCGTGAAGCTCGATGGCAAGGGGAATGTAACGCCGACCGCTTTCGACGGGTCGGGTAATGACGGCCCGGCTGGCTTAACTATCACTGATCTCCCGGGAGACCAGGCAAGTAAGACCGGGATCTATGCGCTGGAGAAAGCTGACTTGTTTAATCTTCTCTGCATTCCTCCCGACATGCGGAACGGTGACACGCCGACTGCCGCTTTGCAAGCTGCTCTGACCTACTGCGTGTCTCGACGGGCCATGCTGATCGTGGATTCTCCTTCCAAATGGACGACCAACCCCAACACCGCAGCCAACGATGCCAAGAACGGCTTTTTGGCCGGCGATGTGGGCCTTACCGGCACAGATGCCAGGAATGCCGCTTTGTATTTTCCACGTGTTCGCGAAGCTGATCCGATGCGTGACGGCCAGATCGATACGTTCGCGCCGTGCGGCATCGTCGCCGGGATCATGGCGCGCACTGACGTTCAACGAGGGGTTTGGAAAGCACCGGCCGGCATCGATGCCAGTCTCAACAGCATCGCCGGGCTGGAAGTAAATCTCACAAATGATGAGAACGGACAACTCAATCCGCTGGGCATCAACTGTCTGCGTTCGTTCCCCATCACAGGATCTGTGGTTTGGGGAGCGAGAACCCTGCGCGGAGCAGATCAATTCGCCGACGACTACAAGTATGTTCCGGTCCGGCGTCTGGCGTTGTTTCTGGAGGAGAGTCTCTATCGTGGGACGCAGTGGGTGGTGTTCGAGCCGAACGACGAACCGCTGTGGGCCCAGATTCGGCTTAACGTCGGCGCTTTCATGCACAACCTTTTTGTCCAGGGAGCGTTTCAGGGCCAGACGCCGAAAGACGCTTACTTCGTGAAGTGCGACAAAGACACCACCACCCAGAATGACCGCGATCTGGGAATCGTGAACATCCTGGTCGGTTTTGCACCACTCAAGCCGGCCGAGTTCGTGGTCATCCAGATTCAGCAGATCGCAGGCGATATCGCTACTTAAGCAAGGAGAGATGGGATATGGCGCAGTTCAGTGTGAATGCAACACGCTTCGATCCTTATAAGAATTTCAAGTTTCGCGTGAAATGGGACGGAAAGTACGTGGCCGGCATTAGCAAGGTCAGCGGTCTCAAGCGCACAACTGAGGTTGTTAAGCACCGGGAAGGCGGCGACCCCAGCAGCAGCCGCAAATCTCCCGGCCGGACCGAGTACGAAGCCATTACGCTCGAGCGCGGCGTGACACATGACACGGAGTTCGAGAAGTGGGCCAACAAGGTCTGGAACTTCGGCGCCGGACTGGGATCGGAAGTCTCGCTCAAGGATTTTCGCAAAGACATTCTGATCGAGATGTACAACGAGGCCGGGCAGCTGGCGATTACCTACAAGGTCTTCCGCTGCTGGGTTTCCGAGTATCAGGCTTTGCCGGATCTGGATGCGAACGCCAACGCAGTCGCCATCCAGCACCTGAAACTGGAAAACGAAGGCTGGGAGCGCGATGTTGATGTGACCGAGCCGACCGAGCCGTCATTCACGGTGCCTGCATAAGCCAATGCAGGAATCGTCGACGCAAGTGATGCTCAATGCGTGGGAGCGCGCAAAGAGCGACCGGCTGCCGGTTGAGCGCGCTCTCAGTCTGCTGACGGTAGCTTGTCCCAGCGCGACCCGATCGTCGCTGGCGGCTTTGCCGATCGGAAAGCGCGATGCGTTGCTCTTCGCGTTGCGTGAGCAGTCGTTCGGCCCGGAGATAAACGCGCTGGCGGATTGCCCGGCATGTAAGCAGCGCGTGCAGTTTCAGGCTGGTGTGCGCGATCTTGTGGCGGGTGAGTTACGCGATGACGAATCATTACTGGTGGAGAGCGCGGGTTACCAAGTGGAGTTTCGGCGGCCATCTAGCGCGGATCTCATCGCAGCGCGGCAGGCGGACAAGCCCAGAGAGGAGCTGCTTGCGCGGTTGATTGTGCGTGTGGCTCGGGGCGAAGCAGCGGTTTCGCCGCAGGAATTACCGCAGGATGTGGTTGGAGAGATCGAATCGGCCATGGAAGCAGGCGATCCTCAGGCCAATCTCCAGCTCACATTGCGCTGCCAGACCTGCGGTTATGAATGGGAGGCAGCTTTCGATATCGCGGAGTTTCTGTGGAGCGAGATTGACGCCTGGGCTAGCCGCACGCTGTTTGACGTGCACTGTCTGGCGCGCGCCTACGGATGGCGCGAAACGGACATTATTGCCATGAATCCGTGGCGCAGGCAGTGCTACCTGGAGATGCTGAACCAATGAGCCGTTTTCTTGACAACCTGCTGCAACGCGCGGTGCAGGAATCACCTGCGATACGTCCGGTATTGCCCTCGCTGTTTGGAGCGGCGAAATACGCGGCAGGCTGGACCGCGACGAACGAAGCGGTGGAATCTGTGGGACGAGGCGAAGGTCCGGTCGAGCTGCGCCCGCATCAACGAGCAAGACATCGGCAAAATCAGATGGCGGTGAACGAAGCAACGATGCCAGCCGCGGTCGAAACGCACGATGACACACAGAGCGAGAGCGAGCCTTACCAACCAGCGGTACGCGAAGCTGCAAATTGCGAATTGCCAGCCGAGCGGAAAAACATCGGCGATCAATCCGAATGGCGTGCAGACGCAGTTTCGCTGCAACCGGCCAAGGTGAAGGAAGTCGGTGCAGCGGAGGCTTCGATCCCGGAAGTTTCGGTGAACTCCATGCCTGTTACAGCTGAGCGTGCTGCGCATAATCGCGGCGCAGTTCCGGTCAAGACCAGAAGCCCGAAGGCGAACGAGAGAGATGTTGCTGCACCGTTAGAGACGGCTGTCCCGCTGGGGCGAGTCGGCATGCCATCGGCGGACAGGGATGAGCCAACGCTGCAATTGCGCGCGCGAGCAGAGCACGACAATGATCCGATAGAGCCTGTTCAGGAGCAGAGGTGGCCTGCATTCGTCTACTCTGCACAGCCGGTTACGCCGGCGGCGGTGAACTCATTTGAGCAAGGCAATAACTCGCAAGCCAGCCTACCGCGCCTTGCAATGGCGAAGGTATCTGCGACGGCACGATCAGCGATGGAGCCGCCGACGATCCAGGTGACGATTGGCCGGATTGAAGTCCGGGCGAATACGCTGGTGCAGGGGCCGCAGCGACGATCGGAAACTACACAGCCGAGCCTTAACGAATACCTGAAGAAACGTTCGACGCGGAGTCACGGATGAGCAATGCCCTGGCCATCGCCGCTGTGACTGCGACGCTGAGAAATCTTCTCACCGCCGGGCTGGTTGCCGATCCCGATCTTGCCGACGCAACTGTGAGCATGCAGCCGCTGGATCGCGCGCGAGTGAACGGGAATGTGGCCAATCAGCTCAACATATTTCTCTACCATGTGCTCCCCAGCGCAGCGTGGCGGAACATGGATATGCCAGGACAACTGCGGCAGGGAGAGGTTGGGCAGCCTCCACTGGGCCTCAATCTTTATTACCTGCTGACGGCGTTCGGCCGGGACAACGATACGCAGCGCCCGTTCAGCCATCAGTTGATGGGACGGGCAATGTCGATCCTGGCCGACCATCCGCTGCTGGGCGCCGATGAGATCAAGGCAGGACTGCCGAACAATGACCTCTGGATGCAGGTGGAGCGCGTGCGCCTGACTTTGCAACCGTTCTCAGTGGAAGAAATTGCCAAGCTGTGGACCGGTTTCCAGACGCAGTACCGGTTGTCTGTTGCCTACGAAGCCGCAGTAGTGCTGATCGAGAGTGAGCGCCCGGCGCGCACGGCATTGCCGGTCCTCATGCGCGGAAAGGATGACAGCGGAATCATTGCCCTGGCCGGCTTGATGCCTCTGCTGCCGAGGTTGGAGAGCATTGCCGCTCCTGGCAACGAACCCAGCGCTTCGCTGGGCGATGCCATCACTTTCCTCGGCCAGAAGCTTTCCGGCGATCAGGTGAGCGCGGTATTTAACCACCCGCGGCTCGGTGTTAGCGTCACGGCGCCGGCAGCGGCGGGCGCATCGAGCGATCAGGTTGCTGTCACCGTCCCTAACAAGCCGGCGGATTTGCCTGCCGGGATCTACAACGTTTCTCTGGTCATCAGCCAGAAAGGCCAGTCCGATCCGGACATCACGAATGAGCTGGCGCTCGGGATTGCGCCAAAGATCACCAGCAAAATGCCGGCATCGGTAAAGAGAGTGCAGGGCGATGCGACGCTGAAGATGACGTGCTCTCCACAAGTGCGTCCGGAGCAACGCGTTTCATTGCTCCTCGGCAGCACGGAGATTCCGGCCGATGCGCGTACCACGGTGACCGACCAGTTGACCTTCCATATTCAGGCGCCGACTCCCGGCAGCTACTTTATCCGGCTGAGAGTTGATGGCGTTGACAGCCAACTCATTGACCGATCCGTTACGCCGCCCGCATTCAACGCCAAACAGAAGGTCGTGATCACATGAACCCACGAGCGAAGTGGGAAGAGCAGAATGCGGCGTTCACCTTCGCGGCGCTGGAATGCCTTCGCTTGCGGCTGGAGCAAAAGGCGTCGAGTTTTGCGGGACGGAGCGGCCACCAGGCGGCCAGAACGGCTGAGCATTCCTCCGCCGGCAAAGAGACGCACGCTCGAGCTCTGGCCACAGCGGAAGAGAAGCTCGCCAGCTTAGAAAAATCTATGGAGCACGCTCCAGCCCTGGAAGTGCTGGGACGAATGCTGGGTCTTTCAGAA
>DATBHX010000076.1:0-7081 GCA_036557225.1 Candidatus Angelobacter sp.
GCTGTACGGACGCACCAAAACTGCTTCCCTCGAAGACCGTTCCGTCCTCCAGGGCGAGAACTGCTTGCTCCAACTATAAAGCTCCTATTATCAATGGGGCACTGCGGGAAGATGCAGCGGATCGGAGCGCCGATCACTTCATTTGAGCATGTTTTGCTGATAGTTTCAACGTCGGAAAGCGATCAGTCTTTAGCCGTCGGGCCATCAGCCGTCAACCCATCAGTTGGGGCTGTGGATCTTTATTGCGGGACTAAAGTCCGCGTCACCACAGTCACGCGACATAAAGAGAATCCTTAGAGCTCCCTTAGGCCTTCTTTAGCTCTCCGCGCTTACATTGAAAGCGGAACATAGCAAGATTATGTTCCGAGTCTTCTATGGCTGACATATTTTTCGTACTCACCGCATTGTTGTTTTTCGTTCTCGCCTGGATTTTTACCAAAGCCTGCGACCACCTGTAGGGGAATTGACATGGACTACATCATCGGCGGAGTAACTACCGTGCTTCTCTTTGCATATCTCGTTTACGCATTGCTGAAGCCGGAGAAGTTCTAGTTGTTCGGAGACTGTTATGACACCTAACGGTATTTTGCAGATCGCGGTCTACTTTCTGATCATTCTTGCCGTCGCTAAGCCGATGGGCATCTTCATGGCCAGGCTTTTTGAAGGGAAAAGGACCTTCCTTCATCCTGTGCTGCGTCCTCTGGAAGCAGGGATCTACAGGCTGGTTGGTGTTAACGAAGCAACAGAGCAGCGGTGGACCCAATACGCGGCTTCGCTTCTCGCTTTCAGCATCTTCAGCTTTCTGTTTGTCTATTTATTGCAACGTCTCCAAGGGATTTTGCCCTTCAACCCACAGGGTTTCGGCGCGGCACAGGCGACGCCGGATCTGTCCTTCAATACCGCGGTCAGCTTCGTGACGAATACAAATTGGCAGTCATATTCCGGTGAATCAACGCTCAGCTATTTCGTGCAGATGGCGGCGTTGACAGTCCAGAATTTCGTCTCGGCCGCAGCCGGTATTGCAGTGGCGATTGCACTCGTCCGTGGCTTCGCCCGCCAGCAGATGAACAGCCTCGGGAACTTTTGGGTGGACCTGACCCGCGCCACTCTTTATGTTCTTTTGCCAATAGCGTTTGTAGCCGCCCTGATCCTTTGTTCGCAAGGCGTCATTCAAAACTTTCATTCGTATACCGTCGCGAAAACCCTTGAGGGCGCCAAGCAGGTGATCGCACAGGGGCCAGTGGCTTCTCAGGAAGCCATCAAGATGTTGGGCACGAACGGCGGGGGCTTCTTCAATGCCAATTCGGCGCATCCATTTGAGAACCCAACGCCGTTCACGAACCTGCTACAAATATTTCTGATCTTCGTCATCCCGGCGGGTCTGACTTATACGTTCGGCGTGCTGGTAGGCGATAGGAGACAGGGATGGACGCTTTTCTCCGCTTGTGCCGCCATGTTCCTGATCGGCGTTTTCGTTTGCTACTGGGCGGAACAGAAAGGGAACCCGACGCTGGCCAAGCTGGGTATCGAAAGCCAAGCGACAGCTACCCAGACCGGCGGCAACATGGAGGGAAAGGAAACCCGATTTGGAATTGCGGCTTCCACTCTCTTCGCCACCGTCACAACCGACGCGAGCTGTGGTGCCGTCAACAGCATGCACGATAGTTATACGCCGCTCGGCGGTCTTGTGCCGCTTTTCAACATCGAAACCGGTGAAGTCATCTTTGGCGGCACGGGCGCGGGACTATACGGGATTCTCCTTTATGCCATCGTGGCGGTGTTTATTGCAGGGCTGATGGTGGGCCGCACGCCTGAATATGTGGGGAAAAAGATCGAAGGAAAAGAAGTGAAAATGGCGATGATCGCGTTGATTGCCACCGCTTTCAGCATTCTGGTATTCAGCGCGATTTCGTCAGTCATCCAATTTCCTTCTCCAACGAAAGATGCAAAGGGCCAGCCAGTGGCGCGCAGCTACTGGAATCCTCCAGGGCCTGCGACGGCAAACGTAAACAATTCCGGTGCGCACGGGTTTAGCGAGATCCTCTATGCCTATTCGAGCGGCACCGGCAACAACGGCAGCGCATTTGGAGGCATCAGCGCCAACACGCCCTGGTACAACCTGACGATCGGCCTGGCGATGCTCATGGGGCGTTTTCTGTTTTTGATTCCACTGCTGGCCGCGGCAGGCAGCCTCGCAACAAAGAAGAAGGTTGCCGAAACGCTCGGCACCTTACCGACGCACGGCCCAATGTTTGTCAGCCTGCTGGTTGGCACTGTGATTCTTGTCGGTGCCCTGACGTTCTTCCCCGCGCTGGCGTTGGGGCCGATTGTTGAACATTATTTGATGCTGGACGGCAAACTGTTTTCGATGCTGCTGTTCCCGATTTGGAGCTAAATCATGGCCACTACACTTCAGACACCTCCTTCCAAATTGCCATCGAAAGTACCGGTGGGGGCCTCGCCAGAGGATCTTACTTCGCTGCTTCCCACCAGGTTAGTGCGTGCGCGGCCGCTGTTTGACCCGGAAATCGTGCGCCGGGCGACCAAGGAGTCCTTTGTCAAGCTGAATCCGCTGACCCTCCTCAAGAACCCGGTCATGTTTGTGGTGGAAGTGGGCGCCGCGCTGGTAACGCTCTTTTTGCTGCGAGACGTTTTCACAGGTGTTACGGGGAAAATTGAATTCCAACTCCAGATTTCACTGTGGCTCTGGTTTACCGTGCTGTTCGCCAATTTTGCCGAAGCCATGGCGGAGGCGCGAGGCAAGGCACAGGCTGACACGCTGCGCAAGACCAAGACCGATTCGATGGCAAATCGTGTCTTGAACGGAAAGATTGAAGTCGTTCCCGCCTCGAAGCTACGTGCCGGCGATACTGTATTCGTCAGCGCAGGCGAACTGATTCCGGGCGACGGAGAGGTGATCGAAGGCATTGCCACCGTTGACGAGTCAGTCATTACCGGGGAAAGCGCGCCGGTAATCCGCGAATCGGGCGGCGATCGCAGTGCGGTCACCGGCGGAACGAAAGTATTGTCGGATCAGATCAAGATCAAAATTATTTCGAACCCCGGTGAAACGTTTCTGGACAAGATGATTGCCCTCGTGGAGGGCGCCGAACGCCAAAAGACTCCGAATGAGATTGCTTTAAATATCCTCATTGCGGGTCTGACGCTAATTTTTCTCCTCGCTGTTGCGACGCTGCACCCATTCGCCGTCTACTCGGTATCGTCTGCGGGTGCCGGACTCGTCCCTACGATCGCGGTATTAGTTTCGCTCCTGGTCTGTTTAATCCCCACCACGATCGGCGGCCTCCTCTCGGCAATCGGGATCGCCGGCATGGACCGCGTGATGCAACACAATGTGCTGGCGATGAGCGGAAAGGCCGTCGAAGCCTCGGGTGACGTGAACACCTTACTTCTCGATAAAACGGGAACAATCACCTTGGGCAATCGCCAGGCCGTGGAATTTATTACGTTTCCAGGCGTTGGCGAAGAAGAGTTAGCCGATGCGGCGCAACTGTCGAGCTTGGCGGATGAAACGCCCGAGGGACGCTCGATTGTTGTATTGGCGAAAGAAAAATACGGCCTGCGGGGACGCGAAGTTTCCGAACGTGAGGCGCAGTTCATTCCTTTCTCCGCCTACACGCGGATGAGTGGCGTCGATATCGACGGCCGCATGCTGCGCAAAGGAGCAAGCGGAGCCATAGCGAACTTTGTCAGGGAGCTGGGCGGATCCGTACCGGCACAGTTCGAAGGAACGTCGGATCAAATTTCGCGTACCGGCGGAACACCGTTAGCGGTCGCCGACGGGCGGCGCATTCTCGGAATCATTCATTTGAAAGACATTGTCAAAGGCGGCATGAAAGAACGGATCGGCCAGCTCCGGAAAATGGGCATTCGCTCCGTGATGATTACCGGTGACAATCCGCTCACTGCAGCGGCAATCGCCGGGGAAGCGGGTGTCGATGATTTTCTAGCGCAAGCCACTCCGGCCGACAAGCTTGATTACATCCGGCGGGAACAGCGCGAGGGCCGCCTGGTGGCGATGACAGGTGACGGTACGAACGACGCGCCGGCCTTGGCGCAAGCGGATGTCGGACTGGCCATGAATACCGGTACCATGGCCGCGAAAGAAGCGGGAAACATGGTAGATCTCGACAGCAATCCAACCAAGCTGATTGAGGTGGTTGCGATCGGCAAGCAGTTGCTCATCACGCGCGGAGCACTGACAACGTTTTCTATCGCAAACGACGTAGCCAAGTATTTTGCAATTATTCCTGCGATGTTCATGGCCACTTATCCGGCGTTAGCACGATTCAACATCATGGGACTGCATACGCCGCAAAGCGCGGTATTAGCCGCGGTGATCTTCAACGCGCTCATTATCATTGCTCTTGTGCCCCTGGCTCTTCGAGGTGTCAAATACCGGCCCGTTGGAGCCGCATCGCTCTTGCGGCGCAATGTTTTGATCTACGGAATCGGGGGAATTATCGTGCCATTCCCGGGTATCTGGCTGATTGACCAATTGCTAGTGTGGCTGCACCTCGCCTAGACGCGAGAGAAAGAGAGAAAGAAATGTTAAAACAACTTGCCCCGGCGCTCAAGATGACGATCTTATTGACGGTGCTCACAGGACTGATCTATCCAACTGTGATCACGGGCTTGTGTCAGGTGCTTTTCAAAACGCAGGCGAATGGAAGCCTAGTTGTACAAAATGGTCAGGTTATCGGTTCATCGCTTTTAGCGCAAAATTTCACCCGGCCTGAATACTTTCACCCGCGTCCGTCAGCGGCGGGCAGTGATGGCTATGATCCCACGGCGTCGAGTGGCTCCAACCTCGGTCCTACGAGCCAAAAGTTATTTGATCGCGTGAAAGCCTCGGCCGAACAGTTCCGAAAAGAGAACTCTGACTATGCCGGCCCGATTCCCGCGGATGCCCTGACTGCCTCGGGAAGTGGGCTCGATCCCCAGATCAGCATTGCGAACGCCAATGCGCAGGCAGCACGTGTTGCGAAAGCGCGTGGGGCCAGCACGTCCACTATCGAAAACTTGATTGCATCCGCTACAGAAGGCCGCGATCTGGGCTTTCTCGGTGAACCGCGCGTGAATGTTTTGAAGCTGAATCTGGAACTCGATCGCCAAGCCCCGAAACACTAAGTTTTCTTACTTAAAGTAATTTTCTATGTCAGTTCGCAAAGCAACGCTCGTTCTCTGTCTCCACACTGGCTTCCTAACCAGCATTCCTATCTGCCTGGCGCAACAACCACAGCCACCCCAGCCGCTGCCCACGCCCGCGATGACCGGTCCGCTGCAGACTGCCCCACCGCACACCTTCGATGCCGGACCGTTCGGGAACCTCGACTTCACCGGTATTGTCAGCGGCATAGGCTTATGGCAGGGGAATTCCGTTCCAGGCGACAGTTCTGCGCACGGCGATCTGAGTAACGGTCAGGTTTTCATTCAAAAGACGGAGGGATGGTGGCAGTTCTATTTGCAGGCGGGTGCCTATAACATTCCGGCACTGGCTACGCCGTTTCTTTCGACCGGCGATACGGTTACCGATCTCTACGGCCCAGTGCCAGTCGCCTTCCTGAAGCTCGTACCTGGCGAGAAGTTCAATATTTTGATCGGCCAGCTACCCACACTGATCGGTGCCGAATACACGTTCACCTTCGAGAACATGAATATTGAGCGCGGCTTGTTGTGGAATCAGGAAAACGCGGTCAGCCGAGGCATTCAGGTGAACGGCTCATTCGGGAAGCTCAGCGCCTCGCTGAGCTGGAATGACGGCTTCTATTCCGACCGCTACACCTGGCTGTCGGGGTCCTTGGCCTATGCGTTCAATTCAGCCAACACGCTCTCGTTCATCGCGGGCGGGAACCTGGGCCAGACGGCGTTTCGCACGCTTGCTACCCCTGTACAAAACAACAGCAGCATTTATAACGTGATCTACACCTATACGAAAGGGAACTGGACTATCCAGCCGTACTTTCAATACACGGATGTGCCTACGAATCCTGAAATCGGCGTCGTGCATGGGGCCGCGACACGAGGCGGAGCGGTTTTAGCGAACTACAACTTCAACCATCATCTCTCGCTTACGGGCCGGGGCGAGTATATCTCGAGTACAGGAAACTCGAGTGAGCAGGCTGTCAATCTGCTGTTCGGACCAGGTAGCGGGGGCTGGTCGATCTCCGTGACGCCTACCTTTCAAGACCATGGGTTCTTTGTCCGCGGAGAGTTTTCGTTTGTTCGCGCGACAAGCTACACGCCGGGCAGCGCCTTTGGTTCGCAAGGCATGGATCGAAACCAGCCTCGCGGCACGATCGAAGCCGGATTCATGTTTTGAGCAGGCCGGACAGGACGAACTTGCGTTAAAGCAGATCGTATTTTGAGAGTCAGGTGAAAGATCAACTTTACAGCAGGGTCCCGCGCAGGATAAAACTCGCCAAGCTGAAGTAGATGATTAATCCGCTGACATCGACGAGTGTCGCAACGAATGGCGCGGATGCGCTGGCCGGATCCAGCCCGCAGCGGCGGAGTATAAATGGCAACATCGAGCCCGCAAGTGTACCGAACAGAACTACGCCCACCAGACTGCATCCAATTGTCGTAGCAATCACTAGGTAATGCGTTCCGTACGTGCCCCGCAACATCTGCCACAAAATAATTCTTGAAATTCCGATGACACCGAGAATACAGCCTAGCGCTAGACCGGTAGATATTTCACGACCAATGACTCGCCACCAATCCCGTAAGCGAAGTTCGCCCACTGCCATAGCCCGGATTACGAGAGTCGTGGCCTGTGAGCCGGAATTCCCGCCACTACTAATGATTAGCGGGAGGAACAGGGCGAGCACCACCGCGCGAGAAATTTCGTCGGAATAGTAACCCATGGCGGTTGCCGTCAACATTTCGCCCACGAAAAGGATGGCGAGCCACCCTGCTCGTTTGCGTACCATCTGGCCAAAGGTTACATCGAGATACGGCCCATCGAGGGCTTCCATACCGCCGATCTTCTAAATGTCCCTGCCAGCCTCCAGTTGAGCGAGCGCCATAATGTCGGCGGCATCGACGATGCCCCTCA
>DATBHX010000077.1:0-56581 GCA_036557225.1 Candidatus Angelobacter sp.
CTGCTTTGGCGGGCGGTTGTTGTCCAGGATCTTGAATTGGCTCTGCTTCAAGTCTTTGATGAACTTGTTGTGCTTGTCGGTGACGGTGAAAATCACGTTCACTTCGTCAGACCGGCTGTGGAAGGTCTGGATGGGCAGATCGTCAGCCGCCGGCGAAGAATCAGAGGCCACTGCATTTGTCTTCTGTGAGGGTGATGCTGGTGCGGGTGATGCTGGCGCGGGCGATGTCACAGACGGCGCCGGCTGCTGCGCGACCGGAGGCTGGGTCTGCGCCATGGCCAGGCACGAAATCACCACGAAAGCGAACAACACAGCAATGAACCGTCGGGAAGACATATCAGGAGCTCTCAATCATTATAGTCTGGGAAACAAATTCTCACTCTCCAATCGTCTGGAGAAATCCTGTTAACTCAGCCGGTAACGCCTGCTGGAACGACAATCCCCTGTTACTGATTGGATGCCGAAATTGTATCTCGAAAGCATGAAGAAAGTTCCTCTCCAGAGATGCAACCTCTGACCGTGTACCTAGGTAACTCTCTGGCCGGGGCGCGCCGTAAAGCGTGTCCCCGACAACCGGGTGGCCAATCGAAGCCATGTGCACTCGAATCTGGTGTGTACGGCCGGTTTCGATCCGCACTTCCAGCAGGGAAAATTTTCCATACCGGCCTTC
Organism: Candidatus Angelobacter sp.; assembly: GCA_036557225.1. Classification (GTDB taxonomy): domain Bacteria; phylum Acidobacteriota; class Terriglobia; order Terriglobales; family Acidobacteriaceae; genus Angelobacter. Next base: position 671 of record DATBHX010000077.1, read on the forward strand.
GATCTTATTCTTGACCTGCCAGTGTGTTATAGCCTCTCTACCGGGCCGGCCTTGTGAGCTGCGGCGCGTCGTCATGCGCGTCCGCCGCACCGGATCGCGACTGATCGGCGTATTGATGGTTCCCTTGGAGGTTTTCATCCAGCCGTGAACCAGCGCCAGGTAGGTCTTTTTGATTTCACGACGGGAAAACTGCTCCGCCAGCCTGCGGTGCGCGAGATCAGACTTTGCCACCAGCACCAGGCCGCTGGTCTCTTTGTCCAGCCGGTGTACGATCCCCGGGCGCAATTCGCCGCCAAGCTGCGACAGCTGGTTGAAACGGTGCAGCAGCGCGTTCACCATGGTCCCGCGATTGCCAGCTTCGTCTTTGCCCGAACCGGCATGCACGCTCATGCCCGCCGGCTTGTTGACCACGGCCAGGCTCTCGTCTTCATACACCACGTCGAGCGGAATATCTTCGGCAAAGGCCTTCAGCGGCGGCCGTTCAACCGCGCCGGTGATGAGAATTTCTTCGCCTCCGCGCAGTTTCAACGACGGCTTGGGCGTGGCGCCGTTGACTAGAATCTTTTTCTGCTCGATCAGCTGCTGAATGCGCACGCGGCTCACTTCAGGAAGCTGCGAGGCGAGCCACTGGTCCAGTCGCTGGCCCCGATCGTCATCACCGGCACGTAGTCTCTTAAGGTCATCAGGACTGGACACGGAGGGAATTGTATTCGATCGTCTTGGTCCATGTCCGGCAGACCGAATCTTGCGCTTATTTCCCACTGGATCGCCACTTGTGCTAAGTTGCTAACGCCTACGCAGGGAGAGTGCCTCATGGCTGAGCTCAAAACCAAGTTGAACAAGGCCTCCGTTGCCGGTTTCCTCGGCGCGATCAAAGACGAGCAAGTCCGCGACGACTGCGGGACAATCGTGAAAATCATGGAGGCCGCCACCAAAGCCCCGCCGGAAATGTGGGGGACAGCCATTGTAGGATTTGGCCGCCATCCAGTGGTCTACGCCAGCGGTAAGACCGCCGACTGGATGATGATCGGTTTCTCTCCGCGCAAACAAAACATAACCCTCTACCTGGGTGGGTTGGAGAAAAATGCCGAACTTATGTCTCAGTTGGGCACGCATGCCTGCGGAAAAGGCTGCCTTTACATCAAACGACTCGCCGATGTCCGCATGCCGGTTCTAAAGAAGCTGGTGCAAGCGTCGGTTCAACAAAAAGCCAAGTCTGCTGCCGCTGCCAAGAGCAAACCGTCCCAGGTTCGAACCTCCCGAAAGACCCGTTAGCCGTGGCGGTTGCTGCTGTGAAATTCCTCTACTAACCAGTTGGCACGTTGAGGAGTCAAAACCTCACCAAGGGGGAAGTGTGCAAACTTTCATCCAAGACATTCGCTTTGCCCTGCGTATGCTGAGAAAAAATCCGGGCTTTGCCCTGATCGCCGTGCTGGTCCTGGCGATCGGCATCGGCGCCAACGCCGCTATTTTTAGCGTGATTGATACGGTGCTTCTCCGCCCGCTTCCATATCCCGAGTCGGACCGCCTCGTCTACCTCGAGGACGCCTACAAGGAAGTCGGACACACACCCATTTCCTATCCGCAATATCAATTCTGGCGAGATCAGCATGAAATCTTCGATCAGGTCCTCACTTTCGTCCATGGCTCTGCAGCGCTCACCGGCTTGCAGGAGCCGGAACAGGTTGCGACCATAAGAGTTTCCGCCAACTTCCTGCCGACTCTGGGTATCAAGCCGATTGCGGGCAGGATCTTTCTTCCTGAAGAGGAGCCGCGCTCGGGCCCGCTAGTAGTGATGCTGACGGAATCCTTCTGGCGCAAGCATTTTCAAGCCAATCCGGCCGCCATCGGGCAAAAGCTGACGTTGAATGATGGCGTGTGCACGATTATCGGAGTTCTGCCTGATAGCTTTCGCATGGGCTCGCCGTTTGACATCGTGCTGCCCCTGCGCACAACGGGGCCGGCAGGCTTGAATTTTCTCCCGGCGATCGGCCGCTTGCGCCCAGGTATGAACATCACACAGGCCCGAGCCGCGTTGCCTGGAGTTCTTCCTGCTTACAGGGAAGCTGACCACGGTCTGGACAACGTGGTTCTTACTCCCTATCAGGAATGGTTGGTAGGCGATTCGCGTCCGTTGCTGTTGGTCCTTTTTGGTGGCGTCGTGGCCATATTGTTGATCTCCTGTGCCAACACCGCCAACCTTCTTCTGGCCCGCGCTGCAGCCAGAGAGAAGGAAATCGCCGTTCGCATCTCGCTGGGCGCGGGAAATATGCGGCTCGCACGCCAGTTGCTCACAGAAAGCACTCTGCTTTCATTGTTGGGCGGGATCCTCGGCATCCTGCTTGCCTGGGCCAGTCTCAAATCGCTTACGACTCTGCTGGCGGATCGCCTGCCCGCGGGCGTTCCGGTGCATCTTGATGGCCGGATTCTCTTGTTTGCCATTCTGCTCTCGCTGCTCACCGGGCTGGTGTTCGGCCTGGCTCCGATTCTGCAACTGGTTCGCGGCAATCTGCATGAGCGATTGAAGCAGGGAGGCCGTCAATCCGGAGCTGCGGCCGGCAGCCAACGTCTGCGGCATGTGCTGGTGATCGCGGAGATCGCCATCTCGCTGGTCCTTCTGGCCGGCGCGGGCCTTCTACTACGCAGCATGGTTCGCCTCATGAACGTTGACAAGGGGTTCAACTCCGATCACGTGATGACAATGGTCGTGCGCCCCTCGCCCGCCCGCTACTCCGATCACCGCAAAGAGATTACCTACCTGCAACAAATCGTGGAGCGGGTGAGCGCGCTGCCCGGTATCAAGGCTGCGGGCATGGTGCACGCGTTGCCCATCACCGGCGGAGCCACGAATGGGTCAATCACGGTAGAGGGTATGCAAGGCAAGCCAAATGCAGACAAGCAGTACGTCGGAGGTGACTACTTCCAGACGCTCGGTATCCCATTGCTCAAAGGGCGCTTCTTCAATGCCGGCGACACGCCGGATTCTCCCCGGGTCGTGATCATCAACCAGGAATTTGCGCGGCAGTTTTTTCCCAACCAGGATCCCATCGGCAAGCGCGTCGACAATAGCTGGGGCGATCCCGGATGGTCTGAGGTCATCGGCGTGGTGGGCGACATCAAGCAGGCCGACCTGACCGCCGAGCATCGGCCCAGCACCTACATGCTCTATGCGCAAAATGCTTCCATCCTGCAGTATCTCGACGTCAATCTGGTGGTGCGAACCAGCCTGGAGCCGGGCAGCACTCTGCAGGCCATCCAGGCGCAAGTCCGGCAGCTCGATGCCAGCCAGCCGGTGGCCGAGCCCAGAACCATGAATGAAGTCATCTCCGCCTCGCTGGCGCCGCAGCGTGCTCCGACGTGGCTCTTTGGCGTCTTCAGCGCGATTGCCCTCTTCCTGGCGGCGATCGGAATCTATGGCGTGCTCTCTTACTTTGTGGTCCAGCGTAGCCAGGAGATCGGCATACGCATGGCTTTGGGAGCTCGTCGATCCAGCGTACTCAGCCTGATCCTGCGACAGGGAGCGCGCCTGATAGGCATCGGCGTCGCGGTGGGAGTGGTTGGCGCATTCTTTGCCGCGCGAGCCTTGACTTCACTTCTGTTCGGCGTGAAGCCAACCGATCTTCCGACGTTTTTGAGCGTTGCTATCCTGCTGGCTGTATTGGGATTGGTGGCATGCGCTGCGCCGGCGCTCCGGGCGACCAGGGTGGATCCGTTGGTGGTGTTGAGGAATGAGTGATCCATAGGCTAGGAATTGTCGCAGCGATCACAACTTGAGAATTAAGCCGCGAGGCCGACCACGTGCCGAGCGGCTTGTCTTAGGAGCAGATGGGTTCTGACATCGATCAAGGACGAGAGCGGGTTCGGAGCGCAGCGACAAAAACAAACGCAGCCGACCACGCGGCGAAAGCGCGAGTATCGGGAGCGGAAGAATTTCCAGCGGTGAATGTTCCTGAGCGGTTTGGAGCGAAGCGACAGGATTAACGACAACAACCGACCCACGTGGCCGTGTGACCGGGCCGTTCTGAACCCGTCCTAAGACGGTGGGAACCCGCCGCGGCTCTTTAGGCATTTCCGTACTGGCGGAACCCTGCACACCGAGCCGTTATTATACGAGTCAGGCCCCCTGTTCATTGAATGTTGGTTCATGAACGGTTACCGTTCTCACCTGCTTTGCAGGCCGGTTATCAGGCATGATGCTAAAGAAAAGCAGAGTAGATAGCAAGTCCAGCGTCGCCTTAGCTCACCGATACGGGCGCGCTTTTATTGCTGCCGCGGCTAACCTGCGCGACGCTCATCTCTGAGCGCTTCATCGAGCGCTCCAGCCAGCTGGCCGGCGCGGCGATTGTATTCCCCGGCGAGCAGATCGTATTTCTTTTTGAGGATATGGAATTCGTCGGCGATGTTCAATGCCGCCAGCACTGCCAGCCGCAGTGAATCGATCGTGGAGGTCTGCTCTGCGACGTTGCGCATTTTTCCGTCGACAAATTGCGCCAGCCTGGTGACATATTCCGCATCTACGCCGCGGAGGTTGTAGACCTGATCATAGATTTCCACACGGATGGGCGGCGCTGCTGTGGGTTGTGTCGCCAAGGCGGTTTCCTCCAAAAAAGTTAAGTGCTGGTTCGATTATCGTTCCAGTCTCTGCGAGGTCAAGGAAAATATTTGGCCGGCCGGACGTCTGGAGGGCCTTAAGCTGTTTAACCCTCAGCAGGCAGCGTACGCTAGCTTTCGGCCACCAAAGTATCAATCTGCTTGAGCATCTTTCATTTTGTCGCTTCGCTCCGATACCGCCCCGCAGTTTCGCAGCAACTTAAGCCCGTCAATGCTCCTGTTGCAGGCCGACTCGCCGCGTGCTCGGGCTCGTCGGCTTCTTTTGCAAACCAGAGTACGCTTAGCTCTCAGCTACCAGAGTATCGATTTGCTTGAGCATCTTCTCCACTCGGGCGCGTACCTCTTCGCGCTCCTTGCGCAGAGAGACCATCTCGCCGCGCAGGACGTCAAGGTCTTCTTCGCGCTGCTCCAGCTGGTCGCGCAGGCGTTGCGCGTCGCGTTCAGCCGCCGCCTTGCCTTCGCGCGCCGACCGCAACAGCTCGATGGCTTTGTAAATTTTCTCTTCCAGCGCAGGAAAATCTTCGTTGAAGGCCCTTGTTTCCGTCTCCGGTTCCATTTCGCGGGCTAATTTGAGTGACATGACTGCTCAGCACCTCGGGGAATGAAGTCTTGTGCGGAGTATAGCGCAGTTGCTTGTGGAAAGGAGAAGCAATTGGCAAATAGCAACTGGCAATTAGCAAAACCCGAGAAGACTGTTCCGGCCAATTGCTATTTGCCAGTTGCCAATTGCTTTTGCTCACACCGCGTGTTCGTATACCTCTTTCAACTGGCCGCCTTTGCCGCTGCCGGTGAAGTCGGTGAGGCCGGTGACCGCAGCCAGCGCGATTCCCTGGACGCGGAAGAACCGTGATTCCGGTTCGTCGCTGAAGCGAAGCATGCCAGGCAGGCTGGCTACAAGGCCGCTCATGCTGAAGTCAATGGCGCCATGGGTTTCAAAGGGGATTTCTTTAACAACTCCGCCAGGATAATCCGTGCACATCGCGGTAATCGTTTCTGCAGCGCCACAGAGCAGAGCGCTCAGGGCTGCCCGTTTGTTGCGCCGCCAGAAGAACGCCGCCATGCCGAAGAACGAAGCGGCCATCGCGTAGTCAATCACAGCATGAGCCTTGGGCTCGATCAGCTTGGGCATTCTGTTGGTGGTCCACCTAGCGGCTTGCACGAGCAATGGCATGAGCGTCTCCTCACAAGAGTTCCAATTGGTGAGAAGTAGAACCAGAAGGCTGGAGTTGTCTTACGCTCGCTTAAGCTTTCATCTGGTCCCAGGCCTGCCAGAAGGCTTTCATCTGGTCGGGGGTTCCCAAAGAGATTCTGGCAAAACTGTCCATGGGCGGAAAGGGCCGGCCAATCCGGATATTGCTGCTCCGGAAATAATCGATCACCGTGCGCACCGGACGATTGGTGTTGATCATGACAAAGTTGGTCCAGGAAGGGATGGCGTGCAATTTGCGCGATGCGGCCTGGCGCAGGAACTCATCGCGATCGTCGGCGTTGCGTTGCACGGCCGCTTTGTGTTCGTCGTCTTGGCCCAGAGATGTCAGCCCCGCGCGCAAAGCCAGAATATTGGTGCTGTCTTCAAGTTTGTGCCTGGCCAGCAGATCAATGGTCCTGGCTGAGGCCACGCCATATCCCAGCCGCAAGCCGGCCATACCGTAGATTTTGGAGAAGGTGCGGGCGACGATGACCCGGTCCATATCCACCGGCGTTTGCAGGAACGAGATGTAGTCGGCGGAGACGGGAACAAAGTCGTGATAGGCCTCATCCATTAACACGTAGGTATTGGGCGGTAGATCGCGGATAAAATTTTCCAGGCTGCGCCGCGGTGTGAGGCTCGCCGTGGGATTGTTGGGATTGCAGATATAAATCAGCCCGCCCCCTTTGCCCATGGCTTCCGCCATCTGCGTGAGTTGATGGGCATACGTGGAAGCCAGCGGGACCTGGATGACATCCGCGTTCACGGCCTTCCCATAAAAACCAATGGCTTCAAAGGTGGGCGAAGCCATCACCAGCTTCTTGCCCGGGCCAGTCAACGCACAAGCCGCGACCTTCAATATTTCAGTTGATCCCGCGCCCAGCAGGACCTGCTCAGCCTTTACCTTGTGCAACGCGGCAAGTCGGTCGCGCAGCGCGTCAGCAGCGTGATCAGGATATCGGTTGGCGTCGAGAAACGGGTTCTTCATCGCCAGCACGCTGGGGAACGGCCCATAGGCATTCTCATTGCTGTTGAGCAAAACTGGCCCGCCCGGCCGTGCCGTGCGTTGCGGTTCAGCCCAGATCAGAAGGTCGGGCGGAAAGCTTGCAGTGGCGACAGCAGCAGCACCCAGGCCAGCGGTTTTGAAAAAAGATCGGCGGGATAACATGGCAGGGATTGTACTCTGTGCGGGAAAGAATTTTCTATTCCGTATTACACCTGACTTCCACGTATCACTCCTGCACGGGCCGGCTCTCCCGATGCCGGTCAATCCAATAGGCCCATGCTACCGCCAGCCATATGCTCAAGCCGCTCAACTTGATGGCTGCCTCATTCGGCGGTGGAGGGCCAAACACCGCTCCCACCCAGACCACAACCATGAACACCACAAAACCCCAGAGCGCAAAGACCCCCACGCGGTCCTTGGCCCTGGTCTCGTTGAGATAGATGCCCAAGCCGCCAAGGAACAGAATCAGTTCCGCTGCTACGGTGCCCCAGACCGAATTCCATAGCCCGCATCCATACTTCTGCGGCGACCACGGCGACAACGGCATATCCGGCCGGTGTGAGATCCAGTCAAGCACCCAGTGGCTGAGCACTCCAGCAGCTACCACCCAGGCGCCGATCTTGTAGCGGCGAATGGCGAAATAGATAGCGCCGAAAGCCGCGGCCCAGATTGCGTCCATGAGCAGGCTGTGCGACCAGGGATAGCTGGTGAAGTCGAGCGGCGTCATTCTGGTGATGCCGGGCGCGATGCGCACATGCTCCCAGCCGAGAAGCAGAAAGAGCGGCCAGAGACAGTCAGCCAGTTGTGTGGCGAGGAACAGCGTGCCGAAGAAGGTCTTCGGGGCAACGCGTCTGGCCGCCAAAGCCAGACCCTGATGTCCGAGAAACATGCGGGATAGCCTAGGCGTTCAGAGCAGGGAATTCAAGCAGTGGGAACTTAACCTCAGAGGACACAGAGAAGCACAGAGGACACCAAAACATTTTGAAATCTCTAACGGAATCCTCTGTGAACCTCAGTGCCCTCTGTGGTTAGGCGTTTCAATTCTATGCGGCTTTGCCGTTGGCACGTTTGGCGGTTTCCACCAAAGCGATGAAGCCGGCTGAATCATTCGCCGCGATATCGGCCAGGATCTTGCGGTCCAGTTCCACGCCGGCTTTTTTCAAACCGCTGATGAACTGGTTGTAGCTGATGCCCTGAGCGCGGGCTGCGGCGCCGATGCGGACAATCCAGATCGAGCGATACTGGCGCTTCTTCTGCTTGCGGCCGGTATAGGCAAACTTCAATCCGCGCTCGACCGATTCTTTCGCGGCGCGGTACAGTTTTGATTTTGTTAAAAAATAACCACTTGCGCGCTCCAATATCTTTTTGCGGCGCTGGCGGCGTTTGGTACCACGTTTTACGCGAGGCATGGGTAGCTCCCTTTTTTGTGGCCGGATGTCCGGCGGTTATCGCGGCTGGAGGGAAGGTTTTAGGTCCCTCTTCACACGCGAGCAGTGAGACCATCTAGCTTCTCACTCGCTGTTTTTCAGGCCGGCCTCAGCGCTGATCAAGATCAGGCGGGCCGAACTCTGTCCCGAATTCTAATACGGGATCATTCTCAGGACTTTGTGCGTGTCGGCCTTGCTGACCAGTGTGTCGGTGTCAAGCTGGCGTTTCCGCTTGGTGTCCTTTGAGGTAAGGATATGACGCTTGAACGCTTTGCCGCGCTTGATTTTGCCGGTCGCGGTTTTCTTAAAGCGTTTAGCTGCGCCTTTGTGCGTTTTCAGTTTAGGCATATCTTAGCAATTAGTAATGCAGTTAGTAATTAGCTCTTGTGTCGTTGTGCAGACAGTCTGTAAGTCCTGACCACGACTCTCATGGGAAACGTTTTCAATCTTCAGCATTTGGCTAATTGCTAACTGCCAATTGCCATTTGCTCCTAGCTCCCCGTTTTCGTTTGGCCATCCGAGACAGCCTGAGTCTGCTGCTGTTTTTCCGACTGCGGTTTTTCCGGCTTCTTGCCGCCAGGCACTTGCTTGGGCGGGGCCAGGATCACATGCACGGTATTGCCTTCCATCCGTGGCCGGAATTCCACGATTCCTTTATCGCCGACTTCAGTTACCAGGCGTTCCAATACTTTGCGACCCAGGTTCTGGTGCGCCATTTCGCGTCCGCGGAAGCGCAGGCTGGCTTTTACCTTGTCGCCTTCACCAAGAAAGCGCAGCACGTGGTTGCGTTTGGTAACGTAGTCGTGCTCGTCCACGTTGACGCTGAACTTCACTTCTTTCAGGACAATCTGTTTCTGGTTCTTTTTCGCCGCCCGTTCCTTTTTTTCCTGTTCATACAGGAATTTGCCGTAATCCATGATGCGGCAAACCGGGGGTACTGCCGTGGGCGAGATCTCTACCAGGTCAAGATTCTGTTCGCGGGCCTTTCTGGTCGCATCCATCGGAGTCATGATGCCCAACTGCTCACCGTCAGGGCCGATCACGCGTACTTCGCGCGCGCGGATGCGCTCATTCATGCGAATAAACCGTTTATCTATGCGAACCTCCTGAAATGTCCCGGCAGGCCGCGTTCTAGGCGGGGATAGCAGGGATGCCGGCACACCGGCAGATCAAAATTATAACATGGGCAGGCGTGCGAGTGACCGCCCGGAAAACGCATAGCCGATCACCCGCTAAAGGGTCAGAATACGCCGTTACAGGTAGTGGGGACTCGGTTGGCTAGATATGGGCTGCTGGATTCCGGGTTGGCCTTTGGTTTTGACACGATGGAAATGCGCGCATGTCGTCTGTTTGAATCGGGGTCCTCCCGCTCCATAGCCCTTGGATGAAATCGGCGTAGCTGCTTTGTTGTCGTCCTCTTTAGGTCGCAGGTTCCATATCAGAACTGAACAACTTGAATTAACAAATCTTTGCCGGGTTGGAAGAGAGCAGTGGGCTATAAGCATCAACAGGCGTGTCACTTCGTAATCTTGATCGAATGGAAAGGACTACAACGAACATGTCTGGTTATCTTAAAGCGATTACTCGTTTGGGTATTCTTGGCGTACTGGCGACGGGCCTGGCATTCTTTGGCAAGTTTGCCCAGGCGCAGTCAACCTGCCCGTCGATGTGTCAGGCACAATTCCAAGCGTGTGTAAGCAGATGCGGCCAAAACACAAAATGCGTGCAGGGATGTGCCTCCTCATTCACGCTCTGTTCCAGTAACTGCTTGCGAACATAACTGGAGAATTGCCTCTGGCCGCCACTTCGTCAGTCTTAGAAATATCAAGTTGCAGAAGGCAGGAGAAATTGGCTGTTGTTCAGACGTCACACTCTAATTTGAAGCCGGCGCTTTGCTGAGCTGCGGTTGCGAAAACATGTTCTTCACCCAAATCAGTAATGTCGACTTTCAATCTCTGATTGGCTTGGTAGCGGCCCGCCAATCGGATTTTTAAATAGTTGTCGCTCAGGGCTTCCGTCCAATCGTTGTCATTCGCATGGAGAGTGATTGCTTCCAGTTCTCGTCCCACCTGGCGTTGCCGGAACTGGAAGTTTTTCATCGCTGCCAGCTCGCGCAAAATGCGATTACGTTCTCGCGCGACATGCACCGGCACCTGTCCCGGCATGGCCGCCGATGCCGTCCCCGGCCGCGATGAATAGGTGAAGACATGCAGATAGGTGAACGGCAGATGCTCGATGAAGCTGCGGCTCTCTTCAAACAATTCATCGGTTTCGCCGGGAAAGCCGACCATGACGTCGGCGCCGATCGCCGCTTCCGGCATGGCTTCATGGATTTTTCTGATTTTCTCCGCGTAATGCCAGGGCCGGTACTTGCGATGCATGCGGCGCAGGATAGGGTCACTGCCGGATTGCAGAGGAACATGCGCGTGCCTGGCGATGCGCGGCGAGCCTGCAACCAGCGCAATCAACTGATCGCTCCAGTCCATCGGCTCGACTGAACTGATGCGAATCTTTTCGATCCCGCTGTGCTCCAGCAGCGCACGGAGCAGATGCTCGAATCGTTGTTGCGGCTGGAAGTCCCGGCCCCAGCGGCCCAGGTTGATGCCGCTCAAAACAATTTCGCGATAGCCGGCAGCCACCAGAGCATTGGCTTCGGCAATCACGCGGTCAAGCTTCATCGACCGGCTCTGGCCACGGACGCTGGGAATAATGCAGAAGGAGCAACGATTGTCGCAACCATCCTGTACTTTCAGATTCGGGCGTGTTTTTTCGGCAATGCTGTCACCGGAGAAAACCGGAGCGGCAATGAGTTCGGTGTGAGCAAAGATGTCGCCGACCAACGTGAAAGCAGGCGCGGAGAGAGCCACCGACTCAAGCGAGACAAAATTCTGCGGAGCAGGGTCCTGCGTGAGCGCATTCAACGAAGCAGCGGATGTAATGACCTCCGCCACCTGATGCTTGTGCGAATTGCCAACAACCCAGGTGACTCCGTGCAGCGCGGCTACTTCCAGTGGAGCGCGCTGCGCGTAACAGCCGGTCACCATGATTTTCGCATCGGGATTTTCACGATGTATGCGGCGAATAGCGGCACGCGCGTCCTGATCGGCCGCAGCCGTGACCGTACAAGTGTTAAGGACCACCACGTCGGCATCGAGTGCTGAATCAGCGGGCGTCAGGCCGCATGTCGCAAGTTGGCGCTCCAATGCGGCGCCATCGGCCTGCGTGGCCCTGCAACCAAAGCTTTGCACAAAGAATTCCGGCACGAACGGTATTATAATTTGATCTCGGAACGAATACCTTGCGGCAGCTCACAACCTTGAGAGCTGCTGCTGCATCTCAATTGCCCGACTAAGTGTTTCAAGACTTCTGGAGTTCCCCATGAAACGCCGCATTCTTCTGGTTGACGATGAATTGGCCATTTTGCTGACGCTGAAAGCGATTTTGGAGATTCACGGTTTTGACGTTGAAACCGCCGCTTCAGCCAGGGAAGCCATCTCCAAGCTCAAGGCCAATACCTATCACATGGTGATTACGGACATGAAGATGGAGCACGAAAGGGCCGGTTATGACGTAATCCGGGCCGCCAACAAAACCGACTACTGTCCGGCGGTGGCCATTCTTACTGCTTATCCGTTGCTGGGTGGAGACTGGAAGTCGGAAGGCGCTCAATCCATGCTGGTAAAGCCGATGAACACTGACGATCTGCTTCGCCGTATTGAAGTCCTGCTGATCCAGCATGAAGACCAGAGACAGCACCGGGCGGCGGCGCGCAGCGGGAGCAAAACGGCAAAGCTGGAAGCCGCGAAAAAGCCTGCGTAACGCGCAAGCTCACTGGAAATACGCACACGAAGGCCCAAGCGCGGAAGGGGCCTGCTTCTCAAGAAAAGGCTGTTTAGGCAGATGCAGCAGTCGCCTTGCGCTGCTGGAAGCACTCGCGGCAAAACACTGGACGTCCCTGCGTAGGCTTGAACGGCACAGTGGTTTCGCGCTGGCATCCGGAGCAGATGGCCTTTGTTTCCACCCGCTGATAGTTGCCGCCATTTTGCGGCAAGCCCAGTGCCTGGGCACGTTTCCCTTTGCAGGTTTTGCAGCGTTTGGGTTCGTTCTTGAATTGTTTATCGTGGAAGAAGAGTTGTTCGCCAGCGGTAAAGACGAAATCGGCGCCGCAATCCACACACTTGAGAACCTTGTCCTGGAACTCCATCGAGAGTGCCCCCTTTCCTGCATTCACCCTGCAAATCCGGCCAGAGGACGTACCTATCCCAACGGAAATACCAGGATGAATCCCTACCACAGGTTCGGCCCCACACAGCCCGTGCTGCGTGTTTACCACGTAAAAACCTATAAGAGACAAACTCTAAAGAATTCCGACTTGCGTTCCGCGCCTTTGTTGTATTTAAAGCTGTATTTAAAGCCGGGCCGTCCGAGGGAACGGCCCGGTTCGTTTCACTTAGTCTTGTTCCTTGCGCGCCTTCTTACGATTACGTTTGCGCGCCAAAGCTTCCTTCACACGGCGTTTTTCACCTGGTTTCAGATAAAAAGAGTGCCGCTTGACTTCCTTAATGATGTCCTCTTGCTGGACTTTTCTTTTAAAGCGGCGTAGGGCGTTTTCCAGTGGTTCGCCCTCCTGGAGCCTGACTTCAGCCAACTATGATGACACCTCCCAACTTCACCTGGATGGACAATGTTGAGTTTTGCAGTGTCCTTTGCCCAAGTCAAGGGGTAAGTGGCCGAAAACACACTAAATTGCAGGTTCTAAGGTGTCTTATTTTGAGACAAGACGCAGAACGGTTCTCATGTGCATTCTCTTGCAGATGTGGCTATTCTAGGGGTCAGAGTAGACCATCTGCAGAATTAAAATTCACAAATGTGTGTCGACTCGAAGCCCGAAAGGGAGGCCAACAAATGAAGGTATTGGCATACTTCCCAATCATCCTTTGCTACATCATCTCGATTTCCTGCATATCTTACTGCCAGGGCAGTACACCCGATCTCAAAATAACCGTTCGTCAGACCAGCCTGGGCCACTCTTCTCAAACAACCCAGTATTGGAGCGGCGAAAACAGCCGTTCCGAAATGCAGTATGAATCGAGAGGCGTCAAGGGTCACCATCAAGCGAATATCCACCGGCGTGGCGCTGACAAGATTCGGGTGTACGAAGTCGATCTCGATACCAAAAAGTATGTGAGTTATCAGACAGACCTGCGCGGAACCATTCCACACCCGAAGCCAGTGGCCATCAACCCATCCGGAAAGACCCTGATGATCAACATTTCGAGCGAGGACACCGGGGAGCGCAAGGAGATGTTCGGCCTGCAAGCGAAGCATATCATCACCCGGGAGAAGCGCGTTGCAGAGCCGGGAAGCTGCTACGAAGGCGGCGGAGAGTCAGAAACGGACGGTTGGTATGTGGACTTTAACATTTTTCCCGAGTGGCAGCGTCCCAAAGGTGACGGTATAGCAGTGGGGATGGTTGGCGGTCATCAATGTTCGGACAAGATCGAAGTTCATCGCAGCGGGCCTCGACCAGGCTTTCCATTGCTGGCTAAGACCACGTTCACACGCGAACTCACGCAGGCAGACGGCAGTTCCAGGACGTACACCAGCACTTCAGAAACAAAGGTTGTCGAGTTATCTCAGGCACCCATTGATGCCCACCTGTTTATGGTGCCGAAGAACTTCAAGAAAGTGAATAGCCTTGGAGACCCGACGGACTAGCCAGCAGCTATTTCGCAGCACCAGACCAACCATACAATTTCGCCGCATTGTCATGCAGGACCATGTGCGCCAGCTCCAGGGCTCTTTCTCGGGTGATTTCGCCGTCCTGCATCATTCCCGTCAGCGCGATCGCCAGGGCTTCGCGCGCTGACTGCGTGGTCTGCCAGCCAATCTCTTCCCAGTTGATCTCCGGGGTGTTGGGGTACAGGTCGCTGCCGAACATCGCTTTCTCCGGATACCACTCCAGCAGATCGCGAATGTTCTCGCTCAGCCTGCGGGTGGAGAGAAGCCAGGTTTGCTCGGAAAAATCGGCATAGACATTGGGCTTCATCAGCAGGTAGTTTACGTACTTGGTGAACGGGCCGGCGCCGCCGTGAAGCAGCACAAAGTTAGTTTTACGCAGAGTCGGATCGTTCAACACCGACTCCAACAGCGCCGGGTTCGATCCCATGAGCATGAAATAAGTTCCACAGCCTCCGCCGGTGTGTATATGCACGGGCAGGCCCAGCCGGCCGGCTTCACGCGCAATATAGCGAAACAGGGCGTTTTGCAGACGGGTGTAATCCGGGTGCAAAGGCACACCGCTCTTTATGAAGTGAAGATAGATCTGCTGCACCGCTTCCAGAGGCTCGGAGGGGCCAAAGTCGAGCGAGCGCAGGTACGCAGCCTCAAACTTGATGGCCACGGCGCCATTCTTCTTCTGCTGCTCCAGCACCGGGGTGACCACTTTTTCGACATATCCCTGCAACGTGGGCGGCAGCGTCTCAAGGTTCACTTCTTTCAGGTAGCGGCGCAGCAGCGTACTTTCGCGCTGGAAAAAGAATTTACGATCAGGCGTTTCACTGGCCAGCGTGGAGGTTTTGAGCGGGAACAACAGCGCATCGTCAAAGGGGACCCAGCGAAAGCGCGGCGGCTGCAGGCCGCGTCCCAGGGCCACGCGGTTGGCCAGCTCACTCTCAATGCCGAGCTTATCCAGAACCCAGTTGGGAAAATTATCACCCTGCTCTTGCATCACCTTCTGCTTGGCGGCCATGAGTTCGCGCAGGTGCTCTGGAGTGCGATCGTCATAGGGATAGCCGTAGAGGGACTTCCACGCGGCAAGGAACTGCGGATTTTCCGGCCGCGAAGGCGTCGTGGGATCGCTTGGTTCCAGAGGATCGCAGGGAAGCGCGTCAAAGTCGTCGTCTTTCTCCCCCTGGGCTACCAGCTTGGGCGGATGGGAGTGATTGTCAATGGCCTTGATCTTGTTGATCTCGGCCAGCAACTGGGGATCGGCGGTCTGCGCGCGAAGCGTACCTACGAACAATACAGATAGGAACAAGACTGCGGTTTTTTTGGCCATGGGAAATGTGTCCTTGAAAGTTCGCGAAAAAGGGTAACCTGCAAGCGGCGAGATTGCAAAGAAATCGGAAGATCGGGACGGCAGATCGGGACATCGGTACATCGGGCGATCGGGAGATCGGAAGCAAAACCATGCTACGGATAAACACAGATCAAATTGATTCCACAATTCAGAAGAAGTTGATTCATGCGATTTTCAAATTTGTTGGACAGTCCAATCGATGTTCATCCGTGGTGAGGCTTTGCCGATCTCCCGATGTCCCGATTTCCCGGAACTGGACAGAATTGGTTTGCGTTTATAACCTAGACAGTCCCCATGAGTACAGCCCCGGTCATTCAAGTACGCTCGCTGGAGAAGCGCTACGACAAAGTTGAAGCCGTCAAAGGCATTGATTTCCAGGTCGATGCCGGAGAGGTCTTCGGCCTGCTGGGCCCGAACGGCGCCGGTAAGACCAGCACCATCGAAATCCTGGAAGGGCTGCGCCCGCGCACCGGCGGCGAAGCCACGGTGCTGGGCTTTGATCCACACCGGCAGACCCAGCAACTGAAAGACCGGATCGGCGTTTGTCTGCAGGCCACCAATCTGCCCGCCAAGATGCGGGTACAGGAAGCGCTGGAGCTTTTTGGGTCTTTCTATACGCGCAGTATCAGCTCAGAGCAGCTTCTGAATCGCTTACAGCTGTGGGAAAAGCGTGCAGCCTACTATGAAACCCTTTCCGGCGGACAGAAACAGCGCCTGGCCCTTGCCCTGGCGCTGGTGAACGATCCCCAACTGCTCTTCCTCGACGAACCGACGACCGGGCTTGATCCGCAGATTCGTCTCGAAATCCATAAGCTGATTGAAGAATTGAAGTCGGAAAAGCGCACGGTGGTTCTGACCACGCATTACATTGAAGAAGCGGAGCGCCTGTGCGATCGCGTGGCCATCATTGACGAGGGCAAGATCGTGGCCATGGGTACGCCGCGCGAGCTGCAGCAGAAGAGCCGGATGCAATCGCGGATCGATATTGTCACGGCGCAGCCTCTGAACGGCAACGCTCTGCCCCATTGGCCGGAGGCGCTGGAAACGTCGCTGGCCGATGACAGCAGGTCGCTAACGGTCTATTCCTCACGGCCGGCGCGTACTCTGTTTGAGATCATGAAATGGCTCGATCAGCAGGGACTGCATCTGGAAGATGTCCACCTGAAGCGGCCGACGCTGGAGGATGTGTTTGTAGAACTGACGGGCAAAAAACTAAGGGACTAGGAGTATGAAGGAATATCTGGCAATCATCGCGATGGACATGAAACTGGCGCTGCGCCTGCGGGCGGTGATCTTTTTTAACTATCTTTTTCCGCTGATCTTCTTTTTTACCTTTGCTGCATTCATGGGACGCAATTCTGAGCAGATCGCTTACGTGGTGCGCATGTCAGTGACGCTGGGAGTTTTGGGCAGCGGCTTTTTTGGCGCAGGGATTCGTGCGATCCAGGACCGCGAACTGAACATTCTACGCCGTTACAAAGTTACGCCAATCACGCCTGCACCCATTCTCGTGGGTTCGATGGTGACAGGGTGGCTCATCTTTTTGCCCTACATTGTGCTGTTGTTGTTTCTTGCCCATGTCTTTTATCACATGCCCCTGCCTGAGCACATGCTTGGCTTGCTGGTCTTCATCTCATTGGCGCTGATTGCTTTCCGAGCGCTTGGGTTGGTTATCGCCTCGGTCGCCAACAATATGCAGGAAGGGCAGATTCTGGTTCAGCTCTTTTACTTCCCCTTGTTGCTGCTCGGAGGCGCGACAATTCCGGCAGATAATTTCCGCGGCGTGATGCGGACAATCCACAATTTTGTTCCTTCCACATACCTGGTGGACGGCATGCTTAACATGATGAACAAGGGGCAGGGACTGTTCGTCAACTGGAAGCATGTGCTGGTGCTGATCGCGACGACCTTTATTGGCGGGTTCATTTCCATGAAGCTTTTTCGTTGGGAAAAAGAGGAAAAAATCAGCGGTTCCGCCAAGTGGTGGGTGGTTTTGGCCCTGCTGCCGTTTATCGTGATGGGCGTCTGGCAGTCTTTGCGTTAATAAATCCGAAAAATCCAGGAACTCTGAATCCCTGAGCGGTGTCTGCTCAAGCATATGCCGCCATTCATGAGCCACAATCGCCGACTGGTACTCCTTACTCTGGCATTCGCCGGCATCCTGGCGGCGCAGTCTCGATCGCCGGTTTCAACCCCTGATTTTCGCCGTGACTTCGTGAAGAAATTTGTCGCGGCAGCCGTGGAGCGCACGCATCACGTCGTTCGCTACGATCCCAAGTATGTCCGGCTGGCGTACCCCGGCGGCGATGTTCCGGCTGATACCGGCGTATGCACTGACGAGGTAGTCCGCGCCTATCGCGCGGTTGGGATCGACCTGCAAAAGGAAGTGCATGAAGACATGGCAGCGAACTTCGGCACATATCCCAGCAAACAACGCTGGGGCCGGACCAGCCCGGATGCCAACATCGATCACCGCCGAGTCCCCAACTTGATGGTGTTCTTCAGCCGCAAAGGCGAGGTCCTGCCGATGAGCCAGGTTGCAGACGACTACCAGCCCGGCGATCTCGTCACCTGGGACCTGGGTGGCGGCGTGACGCACATCGGCATGGTGGTGGACCAAAAAGCGCTGCTCAGCCGGCGTTACATGATCGTGCACAACATTGGCCGTGGCCCAAAGATGGAAGACGTGCTCTTCGACTGGAAGATCATTGGGCACTACCGCTATTTTGGCCCACCGCGTAGCTCATCGCCCGGAAGCTAGAGCCCTACTACGGAGAACTGGATTTCAAGAACGGCCGCTTTTCTTCGAGAGCTGCTGTGCCCTCGTGATGTTGTAGGAACGCGAGTCTCTCGTCCGTCGGGCACCACTCGTCCGAACCATTACCTTGGTTTGGCTGCGGGTTGGAAACTCCGGGGAAATTGGAGTATAAAGAAATGTTGCGCACCCGAGTCGCTTCCAACACTTGAGAAGCCGGAAAACGGCGCTAGGAAAATCATGTCTACCAGCACAATTACCAAAGGTCTTGAAGGCGTAGTTGCGGCCACTTCCGGAATTTGCTACATCGATGGCGAAGCCGGAGTGCTCGCTTATCGCGGCATTGATATCCACGAACTGGCAGAAAAATCCACGTTTGAGGAGACCTGCTATCTGTTGTGGTTTGGCCGGCTGCCCCGCAAAACCGAGTTGGCCGAGCTGAAACAGAAGCTGGCAGCCGAGCGCAAGATCGATCCCGCGATCTACAACATGATGCGCGGCCTGCCCAAAACGGCGACTCCCATGGAAGTCCTGCGCACGGCGGTTTCCGCGCTTTCTTTCTACGACTCGGAAGCAGAGAAAATTGACCACGACGCCAACGTGAGGAAGTCGATCCGCCTGACGTCGCAGATCGCCATGATCGTTGCCGGATTTGACCGCATTCGCAAAGGCAAGAACGTGGTCGATCCCGATCCGTCACTTTCCCATGCGGCGAATTTCCTGCTTCAACTCAATGGCGAGAAGCCGACTCCAACCGCTGAAAAAGCACTGGACGTAGCGCTCATCCTGCATGCTGACCATGAGCTGAATGCTTCCACCTTCGCAGCGCGCGTCACCGCTGCCACGCTTTCTGATATGCATTCGGCTATTACCAGCGCTATAGGCGCGCTCAAAGGACCGTTGCACGGCGGCGCCAATGAAGCGGTGATGCGCATGCTGTTTGAGATCGACAAGGCCGGCGAAGACCCGGTGGAGCATGTGAAGAACATGCTGGCCAACAAGAAAAAAATCTCCGGCTTCGGCCATCGCGTATACCACACGGAAGACCCGCGGGCTACGCATCTGCGCGCCATGTCGCGTGACCTGGGCCGCTCGGCCAATCCCAAGTGGTATGACATGTCCGCCAGAATTGAGCAGTACATCAAGAATGACAAGCATCTGAATGCCAACGTGGACTTCTACTCGGCATCTACCTACACTACGCTCGGGCTCGACGTTGACCTGTTCACGCCGGTCTTTGCCGTGTCGCGTATCAGCGGCTGGACGGCCCACGTGATCGAGCAGTTGGACGACAACCGGCTGATTCGCCCGCGTGCCGACTATGTCGGCCCCGCGTATCCGAACAAGTACGTGGCAATAGAACAGCGCTAAAGCGGCAAATAGCAATTAGCAATTAGTTCGGAGATGAGCGTGAAAGATTTTCGCGAGCTGAAAGTCTGGGAAAAAGCTCATCGGCTAACCCTGCTTGCCTATAAACTGACCGAGGGATTCCCCAGACACGAACTGTTTGGTCTGGCAAGCCAAGTGCGGCGTTGCAGTTCTTCCATTCCAGCTAACATTGCGGAGGGATGCGGGCGTCTGGGAAATTCTGAATTCCACCGCTTTCTCCAAATTGCCTGTGGCTCAATAAGCGAACTTGAGTATCATTTTCTTCTCTCAAGAGACCTTGGTTTTTTGACGGAGTCCGATTATTTCGGTGGCCCAAAAGCAGCTTCTCGACCTAAAGCGCATGCTGGTTGCGTTGACACGCAAAGTGGGTTCGGAGCGTTCATCCCGCTGAAGCGTTGGCTAATTGCTAATTGCCATTTGCTAATTGCCCCCACCGATGCCATTTCGAACTAAAATAGATTCATGCGCCGCGTATATCTTGACAACAATGCCACCACCCCGGTCCTGCCGGAGGTGTTTGAGGCAATGCGGCCATTTTATCTGGAACAGTTTGGCAATGCCTCATCGATCCACCATTTTGGGCAACACGCGCGCGCAGCAGTAGAGAAGGCGCGTGCCGCGGTGGCAGCGCTTTTGAACGCGCGCCCGGCAGAGATCGTATTCACCAGCGGCGGGACAGAAGCAGACAACCTCGGCATCTTTGGGCTGGTACAGCGCGGCGACCACGTGATTACCTCCAGCATCGAGCACAGTGCGGTCATGAACAGCTGCAAGCGACTGGAGCAGATGGGCTGCGAAGTGACCTTTGTTCCCGTCAACAGCCGGAGCGAGATCGATCCGGCGGATGTGCGCGCGGCCCTGCGACCAAACACCAGGCTGATCAGCATCATGATGGCGAACAATGAAACCGGCGTAATCCAGCCGGTGGAAGAGATCGGCAGGGTGGCGGAAGAGGCCGATGTTTTCTTTCATACAGACGCGGTGCAGGCCGCGGGCAAGGTTTCCATCGACGTGCAGAAGATTCGCTGCGACGCTCTGACAATTTCCGGTCATAAAATCCACGCGCCGCAGGGTACCGGCGCGCTGTTCATCAGGAAGGGAACGCTGATCCAGCCACAGATGTATGGCGGCAGCCATGAACGCCAGCGTCGCGCGGGCACAGAGAACCTGCCTGGAATCGTTGGCCTGGGCAAGGCCGCAGAGATTGCCAAACAGTGGCTGGCTGACACCAGTGCGGCAGAAATGGCGGCCATGCGCGATCGTCTGCAAGACGCAGTTCTGAGCGCGATGGATGATGTCGGAGTCAATGGGCTGGGTGCTTCGCGCGTTCCTAACACCACGAACTTTTGGTTCGATCATGTTGAAGGCGAGGCGCTGGTCATTGCCCTCGACTTGAAAGGCCTGGCAGTTTCGAGCGGAGCGGCCTGCTCTTCCGGCGCCATTGAGCCTTCGCACGTGCTGCTGGCTATGGGATTGCCGCATCAGCGCGCGCGCGCCAGCATTCGTGTGAGCCTGGGCAAGCAGACCACGCCGGAAGACATCGACTTTGCCGCCAAGGTGATTCCGGAAACCGTCGCGCGCCTGCGCGAGATTTCTCCAGCGTATCAAAAGCAACCAGTGGGGTAAGCTGCCGCCGGCCGAGAGCTATGTGATGCGCCTCGGAAACATCAGCTTTCTTGCTTGTTGACCTCGCCGGCCAATGCCTGCCGGATCGTGATCATTAGCTCACTTAAGCGGAATGGCTTCTGCAAAAAGAGCATATCGGGCCGGAGCGCCTGCTCCAGCGATGCACGGTCGGCATAGCCTGACATAAAAATGACTTTCATCCGCGGGTGTCTTTCCGCCAGTTCAGCAGCCAGCGCCGGTCCGCTGGCGCCAGGCAACACGACATCGGTCAGGAGCAGGTCAATGGGCCGGCTGAAAGGAATGGCCGCAGCCTGCAGAGCATCTGCCGCTTCGTACACTTCATGGCCGCACTCGCGCAGATAAGCGGCGACAATGGCGCGCAGACTGGCCTCATCTTCCACCACCAGGATGTTCCATTTTTCCTGTTCCGGAGCTGCTTTTGGCGGAAGTGTTTCCGGCTGGGTGTCTTCGGCAGTCCGCGGCAGGCACAGCGTGAATGACGCGCCATCGCCGGGCGCAGTGCGCAGCGAAATCTGCCCGCCGCTCTGCTGCACAATGCTGTAGACGGTGGAGAGGCCCAGTCCGTGTCCGGTCTTTTTGGTGGTGTAAAAAGGCTCAAAAATGTGGCTCTGTGTTTCCGCGCTCATGCCCGGACCGTTGTCAGAAAACCACAAACATACATAAGATCCGGGCGCAAGGCCGGTCTGTTTCGTGTGCGACTCGGAGAACTGCTGGTTGAAGGTGCGGATGGTGATGGCGCCTCCGTGTGGCATGGCATCGCGCGCGTTCGCGGTGAGATTGATGAGGATCTGGTCCACCTGGATGGGATCCATTTTCACGCGGTCCAGGTCTTTCTCCAGCGCCAGTTCGATCGCGATGTTCTCGCCGGCAAGACTCTGGAGCATATCTTGGATGCGAAGAATGGCCTGATTCAAGTCCATCGCGCGCGGGCGCACCATCTGACGTTTGCCAAAAGCCAGCAATTGCTCGGTCAGCGCCGCAGCTCTCTCCGCTGCATCGCCGATCTCCTTGACCGTGGAACGATTCGTGGCGCCTTGCTGTCCGCGCTCCAGCAGCAGATCGGCAGAGCTGCGAATGATGGTCAACAGGTTGTTGAAGTCGTGCGCGATACCACCCGCGAGCCGGCCCACGGCATCCATTTTTCGCGCCAGCTGCAGGTGTTCTTCCAGTTTCTTTTTTTCCGAGATATCGCGGCTCAGGTTGGCCATGCTGGTAAGCCGGCCGCGCTCATCAAAAATGCCGAAGACCCGTGTTTCCACCAGAATCGGCGCTCCGGTAACAAAATGGCGCATGGAGAATTCGCGCTCCCAGACGCCGCCAGTGCGGACCATGGGCAGTATCTCGTCTTCCAGGATGGAGCGTTGCGGGGCGTCGAGAAAATCGGATGCCGTCTTGGACCGGGCCTCCGCGTCGTCGCGCAGACCGACCATTCTTTGCCCGGCGCGATTCAGAAAGAGGACTTTGCCATCTAAATCGGTGATGCCGATGAAATCCGGGCTGTGCTGCAGGGCAGCGGCCAGGCTGGCGCGATCGCGCTCAGCTTTCCTGCTCTCGGTTACGTCCACCAGCATGCCGGAAAAACGCACCGGCTTGCGCGCGGTTCCTTCTCCATCAAAGAAGCACCTGCCTTTGGCAAAGATCCAGCGCACAGTCCCCTCGGGCCAGACAATGCGGTAGTCAGCGTCATATTCTCCCGGACCTGCCGGGTCCATTGCGTTCTCGACGAGATGCCTGATCCGCGCGCGGTCCCTGGCGTGGACCAGGGTGAAGAAAAGCTCGAGAGTCAGTTCGGTCCCGGATGACAGGTTGAAGATCCTGAGACAGTGCTCGGTGCATTCGACCTTTTGCGTTTGCGGATAGTAGTCCCAGATGCCGGCGTCAGCCGATTCCGCGGCCATCAGCATGTGTTGGTTGGCTTGTGCGATCGCGGTGGCTGCCATTTTGCGATCATGAATGTCAACGGCGATGCCCATCCACATGGTGACGCGGCCATTGGCGCCCTTGAGCGGCAAGGTGCGGCACAGATGCCAGCGGTCCTCGCCATCACGGCTGCGGAGACGTATCTCAGTTTCGTAGGGCACGCCGCGAGCCAGCCCCGCTAGCCATACTTCACGCGCTCTGGCGACGTCTTCCGAATGCACGGCAGCGAGCCATCCCACTCCCTTTGTCTGCTCCACCGTCATGCCGGAGAATTCATACCAATAGCGGTTACAGAAGACGTTGTTGCCGTCGCTGTCGGTCATCCATACCACTTGCGGGGAGAGTTCGATCAGCGCGCGATACCGCGCCTCACTGTAGAAGAACTGGCTTTCATCGGACGGGGCCAGAACCAGCCGGTCTGAAGCCTGCGAATACACGGCGGCCAACTGCCGGCGCAATTCGGCAACTTCGCGCTCCAGTCTTGCCACTTGCTCAGACGCCGGAACGTCATGCGGGATTCGACTACGACCGGACATGAAAACCCTTGAGCGAGCCATAAGTATGACATTGGACGGCAGGTCATTCCCACATCATCAGGCGCAAAAATCCCTTATTTTGAAGTTTGACAGCAAAGCCTTGCCTGAATATGAAGATGTGAGATAAATGCGCGCCGAAAATTTAATTTGTTGGCTGGATAGCAGGGCTGGCGCTCATCTCTGCAGGACGTGAGAATCTGCCATAGCAGGGCAGCAGCTCTGTTCGCGATCCTGTGCCGAGCCGCGAATAGTGCAGCGATCGCCATCCAGTGCAAGCGGCTCAAGCATTTCAAGAACACCAGACATCACTCCATGCACAAGTTCGCGTCCCTTCGTGTTCCGGCTAGGTATTTCTTTCGATGGGTGCAGCCCTTCAATTCAGCTACACTGCTTATCATGATGATATGGTTGGCGCGTGTTGACTCTTTTGTGATTCGGCATGGTGCCGCATGAGCACAAAGTGGGCGCCAAAATCCGTTCTTGCGCTCAAGGACTATTCCCGCCGTGACCTGCTCTCCGATCTGATCGCGGGCGTGACGGTGGGTCTTGTGGCGTTGCCGCTCGCGATGGCGTTTGCCATTGCTTCCGGTGTGCCGCCTCAGGCGGGGCTTTACTGTGCCGTGGTGGCGGGCCTACTGATTTCGGCCCTGGGCGGCTCGCGCGTGCAGATTGGCGGCCCGACCGGCGCGTTCGTGGTTGTGGTTGCCGGCATCGTTGCCAGGTATGGAATTGACGGCCTCTTCATGTGCACCGGCATCGCCGGCGTAATACTGATTTTTCTTGGTGCAACCGGCCTGGGCAGTGCCGTGAAATTTATTCCCCGGCCCGTGGTGGTGGGCTTTACCAACGGCATCGCCGTGGTGATTGCCAGTACTCAACTCAAAGACTTTTTTGGATTGAAGATCGAGCACGTGCCCGGCGACTTCCTGGGACGGTTGCAGGCTGTGGCGCATAACTTCCGCACCATTTCATTCATGGAAACCGGCCTGGCTCTGCTGGCGCTGGCCCTGATTCTGTTGTTTCGACGGTTTGTGCCGAAGGTTCCCGGTTACATTGTTGCGCTGTTTGCCGGGACCGCTTTGGTGTGGGCCTTCCATTTACCGGTGGAGACTATCGGCACGCGCTTTGGAGGAATTCCGGCCGGACTGCCCGCCCTGAGAGTGCCGCAATTCCGTCTCGACCTGGTCCGTCCGTTGATCGCGCCGGCGATCACCGTTGCCATGCTGGGAGCAATTGAGTCGCTGATGTCTGCTGTGGTCGCTGACCGGCTCGTTGGCGGCGGCGAAAAGCACAAGCCGAATGTAGAACTGATCGCGCAGGGCATAGCCAATTTTGTATCACCGTTGATGGGTGGTCTGCCGGCAACGGGAGCGATCGCGCGCACGGCCACCAATATCCGCTCCGGCGCACGGAGCCCAATTGCAGGAATGATTCATGCCTTGACGCTTCTAGCCATCCTGATCTTTGCTGCGCCCATCGCGAAGTTCATTCCGCTGGCGGTGTTGGCCGCCATTCTGCTGGTGGTTTCTTACAATATGGGCGAATGGACGGAGATTCCGGAGCTGCTGAAGCTCTCGCGGCTGGAGGTGGCATGCTGGTCAGCCACGTTTGTGCTGACCGTCTTTGCCGATCTTACGGTTGCCGTGGAAGCAGGGATGATCCTGGCGGCGCTGGTTTTTATCCGCAAGGTCACGGCCACTACGACGATTTCGCGGGTCACACCTGAGTACCTGCATGAGAGCCGCCTCCACGTCCTGCAGGACAAGGAAATTCCGCCTTACGCGACCGTATTTCGTATCCATGGGCCTTTCCTTTTCGGCGCCGCGGACAAGGTTGATGAGCTGGTGCAGCAGCTCGAAGTCTTGCCGCCGATCATCATTCTCCGGCTGCGCAACATGACTGCCATTGATGCCACAGGCCTCCATGCGCTCGAGCATCTGGCTGATCGCATCCACTCCGGCGGACGCGGATTGATCCTGTGTGGTGCGCGGGAGCAGCCTGCCCGGCTGATGCGCCAGGCGGAATTCGAGCAGCACGTTGGCGCGGAGAACATATGCGCCAACATCACCGAGGCCCTGGCGCGGGCCGAGTCGCTCTATCCCGAAATCGCGAAAACGGCGCCTTCCGTCGACCATTGGGGACGGCGTATGAACAACCGCGAGGCCCACGAGGCTGAAGAAACTGCCCGTTCCCACTGACGGCTTCTATAATTGATGTGTCATGAATGCGCCGTCTTATTTCGAAATACAGGCCGACGATCCTGGCCGCGCCGTGCACTTTTATCGTGAGATATTCGGCTGGACTTTTTCCAGAGCGGAAGGCCTTCCGGTTGAGTATTGGCGGATTGAGACGGAAGGATCCCGAGGCGGTCTGTTGAAACGTCCGGCGAAGACACCGCCGACCGAGCATGGAACCAATGCGTACGTTTGCTCGATGGAGGTTGCGAGCTTTGATGACACGGCGGCCAAAATCCTGAGCGCCGGAGGCAAGACAGCTCTGCCCAAGTTCGCCGTGCCTGGGGTGTGTTGGCAGGGCTACTTCCTCGATACTGAGGGGAACACCTTCGGAATTTTTCAGCCGGACCCTGCAGCCCGGTAAAAGCCGCGTCTTTGGCGGCGTTTGGCTCATCTATAATCTAGTTAGGCTTTTCCTGGACTTATGCCAGCACAGACCATAGCCGTGGCCATGTCGGGCGGTGTCGATTCTTCGACCGTCGCGGCCATGCTGCGCGCGGAGGGGCACAATGTGGTCGGGCTAACCATGCAGCTGTGGAACCAGCGCCGCCTGGCCGGACGCGAGGGCATGCCGGAGCAGGTGCAGGGCCGCTGCTGCTCGATTGACGACGTCTACGATGCGCGCCGCGTCGCCGAGGACCTTGGCATTCCTTATTACGTGGTGAACCATGAAGAGCGCTTTGAACGTGACGTGGTGCGTCCTTTTATCGATGAATATCTTTCCGGGCGCACGCCGATTCCGTGCAGCCTGTGCAACAACCATCTGAAGTTTGATCAGCTGTTGATCACCGCGCGGCAAATTGGCGCCGATCTGCTGGCGACCGGGCATTATGCGCGCTGCGATTTTTCGCCCGAGCGTAACCGCTGGCTGCTGCGCCGCGCCGCCGATCCGGCCAAGGACCAGACATATTTTCTCTTCGGCCTGACACAGGAGCAGCTGAGCCGTACGCGCTTTCCGCTCGGCAACATGAGCAAGCCGCAGGTACGCGAACTGGCGCGCGAGCATGGGCTGGCGCTGGCGGAAAAGCCCGATTCGCAGGAGATATGCTTTGTTCCCGGCGGAGATTACAAGCGATTTATTGACGCCTATCTCGCCGAACAGGGCGAGAGCCTGCCGGATACTTCGGGTGAACTGGTCACGACGGACGGCCGCGTGCTGGGCCACCATGAGGGCGTCCACAACTTTACGGTCGGACAGCGCAAGGGGCTGGGCGTGGCCACCGGCTCGCCGCTCTACGTGATCAACATCAACGGCGCCGCGGGGAAGGTAACGGTCGGCGGAAATGATGATTTGCTGTCGCGAACGCTGATTGCGCGCGACCTGAACTGGATCGCGATTGAAGGACTGCGCGAGTCGGGACCTGACGCGAATGTGCCCATGCGCATCTCAGCGAAGATCCGCCATCGCCATGAACCTGCGCCCGCGATCATTGAGAATGCACCCAACGGCGAAGTGCGCGTCACCTTTGACGAGCCGCAGCGCGCCATCACTCCCGGACAGGCCGTAGTGTTTTATGACGGCGATCTGGTCGTGGGTGGTGGATGGATCGCAGAAGCGGCGAGAAACTAGCCTCGCTGCAATTCAATACACCACGAATCGCAAAGCAAGATTGCACTCCATTTCCACTCTCTGCCACTTGACGCAGATGAAAAGTTAACCAGGTTTCGTTAATTTTCAGCGTGCCCAAGCGTCCCCGCTGAGGCCTCCTCTGCCGCAAATCCAGCTTCAAACAACAGAGCGGCTGGTCTCCTGCCAAACCGTTGCCGATGTTTGATCCAAGGGCCGAACCCGGGAGTTCGTATGTGGCAATTTTGCGTCAGGTGTGTTGCAGTCATCGTTCTATCGTGCATGTTCGTGGGATGTGGCAGCATTTCTACTCAGCCGACCGGCAGCAGCCCGCCGTCGACCAATCAGCCGCAAAATACAAATACCCTGGTTGCGGCCAATTTTCCCGGCGCCGATTGCGGCGCCAAAATCCTGGCCGCCGATGCGGCTGCGGACGCGAATGCGACGATTGAGGTCACGACAGCCTGCGGCACTACGTGGAGCACGCAGGTTGTGGTGGGAGCGTCACACACGTTGCTGATTGAGAACGGCACGTATCAGATCGCCAGAACGGTGCGGCTGCACGATGGCGCTTGCGTTGTCGGTCAAGACGCGGTGCTGGCGATCACCACTTCGACCGACATTATCAGCAATGCTGACACCTCCAACAGCAATCTATGTGTGAAGACGATTGGTCTTTCCGGCGCCCAGCTCAAGGGAGGCCGGTCGCGGGGCATTTATTTTAAAAACGTGCAGGGCTTCACCATCAGCGGCGTCGATCTGGAAGCCATGATGACCCATGGTGTGTTTATCGACGACGGAAGCGACAACGGTCAGATTGTCAACAATACCTGCAATGGGGTGATCCAAGGCTCCTGCTTTCTGGCCGGGAATTCTCCGGGATTAGCTGTGGCAACCAACCTGAATATCAGCAATAACACGATTTCAAAAGCCCGCGGCAATGGCGTCTTTGTGCTGGGCGTCAAAAATGGCCAGCCTACAAGCCACGTCACCATCAACAACAACGTCATTCGATGCGTGCACGACACCAGCATTGAAATTGGCGACGGGGCACAGTTCGTGAGTGCTTCCGGCAACCAGATCACGCCGTGCGAAGCAGGCACGACCGGCATCGGCGTGCGGTCAGCGCAGCATATTGTGGTGGAAGACAACACGGGCAGCCCCTCGCCTCCGGCGGCGAATATGATCGGCATATTTGTCTGGAACAACAAGGGCGACTCGCAGCCGTTTGCGGATGTAACCATCAATCACAATACGATGAGCGGATTTTCCGGTCTGACATCGAGCGGCATTTCCTGGTCTTCTTTTGCGGCCAATTCCAGCAACCTTTCGATCACCAACAATACAGCCACGGGAAACACCAACAACTTTTTCGCGCGCACCAACAACATCATCAACCTTGTGTTTACCGGGAACAGTGATGCGGGGTTTGAGTAAACGCGGCAGAGGGGCTACAGAAGCTTACTTCCGGATGGCGTGGGCTTTCTTGCGCGGGCGTCGCTGGGGCTGAAGCTCCTTTGTTCTGGTGGGGGTTATATCGACCAAAACGCCCAGAACCATGGGCGTGCCCTGGTTGTAGAAAACCTTGCCGCGATTGCTGACGATACGCACGGAGCCGTCCGGGCGGCGGAGGCGCAACTCGACCGCAAAATCTTTTCCCCCATGAATGGCCTTCTTCAGCGCCGCTTGCGCAGCTTCACGATCGCTGGAAACAAAGAGCGAGTTCAGGAAGTCGGTATAACGCAGACGCGAGACATAAGAAGGCAAGCCGATGATCTCAGCAAATTCCACGGAGATGGAAAGCTCCTCAGCCTCAAGATCGAGCTCCCAGCTCCCGATTTTTGCCGCTTTTTGCGTGAGCAGCAGATGTTCCTGTTTCAACCGTAACTGCTGCTCGGTTCTGCGACGTTCTGTGATTTCAGTAGCGGAGATCACCATTCCGTCATCCGGCGCGGGAAACAGGCGAATGCGGAAAAAGCGATGCGTAGTCGGAGAAATGTGCTCGAATTCGACGGGAACGCGCAATTCCATGCTCCGCCGATACTGGGTCTCCAGTTCGGTTCCATGCAAGGCTGGAAAACGGTCCCAGACGCTTTGCCCGAGGAGTTCGTCGGCGGAGACCCCAAGCACCTTCTGTGCCGCCTCGTTCAGATAGGTGCATTTCCATTCGGAATCCACGGTGATGAAGAAATCGCTGATGTGATCGAGCGCTTCCGCAGCCCGCCGTTGCGCGTCCTGCAGTTCATGCTCGAGCTGGGCTTCTCTTTCCAGAGCCTGGCGGCGGAAACGGGCGATATTGATGTGCGCGTCAACCCGGGCGAGAAGTTCACGCGCAGTGAACGGCTTTACCAGATAATCGTCGGCGCCGGATCGCATGCCTTCGATCCGTGAATCTTCGCCGGCCCGCGCCGAAAGCAGGATCACGGGAACAGACGACGTGGCCGGGTCCTGGCGTAAAGCCGCGAGCAGTTGATAGCCGTCCATTTCCGGCATCATCACATCGCTGAGCACGAGGTCAGGCTTGCCGGCACGCGCCTTTTCGAAGGCGCGGCGGCCATTCTCAGCGGTGATCACGCGGAAGCGCGAACTCAGCAGCCGCTCCACGTATTCGAGCATATCGCGATTGTCATCCACGAGCAGCACGGTGGCTTTTTCCGCGGATGACGGCTCGGCGAGGACTGGGGCAGATTCGATATCGGTAAGATCGGAATACTGAAGCTGGCCGTTGCCGGAATTGGATTGCGACGGCAGCCAGCTCAGCGCCTCTTGCACGAAAACCTCTCGCGCCATTCCCCGAACACCGGCCGGCCCTCCCAGGACGATTCGTTCTTCCGGCAGATGCGTGTGGCCGTAAGGTAGAGAGACCGTGAAAGCTGTTCCTTTGCCCAGCCGGCTCTGGACTTCGATTGTGCCGCCGTGCATGTTGACCAATTCATGTACCAGCGCCAGGCCAATGCCGCTGCCCTCATGCGTGCGACGACGCGCGTTTTCAATCCGGCGAAAGCGTTCAAACAGATGAGGAATTTCATTTTCGGCAATGCCGGTTCCGGTGTCGCGCACCACCAGCTCAGCATGATCGCCGCGGTCGGTGAGCCGGACAGCAACCGAACCATTGAAAGTTGACTTCAAGGCATTCGAGATCAGGTTCAGGACGATCTTTTCCCACATCTCCTGGTCGATATAAACCTGATGGGGCAAATGCGCGCTCTCTACGATATAGGTGAGCCCGGCTTTTTCGATGGCGGAGCGGAAGACACTGGCCAGCTCGCTTGTATAAGCCGCAAGGTCGGTGGGGCGATAGCTTGCCTTGACGCGTCCGGCTTCAAGCCGGGAGAAGTCCAGCAGGGTATTGACCAGCTTCAGCAAACGCAGTTCGTTGCGGTGGACTGTTTCCAGATCGGCGCCGCGCAGCGCCTGTTGCGGGCCTGCAAGAGCATCTTCCGTGGGGCCAAGCATCAGGGTCAAAGGCGTGCGGAATTCGTGGCTGATATTGCTGAAAAAGGTTGTTTTGGCGCGATCAAGCTCCGCCAGGGCTTCGGCGCGTTTGCGTTCTTCCTGGTAGGCGCGGGCATTGGCGATCCCGGCACCGATTTGTCCTGCTAAAAGATCGATGAAGCCGGTGTAGCCGGCGTCCAGCGGACGGAATGGGTTGAGCGCTGCCACGATAACGCCGGCGGGTGATTCCTGGCCTTGCCGGGTAATCGGAACCAGCAACGCGCGTGTAGGCGATTTGTCCCAGGCCCCGGTGGGAACAGCGCCAAAGCGCGCGCCAAGATTTTCAACCACAACCGAGCCCTTTCGTCCGGCAAGATCGCGTAGCGGCCAGGGCAGGGTGGAGGCATTGAGATCGATAGACTCAGGAGCTGCCGCATGGCCGCTGTGAATCCCGGTGGCGCAGGCCAGACGTAGCTGAGTCTCGTTCTCAAACAGGTAGGTGAGGGTAAAGGGAAGGTCTTTCTGGTTGGCCAGCAAAGTGTTGCGAATCGCAGCCAGAACGTCCTTTTCCGTGGCCGTACCGCTCAATTCTCCGGCAAGGGTGCGCAAAGAGGCGAGCCGGCGTTCGTTAATGATGCGTTCGGTTTCTTCCGTTACGACGCAAAAATGTCCGACAATCTGACCTTGATCATCGGTCAATGGGCTGTAGGAAAAAGTGTGATAAGTCTCTTCCGTGTAATCGCTGCGCTCCAGGAAGAGCATGAGAGCTTCGTCCCAGGTGGCCTCACCGGTGGTGAGAACGCTCTGAATGCGGGGCCCAATCTCTTTCCATATCTCCGCCCAGACCTGATTGGATCGTTTGCCCAGCGCCCATGGGTGCTTCTTGCCCAGGCTCATGTGCGCATAAGCGTCGTTATAGAGAAAGGTCATGTCCTCTCCCCAGCCCATCCACATGGCGTAACGCGAGGTAATCAATATGCGAACAGTTGTGATGAGGCTCTGGGGCCAGGTGGAAATGGGGCCGAGCGGGGTTTTCGACCAGTCGAAGGCGAGAATGCGAGCGCCGAGCTCACCGCCTCCGGAAAAGATCTCGTGGTGGCGATCAGAGACGGGTTGCGGGCCGGATTCTCCAGGAGAGACCAGGCTGATCGACTCTCGTTTTCCCATACGATTGATGTTCTGGGAATCCTTCTTGGAAAATGTTTGCTAATGACTCAAAGAAAATATCGGGCTAAATGGCCGTTAGAGATCAGCGAGCAGCGGCCGAAACGCGGCAGTTTCGTGCTTTACCGCGGAGCCAGGCATCTTCCCCCGATGTGTTCTGATGCGGAAAGTGCGCAGGCAAGTTGCCAGCGAACTTGGTAACGGCGCGCTGCTGGTAAACATTGGCAGGTTAAGCGGTTTCCGAATGCAACGGCGAGGATTGTCCACCGCAGCCGGGCTTGGAATCTCTGGGTTGCCCATGGCGCGGATGCAGGAACTGCTGCCGTTCTTCTTCAAAGCGCAGCAGCTCCATGTAAATGCGAGGATGGTCCCACCCGAGAGCTCGGCCAATCTTGTGTGCGGCCTCGCGGCTGCATTCTTCTGACCAGCACGCACCGAGGGCAACCGGCACCCGGCGTAACAGGATGTCGCCGAGCGTGACAGCCGATTCATGGGCTACTGCTTCTACGGCTTCAGCAACCAGGTGGCAGCTATGGTGGCAGAGCGGCTCGCGCAAGCGCTCATCGAGCGAGGCGGCATGCGCGATGGCCAGCGCATGGCGGCCATGCCACTCCGCAATGGCCTCAGCGCAACCGGTGGGTATCTTGGCTTTGCAGGCAACCAAGTGCGCCCATTGCCGCACGCTCGATTCCACGTCCTCTTCTACGCAAGGTGGCGCGAAACTGACGACGGGGTCAGGAATATCGATCCCCAATTTGCGGCCGACTTCGCGAGCCAGGCTGGCGGCGGTGGTCAGCTTGCCGCCAACGATGGAGATGAGTCCTGCCGCGCCGTCATGAGCGTGGTCATGCAGAATGTGGCGACGCGTAACCGAAGACGCATCTTTGCCCGGTGAGAATGGCAGCGGACGGATACCGGCAAAATCATAGCGGATATCGGCCTGGGTAAGGCCGGAGCGTGGGAAGAGCCGGGCAAAGCTCTGAAACAGATAGTCGATCTCCTGCGGCGTCGGCTGAGGATTGGCGGGCGAACTGGAATCGGCCACCTCACTGGTGCCAACCAGCAGCTGTCCATTCCAGGGGATCACAAAGATCGGCCGGCCGTCGATGGCTTCCGTATAGATGGCTTGTTCCGGCGCTCCAGCAAATTTCGGCAGCACCAGATGTGAGCCGCGCACGCCGCCGATCATTTGCGACGTTGCGATACCGGACGCGTTGACCACAGCGTCAGCCGATGGGCCGGTAGCATTGATGACGTTGGTTGCCTGGATGGCGTATTCCTGCGCGGAGATGCGGTCGCGCAGCCGCGCTCCGGTGACGCGCCCGTTGCTGCGGGTGACTTCCAGCACCTGTGTGTGGTTGCAAACCACGGCGCCTGCTTCCACGCTCTCGGTCAGCCATTCAGCTACCAGACGCTCAGGGAATTCGCACTGGGCATCTTCATAACTGTAGATAGACCAGGTGTTGCCGTTGTCAAGTTGCCGCTCAAATGCGCTGAGGTTGCCGGAGACGTTGTGCTGTCCACCGGCCCAGCGATGGTAGAGCCAGAGGCCAGTCCTGATCGCAAGAGAACTGCGCCGCGCTGAGCGGGACTTTTTCGGCAAAGCCAGTAGAAACTGGATGGGACGAACCAGATGCGGGAGCTGGCTTAGCAGACGTTCACGCTCGCGCAGCGATTCGCGCACCAGGCCGAACTCAGCGTGCTCCAGGTAGCGCAAGCCCCCATGGATGATCCGGGTAGAACGGCTGGTGGTTCCCGACGAGAAGTCGTTTTGTTCCACCAGCAGAGTGCGTTTGCCCCACTGCGCACACTCACGCGCAATGGCGACACCGTTGATGCCGCCGCCGATCACCAGAACATCAAAGTTCTGCTCGCGGGCGTGGATCGAACTACTCACCTTAATCCTATTAGATGCCGTTTTGCTGAAACTATAAACATTACTTCAGAGCATTTACGGTGAAGTATTTCTAAGTTGCTGGATTGCGAAGACTTGGACCAATTCGGAACGAAGGCTAGCCTTAGGCGCGGGTGGCCCAGCGTTCAGGTTCAATGCCGGGAAAGACGGAATCGCGCAACTCAATCGCTTCAAGTTCTTTGATTTTTTCCGCTGGGACCTGATGCGTGGCTTCAAAGCGGCGCCAGCTGTCAAGCAGAACGCGGAACTGATCGAGATGCGTGTTGAAGCGTTTCTCCGCGTAGTCGCGCGCATGCTTGGTGGTGATCAGGAACTGCCAGTCAGAAGATTCGAGCAATAGCAATTCACGGCAGATCTGGCGGGCCAGACGCGTCGCCACTTCATGGCCGCGCCACAGACCGCTATTGGCCATCTGCTGCACGGCCATCTCGGCGGGGTAAATATGCTTCCACGTCCAAGCCGTGTTCTCATTGAGCCAGACGCTGTTGTTGCTCTCCGCGCCCCAGGAGCCTTCCGGCAGTCCAAGATAGGCCACGGGCGGGAACGTATCCAGATATTCCGCGCAAGTGATCAATTTGAGCGGTGACTCCGGGCGCGCAAACTGCAAGGCAACGTTCCGGAGCCATTCCGGGCCTTCAAACCACCAGTGTCCAAAAAGCTCGGCATCAAATGGCGCGGTGAGGACGGGGGTCGTTGAGCCGTTGCCGCCGAACTGTCTCAAGGCATCCGCGGTGATGCCGGCAAAGTGCTCAGCGTGCTCGCGCGTACGGCCCATCGCAACGTCAGGGTGGTAAGGCTGCTTGAGGCCGAGATCGATTTTGTTTCCCGTGATACGCCAGTAACGATTGCCGCCGGGCCAGCGCTTCTTGTGAAACTCCAGATAGTTGGCGTCGCCGGGATAGCCATGATCACCGCTCCAAACCTGGATTCCGGTGCGCGGATCGCGGGTAAAGAATGCTACCTGGCTGCTGCGGTCAGGGCCGTCAGCGTAATAGGGTCGATAAAAATTCTTCTCTGGATGTTCAGGCGGAATTTCCGTTGCGATCGGCACGTCGCCGGCCAGCCATTCATACGGCGTGAAGCGCGTGGAGCTGTCGACCAGGTGGGTATCGACGTAAAAAAATTCAATGCCGTGCTCGGCCAGGATCTGTTCCACCCCGGCGCGGTTGAACGGCGGCCTGCCATGGCCGTTGAGCGAGACCGGAAACTGCCATCGGCCCGCCGGACGATAGCCGCACTCCGGCAGCCATATGCCGCGCGGCTTTTTGCCGAAGAAGCGCTCATGGGTCTCTACACCGGTCTTAACCTGCGCGCGGATGGACGCATCCGTGCCCAGCAGGGGGAAGTAGCCGTGCGTGGCGCCACAGGTAATGATCTCGATCGCGCCGCTGTCATAAAAGCGGCGGAAGCCGCGGATGATATCGGAGCCGAGATCGTCAAACTGGCGCAAGGTTTGTTCGTAGAACTGCTGCCAGAAGCGCGCTACCTGCACCATGTGGCTTTCGCCCTTGAGGCCGAAATCCTCGGCGTCTTTGTGCGCTGCCTGAACTTTCCGTACCAGGTACTTCGGAAATTCGTCTTTGAAGACGGGATGGCTGAGCTGCTCCAGCAGGATGGGAGATAGATTTACGTTGGCTTTGAGCGCCAGGCCCTGCTGCTCCAGATCGGCAAAGACGCGCAACAGGGGCAGATAAGTTTCCGCCGCAGCCTCATGCAGCCACTCCATCCCATGCGGCCAGGTGCCGTGGTTCACGACATACGGCAGGTGGGAGTGAAGCGCGAATGTCACATAGCCGAGCGAGTTTTTATCCGCAGATTTGGGACTCATGGGATCTCAAGATCTCGAGCGCCGTCTGAAACAAGGCCTCTCTCATGTGATGCCGGGCCGTAAGAACAAATTTCAAGTTTACTACAGTATTTTGCCCAATGAGGGCGGGGGAGTGGCATACGCAAGAGCAGACAAGCCCACGATGTGCCGTGGGCTGCGTCATTGCTGTGAAATGATCGATTGTCGTCAGCTTTGCGCGACTTTAAAGGTCAAGGTTGTTGTGGAAACCGGCTCTTTACCTTGTCCCAGCAGGTTGGCCACTGAGTCACTCAAGCTCACACAGTTGCACCCGCGGCGCTTGGCTTCATAGAGAGCTTCGTCGGCATAGCGCAGCAGGATGTCCGGCGTAAGCACGCCATCCTGGGAGAACGAGATGCCGAATGAAGCCGTGATCTTGCCCAGCGCGTGCCCGGCATGCTGCAACTCCAGCTTGGCGATCGCGTCGCGCATGGCCTCAGCGCGCTCGCGCACGCTTTCCAGCGTAGTATCGGGCAGGACGATGAGAAACTCTTCGCCCCCGTAACGACAAACAATGTCTTCCGTGCGCACGGAGCGACGGAAGAGCGCGCCTACCTCTTTCAGGACGATGTCGCCCGCGGTGTGGCCAAAGCTGTCATTGAACAGCTTGAACTTGTCGATGTCCGCCATGATCACGCCCAGGCCGGTGTGATGCCGGCTGGAACGATGCAGCTCCTGCTCCAACGTGGCTTCCAGGAAGCGGCGGTTGTAGAGGCCGGTGAGAGGATCACGAATCGACTGGTCGTGGAGCTTTTCGCGCAGACGCAGGTTGGCCAGGCGCAGGGCCGCGTATTCGCCGCTCTGCTGGATCAGTGCCAGCCGCGCCGAGGTCAAAACTTCAGAGCTGGCCACGCTGATGTGCAAAATTCCCAGGGTCTCGCCCAATGCCGCCAGCGGAAGGCAGAGGTACGCATCCGGAATGCTTCCGGCAAAATGCCGGCAGGAAAGACCGTGCGAGGCTTCCACGCGCAGATGCAACCTGCCGCCGCGCATGGCGCAGCAGTCTTCAGGCGAGAGAATGTGCTGCGTGGGGCTGAGCGAATCGCCCCAGCTGGTCATTACGCCCATGAGATTGCGCGAACTGTCGATGGCGAACACCGCGCCGGCGCTGCTGGGCATGAATCGCTGCACGTAACCGCCCAGGACCTCATAGGCCTCCGGCGGATTGACGCAGATCTGCAAGTTAGCCTGCAACTCATTCAGCAGCTTGCCGCTTTCGGTTTCCACCTGCAGCTGCATCAATGAACCTTCCAGCCGGGTTTGGGCGTTGAGAGCGTTCTGCTCGGCGATGCGCAGCTTCTTCGATTCGCGGATGACCAGCAGGAACAACACGGCCATCAGCGCGCTGAAACCGCCGATACGCACGGTAACACTGCGCTCCACCTCACGCGCCCTGGATCGAGCCGCGTCATTGCGCTGGCTGAGAACCGCCTCTTGATCGTCTTTAAACTTCTGAATGGCATCACGCACGCGATCGCGATTACGATCGGCATCCGGGGTGTGGAAGATGAGCAGCGTGTGCGTGGTGCGCATGTTGTCGCTGAGCTGGCGCAGTTCTTCTTTGATGTATCCGCGCAGCACCTTGATGCGCTCGGGGTAACCCGGATCGTCCTTGGTCATGCGCTCAATCTGCGTCAGACGCGACCAGGTCTGGGCGACGGCTTCATCGAACGTTACCAGATCTTCTTTTTCCGGCGTGAGCACGTAGTGCAAAGCGGCTTCGCGGGCGTCCTGCAGGCCGTCTTCCACGCCGTCCATTTCATGCAGCACGCTATTGGTGCGCTCAACGAACTCCTGCGAGCTCAGTAGTTCGCGGGTACGGGACGAACTGTCAAAGGCCATGGCCACCAAAAAGCCAAGCATGAGCAGAAAAGCCAGAGGGAGCAGTTTGCGAGCGTCTAACGCGCCGCTAAGTACATTCTTTCCATTGTTGTTGCTAAGCCAGGAGCGCATGAATTTCCGTCCGCGCGACAGAGTTTTTTAGGGGAATGATGGGCAATGATACATTAATTTTGTGTCAACAGGAGCAAAATTTGAGAAGGCCGTTGCCATCATGGCCCGCCTGCGCGCTCCGGGTGGCTGCCCCTGGGACCGCGAACAGACCTTCGATACGATTAAGCGTTATACCCTAGAAGAAACCTACGAAGTCATTGAAGCCATTGACAATAGAGACTGGCAGGAATTGCCCGGAGAGTTGGGCGATTTGCTGCTGCAAGTCTTGTTCTACGCGGAAATGGCAAAGGAAGAAGGCAGGTTTTCGATCGATGAAGTGCTGGATGCACTGAGCAACAAGCTGATCAGCCGCCATCCCCATGTTTTTGGCGATGTTAAGGCCCACGATGCTGCCCAGGTCCTGAAAAACTGGGAAGAGCTAAAACAACAGGAAAAGAGAAAAAGTTTGCATATCGGTGGCGAAGCTCGGCGGGAGCGTGAGCCGCTCCTGCAGGCGGTTTCGTCCAAAATGCCGGCCTTGCAGGAGGCGCACAAGATCAGCTCCAAGGCAGCCCATGTGGGCTTTGACTGGCCTGAGATTCACGGGCTGTTTGCGAAGCTGGCAGAAGAGACCCACGAATTGCAAGAGCACGTTCATGATGTTCCGCGAACGGGTTCGCCGGACGCAAAGCTCAAGGTGCCGGAAGCTCTGAAAGAGCAGGTGGAAGAAGAGATTGGCGATCTTTTCTTTGTGCTGGTCAACCTGGCACGGTATCTCTCCGTGGATTCAGAGTCGGCGCTGCGCCGGACGAACAGAAAATTCCGGCGCCGCTTCGGCTGGCTGGAAGAACAACTACACCAACAAGGCCGCACACTGGAGGAGGCCACACTCGAGGAAATGGAATCACTATGGCAGCAGGCCAAGAGCCTGGAAGCGAAAAGATGAACGTGGTGGCACCGCAAACCGGAGATATCACCATCAGAAAATGTGAAGGCATTGAAGAATTCAATGCCTGTGTGGCGCTGCAAAAAGAAGTCTGGAATTTCGCCGATGTTGATTTGATTCCGCTGCGCATGTTCGTGGTGAGCCAGAAAATCGGCGGGCAGATCATCGGCGCCTTTCATGGCAGCGAGTTGATCGGTTTTGCGTTCTCCATCCCCGGAAGCCGGGCCGGCCATGCGTATCTGCACTCGCACATGCTGGCGGTGCGAAGCGCGTTCCGTAACTATGGCCTGGGCCGGCGGCTGAAGCTTGCCCAGCGCGACGATGCGCTGGGGCGCGGTTTTGAGCTGATGGAGTGGACCTTTGATCCGTTGGAAATCAAGAACGCCCACCTGAACCTCTCGCGACTGGGTGCGATCACAAGGCGTTACAGCGTCAACCACTATGGATATTCGTCTTCACCGCTGCAAGGCGGGCTGCCGACGGACCGGCTGGTCGCCGAGTGGTGGCTCAAGTCAAAGCGCGTGGTGAATCTGCTGGAGAAGCACCAGTCGCCGAAGTTCACCGAAGAGAAGCGGATTGAAGTGCCGACGCAGATCTATGCCTGGAAGGCGTCCGATGCCGACCGGCCACGGGCAGCCGAGGTGCAGAAGAGAAATCGCGAGCAGTTCCGGGCGGCGTTCGCGCAGGGGCTGGCAGTTCTAAGCTACGAGCGCGATGTGGCAGACAATGGCGCTTTTCTTCTCGGCCGGTGGGATGAGAATTGGTCGTACGGTTCGAAAGAAGAAGAATAAAGAATATTTGCCGCAGATCAACGAAGACTCGCAGATAGAAGGAAGCTGTGATTCGCGTTTTGCGTGCATTCGCGGCTGAATTTTTGATCTGCGATCATCGGCGAAAATCTGCGGCAAACAGGTTTAGGAGTCATCGTGAAAGTTGAAGCTATCACTCTGCGCGAAATTCGAATGCCGTTGGTGCATTTCTTTGAGACCAGCTTTGGCCGTACCACGGAGCGCCGTATCCTGCTGCTGACGGTGCATACTGACGGGCTGGAAGGCTGGGGCGAGTGCGTTGCAGGGGAAGATCCGTTTTACAGCGAAGAGTCCGTCGATACGGCGTGGTATGCAGTGGAAAAATACCTTGCGCCGGCATTTCTGGGGAAAGGGATCGAAAGAGGCGCTGAAGCGCCGGCGATGATGGCGCGGGTGCGCGGCCATCGCATGGCCAAAGGCGCGCTGGAAAACGCGCTGTGGGACGCCGAGGCACAGGCGCGGCAGACGCCGCTGTGGAAGTTGTTGGGCGGCTCGCAGAAGGAGATTCCGTGCGGCGTCTCCATCGGGATACAGAATTCGCACGAGCAGTTGCTGGAAAAAATTGAGACCGAGCTGAGCGCCGGCTATCGCCGGATCAAAGTGAAGTGCAAGCCGGGCTGGGATGTGGAGGTTTTTGGCAAGATCCGCGACCGCTGGGCCGATATCCTGTTGAGCTGCGATGCCAACTCGGCTTACACGCTGAGCCAGATTGACCATCTCAAAAAATTCGACCGTTTCAACCTGCTGATGATTGAGCAGCCGCTGTGGCATGACGATTTTTATTTTCATGCGCAGCTGCAGAAGAAACTCAAGAGCAGCATATGCCTGGATGAGGCCATTCACAATGCGCGCGACGCGCAAGCGGCGATCGAACTGGGCGCATGCAAGATCATCAACATCAAAGTGGGCCGTGTGGGCGGCTTCAGCGAAGCGATTGCCACACACAATGTGGCCCAGGAAAACAAAATTCCTGTCTGGTGCGGGGGCATGCTGGAGACCGGTATCGGCCGCGCGCACAATATCGCACTCTCCACGCTCAAGAACTTCACGCTGCCGGGCGATGTTTCCGCTTCCAAGCGGTATTGGAAGGAAGACATCATTGAGCCGTCCGTAGAAGTCTCCTCGCAGGGGATGATTACGGTGCCGCAAACTGTGGGAAGGGGCTTCAAGATCAAAGCCGATCTGATCGAGAAGCTGACCGTGCGCAAGCAGACGTTGAGGGCGGGGGCGGCGGCGAACTGAGCAATTAGCAGTTAGCAACTGGCAATTCGCCTGATTTTGAAAGACTCAAGCATCTCCGATTCTGCATGGAAACACTGTTTCGAGTTTCGATGAACAGGCTAGTTGCCAATTGCCATTTGCCAGTTGCTCGCTGTCAGTTCCCCCTCACGGCCTCGTTCGGGTCTACCTGCGTGGCGCGGCGTGCCGGTATGTAGGTCGCCAGCAGGGAGATCAGCAGGAATACTAGAGGAGCAATCACGAAAGTCGTCATGTCGCGCGCGCTGACGTGATAGAGAATGCCGGAGAGCATGCTGGCCAGGACCCAGCTCAGGGCCATCGCCAAGACCACGCCGATCGCAACTCCGATTGCGGCCAGAGTGAAGCCATAACCTACGACCATGCGAAGAATGTCCTCACGTGAGGCGCCGAGCGCCAGCCGGATTCCCATCTCAGTTCGCCGCTGCGATACGGCATAGGCGAGCACACCATAAATTCCCACGATGGCCACGATCAAAGCTACGGCGGAGAAGACACCCAGGCGCAGCAACATCATGCGCGGTTGGGCGAGTGAGCTGTCCATGAGCTCGGTTACGGTTTGAATGTTGGTGACCGGCTGATCGGCGTCAATGGCGCTGATCTGTCCTCTGACGGCTGATACCAGCGAATGTGGATCGTTGGCCGTGCGCACCAGCAAGTTCATATTGCCCCATGGCAGCTGCGGGAAAGGCATGTAGATCTGCGGCTGCGCGTTGAGCGCCAGGCCCTGGTTCTTTACATCTGCGGCAACGCCGACAACTTCCGAAGCTGTCAGGCGGCCTA
Organism: Candidatus Angelobacter sp.; assembly: GCA_036557225.1. Lineage (GTDB taxonomy): Bacteria > Acidobacteriota > Terriglobia > Terriglobales > Acidobacteriaceae > Angelobacter. The sequence continues at coordinate 42,120 of DATBHX010000077.1, forward strand.
CCACAATGTGCTTGCCTACGGGATTCTCATTGGGCCAGAAGCGGTGGGCCAGCGCTCGATTGACGATCACAACTTTTGGCGCGGTGTTGTTGTCGGCTTCAGTAAATTCGCGTCCCGCCTGCAACGGAACACTCATGGTGCGGAACCATGAAGGGCTGATGGCTTCAACGATCATGAACGGGCGTTCGCCCAATGGGACCTCGGGCTGGCCTTCGGGCAGCATCGGCGTGATGCGCTTGGGCGTGAGCGGGAGCGCGGCTGAAATCGCCGCCGAACGTACGCCCGGGAGCGCCGAGGTGCGGCGCAGAAGCTCGTCAAAAAATGCAATTTGCTTTTGCGCATCGGCATATTTCACCGTAGGGATGGAGACGTTCATGGTGAGAACGTTTTGCGGATCAAAGCCGGGATCGACCTTGAGCAGCGCAGTGAAGCTGCGCACCAGCAATCCGGCGCCGATCAGGAGCGTGAGCGAGAGCGCCACCTGTCCGATCACCAGGAGTCCATGCAGCTGCATTTTGCTGCGATTGCCGGTGGAGCCGCGGCCTTCGTCGCGCAAAGTTTCATTGACGTTGGTCCGTGATAGGCGAAGCGCAGGGAAGATGCCGAAAGCAATTCCGGTGAGCACGGAGATCGCCACCATGAAAAGGAAGACGCCTGTATCCATGGTGATGGGGATGGAATTGAGGCTGTTATCGCCCAGGTTGGCCAGGTATTTGGTTGCGGCCCAGCACAGGCCCAGGCCTGCCACGCCACCCAGCAGCGCCAGCAATACGCTTTCCGTCAACAGCTGGCGAATCAGGACGCTGCGCTGCGCACCCAGCGCCGCACGCACAGAAATTTCCTTTCGCCGCGACAAAGCGCGCGAGAGCAGAAGGCTGGCGACATTGGCACAGGCGATCAGCAGCACCAGCACGACAGCGCCGGAGAGGAACAACAACTTGGGACGAATGCCGGAGACGACCGAATCCTGCAGGCCGGTGAGAATGACGGCGAGGTCGGGTTGAGCGTCGGGCGCGCCGGGATTTTCCTTCTGGAACTGCTGGTGCAGCAGGCCCAACTCCGCCGCGGCACGCTCGCGGGAAATGCCGGGGCGCAGCCGGAGAATGATGGAGAGATATCCCACGCCCATACGCAGACGCTGGGTGGTAAAGAGGGAGTGTTCAAAGTAACGCGGGGTCCAGACATCGGCAGGAGCCAGGAACGGGAACTGAACGTTTGCCGGCAGCACTCCAATGACGGTGTAGGGTGTGCCATCCAGCGCGATGGTTTGCCCAACGATGCTGCGATCGCCGCCGTAACGCGTATGCCAGAGCGAATCGCTGATCACGATGACCGGCTTACCTGCGGCCTGGCCTTCTTCCGGGGCAAAGAAGCGGCCCACCTGCGGCTTGACGCCCAGCACGTCAAAGAAATCAGGAGTCACGCGTGCGGAAGCGACCTGCAAAGGCTCGCCGTGACCGGTGAGGTTGAAATTGTCATTGGCGGCGGCAATCACGCCGGAGAAAGACTTGCTGCGATCGTGGACCAGGTCATACCGGTTCAGGCTGCAGCAGTGCGACTGGCCGTCCTTGCTCTGCAGGTCGAGTGCAATGAGCTGCTGCGGGTCTTGATAAGGCAGAGCGCGCAGGAGCACCGAGCTCGTGATGGTGAAAATGGCCGTGTTGCCGCCGATGCCAAGGGCGAGGGTAAGAATGGCGGCCAGAGCAAAGCCGGGGTTCTTGCGCAGCATGCGCGCACCAAAGCGGACGTCCTGAATGAAGGAGTGCATACGCGGTAATTATAGGACGGTCTGCTCTGGCGGAAGTCACCTTTACCGTTCTTGACGGTGAAGATTGTCCTAAGCGTACAGCGTTCATCTTAGAGATTGTGACCGTATGGAGGAGTCGCGGGACTTAAGGCTTGACGTCATTGCGCACGAACATCACCAGCGTGTTGCCGGGGCGGAGATCGTGTGTGCTATAGATGCGATAGGTTGGTCCGAGCTGCTGCTCTAATTCACGGACCTGAGGTTGCAACGCGATCACGATTGGCTGTGACGTTGGGACGATGTGTCCGTAGTAGCCGACATTGGGATAGTCGCGCAGATACCAGGGCATGGGCCAATGTTCAGGAGAGACAACGCTGATGCCAATGTTCTTGCCGGCGGGGTTGGCGGCGGCGATGGCGTCAATTTCGTTGATCAGCGAGAGGAAGTCGCGAAAAGTATGACCGTAGATGTAAGGATAGCTGTCTGTGTTTTCGTCATAGTGAATAAAGCTGATATCGATTGCCTGATAGAGCGAAAAACAAACAGCCGCGCCGGCAACTACGGCGGTAAAAGCCCGCAGCCCCGGCTGGTACATTTCTTCGATCACATATCCGGTCATCAGCACCAAAGGCAGAATCAGGCTCAAGACGAGCCAGGGCGTCTTGTACGGCACCAGAGAGTACGCGGCAATGATTCCAAGGGTCCAGAAGGCGGAAAAGACCGCAGCGCGGCTGCGCGCCTGCACCAGAGCCACTACCGTGCCGATTGCACCCAGGATTAGAATCGGCCCTTCCTCCTGCCAGAGCCATTGCAGGTAGGTCCACCACTCGCGATTGTAGATGCCGTGTTGCCCGGTCTTGGTCCAGTAGGTGAAGGTCAACAGCGAATCCAGAATGCCTTTGGGGTTCGTAAAGAACGACGAGTAGAGCAAGATGCCAATGGCGAGAAAGAGTAGTCCAGCTTGCATCCAGTGGCGTTTTTGATCGGCGCCGCCGGTCTCGCCCAGGTTTGCAGCGCGTTTTCCCGCGGGCTCGTCTGTGCGTTTGAGCAGGCGCATCCAGATCGTGGTGCAGGGAATCGCGATCAGCCAGACAGCGGCGGTGATGAGCCATGTTTCTTTCGTGGTGAACATCATGGCTGCAGAAGCTGACGCCAGCATCAGATAGCGCTGTTTGCCGGTTTCGCGATACCACAGCCAGGCCACAAGCACGCCGAGGGTGAAAAACACGAACAGGATTTCGTGAATGAAATAGCGGGAGAAGAAAACGAACCCGGGTGAGACTGCGGCGAACATGGCGGCGGCCAGTGAGCCGGAGTCACCCATCCAGCGGCGCAGGCAGAGCATGAGCCAGACGACGCCGACACCAAATACGGCCGTGACAAGGCGAATGACAAACGTGTTCAGCCCGTGTCCCCAGTGAAAGACGTTGTTGATGGCGGTAGGGATTACAGCCAGGTAGTAGAGCGATGGCCCGTGGTAGTTGGCAGGATCGTAATGGTAATAGCCGGTGCGGAACAGATTGACCAGAAAGTTGCCGTTGACGCCTTCGTCGTGATGGAGGGGTTTTTCAGTGAGAAAAAGCAGGCGCAACAAAGCGGCGAGCACCAGGATGGCCAGGCCGCTCCACCACCAGAAGTCGCGCTCGGAGCCGTTTTTTTCGGCGACGCGAGAGACGCGGTCTGCTCGTAGTGGAGAGTTGCGCTCGCGGGGATTGGCGGAAAGCTGTTTCATCCCAGCGGCTATCTTAAATCAGTGTCGCGGATGAGGCTTCGCATCAAGAGCCGCGTACCTCTTCTATGTGCCGCTCGCGCAGGCTGGCCGCAACGTCAATGAATTCCTGGCCAACGTAGCGTGTGCGTGAAACCGCTTCAGCAATAGGAACCGAGGTAATGGTGCTTCCTTTGAGCGAGACCATGCGGCCAAAACGGCCTTCATGCACCAGATCAATGGCGCCGATGCCGTAGCGCGTGGCCAGCATACGATCAAAGGCCGTCGGCGAGCCGCCGCGCTGGATGTGGCCCAGAATCACGGCGCGGGTTTCAAAGCCGGTGCGTCTTTCGATTTCGGCAGCCAGCGTGGTACCAATGCCGCCGAGACGAACATGACCAAATTCATCGGCCTTTCTGCGTTCATCTTCAATGGTCTTGCCGGAGAGCTTGGCGCCTTCGGCGACGACGACGATGCTGAAGTAGCGTCCGCGATCGTGGCGCTGCTTGATGGTTTCGGCGATCTCCTGGATATCGAAGGGCTGCTCGGGGATCAGGATCACGTCAGCGCCGCCGGCCACGCCGCTGTAGATGGCGATCCAGCCGGAGTCGCGCCCCATGACTTCTACCACGATGACGCGATTGTGCGCCTCTGCGGTGGTGTGCACGCGGTCAATGGCTTCCGTGGCGATGCTGACGGCGGTATCAAAGCCGAAGCAGAGATCGGTGCCGCTCAGATCGTTGTCGATGGTCTTGGGCACGGCCACGACCTTTACACCGCGTTCGAACAGCTTTAGAGAGACAGACTGCGTGTCGTCTCCGCCCAGGGCGATCAGGGCCTCAATGCCATTGGCGGTGAGATTAGCAATACACTGCTCCAGGCCGCCTTCCTTCTTGGCGGGATTCGTGCGCGAGGTGCGCAGGATGGTTCCGCCCTGCGGCAGGATGCCTTTTACGGCCTCAAGATCGAGCCGCCGCGCGTTGTTCTCCAGCACGCCGCGCCAACCTTCCAGGAAGCCGACAAATTCGTCGTCGTAATGAAAAATGCCTTTGCGAACAATAGCGCGGATGACCGCGTTCAGCCCGGGACAATCTCCACCACCGGTAAGAATGCCAATCTTCATCTTTCCCCTCACTTCAAATTCACTTTACTGTCTGTATTTTGTACAGGCGGTATGGTCCTGCTTGCGCCTGCAATTTGTACTGTGACCAGAATTGCGCATTTACGTTGAATGACGCAAGTTCCGTCGGGCCGATCAGAACATAGTCGATGCCGTAGCGGCGCAGCAGCGCAGGCGCATCGGGCCCTCCTGAATAGATGCGCTGGATGTCGGCGTTGCGCGGCGAATAATCCAGGCCGCGCGACCACATCCAGCCGGGGTAGCCGAGCAGAGAACGCCGGCCGGTCAGGAACACCGGCGAATTGTACGTGGGTGCGTGCAGAACCACGGCGTTGGGCGCCGCGTCGGCGGAGATGGTTTTGGCTACGGCGATGCCGGGCGGGTCGAACTCCTGGTACTCGGTAACAGCAGAGATGACGCGGAGTACGTCGAGGCCGCCGGCGAGAAGCATGCTGGCCAGAGCTACAGGCGCGAGCCATCGCCAAAAAGATTTTTGTGCCCACACCCTGGCGAGAAAGAGCGCCACCAGCGGGGTGGAAGCCAGATACCAGAGGAAGAGCACCTTGATGTTGTCCCAGACCCAGGGCGCAAGTTTGACCAGGTTGGGAATGATGAAGCAGAAAGCAAACGGCGTATAAAACCTGAGCAGACGCCGGGGCAGGGCCAGATCTCCACGTCGCCAGAACAGGGCTGCCAGCAGCACGGGAATGAACAGCCCGGTATTCGCGATCCAGAACCACAGGATATTGTGCGTGCTGTGGTCCCATCCTGGCTGCCAGCCAAGGTAGCTACGCGCGTTGACACCGCCGGTATTCGCCAGCCACAAGATTTCCGGCAACGATATCGGAATGGCTACGGCAAAAAAGAGCAGCCAACTCTTCAAGCCTGAGCGGAAGACCAGAGCCAGGCAGGCTGCAGACGCCATGACCACCAGAAAAGTATGCGCGTGGACCAGAGGGAGCAGTCCGGCGGCGACTCCGGCGGCGATCATGCGGTATCTGGAAAAAGCCGGCGCCTCGGCAATGATAGCGGCGCTTGATCTCGTTTTGTTGCGCTCGGCTTTCGCACGTGTGCGCCTGGCTAGAGGGCTTGATGTTGTTGCCTGCGGGGGAGGAGCGCCGCTGGCAACGGAGTCGGGTTCTTTCTGCACAACCGCAATCCACCACTGGCAGAAGACGAAGATAGCCAGAGGCAAGCCAAAGAGAATGCTGCGCTGCGGCACAAAGAGCGTGGTCAGCGAGTTGCCCCATCGAAGAAGGCTGTTGGGCTCGCTCAGGATGGTGTAGTCGTGAGGCAGGTTTCCCAGGAGAGAAAAAATGCCGTTGGCGGAGCTGGCGTCAGAGAAGAGCAGCCACCAGCCGAGGCCGCCGCTGAAGATCACCAGCAGTGGTGCGATGAATCCGGCGCGGCGATTGCGCGTGAGCTGCAGCGTGAAGTAGTGCAGAGAGCCGACCAGCGTCAGCCCCATGAGCATGTTCTGCAGCCATATGGCGGCGATGATGCCCGCGCCGGCGCGCACGAGCATTGCGGCCAGGAAGTCGACTAGAAAAGGATAGGCAAAGCGCACACCGGCATAGGTTGGGTCCTGAGGAGGGAGGTTGTGGCCCTGGGCAAAGCTGTTGATGATCTGCAAATGCAGGGGCAGGTCGCCGAGATTGTTGGCGATGCCGGTAAAGATACCGTCAGGGCGCACAAAGACAGCGCGGCTGAAAACCAGGCCCAGCAAAATTGAAATGGCGATGTAGAAGAGCGGATATGACAGATTGCCTCTGAGACTTCCAACGCTCCGGGTAAATTGGGAAAAGATGCGCGCACGATGTTCGGCGCTGAGAAGAAGCAGCAACGGGAGCAGCGTGACCATCGCGCTGATGGCGATGCTGGCGGGGCCGAGGCCCAGCCAGAGAGAAACAAGAAATCCGATGGTGGCCAGCAGCGGTAATCCGAGGCAGGCGCCGAAACAGATGCGGGCTGCACGGGGAGCGCTCCAGTCGAACAGAAAGGTAAGCAGGGTAGCGCCGACGATCGCACAGGCCAAAAGGAGGCATGCGGAAAGCATGCTAGGCGGGGAGTCCGCGAGCGGCGGTTGAGCAGGCGCGGAAAAAGAAAGTAGACTCCATCGGCGTGGCCTTCATTCTAAATTAAGTCGCGCAAAGTGAGGGCGGGCGAGCGTTCTATCCGTGTTATATATAGGTTTCATGCCTGCGCTGTCACTTAGAGCTCTAGCTGTCGCCATTCTGGGGTTGGGTCTCACAGCGGTTGCCACGGACGCTGCGCCGAACCTTGAGCTGCATGATTTGAAGGGCGCCGAGCATCAGCTGAAGGACTATCGCGGCAAGCCGGTCGTGCTTAATTTCTGGGCGACGTGGTGCGTGCCTTGCGCTACCGAGATGCCATTGCTCAACGAGATGCAGAAGCGCTATGAAGGCCGCGTGGTCTTTATTGCCGCCTCAGTGGACTTCGACGATTTGAAGCCTTCCGTCCAGGCCTTCATCAAAAAGCACCACGGCGACGCATTAACCGTGATGATGGGCGCGGAGTTGGACAACCTGCAGCAATTCGGGTTGGCGCAAGCCATGCCGGGAACGGTATTCATCGACGCGGAAGGCAATATCGTGGAACGGGCCAGTGGCGGGCTGAAGCGGCCTTATCTGGAAGCGCAGATGCGGAAGGTGGCCGGCGAGCCGGCATCGCTTCCGACTGACAATGAGAAGCCGGCCAGGAAAGCCGCCCAATAGAGTTATGAAGGAACAGGGATCTCCGCTGAGCAGGCGAGTCATGCGATGAAGAAACGATCGATTATTCCTATTAGCATAGCCATTGTGTTTTCCATCGCGATAGCGATCTGGATGGCGATTCAAGCGCCAGCGCGAGAGGTGGAAAAAAACCTTGCAGCGATCAACTCCATTTCGGCGGGCGAGACGAGCGAAGCAGAACTGCTTTCACGCAAAGAATTCCAGAGCCTGGAGAGGATGTGCAACCAGGAGAACTGCTTTTACCACATGGGGGTGGACAATAACTTCCTGAGCGGGCTGCACCTTGCGCCGCGCATTCTGATGTGGACCATCGTGCAGGTCCGCGATGGGCTGGTTACAAGCGTTTCGGTTACCGTGGCCAAAGCCGGATTGGGGGGTATCACAGTAACACAGGTTCATACCTTGCCGAAAGAATGCGCATCCGTGCCCTGCTTGAAACAATTGGTGCTGCCCAACAAGACCATGATGAGCTACAGCATTTACTTCGACAGCCAATCCGATCTGCGCAATCACATGCCGCAGGCGATCAACGCGCAATGCTGGTCGCGGCTGCACGGGTGCTCCACCTACGCTGAATTGGTACCGCTGTCACAGGGATTGAACCTGGAGAAGATTTCAGGAGCGGTGGCGCCACAACGGAAGAACCAACCTTAAGCGGACTAAGCCAAGTCTCTGGGCAACTCTCCTGATCCCGGACAATTCAGAGTGTGAGTGGCTCGCAACCTGGCCGGAGCCTGTACAAATCATTGATTCAGGAGTCCCCAGGGTGAGAAATATCGCTGTTTCTTTCGTGTTGTTTATTTGCTCTTTTCTGCTTCATGCGCAAATCCCCGCCGCCAGCCATGTAGTGATCGTGCTGGAAGAAAACCAAAGCTATTCCGCGGTGATCGGCAGCCCGTCGATGCCATATCTCAACAGCCTGGCCACACAGAATGGGCTGGCCACGGAGTATTTCGCCAACGCGCATCCATCGATCGGCAATTACTTCATGCTGACCGCGGGGCAACTGGTGACGAGCAATGATTCGCTGAATTCGACCATCGATGTCGACAACATCGTCCGCCATCTGCTTACGGCCGGTAAGACGTGGAAGAGCTACGCGGAAAGCCTGCCTTCAGTGGGCTACACCGGTGGAGACCGCTATCCGTATGTTCGCCATCACAATCCGCTTTCTTATTTCAGTGACGTAGTGAACAGCAGCGTGCAGAAGCTCAACCTGGTCCCGTTCTCAGAATTCGCGGCGGACCTGGCTAACAATCGGCTGCCCAGCTATTCTTTCGTGACGCCGAACCAGAACCACAATACCCATGACTGTCCTACAGGGCCAACGGGCTGCACGAACGCGCAGAAACTGGCCACCGCGGACGGGTGGCTCAAAAACAATATCGGGCCATTGCTGAACAACGTTGAATTTCAGCAGAGCGGGCTTCTGGTGATTGTTTTTGACGAAGGTTTTTCCACCGATACCGCACACGGCGGCGGACACGTGGCTGCGGTTGTCGTCGGGCCGAAGGTGAAGAAAGGGGCCAAGTCCACCGCGTTGTATCAGCACCAGAATGTGCTGCGCACCATGCTGGATGCGCTTGGCGTCAAGAGCTATCCCGGCGTTGCGGCAAGCTCGGCTGACATGGCTGATTTGTTTGGCGCGGGCGCTTCGGGAGTATGTGCGGCCTCCGGTACGGGTGTGACCGTGTGTTCGCCGGCCACCAGAAGTACGGATGCATCCCCGGTGCATTTTGCGGCTGCGGCCGCATCTTCTCATCCAATTACCGCCATGCGCATATACATCGACAATGTTTCCAAATACACCACCAATGCCAATTCGATCAACACATCGATTGCCGTGGGTTCAGGCACACACTCGGTTGCGGTGCAGGCGTGGGACTCCAGCGGCGCAGTGTTCAAGTCGAGTCTGACTATTCATGTTCCGTGAGGTCATTGCAATTGGCCAATGGCTGAGGAATGAAAAAGCCCCAGGGGTATCGATAGTGGTTCAGTTCCGCGCTGAATTCATCGCTCCGCCCCTGAACGCGCAACCCCGGCGCGTTCCGGGGGCCCCTGGCGCGATGAACGTCTGCCTAAAGGCCCGCGATTCGCCAGCGAATCGCTAGACGCTGATACTGCTAGTGGTTCAGCTTTTACAAACTGAACCACTAGCGGGCTTTCGTTTTCCGGGAAGCAGATTAGCCTTTCTTCCTGTCGCGATGAAGGTCACGCTTGTCATGCCGGATATCGCGTTTGTCCTTACGCGCATCCTGGCGGTCATGGTGCAGGTCTTTCTCATCGTGATGGATGTCGCGGCGGTCGGCGCGCAGGTCCTTTTTATCGTGCGCGACGTCACGCTTATCGCGGTTGATATCGCGTTGCTCCTTTGCGGCATCGGCCTTGTCGCCGTTCTTAAGGTCCTGGTTGCGTTCACGGCGGTCTTTTGCGATGTCCTTCTCATCTTTGTTGATATCGCGGCGGTCGTTGCGGGCGTCAGCGCGGTCCTGGTGCAGATCGCGCTTGTCTGACTGGATGTCTTTGCGGTCCTGATGTAAATCGCGGCGGTCCTGGCGGAGGTCTTTGCGGTCAGATTGTGTATCGGAACTACCGGTGTTTTGCGCCCATAGCGTGGTCCCCAGTGCAAACAGCGCGAGCGCGAGTAGATGCGTTAAATGTCGTCGAATCATGAAGCGTGCTCCTTTCAATGCCCTCCAGAGTCATAGGTTGTCGACGGTATTAACGCGAGAGTCACAGATTAGTTGCACTCTGGATTGCGAATTTGGATGGTTACTTTTGGACGGAATCTGACTGAATTGGGGGACAGTGCCGCTTCGGACTTCGAAAATCACAAGGTCCCTCCGGCCTACTCCCACCCCAACCGCGCAAAAGCGGCGCGCGCTCGCCAAACGGCCGTCGGGATGACAGGGCCGGTGTGTTAGGGATTAATTTCAAACTGCCACGATGCGAGCGCTCTGGCCAGGTGGCCTCAGCAGGGCCCCAGAACGCGGGGATAGAGCACGAACATGGGTTGCGAATGCTTCCGGATTTCTTCGTTGATTTCCAAGTCCCAGTTCTCCGGATGGGCTGATGCCGGCGACTCGATCTGCATGCGGTAGTACGCCGAAATGATTTTGGCTACCGCTCGGGCCTTTTGCCGCACGCTTTGCAGAAGCCGCTCATCGGAGAGGTTGTAGGAGCGCTGAGGATTCCCGTTCATGACGGCAAAGACCACTCCACCGCTGTTGGCCGTGAGATCGAAGAAATGTTCGTCGCCGGTTTCATAAACGAAATCGCCGACCCCGGGCGTAGTCCAGGCCAGCCCCTGAGAGGTTGTTGAGGTCATGCTTCCGCTGGCAACGCTGTTTTTGATGGCTACCGGCCCCAACGCCAAGCCGAACATGCGAATGCGATGTTCCTCAAGCGCTTTGGCCACTGTTTTGGCATTGGCTTTGTGGTTGCCTTCGAGATCGGCGGCGATGACCACGATGGAATCACCGTTTTGCGGCGCGCCAAATTGCTCGATTCCGGCCATCACGGCATCGAGCACTCCTGGCTCTTTACCGCTCTTTTCGCCGGACTGGCCCAACGCCTTTGTAAAAGGCGGCCGCTCGGTGGTGAAGCTTATCTCGCGTCCTGGACCACGGGCCGGAAGCAGGGCGAAGCTATCTTCCGGACGCGCCGTGGAAAGAATGGCGGCGATCATCTCCTCTTCCGCCCGGCGTGAGTCAGCAGAGAGCTTGCGATTGGTATCGACGACGAACAGAACGCGGCGGGGGCCGTCATCATAGCTAAGCGACTTGACGCCAACCGGCTTCTTTTGTACACGTCCAACGAAGTCTTCCGCCGCCAGCCCGCGGAAAACATCGCCCGTCGCACTGAATACGCCGACAGGAATCTCAACTGCCTTGCAAGCGTTCTGCTGGGCTCGACTGGCCCCGGCCATGCTAATGACTAAAGCAAGCGACGTAAGAAGGCGAGAAGGCATAGAGAAATCCTCTAAGACTGAATTATTGGGCAAAAAGCGAGCAGATTATAGCAAGGTTAGACGAGCGGGGAAGAAGACGAATGCGCTGGACAAGGTAAAGAACTGTGAGGGGACAGAATGCACTTCCTGCGGGCGAAGTTAAATGGACTGAAACGATTTAAATAGCCTTGAAAAGCAGAGCGAATTTTTGAGGTTTGACTTATCGCTTTTGCTTCGATTGCATAAAAAGCCATAGTCAGTGTCCTTGGGGCCAATGTCCAGAGGTTCACAGCACCGGTTTCGGGTGGCGAAACGGCGAATTGATGCAGCTTTTTTCACTCAGTCAAAATAAAAATAATTTCTTTATTATCATTGTGTTACGCTATATTTTCACAGGCAGCCAAGGCGGCTGGGTTAGTATGTTTGGGTAACAAAGGTTCAGCCACAAAAGTCATCCATTTCAAAGCGAATTTTGTTTGCGCGAAAAGTGTGATTTTGCAGTCGCCACCTGCAAGTGGTGAGGCCTGTGTTGAGACGCCCAGGGTAGGTCAAAGCAGAAGAGAAAAACTGAAACGGGAGAAGCCAGCCAAGTGAAATCGGCGGCCAAGTCGGGGGGACGACTTGCCTCGCAAGCAGGGTTTACGTTAACCGAGCTGCTTGTGGTGCTTGCGATCATTGGAATCGTTGTCGCCTTGTCGATTCCCAACTTTACCCAGAGCATCGATAACGCAAAGCTCAAGTCAGCCTCACAGAAGCTTGCCGCGGTATACCAGGATGCGCGACTTCGCGCCACGCAAAACAACACTCCGTATGAAGTTCTGTTGGCCTCTCATGGCTGGGGCGGACCGGCAAAGGTTTGCATTGATCTGAACGGAAATGGGAACTGCAGCGCCAGCGATCCCACAACCTTCTTGCCCGTCCGGGTACGGCTGAACAATGCCGGTGTTCCGCAAGGCTTGACCCCGGCGCTGCTGGGATTTGCTCCGCTCAATACCGAAACATCCATGATGCACGATCAGCAAAATGATGCAGTTCCGGGCATTGCATGGAACGGCCTGGGCATGCCGTGCCAGAGGAGTTCGTCGGCGTCGCCTTGTACGGCGGTGGGCTGGGTGCAGTATTTGCAACTGCCGCGGTCGAGCGGCACGGTGATGTATGCGGCGGTTACGGTAAGCCCTACGGGAAGAGTCAAGACCTGGATGTACGATCCGTCAGGAAACGGAAGCTGGAATTAGATCACTATCCATTTATGGGTGAGAGACCTCAAATTCGAAGCGGGAGAGGCAGCGCCAGGGCGCGCGGCTTCAGCTTGCTTGAATTGGCAATTGCCATGGGCGTCCTGCTGGTTGGGGTACTGGGTGGCATTGTGGTGATTGGCGTTGCGTCCGCTAATAACGGGCGTTCCAAGACCCACACCACGGCAGCCACGCTGGCCCGTAGCACTATGGAGAGGATTCTGGCGATTCCCACATCGGCATCAGGCGCGGCGGCGCAAACCCAGATCACGGATTGCGCGGGCAATACCTTTGTGGTGGAAACCGCGGTGGGCGGTTCGCCCCTGATTGAGAGCGGAGCATTTTCAAGATCGATTGATTTTTCCCAGGCAGCGCAGCCGAATTACTCCATGGTTTATGCCATGTGCTCGTCGTCACAGGAAAGATATGACGTCCGGTGGAGAATTGATCCGGGAGCAACGCCCTCAACGCAATTGGTCACCGTCAGCGCCAAGAGCGTGACTGCCGATCGCGCGGTGTTGTTTACCCTGCCGTACACCTTGCATTCCCAGCGGGGGGATTTCTGAAGATTTGCCGTTCCAATTCGGTTTTCGTAAAAGCGCGCGACAGTGTGAAAGGTTTTACACTGCTGGAGCTTATGCTCAGTATGTGCATGCTTTTGGTGGTCACCGCGGCGGTTTTTGAGCAGATCAACCAGATGCAGAAGAAGTCGAGCTCGGAGGCCATGAGGGTTGATTTGAGCCAGCAAGCGCGCGAGTTTGTGGACCAGACGGTCCGCGATCTGCACATGTCGGGCTACCCCAACGCGTCAATGTATTCAAACCCGCAGGACTTCAGCAAGGTGGCGGCCGGGTTGGTGAGCGTTTCGCCGACGCAGATCCTGTTTGAAGGCGATGTGAATAATGACGGCAACGTCTACAGTGTGACGATCTACTACGTGCCCAATGATCCTAATGATCCGAACTGCCCGTGCATCCGGCGCAGCGCAATCGTTAAGGGGCCGCAAGATTCACTGCATCAGCCTTTGAGCGCGACCTATACGGAGACGGACCACGTGTTTCCGCCAGGCACGGGAGCAGGGCAATCCGGAGAGGACTTGTTCGCGTATTATGACCAGAACGGCAATCCGGTGAATATTGGTCCAGGTGTAGATATTTCAACTCCAGCAGGCGTGAGTACCATTGCGACGATCAAGACCGTGAAGGTCAATCTGAGCCTGCTTACGAATTTGCGCGACCCGATGACAAACAACGGGTTCATACGTACGTCGATTTCGGCAACATCGAGGGTCAACCAGTAATGCTGAGAACATCAGCCAAGACGAGGGCCAACAAAGAGCGGGGCATGGCGCTGCTGTTGACTTTATTTGCGCTGTTGCTGCTCTCCGGCATCGGGCTGTTCATGGTGCTCTCATCCAACACTGAAAGCCGCATTGATGCAAACTACGGCAGCAGCATGCGCGCGTACTACGCTGCGCGCTCCGGCCTGGAAGAGGTGCGCGACCGGATCAAGTATCCTTCATCCACACCGGGAGGTCTGGCTGACCTTCTTCCGCAAGACATCGCGGGAAATCCCAACGGTGTGCTCTATGTGTTGAACCCGGCCAACGGCGAGACGGTCGATCCTACGGACATCACCAGCGCTTATTTTGACGATGACCTGTGCCACACCTATGACTCAGGTACGCCAAAAGGCATCAGGTGCGCCGCAGTTCCCACGCTAGGAAATTGGCAGTTGCCTTCGCAGCTGTCGCAGGCGCCGGCCTCCGGACCACTGGGGTACAAGTGGATCCGGATCAACATGAAGACCAACAGGATTGCCGATCCATATTTTGTCGATCAAACCGGAACCAGCGTACCGCTTGATACGCGCGTCTGCTGGGACGGGCAGGCGGAGCAGCTCCTGCCTACGACCGGCAATCAATCGTGCGATGCCAACGGAATGCAGACG
>DATBHX010000078.1:0-7742 GCA_036557225.1 Candidatus Angelobacter sp.
CGGTGGTGTTCGTCGAATTGACCAGTACCGCCACAGTCAGATTGAAGTTCTGGGCGAATCCGTCAACCGCGCCGGCAATCCACAAACAGGCAATGAACGCCAGTGAGAAAAATTTTGACCGCATTAGGGACCTTCTTCTTATTCCTGCTGAAGTGAATCTGGGCAGCAGGTGGAGTCTGCAAACTTTTTCTTTTTACTTTTGACTAATCAAACCGTCTCGAGAAACACTTCGGCCGCGCATGGCTCGATAGCGTTTGCGCGTAAAAGGTGCACGCGGGTTGCCGAAAAAGCAGCTCATAGAACGTGGACGTCCGCGCGTCCACATAAGCTGCTAAACGTATGTCACTGAATGGCTTAAGCTGGAATGCGGTTTGTGGAAGATGTTACCAAAGGTCAATGAACGCACGGTGATAGAAGAGACAGTGAAAATGCTTGCATAAATGCATTCCGAATTTTCCTTCACACAAAATTTACATGAATTATCGAATGTCTCGCGCCAACATCGGCAGGATTTTGGCAACAAATTGCTGCTACAGCATTGGCGCTTCCAGTCCGCATCGATCGTGCTGGTAATATGCTGGACAGGCTGAGAATGACCGCCCGTTGAGGCTCCCGGGCGGAAGGCCATTTGCTTGCAGAGTGGAATTTAGAGTGAGAAAGGGCAAATTTCAGGAATGTCCAGAGTTTTGGTTACAGGATGTGCGGGCTTCATCGGGTTTCACGTCACCCAGCGGCTTTTGGCCACGGGACACGAGGTCCTCGGAGTTGACAATCTCAACCGCTTTTACAACGAAGGGCTGAAAGATGCGCGCCTCAAGATCCTTGAGAAGACTCCCGGATTTGAGTTTGTTCGCGGCGACATCGCCGATCTGGCCTGGGTACAGGAGCTGTTTGCCCGGCATCAGTTCGGACCCATCATCCACCTGGCGGCGCAGGCCGGTGTGCGCTATTCGCTGGAAAACCCTCATCTCTACGTGCAAAGCAACCTTGTGGCTTTCGTAAACCTGCTGGAGAGCGCCTACAAAAAGAAAGCGCCGCATTTCGTCTTCGCGTCGTCCAGCTCGGTTTATGGAGCGAACAAAAAAGTCCCGTTTTCAGAGAAGGACAATGTTGATCACCCGGTGAGTCTCTACGCCGCCACCAAGAAGAGCAATGAGCTGATGGCCCACGTGTATGCGCATCTTTACCGGCTTCCCGTAACCGGGCTGCGTTTCTTCACCGTGTATGGACCATGGGGCCGCCCGGATATGGCGCTGTTCAAATTCTGCAAATCGATTCTGGAAGGTACGCCAATCGAGGTCTTCAATCACGGCAAAATGCTGCGTGACTTCACCTACATCGACGATATTGTTGAGGGCGTTGTCCGCATCATGGACCTCCCGCCGACACCAGCCGCCGGCGAAGGCAGCGAATCTTCAGTTCCCTACCGCATTTACAACATCGGCAACAATCAGCCGGTGGAGCTTACACGGCTCATCGCGATCCTGGAGAAGCTGCTGGGCAAGAAGGCCACGCAGAAGCTGATGCCTATGCAGCCCGGCGACGTCCCCACCACGTACGCCGACATCGACGAGCTCTCACGCATCGCTGGATACCGCCCTCACACGCCCATCGAAGTTGGTGTTGGGCGATTCGTGGAGTGGTACCGGCAATACTATCGCGTATAGCGCTAGACTTGGATCCCGTCGCTTCGGCCTGCGACCAGCGCTGTTGCCTGTTTGAAGTAATCGAGCGAGAGTTTCAGGCCCTCGCGCAGCTGTGTGGTCGGCTCCCAGTTCAGCAGCCGCTTGGCCTTGCTGATATCAGGACACCGCTGTTTGGGATCGTCCTGCGGCAACGGTGCGTAGGCTATCTTGCTTTTTGATCCCGTAACGGCAAGCACCTCGCGCGCACACTCCAGGATCGTGAATTCGTTGGGATTGCCGATATTCACCGGCAGGTGCTCCTGCGATCGTGAGAGGCGCATGATGCCTTCGATTTCGTCATTGACATAGCAGAAGCTGCGCGTCTGGCTGCCATCGCCATAGACGGTGAGATCTTCTCCCAGAATCGCCTGTTTCATGAAGTTGGAGATGACGCGCCCGTCATTCAACTGCAGCCTGGGCCCGTAGGTGTTGAAGATGCGTACGATGCGCGTGTTGACCTTGTGATATCGGTGGTAGGCCATGGTCGCCGCCTCGGCAAAGCGCTTGGCCTCGTCATAAACCGACCGCGGGCCGATGGAGTTGACATTGCCCCAATAACTCTCCGTCTGCGGGTGGACCTCAGGATCGCCATAGCACTCGCTGGTGGAAGCCACCAGGAAGCCCGCGCCATATTTGTGCGCCAGCTCCAATGCATGGAAGGTCCCATGGCTGCCGGCCTTGAGGGTGGCGATGCCATGTTGCATGTAGTCGACCGGGCTCGCGGGCGAGGCAAAATCGAAGACAAAATCTACCGGGCCGACGTCGAACGGTTCAGAAACGTCCAGCTCAAAGAACTCAAATTTCGGCTCGTTAGCCAGACCGGTCAGGTTCGTCTTTCGTCCGGTCAGAAGATTGTCAACACATGCCACGGCCCATCCGTCGGCGATGATCGCCTCACAGAGATGTGACCCCAGAAAACCGGCTCCGCCGGTAACCAATGCCCGCATTTCTTGATCGCCCCTTCTCCAATGTCAAGACTTAGTTATACAGAATCCGTTCAAAATCCAAAATTTAGAGACTCTGCATTTGACTGCCAGCAACGTCCTGAAAGCTGCCTCTAAACCATGGTTCCTCATAAGTTCTCAGCAAATCAAAGGCCAGTACGCCTGAAGGCGAGGAGCTTGGCTATCTTCTGCAAATCCTTGCACATTGGCCCAATGCTCCCCTTTTGGGTCAGATTCTGTCAGAACTAGTGTAAATCAAGTCCTTTCGATTCAATAGTTAAGCAAATCCAAGTTGGTAATCAACGTGCTCTGAATAGTTTGCTTTATCACCTAGGCGGGAGGCTTGAAGGTGGAGAAAATTACTGTCGTCGGTTCTGGATATGTTGGTTTGGTGGCCGCAGCGTGCCTGGCAGAGCTTGGCCATTCTGTGATTTGTGTAGATAACGATTTGGCGCGAGTGGAGCGGCTACGCCGTGGAGAAGTGCCCATACATGAGCAGTTCCTGCCAGAGCTGCTGATGCGGCATCGCGGAAACCGGCTGGAGTTTTCCGGCTCCCTGGCCCAGGCGGTGCGCAGCAGTTCGATCATTTTCATTGCTGTAGGCACGCCGCCCAAAGAAAACGGCGAAGCCGACCTTTCGTATGTCGAGACGGTGGCTCGGGAGATTGCGCAGAATCTCAACGGCTATAAGGTGATCATCGAGAAGAGCACGGTGCCGGTCTACACCAGTGACTGGATTCGCAGGGTCATGGTTCTCACCCGCGGCGCAGACTGTGAATTTGACGTAGTTTCGAACCCAGAATTTCTGCGCGAAGGCACGGCCGTAACTGACTTTCTCTATCCTGACCGCATTGTGGTTGGCGCTGATAGTGAGCGCGCAGCCACGCTGATCGGCCAGGTTTATGAACCGCTTACCAGCGGCAAATACTACGCCAACGCGGACCGCATTCCTGAGCCGGATGGATCGGTTTGCGCGGCGCCGCTGATCCTCACGACCGCCAAGAGTGCTGAGCTGATCAAGCATGCTTCCAACGCCTTCCTGGCGATGAAAATCTCGTTTATCAATGCGGTCGCCAACATCTGCGAAGAGGTTGGAGCTGACATTGAGCAGGTTTCACGCGGAGTCGGCAGCGACACCAGAATTGGCCCGCGATTCCTGCGCGCCGGCATCGGTTATGGCGGCTCGTGCTTCCCCAAAGACGTTTCTGCGTTCCGCGCTGTGGCCCACGAGTGCGGCTACGAATTCGATCTTCTCGATGCAGTCATGCGCATCAATGAAGAGCAGCGGAACCGCTTCATGAAGAAGATCCGCACCGCTCTGTGGACGCTGAAAGGCAAAAAGCTCGGTGTTCTGGGGCTGGCGTTCAAAGGCCGGACCGACGATATTCGCGAGTCGCCCGCCATTGCTCTGGTTCAGCAACTGGTTGCGGAGGGCGCGCAGATCCGTGCTTTTGATCCGGCTGCCATGGAGCACACCAGGAATGTTTTGGGGGACAAGATCTCCTTTGCGGAAAACTCTTACCAGGTTGCCGAAGGCGCCGATGCCCTGCTGATCCTTACGGATTGGGAGGAATTTGCCACTCTCGACCTGAAGCACTTGCGGACACTTTTGCGATACCCGATCGTCCTTGATGGACGCAACCTCTACACGGCCGAAGAGATGGAGCAAAACGGTCTGTTGTACGTAAGCGTAGGGAGAAAGCCGTCAGCGTTGAAGCAGTTTGCCAAGGTGGTTTAGGCCTCGGGAAGTTGACACGAACGCATCGGCGTGAGTTGAAACAAAAGTCCCGTCGATGTGAAAATCTTTGCGCACATCCCCTGTGGACGTTGGCAACTAGAGTTAAGCCACTGAAAGTACTGGCTTTAGATTGGCAGTATTTGGAATGAAAGTTGCACATTTGAGGTGGACGAAACGAGATATTGAGGAAATTGTCCAGGCTGATCGACCGACCGAGGTCAATTTCCC
Organism: Candidatus Angelobacter sp.; assembly: GCA_036557225.1. GTDB lineage: Bacteria > Acidobacteriota > Terriglobia > Terriglobales > Acidobacteriaceae > Angelobacter. The sequence goes on from DATBHX010000078.1 coordinate 4,596, forward strand.
TGCAAACGACATGTACTCTGCATTTTACGGTTTAAAACACGAACCCTTCCGGCTCACGCCGGATCCTCGCTTCCTGCATCTGGCTGAGCCGCATCGCAACACGCTGCGGGCCATGCTGGAAGGAGTTTCGTATCGCAAAGGGCTGCAGGTGGCGGTGGGCCCGATCGGTACTGGCAAGACTACGCTGCTCTATTCACTGCAGCACATTTTGGTGCACGAATCATCACCCGAGCGGCCCATCCGATCGGCGTTTATCGTCAACCCGACGCTGACGCAGGAAGAGCTTTTTGAATCGCTCTTTGACGAACTGGAGATCACGGCATCAGCAGCCACCAAGCCGGCGCGGCTGCGAGGGCTGCATGAGTTGTTGCTCGATTCCTATCGCCGCAACGGAATTGTTCTGGTGGTCATTGATGAGGCACATCTGCTTTCGCCTGACCTGCTGGAAGAAATCCGCCTGCTGCTGAATCTGGACAACTATCCAGCCAACGTTCTTCAACTGATTCTCTGCGGACAGCCTGAATTGGTGCCGTTACTGGCCAAGCCGCAGTTCGCGGCGCTGCGTGGACGCATCGCGGTTGTATCAAAGCTGCGCACGCTGACACTGCCGGAGACACGTGCCTACATCGCGGAAAGGTTACACGTCGCCGGTCTTCGCGGTGAAAGCCCATTTACGGCGGCCGCGCTGGAGGACATATTCCGCCAGGCCGGCGGAACGCCACGTCTCATCAATTTGCTTTGCGACCGCGTTCTGACCGCCGGCTTCCGCAGGCAACTTCTCAAGATCACCCCCGATCTGGTTCGGGAGGCGCTCGATGGCTTGACGCTGACCGATGATCCATTGGTTTTTGCAGACACCTCATTGAACGCCGCAGCTGTCTCTTCGGCGTCTTCAGCTTCCGGGGTGAAACCTTAACAACCGAGGATTCCTCACGAATCCAGATAGGCCTTTCACGATGAGTCGATTTTTTAACGAGACCCGTAAGACGTTCAAGCAGCAAGGCGCACCCGTAGGCCCCGTAGGCCCTGCCGCCGTAAATGTGGATGAAGCAGTCGACGCAATGAAGAAGACCGCGGCTACTGATCTTCTGCCGCAACTGGTGAATGTGCCGGCGCCTGAGCCGCTCTTTGGTGCGCTGCATGAAGCCAGTGAACTTGCAACCAAAGTCGCTGCGACACGGTTGGAAAACTGCCGCAATATTCGTCTTCCACGGGACCAGGAAAGATCATTTCTGGCAGCGCAATACGATCCTTCCATGCAGGCTGCAGTGGAAGCCTATCGCACGCTGCGTACCCGTCTGGTCAAGCGCCAGACTGAGGAAGGTACGCGCTCCATGGTGATTGCCAGCGCCCAGCAGGGAGACGGCAAGACGCTCACCGCCATGAACCTTGCGCTCTGCTATGCCAATATTCAGAACTGGCCCGTGCTGCTGGTTGATGCCGACCTGCGCAGCCGCGGCCTCTCGCGCTTGATGGGAGACCCGGATTCACCGGGCTTGACGCAGATCCTGGAAGGCAACGGCCAGTATCAGGCATCAATCCTTTCCACCAACGTGCCCAATCTTTACGTGTTACCGGCAGGGATTACTTCCACGTCGCCTCCAGAACTTTTCTCCAGCCCGGCCTGGAAGGAGTTCATGGGCTGGGCCTGCGAGTCTTTCCGGCTGGTCATTGTTGATTCACCGCCGGTACTGGACCTGGCCGATTTTGAGCTGATCTCCGCCGGTTGCGAAAGCACTCTGCTGGTGGTCAGGGCAAGGACCACGGCCCGCGAATCGCTGGTACGGGCCAGCGCCGCCATCGACAATACCAAGCTGGTCGGCGTGCTTCTAAACTCAGCGGATGAAAACCGGAAGTCGAATTACTACTATCACCAGACCCCAGTCCACATGAACTAGGTCACCGGCAGTAGATCGTCCGCTGCTTTGATTGGGTTAAAGATGAAGAAGTTTGCGGGGCCTGAAGTTATTATGCAGGCCCCGCTTTTGCTTTCGCGATTTGTACAGTGCCCCATCGGGCAACATAGTTTCACGCTTCGACGGTTTTTCTTCTCAAGGACGCTTACGTTGCGGTTTATCATTCAGCTGACGAAAATGCGCCACATCCATCCAGCCTTGCCGCTGTCTTCACGTTACCCACGATTTCTACGTGTTGCTGGAATCGGAGCTTTCCTGCTGGCTTCAATGGTTGCGCACGGGCAGGCCACCTGGGATCCGATTGTGCAGGTCGGGCCCGGTTACGTTGATTGCTATACACGCCAGGTCGTGCGAACGTCGGCTGACGTGGTTTATGTGATCACCAATGCCAGCGGTTTTACCGGCGGCACAGCTCCTGCATCGATACGCGTCTACAAAGGCTCTCCCGCAAACAATCCTACAAGCTTTGCCGAAATGGATGCGACGCATCGGCCCGCAAACAGCGTACGCATGGGCGGAGTCGAGGCCAAGATTGCAGGTCCGGACCACTTGATTCAAATCGTTTATGAAGACATCGCTGCGTCGCAAACAAAATACGTGAAGTTCGATACTTCCACGGATACCTGGGGAACACCCGAGGTGGTCGGCGCGTTGAACGGCCAGAATACGACGGACCGATACATGGGCAAGACCGGGCTTGCGTTGGATTCAAGCGGCCTTCCACACGTGATTACCGGCGGGAAAAACGAGAACATGTATTACACCAATCGCACCAGCGGAAGCTGGTCGACGCCGGTCGCCGTCGCCAACAGCAGCAGCCAGATGCATCCTTCCATGGCCTTTGACCACAATGGCACGTTGCATGTTGCGTACTATGACGGCAATATCAACATGTTTTATCGCAACCGCAACCCGTCGACCGGCGCATGGAGCGCGGTAGAGACCATCTCCAATAACGTTTCCACCAGCCAGTCGGATGAATCACCTTCGCTGGCGATCGATTCCTCAGGCCGCGTGCTGGTCGACTACATTTCCGGTGACTTCACCTTCCACTACAAGCTGGCGCGCCGCACGGCTGCCAACACGTGGACTGACATCAGTCCCGGCTCCGAGGTTGCAGGTCACAGCCCTGGAATCTACATCGACGCCGCTGACAATCTCTACGCGATCGAAGGACACGATCTCACCATCATTCAACCCTCTGTGGAGATTCGATCAGCCGCCGGCGCCT
>DATBHX010000079.1:0-15758 GCA_036557225.1 Candidatus Angelobacter sp.
GCAACCGCACCGTGAGCGAAATCCGCCACATGTTTACCAAGGGCGGCGGAAACCTGGGTGAAGCCGGCTCGGTGGCATGGATGTTCCACAAGAAAGGCTCCATCGTGGTTCCCAAGACCAAAGCCAAAGAAGACGATCTGATGAATATCGTGCTGGAAAATGGCGGCGAGGACCTTCACGACGATGGCGATAACTGGGAAGTCACCACGGACCCCGGCGCCTATGAGACCGTGCTCGATGCCGTCAAAAAGGCCGGAATGGAAGTCGTGCACTCGCAGGTCGGCATGGTGCCGCAGAATTACATCAAGCTGGAAGGCGCGGCTGCCAACCAGATGATCCGACTGCTGGAAACCATTGAAGACCACGATGACGTGCAAAATGTGTATTCGAATTTTGACGTCGATCAGGAGCAACTGGAGCAGGTAGCGGGATAATTCAGCTTTTCGTCAAGATTTCCCAAGGCGGTCCACACGGACCGCCGTTTGCTTTTTGCCGGAAGCACAGCGGCAGTTCATTGCGGCTTGTCAGCCTTTCGCGAACCTCGGATTGAGCACCACAAAACCTTCACGATTGTTTACGTACAACGCGCGGAACAGGATTGTCGGCAGCAAACCGTCTTCGAATCGCGAGTCGCCGATACCCGGCGGCAGGTAGGCCAACTTGAGGTCGTGCAAATGCTGGTCGCAGATGGTGAGAGAGTCAATGCGCACCAGAGTGCTTGTGCGAGCAGCGTTGCGCGAGTCGGTCACGGAAGAGTCCTCGCCCTGCTGCAGAGGCCCAAGTCGTTCCAGTCTGCGAAAAAGTACCAGGTTATTGGCGGCCGAATCCAGGAGCAGGCGTGCCTTGCCAACACCTAAAGGGGATATTTCCGATTGAATCACCATCCTGCCGGGTGCTTCGAGTGGAACGCGCGCTCCCAGAGAAGAATCGCGCAACTCGTTTTCTGACTCAAAGTATAAAAACTTGTGGCGATAATCGAGCACGTAGTTGAAATGGGAAAGAAAATTCTGTCCAAGAATGCCGCGAATGTGTGGACTTAATTTACGCAGGGCCGGCATATCCTGGACCAGGCCTTCCACGTCAGATGCCGTGGCCGAACCCAAGACGACTTTGCCAAGCGCGGTTCGCACCAGGACCTGCTTACCGATCGGCGTTGTCAACGTCATTCGATCCAGAGGGACCAGTTGCAGGGAAGAAGCAAGCCTGGGATCCACCAACGTAGTATCCGTTCCAGTATCGAGAATGAAATCAAAAGGGCCAAGATCGTTGATGCGAATGGCCACAACCACGAGAGTATCTTGGATTAGCCGAAACTGCAGCTGATCCTGGGTGCTTGGCGCCGGGCTGGCGGTCGCGAAGCTGACGTAGAATAAGGCAGTTAATCCAAAGTGGATGATCTTTTTCACAAGCACCTCCCAGGTTCAGGAGGACTTTAGGTTGCGGCGTCTCCGGGTGTAATGAAGGCAAGGTGATGTTTTCCGCAGGTTTCCATGATGGAGCTGTGAGGCGAATGGTGGCAGAGCGCTATTGCTTTGACGATGTGGAACTGGACCCAGTCGCCTTTCGTGTGTTTAAGTCCGGCGCACCTGTCGCATTGGAACCCAAGGCATTGCAGGTATTGGTTTTCCTGATTGAGAACCGAGGACGGTTGGTGGAAAAGGCGGAGCTGATGAGCGCCGTATGGAATGATGCTTTTGTCACTGACAACGTCCTCAGCCGCGCCATCGCCCAGTTGCGGAAAGGGCTGGTCGACGATGCCCGAGACGCCCGTTATATCGAAACGGTTCCCACGCGGGGCTACCGATTTATCGCCGAAGTTCAGATTAGGGGAAGTAGCGCCCAACCCCAAGCCGCTCCTCCCACGCCCCCTAAGCGAGAGACGAAGCGCATCGCGTGGTCCATCGGGCTGGTCGGGGCTGGGCTGGTCCTGATTGCTTTGCTAGCGCTGCTGGGAGGCCGCCAGGGCAGGTCTGAGCATCTGCAGGTGTCGCGCACGACGCAGATCACCACCACCAACGGTCTCTCTATGTATCCAACATTCTCTCCAGACGAGACGGCCATGGCCTACTCGGCGGATCGGGGTAAAGGGTTTGAGCTCTTTGTTCGCCAGTTGACCGCCGGCGGTCGGGAAGTGCAGATCACTGAAGATGGCGGGCAGAACATGCAGCCAGCGTGGTCTCCAGACGGGAAGTTCATTGCCTATCATTCGTACAATCGCGGTGGAATCTGGCTCATGCCCGCTTTAGGTGGGAGCGCGCGCAGAATTTCACAGTTCGGAGCGCATCCGTCGTGGTCGCATGACGGTGAATGGATTGCTTTCCAATCCGCACCAATAAACGACCTGAGTGCCGATAGCAGCGGAGTTTTTCCGCCTTCCACCATCTGGAAGGTGCGCCCGGACGGACGTGACGCAACTCAGATCACCCAGCTCGGTGTGCCTGAAGGCGGCCATGGAGCGCCCTCCTGGTCTCCGGATGGCAAACACCTGGTGTTTGTCAATGTATTGTTCGGTCATTCGAGCGTTTGGGCCGTCGACAGCCGTGGTTCGGCGCCGGTGCGCGTCTCAGAAGAAGCTCTCGGTGATTACGATCCGATCTACTCGCTTGACGGGAAGAGTATCCTCTACGGCGCTGTTACCCTGACGACGAACTATGGATTGTGGCAGGTCCGGGTCTCTCCTGACACCTCCGCTCCATTGCAAGAGGCAGTGCTGCTGGAAAACTCAAGCGGGGTGCGCATTAAGAATCTTGCCCTCTCCAGAGACGGCAAGAAGCTCCTCTACTCAGCGGTAAGTCTGACCAGCAGTTTGCAGTCTTTGCCGATCAATCGAGCGGGCGAGCCAACAGGGCCATCGATTGCTCTGAGCAGTGATGTCGGTTGTCGCGCAATCTCTCCTGCGTTTTCCCCCGACGGTTCCCGAGTCGCATTTACTTCTTGTCGTGGCCTTTCTGGCGCCGTCCCGCAGATCTGGCTCATGAATGCCGATGGAAGTGACAAACAACCGTTGACGTTTGGGCCGGTCGCAGCCGGGGTCGCCAGATGGTTCCCGGACGGAAAAACACTGATGTGCGCGCAGATTCGGTCGAACGCGAAGTCTTTGTACTCGATCGATATTCAAACACGCCAGCAGAACCAGGTTGCGTCCATCTCCCGCGATTTTGAGTTCTTCGATTTGTCCCCCGACGGGACGCAAGTGGCCTTCAACTCAACGAGCGGAGGCGTCGTCAACCTTTGGCTGTTAGACCTAGCCGAGGGCAAGCCAAAGCAGCTTACTTTCGATCACGAACTGCTCGGGTTTCCAGCGTGGTCGCCCGATGGGAAGTTTTTGGTGGCTGAAATGCGTCGCGGACCGGACACGAACATCGTGATATTGCCGAGATCCGGTGGGAAAGTTACGCAACTCAACTTTGAGCACGCCCAGAGCTGGCCGCATAGCTGGTCCGCGGATGGAGATCGAATCATTTTTGCCAAGCTTGAATCAACCGGATTCTGGAATTTGTGGTCGATCTCACGGTCCACGTTGAAGCAAAAGCAGTTGACGCATTATGAAAGGCTCAATGCGTTCGTTCGTTATCCTACTTTTTCCCCGCGCGGCAATCAGATCGTCTACGAATCTACGGAATCAACCGGAAATATATGGATGATGGAGTTCAAATAAACCCGATTTAGGCCTAAAATCCCAATACTCAAATTTCCAAACAGATGAGGACTGGGACAACCAGTGCAAAATAGACCCGTAGCTCTCGCCCTGCCCTTGCGCCTGTGTGGCGCGTTGTTTTTGTTTTTTGCCTTCTCGAGCGGCATGTCATGGGCCCAAAGTTCAAAACCCCTCGACGGCCACCCCTGGGATTTCGGCGTCTGGGCCGGAGGAGGGTTCAGCGTTCCCGGCGGCACGAAAGACACGCATACCATCAACGCCGGCGCACGCCTGGGCAAGGTGCTCACCGCGGATCATGGCGGCGGCTTTGTGCGCGGCAACTTTGAATGGTCGGCAGACCTGATGCCGTTGTATTACGTCTGGCAGCCGGCGCCGGCGCAAAACGCTTATGGCGCGGCTTTCAATCCGATCAACCTGAAGTGGAACTTCACCAGCTCTGCACGCACTGTGCCGTACCTGGAGCTCGGCGGCGGAGTGCTCTTCACCAGCCACGCCGTGCCCCTGAATACTTCGCACGTCAACTTCCTGACCCACGCTGCTCTCGGTTTTCAGTTCTTCAATACAGATCGTCGGGCCTTAACAGCGGCGGTCCGGTATGAACATATCTCCAACGCCGGGCTTACGACCCCCAATCCCGGGATCAACACCGTGCAATTTACATTGGGCATGAACTGGTTTCGCTGATATTGTTTCAGCTATATTTGACTAAGAACCATCCCAGGGTGAAGACTTACCTGTCGCGGTGAGGATGCGTCTAATTCAGCAGGAGTGCATCCATGGCCAAAGTCACTGAGATCGCGCCCGACCTCTATCGCATTTCCATTTACGCCCCCGCGGGCGACTTGCAATTCAACCACTTCCTCATCAAGGACGAAGAGCCTCTTCTGTTTCACACCGGGTTGCGCGGCATGTTTCCCGAGATTCGCGAGGCCGTAGCGAGTCTTATCAAGCTGGAAGATTTGCGCCATATCAGCTTCAGCCATTTTGAGTCGGACGAGTGCGGCTCACTCAACGAATGGCTGGCCGTGGCCCCGAAGGCGGACGTGATCTGCAGCCAGGTGGGTTCGATCGTGTGCGTCAACGATTTTATCGGCCGCGAGGCCCGGCCCATGGGACGAGAACGCGGTCTTCACAACAGGCAAGTACCGCTTCCGCTATGTGCAGACGCCGCATCTTCCGCACGGCTGGGATGCCGGCGTGCTTTTTGAAGAAACACAGAAGACCCTGCTGTGCTCTGATCTCTTCCATCAGACCGGCGATGTGGAGCCGCTGACGGAATCAGATGTGGTAGGGCGGTCGCACGAGGCGATGCGCGCCTATCAGGCAGGTGTGCTGGCCGACTACGTTCCTTACACGCCGCTCACCGCCAAAAACCTGCGCAAGCTGGCTGCGCTTGAGCCCAAGACCCTGGCGATCATGCATGGTTCGAGCTATACCGGTAACTGCGCCCGTGCGCTGGGAGAATTGGATGAAGCTTTGCGCGATATCTTTGGCGGGCAAGACCCGCTGAAGGCCACGGCCTGATGTTCTGGTTAGCGCGCAATCTTAACGCAAATTCCAAAGATGCTTCGCCGTGAGATCCATCCGTTGATTCGGCCGCGATTGTTGCCAATCTGGAATCGTTCTCCCGAAACGGCTTTCACGAGGTGCAGATACTGTGCGCCATTGACGCGGCATAGAACGATATCGCCAACTTGAGGTATCCGATCAAGAAGAGGCGCAACAGTCACAAGCTGGCCGCTCTCAACCTTGCCACTCATGCTGTTGCCACGTGGTCTGAATTGCACAGTTTCACCCTGCATCAGCTTTTCAATGTACCTGGTTGCCCAACTCACGGCATCTCTCCGAGCAGCTTGGAATCAGCTTTCTGCGCCACCAGCTCTGCTACGCCTTTGTCTCGCAAGGTCTCATGGTAGTCGAGAACGCGGAGTGACTGAAACGCGTGCAGCAGCTGATTCGGCTTGAGCAGAAACTGAGGATTGCTGGGTCCACTCTTTAACGGTCCACCGGCGAAACGCAGCTGGTCCGTGGTGTACGTTTTGTACAAAAGAACGCCGCCGGGCTTGAGTGCCTTGATCAAGGCAGGGAAGAGTTCGCGCTGGAGAAAGAAGAAGACCAGCACAAGATCGTATTGCTCAACGCCAAAGTCCTGCATCTGATTCAGGTCTGCAACCTCGACGCTCAAAAGGAATTCCTTGCGCACCGGTCCCAGCGCCCGGGAAGCATTTCTTTCCGCCAGTTTGACGCCGACATCGGAGATATCGAGCAGCCGTGTGCGCCATCCGCGTTGCGCCAGCCAGATGGAGTGGCGTCCGGCTCCGCCGGCGACGTCGAGCGCGCTTCCATGCGGCTGGTCGCTGAGGAACTCTTCATAGGCGCTCATCAGAAAAGGGTCGGGATCCAGTGAGGTATGCGAGCCTTCGCTGAATTTCTGGTTCCACGATGTTTTTTCGTCGATTTCCATTCTTTCAATTCCGCTGGTTCCCTTTAAGAATAACCGCAAGGACAGCCTTTTTGCTGCGTTATACTGGAGCTGTGACGGCCCCGCAGCAGAAAACGTTTTACATTGAGACCTTCGGTTGCCAGATGAACGTCCATGACTCAGAGAAGGTCATCGGGACGCTGGTTCACGAGGGCTACCGCCAGGTACAGACCGTGGAAGAAGCCGACCTGGTGCTCTACAATACCTGCTCCATTCGCGACAAAGCCGAACAGAAGGTCTTCCATCGGCTGAACGACTACAAAAAGCTTCAGGCGCAGGGTAAAAAATTTGCCGTGCTGGGCTGCGTAGCGCAGCAAGAGGGCGAGAAGATCTTTGCCAAGGCGCCGCATGTCTCCATGGTGGCCGGATCGGCTTCCTACCGCAATCTGCCGGCGATGCTGATACAGATTGAGGCGGGAAACACGCGCGTAACCGGGCTTGATGATCGCCAGACCGACCTGACGTTTGAAACGGAGTTTACCGCGCGTAGCAATCCGCATCGCGGGTATATCACCATCATTGAAGGCTGCGACAAGTTCTGCGCTTACTGCGTGGTGCCGTATACCCGTGGCAAGGAGCGTAGCCGGACTTCCGAGTCCGTGCTGGCCGAGGCCCGCCACATGGCTGACCTGGGGTACACCGATATTCAGCTGCTGGGCCAGAACGTGAATGCGTACGCCGATCCGCTGGGCAGGATGAGTTTTGCGGAGCTGCTTTACGCTGTGGGCGAAATTCGCGGTGTGCGCCGCGTACGTTTTACCACCTCACACCCGCGGCACTTCAGCAAAGATATTGTCGATGCCATTGCAGCGTCGCCCCGGCTGTGTGATCACATTCATCTTCCGGTGCAGAGCGGCTCGTCCCGCGTGCTCAAGGCCATGAGCCGGGAATATACCCGCGAGATGTATCTCGAAAAAATTTCCTGGATCAAGTCATCCCAGCGGCCCATTGCCATAACCACTGACGTGATCGTCGGTTTCCCCGGCGAGACCGATACTGAATTCGAAGAAACCATCACCCTGCTGCACGAGTGCCAGTTTGACGGCGTCTTCAGCTTCAAGTATTCGCCTCGACCCAACACGCCGGCGCTCAGCATGATTGACAGCATCCCCGATGGCGAGAAGTCCAGGCGTCTGCAGATTCTGCAGGAGCGCCAGCGGGAGATTCAAAGATCGAATTATGAGCGCCGAGTCGGCCAAAGCTATGAAGTAATGGTTGAAGGCCACAATGAAGCGCGCGGCCAGATCGTGGGACGTACCACGCAAAACATTACCTTGAATTTTACCGCCGCTGAAAGTGCGGCTCCAGCGGTGGGCAGCTATGTTAATGTGCTGGTGACCAGGAGCTTTCCGAATAGCCTGGTGGGCGAAATGGTCGGTTAGGTTGATGGATCAGCGCGGTACCGAGCCGGACGGGTTTAGGAGCATCAAAGGTAGAACGGGGTGAAAGCGGTCCCGGAGCGGTTTGGAGCAGAGCGATATGGAAATCGAAATGAAAATTCGCGGCTTGATGATGGATCCGGTCACCAATATGCCCATCGTGGTCCTGAAGGACGTGGGAAGCGATACCGTGCTGCCGATCTGGGTTGGAGTTTATGAGGCCAATGCGATCGCGCTGGAGATTGAAAAAGTCACCACGCCCCGCCCCATGACGCACGATCTCATCAAAAACCTGCTGATCGGCCTGGACACTCATGTGCACAAGATCGTGGTGAATGAGCTGCGCGACGACACGTTCTTTGCCGTTATTTGGATGGAACGGGAGGGAAGAGTCATCAGCATCGATTCCCGTCCGTCAGACGCTCTAGCTCTGGCTCTGCGCCTGGATTGCCCAATTTACGTGGAAGATGAAGTTCTTAAGACCTCCAAGGTCGCCAGCACTTCGGCGGAGCGGGTCTCATCGGAAGACCTGCGCAAATGGCTGGAAGGCCTCAACGATGAAGACCTCGGCAGATACAAAATGTAGCCGAGATCTCCTTCATCCAGGTTCATCTACGAATTATCGGGCGAGGCCGACTTGCGCGCCGAGCCCCCTGCAAGAGGCGCATAGAGACTCTTAACGCTTGAGGGGCCTCAAGCGGGTTGGAGCGAAGCGACATGAATCCTGAAGAACAGCTCCAGCGCCTCTACGCGGCCGGCTTTGATCTCGAAACCTTTGATCGCTTTCCCAAGGCCATTGGCGTTCTTCGCGATAACTGCATTGCCTTCCTGGTTCCGGGGCCCGACGGGCTGCAAATCCTTGGCAACGTTGGCTGGCGCATGGGAGAGAGCCTTGGACCTCTCGTTGAGAGAGATGGACATAAGTTGTTCATTCACAAAGGAGAAACACTGGAGGCTACGGCCGAGCGCGTGGCTACGCTCCAAAAGTTCAAAACCGACCTGAAGGCCATTCTTCGTGGAGAAATCATTCCATAACAAGCAGGGCTTGGCTGAAACGCTGCTGATCGCTGCGTCACTACTTCTTGAGCCAACAAGCATCGCTATGTCGAAAACGCATCTCCGGAGGCAGCCATGAAAAGCTCTACCACGTTCGTCATCTGCATATTGATCGGCATCATCGCTTTGGGAGCGGCCTACGGGCTTAGTGCTCAAAGTTGCGAGCGCCACTGCGCCAGACTGCAAACCACCCAACACTAGAGCTTTCTGAATCGTTGAAACGGCAGGGCAGCGCGATCGCGATGAAATCATGATCGCGAATGGAAAGGTGTGCAAAGCCGACGGCGGAACTACAGAGTCCAGGCATCTGATTGTGTATTAGACATAATATCTGTTATCAGACATTCTATCTCTGAGGAAGCGCTTACCGATTCATTCAATATCCCCAGCTAAATAGGCGCTATTCGTAGCGTAAGGCCACCATCGGATCAACGCGTGATGCCCTTCTAGCCGGAACATAACCGGCAATCGCGGTGACTGTCAGGGTGACCGCGACCGCGAGGACAATGCTCCATGGATCGTGTGGGCTCAATCCAAAGAGGCGTGTTTTGAGCAGTCCGGTGGCAGCCCAGGCTGCCGGCAGTCCGACGGCGATTCCGGCCACAACGATGATCGCCGTCTCGCGCAAGACCATCCCCAGGATCAGGCTTCTATCTGCGCCGAGCGCCATGCGGACTCCGATCTCATTGGTCCGGCGGCTGACCGCGTAAGCCATGGTTCCATAGAGGCCGATGCATGCCAGCAGCAGGGCGAGAAATCCAAAAGCCGAACTGAGAGCGGCAAAAGTGCGATCAAGGAACAGGACCTGGGAGACCACGAGAGTCTCTGTTTTCATGTCGACCACGGGAACGTCTTTGTCCTGGGCCAGGGCTTCGCGCCGGACCGCGGCCCCCAAAGCGGGAAGTCCAGCTTCCCTGCTGCGGACCATGAACGTCATGAAATTCCAGGGAAATTCAGTTTGCATGTGGGAAAAGTACGCCGTCGGTGGAACCTCCTGGCGCAGCCCGGCATACTTCACGTCATCCACGACGCCGACGATTTCAAAGATCCTCTTGGCGTTGCCGAAATTCACCTGGTGTCCCAGCGCATAGTCTCCGTGCATGTATTTATCGACGAACTTTTGGTTAACTACGATGACCTGCGGAGCCGTACGAGTGTCTTGTGATCCAAGGACGCGTCCTAGTCGCAAGCGGATCCCCAGGGTATCGAAATAATCCGGGCCGACGATATGCCGGTAAATCGTCACACCCTTGGTTCCCGGCGTATAGCCAGCAATAGTGCCTGCGGTGCTGCTGGTTCCCTGGCCGATCGGGTTGCGATCGGCGAAGCTTACAGACTCAACGCCCGGAAGGCGCTGCATGCGTCGTTGCATCTCCAGATAGAACTGGTCGAGTGGATCTCCTTTATAGCCATTCAGGCCGGGGCGCATGGTAAAGAGCAAAATATTCTGGCGATTAAAACCAAGATTCACTTGCTCCAGGGTCTTGAGGGTGCGCAACATCAGCCCAGCGCTTACCAGCAAAAGCAGACACAGAGCAACTTGTCCGGCGACCAGAAATTTGCCGGTCGTCAGGCGGCCGCCGGAACTTCCGCTTGAGGATTGCTTGAGCGAGCTCAGCAGATCAACGCGCGTTGCGCGCAAGGCCGGAGCGAGTCCGAAAAGAATGCCGCTGAGCAGACAGACCACCACGGTGAAAGCCAGAACTCGCGCATCGAGATGCAGTTCCAGGCCGATCGCCTGGCGTCCGCTGGAAAGCAGCGCAATCAGAACGTTCCCTGCCCATTTCGCCACCAGCAATCCCAGCGCTCCTCCGCAAGATGCCAGGATCACGCTCTCCGTCAGCAGCTGGCGGATCAGCCTGCTGCGACGCGCGCCCAGGCTCAGGCGAACGGCAATCTCGCGTTGGCGGGCGTTGGCCCGGGTCAGCAAAAGCGCTGCGACGTTGCCGCAGGCGATCAACAGCACTGCGCCTACCATCATCATCAACAACATCAGCGAGCTGGAGAATTGTCTGCGCAGGCCGCTCAACCCTTGCTTGAGCGGCGTTACCTGCAAGGCCGGCTTGTTAGGATCGGAGCCGGCATGCACCGCCACCAGCGTGCGCTCATAGACGACCTGCATTTCAGCTTCAGCTTCTTTTTCCGTTACGCCGGGCTTGAGCCGGCCCACTACGCCGGCCCACCAGCTTTTGGGGTCGCTGACCTCGTCAAGCTTGTCACTGGAGCTTAGCCCTCCTGCCTCTTTGAGATATTGCAATATCGGCACAAAGATACCCGGAGTACTACCCGGTTCCAGGCCAAAGAAATCAGGTGGCGTAACGCCGACAATCGTAACCGGCTGCCCATTGACCACCATGGTCTTTCCTGCCACAGACGAGTTGCCCCCCAGACTCTTTTGCCAAAACTCGTAGGAAATCACACCCACTAACGGCGCCGAGAGTTGGTCATCCTGACGCTGCAGTGTCCGTCCAAGAACCGCCTGCACACCCAACCCGTCAAAATAATTTCCGGAAACGCCCTGAACCACTGTGGCCTCAGCATGACCGTCAATTCCGATATTGACCGGATTTGTGTTAGCAGCGAAAGCAAAGGTCTCAGAAAATACGCGATTCTCTTTCTGGAATTGTTGGTAGGTTGAATAGGCAAAGGAGTAGCTCGTAATGCCCTGGCCGGGTTCGCCGAAGCTGTTGCCTTCCAGGTCGTTCAGATATTTCTCCGGCCAATCCTTGGCATGCCACTGCAGCATCACCAACTGCTGCGGCTCCGGCACGGGCAGCATGCGCAGCATCACGGCATCGATTGCGCTGAAAATGGCAGTGTTGGCGCCGATCCCGAGCGCCAACGATCCAACCACGACGGCCGTAAAAGCCGGGGTCCTACGCATCATGCGTCCGGAATAGCGGAGGTCTTGCAGAAATGTTTCCAGAAAATGGAGTCCGCGGGCCTCACGATAAGCGGCCTCGGTCTGGGCTATCCCGCCGAAGTCGAGCCGGGCGGCGTGGCGCGCCTGCTCCTCGGTCATCCCCTGGCGGCGCTTTTCTTCCACCAGCATTTCCAGATGGGCTTGCAGTTCGTCGCTCAGCTCGCGATCTTGCTTTCCCCTTGCGAACAGCCCTTTGATTTTGGCCATTAGGATACGTAACGCGTTCATTCCATGCTCCCTTGTTCCCGGTCCGCCGGACAGGCAAGCCCCTGTTGTTATCCAACAGAAGAATAGACTCTATCTCCTTTTGAATGTCAACAGGAGAATGGTGGACCGCCGGCAATACTCCCTGGGCGCCCCTGGAACGCGTCAATCAACCTTGAAGTACTACTTTAGGTTGGAACAGCGTTCCTGCCACCCGTTTGGCGATGGCCAGCAATTCCCTTTGCCCGGCGAACACTCTGATTGTGGCTGCCTTGCTGAACTCCGGCAGATTGACAGCGCCACCATGGCGTATCCGGGCTGCACTCTCCGGCGGCGCGCTGACAGCCGGAAATTCCGGCAACACCAACCGAGGATGAAGCAAGAGATCGTCCAGCGCGCCTGCCATCGCGGCCTGATCCAGGGATTCCAAGGTGTGCGCCTCTTCGATCGTAAATTCGCGGACTGCCGTACGCTCCAATTCTGCCAGGTGCGCACCCGGCCCCAGCTTCTGGCCAAGATCATGCGCTAACGATCGCAGATACGTTCCTGAGCTCACCCAACACTTGAGGGTTGCTTGCCGGCCGTCCCAGGAAGAGATCTCCAGCTCTTTTACCTCGACCTGCCGTGGCTTCAGTTCGACCAGCTGGCCCTTTCTTGCCAGCTTATAGGCGGGGACGCCAGCGACTTTTTTGGCGGAAAACGGCGGCGGCAACTGCTCGATGATCCCGACAAACCGCTTCGCCGCTGCGTGCAATTCATCGAGGTCAAAGTTAACCGGCTGCTCCGGACCGGTGGGTGCTCCTTCAGCGTCATAGGTATCCGTAGCCCAGCCAAAGCGGATGACGCCCCGATAGCGTTTATCGGCGTCGTTATAGAACTGCGCCAGGCGGGTAAAGCGGCCCAGCACCAGGGGAAGAACGCCGGTGGCCATGGGATCGAGCGTGCCAAGATGGCCCACGGATTTCTCCGCGGTAACAGCGCGCACGCGCGCCACCACATCATGCGACGTCATGCCGCCCGGTTTGTGAATGATCAGAACGCCGTCCACTTGAGTAACTCCGCGTTATCAAGCATGATAATCAAGAAGTCCCACTTGCATGCTACCCATTAAAGACGATACGCCGCGATCGACCACGCCCTATATCAACTACTTCCTGATTGCGTTGAACCTGATTGTCTTTTATTTCGAGTGGACGCTCAGCCCGCGTTCGCTGCGCAGTTTTGAATATCAGTTCGCCTTTGTTCCCCGCAACGTTGAAGGCTGGCTCGCCGGCGCTGTGCCTGCCAGCTATGTCTTCATTCCTTTTATCAGCTCCATGTTCCTGCATGCCAATTGGTGGCATGTGATCGGGAACATGTGGTTCTTGCGCATCTTTGGCGACAATGTGGAAGACCGCCTGGGACACTTCGGCTACCTGGTTTTCTATTTGCTGTGCGGCGTGGGCGCGGACCTGGTGCATTTTGTCTTTAATTACAACTCCACCCTGCCGGCAGTGGGGGCCAGCGGTGCGATTGCCGGCGTCATGGGCGCTTATTTCGTTCTCTATCCCCGCGCGCGTGTATTGACCTGGTGGGTCTTCTTTGTCTTCTGGCTTCCGGCGTGGCTGGTGCTGGGGTATTGGTTCCTGGGTGAATTCCTGGGCGGCGCGGCTTCCCTGTTTACCTCTTCGGGTGGCGCGGGCGGAGTGGCGTTTTGGGCCCACGTCGGAGGATTTGTGACCGGCGTGCTCCTGATCAAGCTTCTGCCTACCAAGAAGAATGTGTACGCGTTTGAGGAGTACTAGTCGACAGCGAGGCAATCTGGCATTACAGTCGTCATAACACGCCACCGGTTGGGCCAATCCGTATCTCTTCGATCGTAGTACTGGCAGGCGCGGAGACTGCGTGCAAGACCGCCTGAGCCACGGCGTCCGCTGGGATCATCTTCTCTTTGGGGGCCTCAGCCCAGAACTGGTTCCAGATGTCGGTATCGGTAGCGCCAGGCAGCACTGCCACGACGCGAATGCCGCGTTTGCGCAGGTCTTCGCGCAGCGCCTGGGTAAACCCCAGCGCGCCGAATTTAGAAGCATTGTAGGCCGACATGCCGGGAAAGGGCTGCGTGGCAGCCACGGAGAGGTTGTTCACAATCGTGCTGCCGGCGCACATGAGTGGCAAGGCTGCCTGTGTTACCAGAAAAGTCCCGGTCAGGTTGGTATCGATGACTTGCTTCCAAGTTTCTATTGGCAACATGTCGACCGATGAGAGAGCGTGAGCAACACCGGCGTTGTTGATCAGCACATCGATCAAGCTGTGGCGTTGCGCGATCTGTTGAAACATCGTTTGGACAGAGCTCGGATCGCGCACATCGCAAGCGATGGCCTCGACACCGGCGCTGCTCTGCCTTAATTCATTGGCTGCCGTGTTCAGGCGTTTCAAGTCACGGCCGGAGATAGTGACTGTGTAGCCGCTCCGCGTGAATACGCGGGCCAGGGCCAGGCCGATGCCGCTTCCGCCGCCGGTGATGACAACAGTTTTTGATTTTGCCTTTGTCGGGGCTTCCGGCGGCTGCGCTTGCGGCTTGTTGTCCGGCATTAGAACGAGTTCCCGTTCTTCCCGTTGCGGATCAGCGAAAGAAACTCTTCACGCGTCTTATCAGAGCTGCGGAAGCTGCCCAGCATGTGCGAGGTCACGGCGGACGAGTGCTGCTTCTCCACGCCGCGCATCATTACGCACAGATGGCGCGCCTCAATTACCACGCCAACGCCTTGCGGTTGCAGCGCATTCTGGATGGTCTCGGCGATTTGCACGGTAAGACGTTCCTGTACCTGAAGCCGGCGGGCGAAGATATCCACGAGGCGCGGAATCTTGCTCAGGCCGAGCACTTTCCCGTTGGGAATATAGGCCACGTGGACCTTGCCGAAGAACGGCAGTATATGGTGCTCGCACAGGCTGAACATCTCAATGTCTTTGACGATAACCATCTCGTCGTAATCCACATCAAACAGCGCGCCTTGCAGCACTTTCTCCGGATCCTGCTGGTAGCCCTTCGTGAGATATTCCAGAGATTTCTGCATGCGCTCCGGCGTACGCAACAGACCGTCACGGTCCGGGTCCTCTCCCAAACGCACAAGCAGCTCGCGCAACAGCTCCTGGGTGCTGGCTTCGGCCAGCGGAGAGGGTTCGAAGATTTTCTTCACAACGGCTCCTGATTTCACCATGGTCTCCCTAAAAACGAATTTCCCTGCCTCCGGCATATTCAAAAGAGTTAAGCATGGTCTCTTCCACGCGGATTTTTTCCACCTGCGCATGGCGAAAATCCCTCGCCAGGATTTCGTAGAGCTCCACACACAGGTTCTCAGTGGTAGGAACAACTCGTTTGAATTCCGACAATGTATTGAGGTTCTGGCGGTCAAAACGTTCCAGAATCTTTTCCTGCACAAAACAGTCGAGATCGACCAGGTTGCAAACCATTCCTGTACGCGGGTCCACCAGGCCGCCGACCGTTACCTCCAGCGCGTAATTGTGGCCGTGTCCGTGCGGGTTGTTGCATTTGCCGTAGACAGCCTGATTCTCGCCCGCCGACATGCCTTCGCTGTGCAGCCGGTGCGAGGCGGAGAACCAATATCGCCTGGTCAGATATGCCTTCATGCTTCTCCGTAATAGTCCACAAACAAGTCGGGCGTCTCATAGACGCGTACCCGATGCAGCTCCGCCAGTTTCAGCTTTGGCTGCAGCCGCCGCCATATGCTGATAGCGAGGTTCTCGGTAGTTGGAATAGCGTCTTTGAACTCTGCTACTTCCTTGTTGAGGAAGCGATGGTCCATGGCATCGATGACCTCGCGGTTCATGATGTCCTTGAGCTGTTTCAGGTCCACCACAAAGCCGGAGCGCTGGTCTACCTGGCCCTTGACCGTAACCTCAAGCGTGTAATTGTGCCCATGACCGTTAGGATTATTGCACTTGCCAAAGACGCGCTGATTCTCTTCCGGCGTGAACTCCGGATTGTGATAGTAATGTGACGCTGAAAACTCCGCCTTCCGTGTGAGATAGACCATCAGCTCTTTAGACCAGCTCTCC
>DATBHX010000080.1:0-119626 GCA_036557225.1 Candidatus Angelobacter sp.
ACAAACGTCGTCCGCTCAATACCCATGTATTTCCGGCCATACATGCTCTTTTCCTTGAGCACGCCGAACTGCTGGACCACCGTCTTGTCGACATCGGCCAGGAGAGAATAGGGCAAGTCATATTTCTCTTTGAACTTCTTCTGGGCTGAGGGCTTGTCGGCAGAAATGCCGAACACGATCGCCCCGGCCTTCTGGATTTTCTTGAATGCGTCGCGGAACCCGCACGCTTCCAGCGTTCAACCGGGCGTATTGGCCTTGGGATAAAAGAACAGGACCACGTTCTTGCCCCGATAGTCCTTCAGGGCTACCGGCTGGCCATCTTCATTGGCAAGAGTGAACTCGGGGGCTTTATCATTAACTTCCATGGATTTTCCGTGTTTATAACGTCAATGAATTTATATAGCAGAAGAAAGTTCCTGGCCAGCCTGGCTTGCGCGATTCTGAGCCTGCTGGCCTTCGCCTCCATCGATGCACAACAGCGCCGCAAAGCGCACAAGCTGCGCGCTACCGCCGTGCTTGAGGTCACCACCGATCCGGTAGGAGTCGTTTCTACCCGTGTGATTCCTGTGACCATTCTTTCCGACGGCAACTTCTACGATGCCGGCACCTACAAAGCCTCACCCCGGCCCATGGCGCTCGATAACGGCATCGTGTACGAGGCGCAAAAAAGCGGCGTTGCCGCAGGCTTTGTGACCATCGACAAAAGCGTCAACAACAACGGCTGGACCGCGAGCGGAAAATGGCAGCCTGTTACCACGGCCAAGAAGGCGGAACCGACCCCGACGCCCGTCAATATCGCCGACCAGAGACCTATTCTGCATCACGGTGACGCGGGGACCGCGGCCACCGTACCAAGCGTTCCGTCGCCATCGGCGAGCCCAACACCTGTCACTGTTCCAGATCACTCTTCGCCTTCTTCATCTTCGTCCTCAGCCGATTCGGAACGGCCGGTTCTGCGGCGGCGTGAGTCAGAAAAGCCCGACGCTTCGCCATCGCCCACGCCTGCTGCAGCCCCGGCGCAAGCCGAGGGCACAGTACCAAAGGCGCCTCTGCCTGTCGTCGCTGCAGGAACCAGGACGATGGTTGGGATCTCTGACACCCAGTCCGTCGATCCCCGCTCCTTTGATTTTGTATGGAAGCCCGGCGAAGAACAGCAGATGGAAGGTAAAATGCGCAAGCTGCTGCTCTCCCAGTTGCCGCGTGAAAACGCCCAGCTACCTCCCAGCGCGCTCAAAAACGTGGTCATGCATTCTTTTGACCTGGATTTAAGCAATGATGCCGTTCTTGTCATGAGCGCGGAGGTCCCCGGCAGCTATCTCGCGCCAGGCGCTAAAAATGCTCCGGCTGCTTCGTCAAAGTTCGTTGATCGTTATGTGACCGTGATTGCGCGCGTGGATTTTGAAGGCGTGCCGCAGAAGCTCGCCTCCAGCGTGACCGATTCAACACGCCTTGACGTCGCCCCGCGCCTGGAGCTGATTGACGCAGTGGATGTTGACGGCGATGGCCTGGCCGAATTGCTCTTCCGCCAATATAGCTTTGACGAAAAGAGCTTCATCATTTATGGCGTTGGCCGCAACAGTGTAACCAAAGTGTTTGAAGGCGCCAGTACATCGTTGAAATAAATCCAGGCATTGCAGAAGCACTGCGGCCTTGTGAGCTCGCACTCCCAACAACAAAAATGGACGGTCCAAAGCAAAATCCTCTGGACCGTCCCACTAGGAGCGCTGCCAATGCCCGCCGCCGTTGCAGCTACGGTGTTGCCGGCGGGTTATGCAGGTTGTCCCTGAAAGTAGGCAGCGGAGTTGCGCTTCCCCCCGCTCCCACCGCCGGGAGAGTCCCCAGGTTGGGTACAAACAGCTGGGGATGATCAAACGGCTTCTTCTGATAACGGACGCGATCATCGGTCATGGCTTTCAACAGAGCCACCAGACCGCTCTTTTCCGCGTCGGTGAGACCCAGGACTTCAATGTTCGGGTCGAGATTGGCTTGATTAAAGTCGGCAAAGTTGCCGCCGCGATCGTAGAAGTTCACGACATCCAGCAGGCTCAGATCACCGCCATTGTGGAAATAAGGCGCCGTCAGCTCCACGTTGCGCAGACCCGGCGTTTTGAATGCACCATCCACAGCCACACGCTCGCCCGGCTGCAACAGGTTGAAGGCGATCCCCTCTTCCGGCCTGGCCGCGATCAGCGGTGCTCCGGTGCAGCCGGTGAACGTCACTCCCCCGATCACTGCTGTGCCAAAGTCACATTGATTGGGCTGCTGGAAGAAACGCGACAGGGAGAGAGGCAGGTTCTTGGGACCAATGGTCGCCCCCACCCCAATGTCGTCGCAGCTTCCATCAATGTTGCCGGCGCAACGTGTGACCGCGGTGTTGTAAAAGCCATTGTCATACACCGCGACCTGATCGTTGCCCATGAGCATGCGCTCCAGTTTTTCGTCGCGCACATTCTGAACTGAAGCGTTTGTAGTCTCCGGACCGCCATGGCAGGAAATACAGTTGCCCTTGCCCTGGAATACCTGCAGACCGAGTTTTTCCTGGTCGCCCCACGTACCGAAGCCGTTGGCATCAGCCACCTGGGTGAAGGTGGTTGGATCTCCGGAATCAAAAGCGCGGTCGAAGGGCGAATCATCGGCGCGCAGTGTTGCTTCATACATCTGGATGGCAATTCCCCAGAAAAGCGAGAAATTGAACTCCATCTGCGTGAATTGATCAGTGGTCAAGGGCGCGCCCGTAGGTTTCGATAGCTTGATGCCCACCGTGCCATCCGGATCGTTTCCGCCCGTGAAGGTCACGATCTGGTTTGAACCCCACCATCTGTTGTCGAAGGCAGCTTTGATCAGCGCCTGATAGCTGGGCGTAATTCCGGGTTGAGGAGCGCGACTCATTGGCCCCAGAACGCCGTCTGTCGGCGATACCAGCTGGTTGGGAAGGCCGTGCTGGAATGCCAGCATCTTCTTTCCCACCTTGGCAAAGCTACGGTTGCCAAACGACATCTCCAGGTCGCTGGTCGTCGGCCCTACAGCCTGTGACGCCAGCGATGCATTCAGCAATCGAGCTGGTCCGACCAGACGAACCTTCTGTGTCGGCCCACCGCCAGCTTTGCAGAGACCCAGCGAGTCCAACCCCAGCGGACCGCAGTTGATCAGTACGCGGGCAAAGGGGTTGAGATCGCCAATCGGATCCACGCCGTTGAATTCGTGGCGGGCGCGTCCATCCCAGAAGTTCCGGAAGTTAAACACCGCATTGATCGTCGTCGGCGTGTTGCGAGGTTCCACGCGGCGGGCCCGGCCATTGGCGTCAAATGCCGGGTCGACAGCCGCGTTTCCCGCGTCGCAGGTATTGCCCAGGTTTGGCTGATCCGCCGGACAGGGGCTGGGTGTAACGTCAACAAACGCAGAGTTGAACACGCCTTGTGACGAAACGATGTCATTGGTCAGCGGACGAGTGATGTGAAATGGAAAGTCGGCTTCCGTCAATTGATAGTTAGCGGAAAAACCAGGATCAAAGTTATTGTCCGGCGGAATCGCCCGCAGGCCAGGATCAATCTGGTTCTTGGTGCGGCTGTCAGCGCCGGCGTTGAAGTGGCAACTGGCACAAGCCTGGCCGTCACTTCCACCCGCCTGGTCCCAGAACAGGGCCTTTCCCAGCGCAATGGCCGCCGCTTTTGCATCCGGAGTGACATTCCCATTGATATCGGTTTTGAGAAATGCTTCCAGATTGCCAGGCTTAGGAGTAGTTATACTCTTAAGCGACCCAAGTGGTGTCGTAGCCGGTTGTGTAGTCGACTGTGCGTGCAGGGTTGAAGGTAGTTTAACTGCCGTTAGATAAACAATCCCAGCGAATAGGATTGTCCAGATCAGGGCCCGTGTCGTTCTAGTCGTTCTTATGAGCCAGATTACTTGCATTTAGGTCTTCTCCTTCAAAGACACGTCTGGTATAGACGTTGGTTTGAGTTAACGTCAGACGGGTCCGTGCGCGCGCGGACTTGGGCGAATCCTTTGCGCGATGGGGCCCAGCGGGATGTATTGGGGGGAACCGGAAGAGTCCTTGTTGCAGTCCTGGATCTCGCCGAAGGGGGCCCCGTACGCCGTCACGTTCGCTTGCAGTGATGCAGTGGGGCGAAACACAAAAACGGCAGTTTGATAGCTGATCTCAAACTAGCGTTACACGTGACTTCTGACTGGGTCTTGAAGGTTTTCTGAAAATTTTCTGAAAGTTTTATGAAACTGCAAAAGAAGTAGCAAAGATTTGCAGCTTTGTGATCACTATCTTTGATTTTGATGTGTCGTAACTCTCTAGTCTAGGGAGTCTTTATTTCACTACCAGAAACTAGAGTTCACTATTCGATCATGCCTATGTGCATGTTAGTGACAAAGAGTAGATTGTGGGGGACGAGAATACTTTCATCCCCCGCTCACTGCCGGCACAATCAATATCTCCGCACCGTTCGGCACTTTGGTAGCCAGGCCGTCGGCAAAACGGATGGCTTCCTCGCCAACAAAAATATTGATGTGCTGGCGTACCTCGCCCTGTTCATCCACAATGCGATCGCGGAGGGCCGGGTGGGTCTTCCACAAAGCTTCCAGCGCCTCGCCTACGGTTGCAGGTGAACTCGAGATCGCAATCGAGGCTTGGCCTCCCGACAGAGAGGCTAGATAGCTCGGAATGCGAAAGCTGATCGCCATGGTCTATCTCTTGCCCCGCGCACGGCCTTTGGCCATTCGTTTTGCCGGCACTTTCTTACCGCTCGCCTTCCCCGGCTTTCTTTTCTCTGTGCCTCCGTGCCTCCGTGGCAGGGCTTCTCCGCCATCCACCAACGCAGCGCGCACACAGACCACCGCAGGTAGTCCCTCGATCACCAGCTGCCATGACTTGCCTTCATCGGCTGAGCCGTAGACTTTGCCACTTCGGGTGCCAAAGTAAATTCCCGCAGACTCACAGGTATCTGTGGCTAAGGAATCGCGCAACACAGTCTCCAGAGCATTTTTCTGTGGCAGACCGCGCGTGAGCGGCTCCCAACTCTTGCCGGCATTGCGTGTCCGATAGACACGCAGCTTGCCCTCAGGCGTGCAGCGATACTCATCCGATTCAATGGGCACGATATAGACCGTGTCCGGATCATGAGGGTGGATCGCCATGCAGAAGCCAAAATCTGAAGGCACGCCGTTGGCAATGTCAGTCCAGGAGTTGCCGCCATCATCGCTACGGTAGAGCCCCCAGTGGTTCTGCAGGAAGAGGCGTTGCGGCTGCGCCGGATGTTGCACCATCTTATGCACGCACTGGCCGAACTCGGGATACTTCTCCGGAAGAAACTCGGCGCGGACTCCCTGGTTGCGCGCCTGCCAGGTATCGCCGCCATCGTCGGTGCGATACGCTCCCGCCGTGGAAATCGCGATGAACATCCGTTTACGGTCAGCCGGATCCGGAAGAATCGTGTGCAGGCACATCCCTCCTCCTCCCGGCACCCATTTGGCGCGATGCGGGTGCTCCAGCAGCCCCTGCACAGGAGACCAGGTCTCTCCCGCATCCCGTGATTCAAAGAGCGCGGCAGGCTCTACGCCGCAATACAGCGTCTCTGGTTCTTCCTCGCGACCGAGGCGAATCTGCCAGATATTTTTCAACGTCAGCTTGGACTCCACCGGAAACTTCACCGAGTAAGTCTCCGGTTCGGTAATGGTCTTGCCGTAATTGTCCGACGAGCAGAGCACCGTGCCCCAGCGGAAGCTTTGCTGCGCCCACCACAGCCGATGCCGTCCCTGCCTCTGGTCGAACGCCATCGCATAAACCGGCGATCCGATGGAATACGGGCCGCCCACGTCCCATTTTTTACGGGCGCCGTTCGAGCGCAGTACAAACGCGCCCTTCATCGTACCCACCATCAAGACCACATCGCCCTTTTTCGCCGAAACATGTTTCACCGACGGCATGTTTCCCTCCGGAAAGAAATCAACCAAATATTTTAGCTGTTCCTGATCGTTGCTGTTTCATCTTGGGCACAAGCCTTCAAGAAATTAATTTGAACTAAAAGCATCTGAGCCGCTAAGATGTTGCGTCGAAAATCATTTCAATCTGGCAACAACGGAGACACAGCGATGCGTAAAGCCTTTCTTGCCCTGGCTCTTTTCTCGTTTTTTGGTGCATTGCAAGCCCTGGCCCAGCAAGATTTCAGCAAGGTGGAGATGAAGGTCCAGAAAGTCGCAGGGACGGTTTACATGCTGGAAGGCGCGGGAGGGAACATCGGCGCCTCGGTTGGCGACGACGGAATCGTCATGGTTGATGACGAGTTTTTGCCGCTGGCAGACAAAATTGAAGCCGCTCTCAAAGGCATTACCGACAAACCGGTCAAGGTGGTGTTGAACACGCACTGGCACGGCGACCACACCGGCGGCAATCCGCATTTCGGAGAAAAAGCACCCATCGTGGCCCAGGAGAACGTGCGCAAGCGCCTGGCCAGCGGCGGCAAGACTCGCTTCGGTGAGACTAAGCCCGCCGACAAATCTGCTCTGCCCATCATTACCTTTGAAGATGCGGTCTCCGTCCACCTAAACGGCGAAGACATCCGCGCCATCCACTTTCCCCATGGCCATACCGACGGCGACAGCGTCATCTTTTTCACTCAGTCCAACGTGGTCCATATGGGCGACGATTTTTTCAACGGCGGAATGTTTCCTTTTATTGACATCGATAGCGGCGGCAGCGTCCAGGGCATGATCGCGGGCGACGAAAAAGTCCTGGCTGAAGTCCCTGACGATGTGAAGATCATCCCCGGGCATGGCCCCCTTGCCACCAAAGCTGACCTGCGCAAATTTGTCGATGTGCTCAAGGAAACAACCGCCGCGGTCGAAGCTGGCATAAAGAAAGGCAAGACCCTGGATCAGCTGAAGCAGGAGAAAGTCCTGGCGAAATGGGATAGCTGGGGACAGGGTTTCATCAAGACTGATATGTTCATTGAAGTTCTGTACGACAGCTTGAAAAACAAGCCGTCAGGCCCGCAGAGTTCCCACGGGCACATAACCAAATAACTTTTGGAAGCTGCATGCTGCGAAGCGGCTAGCTCAGCCGCTTCGCCAACAGCTCATTGACCAACTCCGGCTTGGCCTGCCCTTTTGACGCCTTCATTACCTGGCCAACAAAAAAGCCGATGATCGTCGTCTTGCCCGCCCGATACTGCTCCACCTGCTTGGGATTCGCCCCGATCACCTCATCAATGATCCTTTCGATCGCCGCTGTATCCGTAATCTGTTGTGGTTTTTCTCGTTCGTAAACGGCAGGAAAATCTTCGCCGCTGGCAAAGGCTTTGTCGTAGAGGTCTTTGAGGATCTTGCTCGAAATCGCGCCTGACTCCACCAAATCCGCTGACAAAGCCACGCCCTTCATCGAAATAGGTGACTGCTCAATCTCCAGCCCTCTGGCCTTAAGCCGCCCGGCCAACTCGCTCTGCACCAGGTTGGCCACGCGCTTGGGATTTTTGGCAGCCCGGGCCGCCTCTTCAAACTGATCGGCTAGCGATTTGCTCACGGTAAGCACCTGCGCGTCGTAGTCGGTGATTCCGTAATCGGCGAGCATGCGCTTGCGTCGCGCTTCCGGCAGTTCCGGCAGCTTCTCCCGAATACGCGCCTGCCAGTGCGCATCCACCACCAGGGGCAGCAAGTCAGGCTCGGGAAAATAACGGTAATCATGCGCCTGCTCTTTGGAGCGCATGCTGTAGGTCTTGCCTTCCGCGGAGTTGTAAAGCCGGGTCTCCTGCTGGATTTTTTCACCCGCTTCCAGCATTTCAATCTGGCGGCCAATCTCATACTCAATGGCTTCACGGATGAAGCGAAAAGAATTTACGTTCTTGATTTCCGTCTTGGTGCCGAATTGCGCCTGCCCTTTCGGGCGCACGCTCACATTCGCGTCACAGCGCAGCGAACCTTCTTCCATGTTGCAGTCGCTCACGCCGGTATAAAGGATGATTTCTTTCATCAGCGTGAGGTAAGAGTAAGCTTCATCGGCGGATCGCATGTCTGGCTCGCTCACGATCTCAATCAATGGCGTACCGCTGCGGTTCAGGTCAATCGAGGTATAAACTCCCGAGTCAGCCAGACCATCGTGAATGCTCTTGCCCGCGTCCTCTTCCATATGCAGCCGGGTAATGCCGATTCTCTTTGTCCCGCCCGGAGCCAGCGGAATCTCGATGACTCCATGTTCAGCAATAGGTTGATCGAACTGCGAAATCTGGTATCCCTTGGGCAGGTCGGGATAAAAATAATTCTTGCGCGCGAAGATCGAGTTCTCGCGCACCTGGCACTTCAGCGCTTGCGCCGCCAACACGGCAAACTCCACGGCTCGCTTGTTCAACACCGGCAGCGCGCCGGGCAGGCCAAGGCAGACAGGACACACGTTGCTGTTGGGGGGTGCACCGAACTGGGTAGAACAACCGCAAAAAATCTTGGTCTGGGTCAGCAGTTGTACGTGAACTTCCAGCCCTATTACGGGCTCATATTTTTCACGCACTGCTGCTGAAACCTGTGTGCTTGCAGCCATCAAAAAGATTATAGGGCTAAAAAGAATTTTACTTTTGGGCCGGCATATCCTGTGGCGGCTTGTCCAGCGGAATATCGAAGTAGAAGAGCTCCTGCGTGCCCACCTTGATGCCGGTAAGGTACAGGTGAGCGCCGGGATGAGGCCCTTCCAGGTCCATCAGGTCAAAGAACAGGTAGCCGCTGTTGGTGGCGTGCGGCGTGACCGGAACCGTAAGAAACTGCGCCGCTTCATATTCGTCGCGCACTTCCTTGCTGATGGGTTCCTTCTTTTTGCCCACAGGAAAGGGCAGCTTCACTCCTGGTCCGCTGTTGTTGGCTTTGCTGGGTTTGACCAACCGGCGATAAATATCGGCATCGCTGGCCGGCTGAATCTTGTCACGCTGGGCCGTGATGTATTCGATCCTTAGGTCCTGCAGCATCAGCGTCTTGTCACTATCATTGGAAATGATCAAGCGAACGGGATAGATACCGTATCCCTTGTAGTTCACTTTAAAAACTCCGGCTTTCTCCGGCGTATCACAAGGGTCCACGGCGATGGTGACCTTTTCATCGTCATGCGCCTCATGCAGGGCATAGGTGCGAGCCGGCGCCGCGGGCGGTGGGTTGAAGTGCTTTTCGCTGAAAACCAGCGCAGTGAGCAGCACCAGAGCAGCGGCGATCCTGAGGGATTTCACGCAATGATTATATCCACCCGGCCGCCCGGTTTGTACAACTGACGTTTGCACAACTACGCGGTTTCCATAGAATGGCCTAGTCCCTCATGTTTCTTCTTTACAGTTTGCTTTTGGCTGCCGTGGCGCTCGTTTCGCTGCCATGGTGGGCCGTGCAAATGCTGCGCCTGGGCAAGTATCGTACCGGGCTCGCTGAGCGCCTGGGGTTTGTGCCGGCAAGGTTGCAGAAGCCCGCAGCCTCCTGCATTTGGATCCACGCCGTTTCTGTCGGCGAAGTTCTGGCCGTAAGCCGCCTCGTCACCGAGCTGCGAAACGCCTATCCTGAGATCGAGATCTTTGTTTCCACCACCACCGCAACCGGCCAGCGCCTCGCCCGCGAACGCTTTGGCGAAGCGCGATGCTTCTTTATGCCCCTTGATCTCGGCTTCGCCGTTCGCGCTTACTTGAACGCGCTGCAGCCGCGGATGCTTCTCCTGGCCGAAACCGAGTTCTGGCCCAACCTTCTGCATCTGGCTCGCCAGCGTGGGACCTCCGTGGCAATCGTAAACGCGCGTATTTCTGATCGTTCTTTTCCGCGCTATCGCCGTTTTCACTGGTTCTTTCGGCGGGTGCTGGCGAATGTGGACCTGTTTCTCGCGCAAACTTCCGCTGACGCTGAGCGGCTGCGCGCCATCGGGGCGCCAACTGAGCGAGTGCGGGTCAGCGGCAATCTGAAGTTCGATATCCGTCCCCCCGCGACGACAAGACTGGCGCAGGAGCTGCGCGCAGCCATCGTCGAAGACGCGCCGGTGATCGTTTGCGGCAGCACTGCGGAAGGCGAAGAAGAAATCCTGCTGGAGGCCTTCTCGCAGGTCCTGCCACAGTTCCCCGCGACGGTGATGGTGTTGGCCCCACGGCATCCCGAGCGCTTTAACAAGGTCGCAGACCTTATCGCATCCCGCGGTTTAACGTGCGTGAAGCGCAGCTCAGGGACACCGGGCGCGCCGGTACCGAGCAGCGTGTTTCTTCTCGATAGTGTCGGCGAACTTGCATCCATCTATGCCTTGGCAGATATCGCTTTCGTCGGCGGGAGCCTCGTGCCCATCGGCGGACACAACATTCTGGAGCCGGCGCAATATGGGACCGCGATCATCCTGGGGCCGCACACCTTCAATTTCCGAGAAATTGTCAGTATCTTCTCTGCGGGCAGTGCGCTCTGTATCGCTACCCCGGAAAACTTCGGCAGCCGATTGCTCGAGTTGCTGAAAAACGCGGAAGAGCGCAAGCAGCTTGGTCTTCGCGCCAAAGAGCTGTTTACGCAACACGCAGGCGCTACGCAAAGAACATTGCACGCGCTTCGACCGCTGCTGCAACACCCGCCGGAGAAACTATGAACCCACTCTCGCTGCTATTTGGCGCCGGCGTAGCGTTCAGAAACTCGCTCTATGACAGTGGCACTCTCACAGTGGAGAAGCTGGCGCGGCCCGTAGTCAGCATTGGGAATCTCTCGGTCGGAGGCACCGGCAAGACTCCGTTCGCGATATGCCTGGGAGAGCTGCTGAAGCGACGCGGCATTGCGTTGGACATACTCTCGCGTGGCTACCGCCGCGCCTCAACCACTACTGCTCTGGTTGATCCCCGCGGCCAGCCCGATCAATACGGCGATGAGCCTCTGCTCCTGGCCCGCAAGCTGGCTGTACCGGTCATTGTGGGCGTCGATCGATATCAGGCCGGCTTGCTTGCCGAGGAAAGATTCCCCTCACGGCTGCACCTGCTCGATGACGGCTTTCAGCACCGGCGTCTCCACCGCGACTTCGATATCGTTCTTTTCCCCAAGGATGATTTTGCCGGCGCCCTGCTGCCGGTAGGACGCCTGCGCGAGCCACACTCGTCGTTGCACCGAGCCGATGCCATCGTAGCCTTCGATCCACTGCGAATCTCCGGCATCAATGCCAAGCCGTGGCCTGCGCGCCGCACAATCACGCTTCCCGAGGGCAGCGGCAAAGCGATTGCCTTTTGCGGCCTTGGCCGCCCGCAGCAATTCTTTGAAGCCCTCAAAATGCAGGGACAGGAGCTGGCCTCCGAGATCCGTTTCCGCGATCACCATCGCTACCAACAAGCCGATATCGACCGCCTGCTGCGAGCGAAGAGCAATGGCGCAGCAGATTGCTTTGTCACCACGGAAAAGGACCTGGTCAATCTGGGGTCACTGGTCACACAGCTTGATCCCTTGAGGGTCGTCAAGCTACAGATTGAACTGGAATCTCCGGAAGAGGCCCTAAATTTCCTATTGGACACACTGGAAAGGCGAACCGGCTGCAGACTTTAGCCGGTCATGAGAAAATCTTCAGTTCATGCAAAAAAACCCCAAGGCGACCGACCGTCTGGTCAGGATCATCGACCAATTCCCTAAGCTCAGCATTACTGTGCTGGGAGACCTGATTGCTGACGAATTTATCTACGGCGAAATCGAGCGCGTTTCCCGCGAAGCGCCGGTGCTGATCCTGCGGCATCGCGAACGCACCGTGGTTCCAGGCGGCGCCGGCAACGCGATTTATAATCTGGCCGACCTGGGCGTGACCGTGCTTCCCGTGGGCGTGATCGGCGATGACGAAGCTGGGCGCATGCTGCTGCATGCTTTCCGGCAGAAGCATATCTCCGTCAGCGCGATTCGCCGGATCAAAGGCCGCGGCACGGTCACCAAAACGCGCGTCCTGGCCGGCACAACCCACTCGCCTCGCCAGCAGGTCATCCGCGTCGACCGCGAACCGGAAAGCCAGCTGGACCGTGCAACCATCCGCGAGATTACGTTTCAGGCGCGCGGTTACGTACGCGCCTCGGATGCGCTGCTGATCTCCGACTACGGTTATGGAGCGGCTACGCCGGAGATTTTTGCCAACATACGCTCCCGCGCCTCGCTCGATAGCGTTCCCGTAACCCTGGACTCGCGTTATCGCACGCTTTCCTACAGCGGCGTAACTGCCGCCACGCCGAATGAAGCTGAGCTGGAAGACATTCTGCGCACCAGGATCGGCAATGACAATTCTCGTCTCCTGGCCACGGGGCGCGCGGTGATGCAGAAGATGAAGCTGCAATCTCTGCTGGTAACCCGGGGTAAAGACGGCATGGTGGTGTTCTCCCGCAGCAACAAGCCGGTGATGATCCCGATCCACGGCTCTGACGAAGTGGCCGACGTTACCGGCGCCGGCGACACGGTGATCGCCACTTACACCGCAGCTCTGGCGGCCGGTGCAGATCCGGAATCGGCGGCCCGCCTCGCCAACTACGCTGGAGGCATCGTGGTCATGAAGCGCGGCACAGCCACTGTGACCCGTGAAGAACTTCTGCGCGCCGTTATGGAGGCCTGACTGCCAGCTTTCCCGCAAAAGCTTCTTTCCGCATCCCAACTGGCAGAGCAGGTCCGCCAGTGGCGGGCCGCCGGAGAAAAAATCATTTTGACCAACGGCTGTTTTGATCTGGTGCACGTGGGCCATGTGCGCTATTTTCGTGCGGCCAAAGAGCTGGGCGGAAGAGTGATCGTTGCCGTTAACTCTGATGCCAGCGTCCGCCAGTTGAAAGGCGAAGGCCGCCCTCGGGTCCCGGAGAACGAGCGGGCCGAGGTCCTCACCGGATTACAGGATGTGGATGCCGTCACTATTTTTGACGCGCCTGATGTTCGCGATCTGGTCCGCCTGCTTCGACCCGATATTCATGCCAAAGGCACCGACTACACAGAGCAAAGCGTTCCTGAGCGCGATACTGTGATTGCCTGCGGTGGACGGGTAGCCATTGTTGGTGACCCCAAAGATCACTCCAGCACCGAATTACTGCGAAGGACGAATGGCTAAAATCCTGATGGTACGGCTGGGCGCGATGGGCGACATTCTGCACGCTCTGCCTGCGGTCACCGCGATTCGCGCTGCCCTGCCCACCGCCACGATCGGATGGTTGATTGAAGAACGCTGGTCTGAGCTGTTGACGGCGCAGGGGCGCAAGGCCAGCCCCAGCACGGTCAGCCCCAAAAAGCCGCTGGTGAACCACGTTTACACCATTGATACACGGCGTTGGCGCAAACATTTCTTTCGCCCATCGGCTACAGCGGAAATTCTGGGTGCAATGCGCAGGGTGCGCAAGATGAACTACGAACTTGCGATCGACTTTCAGGGCTCGGTCAAATCGGGGCTCTTCGCCCGCTGGGCCGCACCCGCAACAGTGGCCGGGTTTGTCAATCCACGCGAGCCAGCCGCGCGATTTTTTTACCGGCGAAAATTCCCCCGCCAGGGTGAGCATGTGATCGAGCAGAACTTTGGATTGGCGGCCCAGGCTCTGAAAACGTACCTTGGCGGTGCGGAGCTGAAGTTAAGCCGGCCGCAGCTGCCTCATGATCCCGCAGCTGACGGCTGGGCAGAAGCCGAGATTCAAAAACTGGGTATTGCCAGTTTTGCCATCATGAATCCCGGAGCGGGCTGGGGCGCCAAGCAGTGGCCACCGGAACGATTCGGCGAAGTAGCGAAGGCATTGGCCGCGCACAACATCAAGACGCTGATCAACAGCGCGCCGGGCGAAGAAGACCTGGCTCAAGCAGTTATGGGAGCAAGCGGTGGCAATGCTTTTGAGCTTCGGTGCACCGTAGGACAATTGATCGCGCTCATGCGCCATGCCCGCATATTCATTGGTGGTGACACTGGCCCGTTGCATCTGGCTGCGGCTCTTGGCATTCCGGCGGTCGGGCTCTTTGGTCCTACAGATCCCGCGCGTACTGGCCCTTTTGGAACGCAATCCATTGCCTTGCGCCACCCCGAAAGCGAGACCACGTTTTCCCATCACTCACACACTGAAGCCGGCTTGTTGAAGATCAGCGCGGACGAAGCGATCTCCGCGGCGCGCCACCTGCTGGGCAGCAGCCATGCCTAGCTGGGCTCGGGTAGCCACCCGATCGCGCGTCCCACTGGGTTTTCTATTTGCCCTGGCCTATCTCTGGTGGGCCAAGCCCACGTGGGCTTCTCTGGTTGTTGGAATTGTCTTTGTCGGCGTTGGGGTGATCATCCGTGCCATGGCGTCAGGCCACATTCGCAAGAATGCCGAACTCGCTACCACCGGGCCATACGCCTACACTCGCAATCCTCTATATCTGGGATCCATTGTGATTGCGCTCGGCTTTATCGTGGCCGCGCGCAATTGGTGGATTGGCCTGGCTGCCGTCGTGATGTTTACTTTCATCTACCTTCCGGTGATCAAATCCGAAGAAAGCTATCTGCGCTCAGCTTTCCCGGACTATGGGCAATATGCTGGTCATGTACCGCGCCTCCTACCTCGACTTACACCCTATCGATCCGGAAATGTGAGCGCAAGTTCTTC
Source organism: Candidatus Angelobacter sp. (assembly GCA_036557225.1). Lineage (GTDB taxonomy): Bacteria > Acidobacteriota > Terriglobia > Terriglobales > Acidobacteriaceae > Angelobacter. Next base: position 14,538 of record DATBHX010000080.1, read on the forward strand.
CCCGCACTTCTCCTCCGAGCTTTATTGGCGGCATCGCGAGTACAACGCGGCCCTGGGTTCCGTGCTTATGATCGGCGCGCTCGTAATCAAAATGTTGCTGAAACTACGATGAATCAACCATGAGCGGCGATCCATCACCGGTTTGACGGCATCTTTTCTGCCATAATGGTTGCAACGAGAGAGCAAGGGGAGAATCCATGAGTACACACTCCAAGCCCGATCCTGAATTGGTCGAAGTGTTTGATACCTTCCAGGAATCGGAGGCCATGGTAGTCCACGGCCTGTTGACCTCCGCTGGTATTGAATCCATCGTCACCAATCTGTTTGCGCCGCAAGACATTTTTCCCGGCGTTGGCGGTATTTCTGTTCGCGTGAACCCGGCGCAGGAGGAGGAAGCCCGCCGCGTCATTGAAGATTACAGGGCCAATGCCGCGGCCGACGATGATCAGGCACTTCCAACTCAGGATCGAGGCGGGCCGGCTTGACTCGGTCCGCTCGAGGTTACGCTCCCCCATGCACAGCGGGGTTCCCGGCGCTTCGTAGCTGCCGGAAGACGTTGTAAACTAATCTTGCTCCGCTTCCCCAAGTTGGGCCGAACTAAAATTTGACGTGAGATCTGGCCGTCTCAAAACGCTGCGCTCCAGGCAGAATCGCCGGGCGGGAGGTGGAATTTGCGCATTTTGGTGATTGAAGATGAACCCAAAATCGCACGCAGCATCGTCAAGGGCCTGGAGGACGAATTTTTTACTGCCGATCTGGCCGCCGACGGTGAAGAGGGCCTGGCGATGGCCATGAAGATCAATTATGACGGCATCGTACTCGACTGGAACCTGCCTCGCCTTGACGGGCTAAGCCTGCTGCGGAAACTTCGCCAAGCCGGTTCCACTACCCGGGTGTTGATTCTTAGCGGTCGCCGCGAAGTCGCCGATCGCGTTTCCGGTCTGGAGGCAGGCGCTGACGATTACCTGATCAAGCCATTCTCTTTTCAAGAGCTGCTGGCGCGCCTGCATACGTTGTTGCGCCGCTCCAAAGACCTCTTGGACACGCTTACCGTCGACGACCTGGAACTGGACCGGATGCATCATACCGTCACCCGGGCGGGCAAGCCCATCAACCTGACACAAAGAGAATATGCGTTGCTGGAATACCTGATGCGCAACGCCGGACGCACCGTAACCCGCACCATGGTGGTAGAGCACGTGTGGAACCTCGGCTTTGACGGCCTGACCAACGTAGTAGACGTTTACATCAGCTATTTGCGCGCCAAGATCGATCATGGCTTTTCCAAGCCTTTGATCCATACCAAGCGCGGCATTGGCTTCATGATTGCTGCAGCGAAGGACGGCGAGCCCTAGCCGGCTCCCCGGTATCCAGACATTGCTGCACTGCGATCAGCGCGCGCGGGTTCTGACCTGAACGTCTTTTCCATCCAGCAGGAATGTAACGCTGCCCAGCATGTCCGTGCGGTAGGTCTGCACGTGATTTGCCTCTAGCCGCTCCAAAACAACCAGCTTCGGATGCCCAAATGAATTCCCACGGCCGGCAGAAATCACCGCAAATCGCGGTTTCACCGCTGCCACAAGTTCGGGCGTGGTAGACGTCGCGCTGCCATGGTGCGCTACTTTCAAAAGGTCAGCACGTGGCGATTCCGTGGCAACCAGCTTCTCCATGTTCTTGACCAGATCGCCGGCGAGAAGTGCGCTGGTCTTACCGTAGGTAATCAGGAGCGTGAGTGAATCCTCGTTTTCATGCTTGGCCTTGGGCCGCCAATTCGGCGGGGGTGACAGAACGCGGATCTTGATTCCGCCCCAATCAAACTCATCGCCTTCTGTGTGCTGATGCACGCTTACTTGGTTTGCCGCTGCCGCCTGGTAGAGTTGCTGGGTTTCTTCGTTGTCAGGATTGATCCCCACCCACAATTGCGTGGGATGAAAATCCTCCAGCACCCTTGCCAGCCCTCCAATGTGGTCCGCATGCGCGTGTGTCAGCACGGCTACGTCCAGATGCTCCAGGCCACGCGACCACAGATAGGGCGCAACCACGTCTTCGCCAAAGTCAAATTCACTATGAACCCGACTAATGCTTCCACCGGCATCAATGAGCATGGTTTTTCCCTCGGGAGAGACAATCAAAAGCGAATCTCCCTGGCCTACGTCAATTGCGGTGACCTCGAGCTTTCTGGTTTCCAAGTGCGCGCCGGGTGAGTAAAACGCCACGAATATCGCCGTGGCAAACAGTGCAGCTACTCCTGCAGCCGCGACCAGCCGTCTACGTCGCACCAAGATGAGCGCGGTCAGCACCCCCGCGACAGCCAGAAACGCCGCCAGCGAGCCAGGGTCCGGAGACCGCCACTTTGAGATTTGGAGCTGAGCCAGGGCACGCAAACAAAACAGAGTCCAGTGCAGGGCCGCTGTCGCCATCAAGGCTGGCACCCGTGCAAGCGGCAGCCATACGTAGCTCAACGCGATCGCCGCTGCCCCGGAGTTGAGCATGATTCCCGCCAGGGGCAGCACAAAGATATTGGCGGGCAACCCGATAATGGCGGCGCGATGAAAATAGATTCGCATTGGCAAGACCAGCACTGCTTGCGTGATGGCAGAAACTGCCACTAGTTCGAAGAATGCCAAAGCGCCTGTGGCAACACTTGTTATCAGGAATAAGGCGGCCCTGGCGCCGGTGAATCGCGCTAGCCTGGCGGTGATCAGCCTCAAGTCAAGCCTGAACTGGGCCAATCTGGGCTGCAAACTTAAATCAAACGATGTGGAGTCGAGATGACGCAGAGCCTTCCGGTACGGACTTGATGTTCGCTCGAGGACTGGCACGCCGATTCCCATGATGGCCAGCAACGCGAAGAAGGTCAGCTGAAAGCCGGCCTCGAACAGCGCGGAAGGCGACCACAACAGCACGGCCAGAGCAGCAAAGCCGGTTGCATTCAGTTGGCCGCGGTCGCGATAGAGCAGCCGTGCGATCAAAAATACGGACAGCATCAGCACAGCCCGCTGGATGGGCACGCCCATGCCGGCTACGTACGCATAAAAAATTGCTAACGCGATCGTCATGAGGGAAACCAGCCATTCCGGACAGCGCAGTCGGCGCGCCACCCAGAACACGGCCAGCGCCAACAACGCCACATTCATCCCGGAAACGACAAGCAGATGGTAAACACCGGTCTCCTGAAACTCTTCGCGAATGTTGCGGAGCAGCAGGGAATCGTCGCCTATGATCATGGCGGCAAAGAGAGCGGCGTCCTGCCGTCCCCACAGGCCCCGGTTACGCATATGGTCCAGAATGCTGTGGCGGATGCGGCTTCGCCAGAATCCCAGCCTGTTACCAGAAGTTCCGGGAAGAACCTCAATCTTCTCTGCTTTGACTGATGCCAGCATGCTAAGGCCCACACTGTGCAGGTAGGCTTCGTAGTCGAACGCACCAGGATTGCCGAAGTTGTGAGGAAGCCGCAGTTTGGCCTCCAGTCGCACGCGGTCCCCATAGGCGAGTTTGGGGAATTCAGAGTCATCGCTTTCTGGATCATCTTCGCTCGACTCGCGTGAAAACGCATCAGCTCGAATTCCGACCGGCTGCTTGAAAATCATGTCGCCGAGCTCGATCGATTCGGTCTGCAAATCGATGCGCTCACGTGGCTTGCCCGCAGCCGAAAGTACGCCGTCGTTGATTACGTGCGCAACGATGATCACCTTTTTGGCGTCAATGAACTCTTGCGGTGGAAAGATGACCCGTGGCACTGGCGTCGCCACGCGGGCAAAAGCGCCGGCACAGACTAGCGCGAGCACTGCAGAGAATTGGGCCAGCCTGCCGCTCTTGGTCATCACGGCAGCAACGGCACACAATGCCAAAAGGGCGGCCGACCATGCCCACAACCGTGGCGAGCGCTGCAGGTGCCAGCTCAACCAGATTCCTCCCCCAAAGGCCGCAGCAGCCAGAGCCAGTGGAGCACGAGGTTGGACTTCGATCTTACCGGCCATTCAATTTCGCACAAGAGCATACCTTTGCCGGTCGACGTTCGGTACAACATTTTCACGCAACCGGCTTTCAACGAAACTTCAATTGGCCGAAGAAAAGAGATTGTGCAAAACAGCCCTGGCGGCTAGAGTTGTGAGCAGAACGGAGCCAGATATGAAAATCTCAGCCTTAAAGCTTGTTACCTTGCCGGTTTTGGCGGGAGCGCTGGCGATGACCGGCCACGGACAGGTCGGCCCAAGAGCGGTCGAAGGCGCCGGATGCGTGTGGGAAGGCGAAGAGACCGGTTGCCTGATGGTGACCGATAAGGAAACCGACGTCCTCTACAACCTGCTGATCACGTCAGGGGAAAGGCCAGCAATCGGTACCGGCGTCTTTTTCATGGGCAATCTGCATCAGGGGCAAACTGCCTGTATGCAGGGGCGTCCGGTAGACGTAAAGAGCTGGGTCAAGCGCAAGATGCCCTGCAGCGAACCGGAAAAGAAGAAGAACAAGCCCAGCCCGTACTAGCGCGCCAGTCGCACTACGCTTTCGATATGGAAGGTTTGAGGAAAGAGATCGACCATGTGCACTTCTTCTACGTGGTATCCGGTTTCCAGCAGAGTGCGAACGTCGCGGGCAAGCGTAGCTGGATCGCAGGAAACGTAGATGATGCGCTTGACCCGCAGCGCCGCCAGCAATTGCGTGGCTTTTGCTCCGAGGCCAGCGCGCGGCGGATCAACCACTACCAACTCCGGCTGCATGTTGATGCAGCGCGGCAGAAAGCCCTCTGCAGTGCTGCGTACCGGAACCACATTCTTGATGGCGTTCGCCTGCATGTCAGTGAATGAGACCGGCGCTGATTCAACGGCAAATACCTGATCAAAACGCTTTGCCAGATGCGCGGCAAAAAGCCCCACGCCGGCATACAAATCAAGAGCAATACGGCCGTGGAAGTCGCCCACCACGGTCTGGATCAAATCGCGTGTGAGATAACGATTCACCTGGAAAAATGATCCTGCGCTTACGCGAAACGACTTCTCGCCAACCTGGTAAGCCAACACTGGTTCGCCCACCGTGTACTTAGGCGGCTCCGAGCCCGGTTCGCCGTTGTTCTGAGCGAAGAAAGCAATACCTTTGATCTCCGGCGCCTTGGCTTGTAATGCGGCGGCAAAATCGTGCATCTCCGGCGAGCCCGGGGTGAAATAAACCTCCACCAGCATTTTCGCGTCCGCATGGTCGGCAAAAAACTCCATTTCGGTGATGGCCGCCGGGACCTTGCCCGCTTCTCCCAATTCCCACACAAGCTTGATCACGCGATTGATGAGCTTGGAGCTGATCGGACACTCCTTGACCGGCAGCAGGTCGTGCGATCCCATGCGATGGTAGCCCAGCGCGAATTCCGCGCCGCCACGAACCTTGAGTCGTGAGCGATTGCGGTAATTCCACGATTCGCCAGAGTGGGTGACGATCTCGCCCTTCCACTCGAGCTTGCCATTGCGCAGGAGGGTCTCTTTCAGGATCGAGCGCTTGTTCTCAAGCTGCGCTGCATATCCGCTGTGCTGGTAGTGACAGCCGCCGCAGGTCGAAAAATAAGGGCAGAGCGGCTGCACGCGATACGGTGAGGGTTTGATCACCTGGTCAACGGCAGCGCGGGAGAAGCTGCTCTTCTCCTGCACAATGGTTGCGCTGACCTCTTCCGCAGGCAGCACAAAAGGCAGAAACACCGTCTTCCCTTCGGGAAGACGGGCGAGACCATCGCCGCCGTAGACGAGCTTTTCGACCGTCAGGTTCACAGATAAAAGAGGCTGAGACGTGGAATTTTAGCCTTTTCGAACAGACGCTTGTGAATAAATTGTTTCTGGAGCTGTTGGATCTGCACACCAGGCATCTTGCTGCGATACGGCGCAATTTCCCGATCAGCTTCCGTACGCAGTCCGAACAATTCGTTCTCCGTGGCGTTCACCGTGAGTGCGGCCAGGAGCTTTTCTTCCAGCACCGTGAGCCGCCGTTCCAGTTCTTCAAGCTGCGGCCTCATCGGCGCCGCCCCACTCAAAGTTGACGCCAGGTCAGTAAGTGTAGCAGCACATTCCTCCGCCACCAACAGCACCGCAGGTACCGAAAGTGCATGGCGGAGCTTCTCCGCGTTCTGCTGGAAAAAGCGCGCAATGTCTTCCGCTTCCAGCCCGGCCGAGGCCTCCGGCTCATGCCGACTGGCGCCGACCGAAGCCTCTTTCATCGCTTCGGCTTCAGCCAGTACCTCCTGCGCGCAGTAGGCCAGGCTGTTGATCTTTTTCGTCTTCGACGGCCGGCGATCGTATTTATCAAACGTGGCGTCAATTCCCCGCAGCACGGCTTCAATCGGGATACCTGCATCTTTCCAGGTTTCAATTAGCGCCCAATCGACGGTCGAAAGCAGCAGTCCCGTACCGCGCCGGCGCTGGTAGCGCTCCTCCACCTCGGTGAAATAATTGAAGTAGTTCTCCACGGCATACATCACGAGGCAGGCTTCTGTTTCTGCGCGGTAGCGTTGCGCTCCCAGATGATGCGCAATCCCTCCAGCGTGAGCAAATCATCCACGTGCTTGATGTACTTGGAATGGCCACCAATCAGGCTGGCCAGCCCCCCGGTGGCCACGACCTTTGTGTCAGCGCCCATCTCCGCAATGAGCCGCTCCAGGATTCCGTCCACCAATCCGAGATAGCCAAAGAACAACCCCGCCTGAATGCTGCCGACCGTATTGGTTCCGATTATCTTGGATGGCTTGCGAATGTCGACAAAAGGCAGGCGTGCCGTGTGTTCAAACAGTGCTCGTGCGGATATGCCGATTCCGGGCGAGATCACGCCGCCCATGTATTCGCCTTTGCGCGAGACAGCGTCAAAGGTGGTGGCCGTACCCAGATCCACCACGACGCACGGACCCCCATATTTTTCAAACGCCGCAACGCCGTTCACGATCCGGTCCGCGCCGACCTCCTGCGGGTTTTCATACAGCACAGGCATTCCAGTTTTGATGCCGGGTTCCACAAAGAGCGGCTTGAGATGGAAGTAGCGCTCGCAGACTTCGCGCAGCGTGGAATCCAAAGGCGGAACGACGGAAGAAATAATAATGCCGCGAACATCGGCGGCTTCCACTTTGCCGATGGCAAACAGGTTGCGGAACAGAACACCATATTCGTCGACCGTGTGCGTCATCACCGTAGCCACGCGCCAGTGTGCCAGCAGACGTGGCGGAGCTGCTGCCTTGCCGGCAAATCCGGGCACACTTATCTCATAGACGCCCAGCACGGTGTTGGTATTGCCGACATCAAGAACCAGAAGCATCGGTTTTCCTTTGCGGCCGGACACTGCCCGAAATCACAATGCGCAGCCCCTTGTCCGTGCGCACCCGCAAGAATCCTCGCGGATCAAGTCCGTCAGTGATTCCGTTGTAACCGCCGTCCTCGTCCACGTGCACATGCTTGCCATGGGCGTAGGAAGAGCGCGATTCCACGCGGCGCATGATCGGCTCAAAACGCAGGGCCGGCGTACGTATGGGGCTGCTCATGGCCCGCAGCAGGGCGCGGTATTCGCGGTCGAGAGCGCGAATCAGCGCGGCAGCAACTTCCACGCGCGAGAATTCCTTGCCGCCTTCAAGATGCAGCGAAGTTGCCGTGGTTTCCAGAGGCCCGGGAAATTCGCGCTGGTTCACGTTAACGCCGATTCCAATCACGGCATGATGGACCTTGACTGCTTCTGAACTCATCTCGGTAAGGATGCCGGCAAACTTCTTGTCATTGATGAGGAGATCATTGGGCCAGCGGATATCGGCAGCCAGTCCCGTGGTCTCCCGTACCGCGTCCTGCACCGCGACCCCGGCAATCAAGGAGAGCCACAATGCCTCTGCCGGCGCCATGGGCGGACGCAAAAGGAACGAGCAATAAATACCGGTGCCGCGCTCGGAGTGCCAGGAGTGCGAACTGCGCCCGCGTCCTGCGGTCTGTTCTTCCGCTAAAAAAACAGCGCCCTCAGGTGTTTCATCAGGATGCTGGCCGGCCAGGGCGGCGCCGCGCAACGCCACCGAATTCGTGGAATCGGCTTGCACAATATGATGGATATTGCCGGAAAAGATGGTGTTGCGCACCAGCGGCGCAAGCACTTCCGGCATCAGGTACTCCGAGTTCGTCACAAAAGCTATTTCCCCGCAGCCGGAGCCGGCGCAGCCATCCGGGCTTCAACAAAAAGCTCAATTCTGACGTCATTGCCGATCATCGGGGTTGGCTTGCCGACGCCAAAATCCTGGCGACTGACCGTAAGACTGGCATGCGCGCCCATCACCTTGCCCCGGTTCTGGCCTGCATCGACTGGCCCTTTCAAGTCGAATGGCAGGTCAACGTCTTTCGCAACTCCGTGGATGGTAAGCGTACCGTGGGCAACAAGCCCGTTGCCCGCTTTTTCCACTGACTTGCTCTGGAAGGTGATCTCAGGAAATTTCTCCACATCAAAGTAGTTGGCCGACTTCAGATCGTTGTCGCGATTGGCAACGTCAGTGTTGATGCTGGCCGTTTTAATGGTTACGTTGACGGAAGACTTGGTGACGTCCTTATCGTCATACACGATTTTTCCTTCGAACGCATTGAAGCGCCCCACCACCGTGCTCACGCCCATGTGGGCCACAGCAAAGTTCACGGATGAATGATTCGGGTCAATCTTGAATTCATCAGCGGCCAGCGCTGCGCCACCAATCGCAAGAACAGCTAGAGTCAATCCCAGGAATTTCCGCATAGAATTCGAGCATCTCCTTTTTCCAGCTTAGCGTTATGGGTGTGATAGAAACAACCTATATTACACAATGGATCGCCAACTCAATTCCTGGGGCAGCAGACAAAAAATCGCGTGACCGCACGTCAAGCGGGAACAATGCGCATGCTCAGATCCACCGCCTGAGGCGAGTGGGTCAGGGCTCCTACGGAAATGTAATCTACACCGGTTTCAGCGTAGTCACGCACATTTTCCAGACGTATTCCCCCTGAAGCTTCCACCGGGACGTGTCGCGAATGCCCATGCACTCGCACGACTGCCGCCCGTACATCTTCTGTCTTCATATTGTCCAGCAGAACGCTCTCTGCGCCGTTGGCCAGAGCTTCGTCCAGCTCTGCCAGATTTCGGACTTCAATTTCGATCGGTTGCTCCTCGCGGCGATTATGGAGCGCTTTCTGCAGGGCAGCCGCCACGCCTCCGGCGAGCGCAAGATGGTTGTTCTTGAGCAGGATACCGTCTGAGAGGTCCAGGCGATGGTTCTGCCCCCCGCCGCAACGCACGGCATATTTGTCCAGCACACGCAGGCCTGGAGCGGTTTTCCGCGTATCCAGAATACGCACACTGGTGCCTTGGACGGCATCAACATACTTGCGCGTGGTTGTAGCAATGCCGCACAGCCGCTGCAGGACGTTGAGCACCACGCGCTCACAAGATAGCAGCGCCCGGGCGTTATGGCGCACCACGGCAATAGCCTGGCCTTTGTGCAGGCGGACTCCATCAAAAATCTCGCCATGGCTGATGACCTCAGCGTGGCCAATCACGTTGTGGTCTAAGTGTTCATAGACTTCAAGAATGCGGGCGATCGCGCCGACACCGGCCAGAATGCAATCCTGCTTGGCCAGAATGGTGGCCGTGGCGCGCTGCTGTGGGTCGATGCAGGCGCGCGAGGTCGCGTCACTGGTGGCGCGGTCTTCCAGCAACGCGTGTTCCAGAATCGCGCTGATTCTTCGGCTATGCCAATCCATAAAAAATTGCTGTTATTAAGATTAACTCAGCTTCGCCGGAGCGACACTTTGTTTTCCGGCAACGGCTTGACTGCACAGGCGTGTCGCTGCGCCTTAAGAACCAAACTTCGATATTACAGGCGTTGTGCGAAGGTCGGCAAATGCCAAAACAAGATCGATGTTATTGTTCAGAAGCGAGCGCCCAGCATGACCGTTATGAATTGCGAATTGATGTGCGCGGTAGGCGCGTAGTGATAGCGGGCTTCGGTGTAGATACGGTAAGGTGCGTCGCTGACGCGAAAGGTAAAGCCTCCGCCTGCATTCCCGCCGAGCACGCTGGAGGTGGAACTCGCCAGAGTCTGGCTGGCGGTCACGAATCCGCCGGTACAATTGAATCCCCACCAGAGCCAGGGTGATGTACAAGCCGTGGTCCCGCCGACGATCGTAACGGACTGCGAGAGATGGGTATAGCGGACGTACAAGCCACCGCCGCCGATGAGATAGGCCCCAAAGAACTGACCGCGCAGCTCGTAGCGGTAGTTCCCGGTAAGGACAAAGAAATCGCCGTAGGCGTTGAGATCGCTCAGTTGCAGTGCACTGCGCAGCGGCTGCAGTGAGTCGCCGGCCGGATACGTGCGGTTCCACATGAACTCGCCGACGAAGGCATTGCGCTTGTTGAAGTTGTAACCTACACCACCAACTCCGCCCCAACCCGGCGTGGCCACCGTTGCCATCGGGTTGAGCGGCACGTTGATGACGACGGCAAGATTGCTATTGATCTTGCAGTGATCTCCGCAGCCCTCGCCCAATTGTCCAACAAGCGGCTGCACTGAAGCCACGGCGATTGCCAATGATGCCAAGCAGGATCGTGTTCCTCTCATTTCCCACCTGCCTCTTCCACATGACCCGGCAGCAAGCCGCGTTTTTCTCTGCGGGACGGAAGTTTAGACAGCGGGTGTGAAGGCAAAGTTGTAGATCGTCAGACGATCGGTGTTCCTGGCAGGCAACTTTGGACAGCTCCGTCTCTTCTCGGGAAACCTTTACGGAATATTCGTCAACGTAGAAAATATTCGTCAACGTAGAAGAAGATACGCAACCGGAATGCCCGGATCGGGGCCGGGTTTTCCGATTGCGCGGAATAGAATGTGAAAGCGACTACTTGGAACAGTGCAGATGACCATCATCGTTGACGATATCGCTCCTGCACTTGGCATAGTCATCCAGCTTGGCGCTGCGCCAGTCGCCACCTGTCGTGGAGCAACGCGCTTCCAGATCGTCGCCATTAACGCGAATTTCCTGGCAGGTCTGCGTATAGGAGCCTGCGGGAACGCCTGCCGGGTAGCCGGTCGGAGCCGCCACACAGCGCAGATTGCCGTCCTGATTCACGATTTGTCCGTGGCACTTTCTGTAGTCGTCAAGGCTGGTGTTTTGCCAATCGCCATTGTTGTTCTTGCAGCGCGCCTGCAAATCGTCACCGTGACTCTTGATGTCTTTGCACGTCTGGGTGTAGGGCGTACCAACGGCAACCCCAGGTCCAGGATACCCTCCCCGATAGCCCGGTGCATATGCTCCGGCTACACACCGCAGGTTACCGTCCTCATTGGCAACATCGCCATGGCATTTTTGAAAGTCGTCAAGCTTGGTCTTGTGCCAATCTCCGTTTGAATTCTGGCAGCGAGCTTCCAGGTCATCACCGTGAATCCGTATTTCCTGGCACGTCTGGGTGTATGAACCGCCGGGAACGCCTGCGGGATATCCCGGCTGCTGCATTGTGGCTGCGCTCGCGCCGCAGCGCAGGGCCCCATTGTCATTGACAATGTCACTGCCGCAACTGCGATAGTCACGAAGCTGCGTTGCTTCCCACTTCCCATCGGTATCCTGGCAATTGGCCACCAGAACATCTCCTCGCACATCAACGTTCTTGCATGTCTGCTGGAATGATCCGGATGGAAATGACTGGGCCCAGGTAACGCCTGCCTGAAGCACGATAAAGAAAAATCCGATTACACAACTGCTGATTAAACGCCGCATCTTGATGTCTCCCTCGAAGCCGGCCCCTACGTTCAGAGCTCGACTAAAACATTCAGTGAGAGATTAGATTCGCCGCTATTTGCAACAGTTTGATCGACATTTTCGAGTGCCCTGGTTATTCTGGGCAACCCTTTTTACTTTTTGCCGCAAAAAATAACAGAGGACGCGCGCCGCGTCCTCTGGGAATAAACCCCGGTTGAAAACTACTTTTTCGATCTCAGCTCTTTCATGATCTCTTCCACCAGTTCGGGTTTGAGCCGCTCCATCACGCGATGAACTGCCTGCGCGATGGTGTGGTGGTGTTCAGCGCCGGTTTCCGCGGCTACCGAAGCGGCAGCTTCCGGTATTGCTGCGTCTACACTAGCCGCCACCGCCGCAGAATCAACGCTCAGAGAAGCAGGGGAGGGCTGAGGGGGGATCTCGACAGGCGGGGCAACGTGCTCGTAGGCGTTTCCGGCAGAAGGCGCCGGCTCGATCGCCCGCACCGGCGGATGATAATCCACCGGTGGCTGATATTCAAAAGATGGGATTGGCGCCGCGGCCGCATAAGCTTGCTCTGGCGGCGGCTCAACAGCGTGGGTCTCAGCAGCATCCGGCGTTGCCAACGGCGGAACATGATCGCCAATAACCGGAGCGGAACTGGCCGCGTGGGTTGTTTCCGCTTCAGTTGCCTTGTTATAAGCAGACAACGCCGCGGCTACACGGGCTTCGAAATCTGAATCGCTTACTTCCGCTGCCGGCTCATTTGCTGGTGTAGTAGTCGCTGACGTATCGCTTGCTTGCGGAGCACTCTCGCTCACTGGATTCGCGTCTACTGGAGGCGCGGCCGAAACTGGCGCTTCCGGCGCGCCGGCAGAGAATGCTTCAACCTGCTGTCCAATGGTCGACATCAGACCCGGTTCAATATGTTCTGCTTTGGTGCTGCGCGTGGCTTCCTCGGCTGTTTCCTGCAAAGCGGGTTCACGCGGAATTTCCAGATCGGATTCCGCAGCCACGGCCGTCGGCATGAATGTGTACTCAGGCTCAGCCGGCGGGTCCGGGTCCTTAAATACAGGGATGAATTGTGGATGGCGTTGAGCATCCGTCGCGGGCTCAGAAGTGGCGGCCACAACCGGTTCCGGGGCAGGCGCTTGCGCCACTGGCGCGGGCGCCGCCTCCACGGGTGCCGGCGGCGGCTCAGGTACTGGGATTGCGCTGACTGGAATCTCTTCTACCGCTTGCACTGGCGCAGCAACCACCGGTTCGGGCATTCCTGCTTCCTGCGCAGGAACGAAAACCTCATGGTCGGTTGTCGGCACTGGCGGCGCAGGAACGATCACTGACGTCTCAAAGGTTGCCGCCGGCGTATTGACGGCAAAATGGGCAGTGGAGTTTGCCGGTTCTCCGCCCAGCATGTCACTAAAAGCCGACGAGCTGGCCATGTGATCGGGAACTTCCACCATCGGCTGTGCGCTCGGGCGGGCGCCGGTGGAGTGATGGTCCGGCTCAGTCGTCACTACGGCTTCTTCCGCGTATTGGGTCTCGGCCACAACGGGCTGTGCAACGATGGGGGGCGGCGGCGCATTGCCGATACGCTCTTCAAACTTCTTGATGATCGCAAGAAGATCACTTGCTTCAAACGGCTTGATGATCACGCCGTCAGCCTTCACGCGATTGCCGTCCTCCGACTTGAACGGCTCCAGCTTGCCGACCGTAAGCAGCACAGGTGTCTTCAGCGTATCCAGAGATCCGCGCACCTTCTCGCAGACTTCAAGGCCGGAATAGCCCGGCATGTAAACATCAAGGATGATAATGTCAGGCTTCTGCTCAGCGATTTTCTTCACTGCTGCAGCGCCGTTACTGACAGCCACCACGTCATATCCGGCATCAGAAAGGATTTTCTTTCCCATGTTCTGGGCCGTCATGCTGTCATCGGCAAATAGGATTCTTAGCGACACGTAAATACACCTTCACTTAGGCGGGAAACGAGGCTAACTTACTGATAATTAGCTGGGAAGTCAATGGAAACACTACCTCAGTACCTAGTGAGGTATACCTCTTATTCGCTCAAAGGTACTAAGCCCATTGTGTGGCCCTTGCCGTTTGGAAATCAAAAAGGAATCAGCTTGCGTAGCCCCTTCTTGCCTTTCTTTTTGCTGCTTGATTCCTGCTTGGAATCAATTTTCTGCTGATCCTTTTGTTCCTGCGCGGTCGCGGGCGTTTTAGTTACGTCGATGCCTTCGCCCGTCGGCTTTTGGACCTCATTCACCTGTGCCGGCGCTGGCGGCGGAGGCGTGCCTTCAGTTGACCCCTGCGTGTTCGCACTGGCAGGCTGGTTCGCACTGCTGGGTGGTTTTTCATTCTCTGCCGGCTTTCCTGTGGTAGCCACCGGCTGGAATGTCAGGCTCTGGCCGGCCTGCGCGCTGGTAATCTGCGCAGTGAGAGAATTCACCAGTGCAGGCGCGCTCTCGACTTTCTCATCTTCCAAATTGGGCTCTCCTACTTTGGAGGCAGCCAGCACGTTCGGATGCTTTTTGAAATTCGTTGTGACCTTCCCCACCGTGCTGAGCTTGCCGCGGCTGGCTTCTTCCGCCTTGCTCTCTGCGATGGCATCCGCACTGGGCTCAGGTATGGGCGCTTTGAGCGCCTCCAGTCGCCGCTTGGCATCGCCCACACGGTCGGTTGCCGGATAGCGAGTCACGATCTTGGAATAAGCCTCGATCGCTTTCTTCTCATACAATGCGACGACCTTTTCTTTCTGGGCATCCGGAATCTTCTGCTTCCTCAGAGCGAGGGCCTCTTTTTCGTAGAGAGCTCCCAACTCAAACAGCGCCTCGTCCGCGCCGGAATAAAGCGGGTAGGACTCAATCAATGATTCCAGACGGGCCTGTGACGCCGCCAGGTTATCGCGCAGATAGTAGAAATGGGCGATCCGGTACTGGCGCTCCGCCAGCACTTCATGCACCTCGCGCAATTTCTGTTTCGCCTGTGGTACCAGCGGACTATCAGGATATTGCTGAATCAACGCCCGGTATTCCTCCGCCGCGCGCGATGCTTGAGCAAAGTCGCGGTCCGGCTTTTCCATCTGCCGGTAGTGCATGGTGGCAATTTTCAACTGTGCTTCTGACGCTTCCGGCAGGTTGGGAAAGAACGTCTGGAAGTCTTTGTATTCCACCTCCGCCTGGGCCCAGGCAGCAGTGCCGCCTTCGGCGTACCAGGCATCGCCCAGCGCCAGCTTCGCGCGGGCAATGTATTCAGAGTCGGGATAGGTATTGATCAGAGTATCGAGCAGGGTGCGCGATTCCTGGAAATGGCCTTTCTTCATCGAATCCATGGCGCGGTCAAACAGGCCTTTGTCCGGCTGCTTGGAGTCGATATTGGAAAGAGGGTTCTGGACTTTGTGATGGCATCCGCACGCCATCAAAAGAAAGCTCGCCAGCACTGCTGAAACAGCAAATTTTCGCACCATGTGTACCTACCTGAAATCGTTCGCGCCTTCAAACTCTCTGCAGCGTAGCTTCAGTAGCAAGCTTGAGCAGGCGCTCTGTATTTTCTCTGGGATTGCCTTTACCGAAGATCGCGTTTCCCGCCACCAGAATTTCCACTCCGGCACGGACTGCGTCGGCGATCGTATCTGTCGCTATGCCGCCGTCAATTTCTATCCTGAAGTTGGCGTTCCGCGACGTACGCATCAGGGCCAGTCTGCGCACCTTTTCCAGCGACGAAGGAATAAACTTCTGCCCGCCGAAGCCCGGGTTCACTGACATCACCAAAACGTGATGCACCATATCCAGCACTTCTTCCAGCGTCTGTACCGGTGTCGCCGGATTGATCACCACGCCGGCCCTGGCGCCGTGGCTCTGAATCAGTTCCAGCGTGCGATGCAGATGCACGCATGCCTCCTGGTGCACCGAAATCCAGTCCGCTCCGGCATCGACAAAGGCCGGAATGTACTGGTCAGGATTTTCAATCATCAGATGGCAGTCCAGCGGCAAGTTTGTTACCTTCCTGAGGCTGGCCACGACCGGAGGACCAATGGTAATGTTGGGCACAAAGTGTCCATCCATTACGTCCACGTGCAAAACCGTAGCGCCACCCTCAACCACCGTCTGAATCTGGGCGGCCAAGTGAGCAAAGTCCGCTGACAAAATTGAGGGCGCTAACTCAATCAAAATGATTGTCTCTTCAGTCGAAAGTTACTCAAATTCTAGCATGCTGGGCCGTGCAGCCCGTCCCGCAGAGGCTCCCAAATTACCTTAACCCCGTTGGGTGCAAAACACACCACTCCATTTGTAGAACGCCGCATGCTTTCCCTTCTTGCAACAGAACTGCCTGAACTGTTGAAAGGTTGCTTTCGATCTCGTCTTGCAAAGCTAAGTCCAATAGATTCATCAAATGCTTGTCACGCCAGCTATACCGCAGCAGGCGGCGATATTTCTAAGCTGACGCACCCCGTGATTGCGTTATCGCAAGGCTTCGCGCAAGCATAGCCGTCCCACTCAGGAAGATGAAAAAACCTGCATAGGCCGGGCTGAGGTGGACAAAGTCGGTATAGCCAATCGCGAAGTGCACGCCGATGGCAGCGCCAAAGCCGCAGAGGCCCATGAGCGCGACGATTTGAACCATGCTGCGGGAAAGCGGGGCATGCCGTACCACCATCACAAGAATCAGTCCTACCGAGAGCAGTCCGCCACCGAATCCTGCCCGATCATGCGCCAGCAACGGCACCAGAACTGGCGAGAAAGACCGTAATTTATCAGCAGGTATGCCAACGAAGGCGATATCCTGCGGCACGAAAACCGAAGTCATTCCGACGAAAAGGATTGTCAGGCCTGCAACCACCAGTCCAGCACTACACGCCAGAAGCAGCTTTCTTCCATGTGCTTCCAAACCCGGGTTGGCCCGGTATGTAGTCTTCCAGAGAGCCGCAGCGCTGTTGGAGCCGCGCAGCAGCCTTCGCGCCCGCAACATCCCGGCCAGGTAGACTGGCAGTAGAAACAGCGTGGCGACTCCATGCCATGTGTCGAAATATCCATATCCTAAATAGGCCAGAAAGCTCAGAAAGCCCAAACCACCGGAGAGCGCAAACGTCCACCAGGCCCAGGACGCTCCCTCGCGCAGTGGAAACTCAGCAAGCCACCAATAGGCCATGCCAATCGCAAGCAATGCTCCACCAAACGCGACCCGATCATGAAACATAAATCGCACCAGGTTCGCGCTGGTCTGCTGGCGGAGCATTGCCGCATCCATTCCCAACGCACTCACGTCATGCGGCAGCAGTTGCCCGCTGACGGACTGGGCAATGGCAAATCCGCCGCTGATGAATAACGCAAGGCCGGTCACTTGCAACAAAAAGCGCCCATCCCCCAACAGAGCTTCCAATAAACCGCGATCCTCAAAAGTATTTGTTGCCGTCATATTCGCGCCGCGTTTGCGCGAAGATATCACAACTCCCGATTTTGAGGGCGTTGCTTTATATTCATCGCATGCCCCTGCTCTCCATTCGCGATCTGGTCAAGGTCTACCAGAGCGACGACGGCATTTTCGGCAAGGCCCAGCGCGAGGTTCGCGCGGTCAATGGCGTCTCGCTCGACATCCACCAGGGCGAGACCCTCGGCCTGGTCGGCGAATCTGGCTGCGGCAAGACCACGCTGGGCCGAATGATCCTGCGTCTTATTGAACCCACTTCCGGAGCCATCACTTTCAACGATCAAAATGTTCTCGCCGCCGGCGCCGGCGAACTCCGCCGGCTTCGCCGCGACATGCAGATCATCTTTCAGGACCCATTCGCCTCGCTCAATCCACGTATGCGCGTAGAAGAAATCGTGACCGAGCCGCTGCTGGTCCATGCCGACGGCACGCGCCCCTCGTCATCCGAACTCCACCGGACTGCGGCTGAAATCATGCACGCCGTCGGGCTCGACGAGACCTCTCTCCGCCGCTATCCCCATGAGTTTTCCGGCGGACAGCGCCAGCGCATCGGCATTGCCCGCGCCCTGGTGCTGCGCCCAAAATTCGTAGTCTGTGACGAACCGGTTTCCGCGCTCGACGTCAGCGTCGGCGCTCAGATCGTGAACCTGCTCAAAAAACTCCAACGCGACTTTGGCTTGACCTATCTTTTCATCTCTCACTCCATGCCAGTGGTGCGCTATCTGAGCGATCGCATCGCCGTAATGCGCCGCGGCGAGATCGTCGAGATCGGCACGTCAGAGCAGATCACTTCGCAACCGCAGCATGAGTACACACGCACGCTGCTCGCGGCGACCCCCGAGCCGGAGTTCAAATTGGCATGAGAATGTCGCGCGCTTGTGTATGCACCTCTTTCGCGCTCGTCCTTTGCGCGACAACTCTAGTTCTGGCTCAGCCTGGGTCCAAAACCCAGCTTGTCATCCTCGGCACCGGCACGCCAGTCCTTGATCCCGACCGCTCCGGCCCCTCCGTTGCTGTTGTGGTGAATGGCACAGCTTACCTGGTTGATTTTGGCCCTGGCGTCGTGCGTCGCGCCGCCGCTGCCGAACGAGATAAAAGAATCACAGCCCTCAAGCCCGCAAACATCAAAGTCGTTTTCGCCACGCACCTTCATTCCGATCACACCGCCGGACTCGCCGATCTCTATCTCAGTCCTGCCGTCGAAGGGCGGCCAGGCCCGTTGGAGCTTTACGGTCCGCCCGGCATCGCCGCGATGGCACGCCACATTCAAGCAGCGTATGGGAAAGATGTGGCGATTCGTACGCAAGGCTTGGAGCTTGGCAAGGCCAAGGCATACAAAATCAACACGCATGAAATTCATCCCGGCATCGTCTACAAAGACGCGAACGTCACGGTGCGCGCCTTTGCCGTAGCTCACGGCACATGGGATTTCGCCTACGGCTATCGCTTTGATACTGCAGACCGCAGCATCGTGATTTCCGGCGATACCGCGCCGACAGAACGAATGAGCCGCGTCTGCCATGGCTGCGACCTGCTTCTGCATGAAGTCTATTCACGGGCTTGGTTCAAAGAACGTCCGCCGGCGCGGCAGAAATATCATTCGCGCTTTCATACCTCGACAGCCGAGCTGGCAAGGATCGCCACCCAGGCGCAACCCAAACAGCTTGTGCTCTACCACCAGTTGTTCAGGCCAACGGACGATGTGGATGCAGTGTTGATCGATGAGATTCGAAAAGCAGGCTACTCGGGCCCTGTGGCGTCGGCCCACGATCTCGACATCTACTGATGCGGATGCTCGGCCTTTCCCAGGAACCTGATACGCCCGGCCAGCGTGCGATGGTCGGTGCCAAAGAAGCTTAAGAACGTTGGTGAGTTGATGTTGTTGTCGACTACGAAGGGATTCGACCGGTCCGTCACGTTCTCAAGGCCAAGGCGTCCCGCCCAACGATAGCCTTTAAAAGTGAACTTCCGCTCCACGCCCAGGTTCAACGTAAAAAAGTCAGGAAAGCGAAACTGTCCCGGCCCGGAAACAATCTGGCCAAACTGGTTAATGGTTATAAAGCTGTATCCCGTGTGCCAGATCGTGGAAAACGCCAGGTCGAATTTCTTGAATTTCCACGGCATCGGGTAGGTGCCCCAGGCATTCAGCTGGTTAGGCGCGTCCCATGGCAGTACACCTCCTACCTGGTTGCCGATCAACAACGCGTCAATGGCAAAGTCCACAGTCTGGTTTGACGTCGCGCGCGAGCGCATATACGAAACCTGGAAGGGATAGCCGCGCTTCAGCTCCTTACGCAACGTAATCTGTGCGCCGTCAAATTTGTCCTGTTTATCGTCGCGCAACAGAAAAATATTGCCCGGCTGCGGTTCAAAACTCCACCCATGTTCGCCATGACGGCTGATGTATTCCAGCCGTGCGTACACACGGCCGGGCAGACGGCGCTCAATGGCAACGCTCCAATTCGTGTATCGCGGCAGGGTCAGCAGCCGCGGATCCACCGTGAATGTGGCCGGGAAGATGACTGCTGCAGGAGAGAAAAACTCGTCGGTTCGCGTGCCCTGGGAGCCGTTGCTTACCAGCGACAGGTTAGTGCGATCGTAATAAATGCCGATACCGGCGCTGATCTTGGTTTCGCTCTTTTGGTCTACCAGCATTGAGCCGGCGATGCGCGGCGAGACAAAGTTTTGCTCCAGGTAGGAATCATGGTCCCAGCGCACACCGGGCTCAATGATCACGCGATCGAACGGCGTCCAGCGGTCCTGCAAAAAGGCGCTCGTCTCCATTGTGCTCAGGCCAAAGCCGGGCGCATTCGTAAAGGTGACTTGCCGGAGCAACGCGTCATTCCCATCGACGAACTGCGCGGTCCCACGCTGGATTTGCGCGTCGTAGAGCACTTTGTCGGCGCGCCCCCCGGCGGTGAATTGGTGCGTCCCGAGCCACTTCCACGGTTGCAGGAAGAGATTGGCAAAAGCCTGTGTACGGCTGGAAATGTTCTGGTTGGTAACGAAATAGTTTCCAGATCGCCCGTCGGGCGCCAGGATGTAGGGTTCATCGCCCATGGGAAATGACGAGCCTTTGTTGCGATGAAAACTCGCGCCGATCTCCAGCATGGTGCCTTTGGCTATGCTGATCTGGTCCTTCAAGCCAAGTACATAAAGATAGTTGTGGGTGTTCACCGCGACGGAGACCGGATCGAACGCCGTGATCCCGGTATTCTGCGAGTCCTGCATGTTCAAAAGCGCACTCAGGGTAAGCACATTGCCCGGTGACAGGTTCATGCGCAGGCGGGCGAGATCGTCAATTCTCCAGATTGTGTTTGTATCAGCTCCATCAGGCAGCTGCTTGACGACGTTGTAATCGAGCTCGCCTTCGTGGGAAACATCAAACCAGACTTTATCGCGCACCAGCGGCCCGGAGAAATATCCGCGCGGTGTCCAGTTATTGATCTCTATGCCTTTGATATTCTGGACTGTCGGCACCACGTCGGTCACATTGAGGCGAAATTTGTTATCGCCGTCCTGAAGTTGCAGGTCCACGAGTCCGCCGGAACCTTTGCCGAACTCAGCCGAGTAGCGGCTGCTGCGCACATCAATCTTGCGCAGCGAATCCGGATTTACACGCAGCGCCAGCGCTCCTGTTGCCGGCTGGCTTACCTCAAAGCCGTCCAGATAATCCTGGATCTCCTGCGTGCTGGCTCCGGCAATGTGGATCTGGCCCCGATCGCCGAGCACGCCGGGAATAAAAGGCAGCACATTGCGATAGTCACGAGTGGTGGCGTAAGGAATGTTGGAGATATCGGCAGCCGTAATCGTGTGCGAGCTCGCGACTTCATCGGGATCGATCGGCGAAGCCTGGGCAGTGACTTCAATTTCTTCCTTGTACTCTCGCACCGGCTGCATCCGCACCTCAATCGGGCTGGTCTGGGCGGAAACAACGACCAATTGTGACACTATGGCGGTATAAAAGCCCTGCTTTTCTACCAGAAGTTTGTAGGTGCCGGGCGCCAGCTGTCGCAACACGGCAGCGCCTGTGGGTGAAGTCCGTTCCTGCGCCACGGTCTTGTCATTCTGCTGCACGATCACATAGACCTGGCCCAGCGGCAGGCCGTTCTGGTCTGTCACAGTTGCGTTAACCTGGCCGGCTGCCGCAGCTGACGATGGCTGGGGCAATGCGGCAGATAACGTGCCGCCGCAGACGCCGCAAAGCACCATCATTACAAGTACGCTCAGCTTGGTCTTAGAGATCATTACAAGCGCCATGGCAGGTCCCGAGACGAGACTGGATCTCCGACGCGCACCACTCCGCCGCGTCAAGTGGAGAGAGCCCCTATCTCTCTCGAGCAGGTACAAAACTTGCTTCTATTGTATGCGAGCGAGAAGCAGACCACCACATAGGAACTAGGCCATGACCTATTGCAGAACTCCCAGACCAGCCAATCGGTGTTAAGGAGTTCCGATGCAGAAGAGCGTTCTAGCTTACTCGGTTGGTGTATGTCCGGCTGATTCCACAACAATGGGCTGGGCCTTGCGCAGCTCCTGTTTGCCAGTTTCAGCTTTAGGCTCGATGCGTTCGCCCGGACGCGCCCGTTCATCAAACTTCCCGAAGATCATCTTGCCCGCCGTGGTCTGCAGTACTGAAGTGACGGCAATGTCCACGTTCTTGCCGATCAGCTTGCGTGCATTGTCCACCACCACCATGGTGCCATCGTCAAGATATGCCACGCCCTGGTTGTATTCCTTGCCTTCTTTCAGGATGAAGACGCGCATCGTCTCGCCGGGCAGCACGATGGGTTTCAGCGCATTGGCCAGCTCATTGATGTTCAACACCTCGACGCCCTGCAGCTGCGCCACTTTATTCAGATTGAAATCATTGGTAATGATCTTGGCTTCATACACTTTGGCCAGCTCAATCAGCTTCAGGTCCACTTCGCGGATGGTGGGAAAATCGTCTTCCACGATCTGCACCGTGACGGTCACAATCTTTTGCACGCGCTGAAGGATATCCAGCCCACGGCGGCCGCGATTGCGTTTGAGCGAGTCGGCAGAGTCGGCCACCAGTTGCAGCTCGCGCAACACAAATTGCGGGATCACTACAATTCCGTCGAGAAACCCTGTCTCGGCGATATCGGCAATGCGCCCGTCGATAATGACGCTGGTGTCCAGAATCTTGAAGCTTTTACGGGACTGCTTCTCCGCGCCAAAAATCCCGCCCAGGGCAGCCAGGTTCAGCAGATCGCCCTTGTTGGCTCCCACGATCAGTCCCACGTAAGACATCAGGAGCATGACCATCAGCATGAGAAAGCGCTGGGTCTCAGAATGCGTAATGCTGTTCTTGATGACGACGCTGAAGAGATAGGCGCCCAGAATCCCCAGAATGCTGCCAATGACAGCGCCGATCAGACGCTTCAGGCTCACCACACGCAGGCGGGCTTCAAACCAGACGACTGCCAAGCCAATCACAACCCCCGCGCCGGCGGCGAACCAGGGTGAAAAATTGGCCAAGCCAAAAGGTCTCAGGTGATAACAGGCAACCGATACAACTGCAATAAAAACGATACGAATAATAAGCAGGTCCATAAGGACCCTCCCGACCGGGGCCGCTCTGGTCAAGGTGAAATTATGATATTCGCAATACCCCGATTACGAAGCCGCCCCCACAGCTTTCTCATCGCGTGGTCTTAAAAAAGATTAACTTATAAAATCCCGCGACAATTCAATTCGGCACAGTATACATCAGCTTTGCTGAAGTCATGCCACCATCTTTGTTATCGACTAAGTAAATACCGCCTCCTGCTTTGTCATTGACCCGCCTGAGAGCGGCAGGGCATCTTGGTTTTATTAGGGACTTTCGCTGCTGCCCCCTGCTCTGCGAAAAAAGTTGGCCGAAAGTAGATGAGCGGCCTGGTTCTCCTGCCGAGGGAGAACTTTAAAGCCGGCGCTGAAAATCTCGGGGGAGAATAAGCGCCGGTTTTATTTGAGCCGTTATGCGGGCGTGAACGAAGCGAAGCTGAGTGGGAGCCCGCAGGCGAAATCCCGAGCCAAGCGAGGGATCTACACAGTCAAAAAGCTTCCTGCCGAAATCCCGAGCCAAGCGAGGGATCTGCTCTTGTCCGTCATGGGTGCTCTTGATTCCCGGAAAAAGTCCTACCGCTCCAGAATGTCCCTGTAGGGATTTAATGCCACCTTCTTCGGCTGCATCGGCAAAGGCACATCCACAGTGTGGCTGGAATTCCCCTTCAGACCGAGCTGGCCTATCCGTACCATGCCCTTGCCGAAATCCGCAAAAACGGGCACCAGCATCACGAACTGGTCATCTACCTCACTCTGCGTAACCGTCAAATGCAAATTGGCCTTCCCGCCTTCCGCCGGAGTGATCTGATAGTCGAGGTGGTACTTCGGTATGTTGGTTCCGTAAACCCACTCATTGAAAAACCAATCCATCCGGCGATTTCCCATCAGGTCCATCGTCTTCGACATGTGCTTTTCCACGATCGCTTTGAAGGACTCCGTTGAAGCTGGCTTATCGCGATGGCTCTCCACAAAGTCGTGCATCATGGCGATGAACGGTTTGTCCCCGTCCTGCGGGCTGAACATAATGGACCGAAGCATTTGCAGAACGTATGCGCCTTTGGGATAGGTCACGTTCTGATAGGCGTGCTCGGTGCGAGGAGAATCCAGCCGCAGTCCCATCCACAACGGCCCGGCGTCGTTGGGAGCAATGCCGTAGTTGTTCTTCTCCAGAATGCGTTTCTGCAGCCGGTCCCAGAAATCAATGTAGTCCTTGCGCCAGTCGCCGGCCACGGCTTGTTGCAAAAACAGACCGGCGGAAAAGTCGGCAAAGCCCTCTGACAACCATTGATCGTGATAGGACGCCCAGCCCACGGCATGGCCCCACCATTGGTGAGCCACCTCGTGCGGCGTTACCTCCTGCACAAAGCCGGTGAATTTGCTGTCGATTTTCCCAAAGAGCAGCCAGCGCTGTGTGGAATCTGTATAAGCGAAAATCGGCAGGTACACCAGATTGGGCCACGACTGCCCGAAATGCATATCGGGTTGTTCGGTAACGAAGATCTCATCATAGGGAATCTTGCCGAAGAAAAAATTGCAGAGTTGCAACTGTGCCCGCGTCTGCTCCAGCGCATACTTGGTCATGCTTTTCGGCGCCATCGTTTTCAGTATGCTGTACTGGCTCAGATTGTCGGGCAACTCGGTCAGGTAATAGCCGGACAGCTTAAAGCCGGTCTTTTCGTCCGCCAACTCAAGCTTCTGATAGTTGCCGTACTGAAATCCCGCGATCGCAACCGGCTGCGGTGTCACCCAGTGCGTGACCGCATAATCCTGCTCCACCGACTCATCCTTGAGTTTGCCGACACTGATGATCTTGTACTTTTTGGGCACCTTGTATGTAAGATCGTAAGGCACGTGCTCGCCAAACCCATTCAGGTTGGGATACCACGCTGTTCGTGCGCCTACATAAAAACTTCCATCGCCCGCTGACTCCACAACTTTGTCTCCTTCATACTGCACCGTGAAGGAGTAATCTTTTCCAACCTCCGGAGCCTGCGGCAGGATCACGTAAAATGAGCCATCTTCTTTACGGCTCTCCTGGACGTAATAAATATCCTGCGCCGTGTCATCCACCACGCGCGAAACGCGCAAGTTGGGCAGCAGCGCGAATTTGAGCACCCTCTCGTTTGGAAGCAGTGTCTGGAACGAGATGGTGGCCGTGCTGAACAGGTGATTATTCTTCCCGATGATGGTTTCTATCTTGTAGGCGCGTGTAGCAAAAAGCCTGCGGTCCTCGCCGGAACTCGCCCGGCCGTTCGCGTATTCAGACTGCAGATGGGCCAGGTACCAGACGCCATCGTCCATCGCACCCGGATCGTAGTTGATGAGCGCTACCTCTTCCGGCGAATCAAGCTGCGGAATCGCACCCACACGGGTTCGCAGGAAAAAGCGCAGGTCTTTATGCTTGCGCCCGTGGATGTAAGCGTTCACAAACGGCGGATGTGACGGGTTATAGATGCCTGCCAGGAGATCGGCATCAACGTTGTCCATATCTTCGCCGTGCAGCAGATATTCGGTAAAGCCCTGTGCCTCCTCTCGACGCTTCCGAACTTTCTCCTTCCAATGATCAAAGGCACTGAGGGCGTCGGCAGGCGTGTCAACCTTCTCCTTGATGCCGGAAGCGAACTTCTGCTGTTGGTCGCCCGTGAAACGAAAAACAACGTCGCTGAAGTCCTCGTAAGTTTCCGCTGTCCCGGAACGCCGTTTGAGTTCGGCAGCATCGAGTGGAGTAGCGGGCGTGAGATCCACGCGGCCTTCGCCAATGTAGATGGCGCCGGTCACCACACCATTCACCGGATTCAGCAGAGTCAGAGTTCCTTTCCGAAAATGAAAGGTGGCCGCATCGAACTGCAGGGTGAAATCGTCAAAGCGAAAAGTATCGCCCAGACCAAGATTACGCAGCTGCTTATAAAGCGGATCGCTGTTGGCATACGCGCGGCCTTTGCCGGAAACGGTAACTTCCTCGCGCTGTTTGGCGATGGCGAGCTTAAGCTCCGGTTGTGCCGTTCCATGCAAATCCACTGTCTTAACCAGCGGCTCAAAACCTTCCCACGTCACGCGCAATGAATAGTTACCCGGCTTCAGGTCAGGGGAAGCGAACTTGCCTGCCGCGTCAGAGGAAAGAACAATTGGTTGTGTAAGTTCTCCGCCGGTAATCTCGATGCGCGCGCCGGCAATCACAGCACCTGAGGGATCAACCACAGTGCCCGAGATCGTATCGGCATGCAAGAGTACAGGGCTCGCCAGGAGCGCCAGAAGCAACGCGAGCCTCGGCAGCAAAGAAAGTAAAGTGCGATGTGGCGTAACTACACAACGGATAGCATCGGAAGGAGCAATGTAGTACTGCATTGAGATCTCTTGTATGGAAGTTTTAGCTTTTTGAAGGGTTCTATCCCTCTGAGCGCAGCATTATATCCCCAAAACTGCACGGCACAGTCGGCTGTTTGCTGCGGATACTACAGAGCACCCGCAGACGGATAGGTGTTCGCTGAAGAAGTAAATTGCCGCCCATCGCCGCCTCAGGACTCACCATCCGCAGGTCGGGGGTGATTCTCTGCCCTCAGGTAATGTTGCCGTAAGGGCACTCAATGTGCGACAGTATCCGCTCGCCCTCTTTTGTGGGCAACAGCGCGTCTGTGTTGGGAATCAGAAATCGCGTCAGGTGGGTCATGGCCAAGAAGACTGAAAAACGTACATATGAAGAAGCCGTCAGCTGGCTTCGCGATCACGGATTTGACATCCTGGAAGCTCCGGGAACGCAGAACCGGGTGTTCCTGAAGAAGCTCAACAGCTCCGCCGCAATTGAAAAGGCGCCTGACGGCGGCGTCCGTCTTTTTGCCAAGCCCGGAATCCTGATCGGCAGCGAGATTTCGCGCCTGGTTGACAAGGGCTACCAGAAGTTCCTGAAGACCACTAAGACCGAGGTTCCCGCGACCGCCGACCACCTCCGCGACCTGCACCAATTCTCTGAAGAGCTTCGCGAAGCCACCGGTGAAACCAGCCTATATAACCAATCGCTGGGCACTGTGAGCGATCGCTACAACTATGACCGGGTGGAAAATCGCGATCTTCCTGAAGGCCAGCGTCCGCAACGCGCGTGGGAAGAGAAGAAGGACTCCGGCCGCCGGCACGCCTAGAAAAGCAATCGCGCAGGCTGTGAGTGGATTCTTTCGCACTCTTGCTACTTTATTTTGTTAACTCTCCGGATAACTTTATTAAGTGGTAGATCGACCATTTAGGTTCAGACGGAACTCCTTTCTTTTCAAGCGGAACTCGGCTGTTTACTGATCCTACCTTTTTTGACAATCTGCCTTCTAACCACCTAGACTCTCTAATCCCAAATGGAGTAGTGCAGCTCTATCTCTCGGAAAGAAGGAGATCACTGAACATGTTACGTAAAACTTATCGCTTGCTTGCCGGTGTACTAGCGTTGGCTCTGCTGGCCTCCGTAGCTCTTGCCCAGACAAGCAGCACAACGCCAAAAGACAAGAAATCGACCGCCAGCAGTACCAGCAAGACCAAGAAGTCTGATCTGGTAGACATCAACTCCGCCACCAAGGACCAGCTCAGCGCGCTTCCCGGCATTGGCGATGCTTATAGCCAGAAAATCATTGACGGGCGTCCTTATAACAGCAAGAAGGACCTTGTGACCAAAAAGATCATCCCTCAGGCTCCTTATGATCAGATCAAGGACCAGATTATTGCCCACCACGCGGCTGCCGGCGGCAGCACACCCAAGAAGGGCAGCAGCAGCGCGCCGCCTAAATAGAAACCTTGCGTGATTGCCGGGCGCCTCGAGTGGGGCGCCTTTTCTTTGTTGTCGTGGAAACGGTTGCTGTTCCTGCTGTTTTATCTTTCCATCCCACGCTGAAGACCGGAACGGCCTCGCTGCGACCTTTCACCTTCATCTCCGGCAGTCGCTTGAGATCAAAGCCGCGTCCCAGCTTGCTGGCCGTCAATTCGGCAATCAGAATCTCGCCGCCGGCTGCGTTGCTCATGAGCCGCTGTGCGGTATTGACCGCGTCTCCCACAACCGTGTAATCCAGGCGTCGCGGCGATCCAATGTTTCCCGCAACGGCGTTGCCTGTGTTGATGCCAATGCCCACGCGGAGCTCCGGCCACTTGCGTGCCGCTGCGTCGCGATTCAGCTCGATCAGCAGCCGTTGAATCTGGATCGCCGAGTTCACGGCGTTGGCTGCATCGTTCCCCTTGGAAATCGGAGCTCCAAAGACGGCCATTACGGCGTCGCCGATGTATTTGTCCAGCGTGCCGCCGTTATCGAAGATCACATCGGTCACGCGCGTGAAATACTCGTTCAGAATTTCCACCAAGCGGCTGGGTTCCAGGCTCTCGCTCATCGGAGTAAAGTCGCGGATATCGGCGAATAACACTGTGACTTCCTGGTTGGCGCCGCCCAAGCGTATGTCAGGATTCGCCACCACCATCTCCGCCACTTCCGGAGACAAAAAGCGTTCCAAAGCTGAACGCTGCAGAGATTGCTGAGCAATCTTCTTGTGTGCCGCCGCGTTATCCATGGCAGCGCCGGCCTGCGCCGCAACCAGAGCAAACACGTTGAGCTCTTCCTGCGTGAATGCCGAAGCCTTTTCCAGATTGTCCACATAAAGGATTCCGAAAAGGCGCTCTTTGCCCTGCAGCGGCGCGCACATGGCGGAGCGCAATCCGGAAATCTTCATGCTCTCACTGCCGCTGAAACGTTCGTCCTGGCTGACGTCTTCAATCAAAATTGGCTGTCTCTCGCTCCGGATCATCTCCAGCACACTCCGGCTGAGAATGATCTGAGGGCGATTCTCTGCATCTTGTGGGTGGCGATAGCGAACCTCGCTCTGGCTCGCGACTGCGCCTGATTCGTCAAACAGCATCACAAAGCCGCGTTCTACGCCCTCGATCAGGCAGGCAAGAGAGACCACTTGCTCGCAAATGTGCTCCAGCCCCAGCCTGGAGTTCAAAGCCTTGCCTGCTTCATAAAGCACGGTGAGCAGATAGTTCTCGCGTTCCAGCTTTTTGATTCGACCGGCCAGGTCAGTCAGCGCGCTGCTGGAGATACCGGCGCCGCGGGCCAGCGTCTCACGCTCGGAGCGGCCGCGGATGATGTTGTTCAGCGTGGAGGGCCACTGGCCCCGCCGCACCTGTATGCCTTTATCGTCGACGTTCTCCAGGCGCAACCGGTAGCTGCCAACCATGGCTGTATCGCCATCGTTGAGTTCAGTTTCCCGGCTGATTTTCTTGTCGTTAAGAAGAATGCCATTCGTACTGCCGCGGTCAGCGACGAAGATGGCGTTGTCTCTGAGCTTGATCACCGCGTGAAAGCGGCTGACGCTGGAATCATTCAGAACAAGATCGTTGGCATTGCCTCGGCCAATGGTCGTGACTGCCTTGGTGAGTTCCAGGATTCCGTTTTTCCCGTCAGGAGAGGAGATGATGAGGCGGGCCATACCGAAATAGTCACTGTTTTTCCAGGATCTCGTCGATGTTTACGACGCGGCCCTTTTGTACGCGTATGTTTCTATGCACGGATTTGTATCCGTCCATCTGCAGCACGATGCTGTACACGCCGGGATCGGCGGGCCAGCGCGCGTTGGTCTTTTTTGGCGCCACTTTGCCGTCAATCACGATCGACGCGCCTTCGGGATTGGTGCGGATGTGGACCAATCCTTTACCGTCGGGAACGGTGTCAGTCCCCAGAATTCGCCGCAGGAAGTTCGGATTCTTGCCGTCTTCCGATGGCTGGTTTACGCTCAGCAACACGGGCGAGAAGCTCAGAGTCTGGCCTTCGGAGAAATTCTCATCGCTGGAAGCATCTCTAAAGCCGGCCTTCTTCACCGTCACCCGATGGTAGCCTTTGTCCACGGTCAGTTGCGTCGGTGTGACCATTCCGCTGTCTTTGCCGTCAAGCCACACATTTGCGCCTTGTGGATTGCTGGTGACCACCAAAGTTGAAACC
Source organism: Candidatus Angelobacter sp. (assembly GCA_036557225.1). GTDB lineage: Bacteria > Acidobacteriota > Terriglobia > Terriglobales > Acidobacteriaceae > Angelobacter. Next base: position 44,205 of record DATBHX010000080.1, read on the forward strand.
GTTGGCGCTAATTCAGCGTTTACCTCCACGCTCTTGCCGGTCTGGGACTCTACCATGCGCGTCTGCGGCAGATAACCGGCCTTGGTAAAGACCAGCGTGTGATTGCCTGCCGCCAGATGCGACGCTGTAAACGGTGTTACCCAATTCGGCTCACTCCATCCATCGATCTCAACCTTTGCTCCGTCCGGTGTTGAAGCCAGCTTCAATTCGCTCTGCTGCACAAAAACCTGGTTCGGCGATTCCTTGGCCTTTACCGGTGTCGGCAATTTCTGCGGACCTGTTTGAGCATTCTTGCGCGCTGGAAAGAACTTTACTGTTGTATCCGGCGCGATCGGTTCGCGGACCGGAGTCGCCTCAGCCGTTGGATCCTGAATGGCGATCGCAACTGGCTGGCGCTGTTCAGCGATTAGTTGCGCCTCCCTGGCTTTGGTCTGCTCGGCCAGCTGCCGCATCTTCACCTGTGTCCGATGGTAGGCATATCCGCCCATGGCCGATCCTAGAATCAGTACCGTAGCCAGGGCAGCAAACCACAGGCCGCGCTTGCTGGAGATGATGGCAGTAGTTGGCCGGCGCACAGGCATAGGGCCTTTGGCAGGGGCCGTGGCTGCTGCCGTTGTTTGAACCGTGTTGCCGGCAACCCGCACCGGAAGCACGACTGTTTTTTCAGGTTTCGCAGGCTCCGGCGCAAACGCTCCGGTCGAGCCGTTGCGGCTCGTGCCTGCCAGTTTGTAGTGTTCAAGATCGCGGATAAGCTCCGCGCCGCTCTGATAGCGATCGTCAGGCGCTTTGGCCAGGGCCTTGGTGACAATCGCACTCAAACCGGGGTGGACCGTTACATCCAGATCGCGTGGCGTGATCGGGGTTTCGTTGACAATCTTGTAAATAATTGTGGTGACGTTCTGGCCGACAAAGGGCTTTTCGCCCGTCAGCATCTCGTACAGGATTACGCCCAGGCTGAAGAGGTCGGAGCGCCCGTCGAGCGGACGTCCTTTCACCTGCTCCGGCGCCATGTAATTGGGCGTTCCCAGCACCTGTCCGGTATTCGTGACCTGCCCGCCGGATTTGGCAATACCGAAATCCATGATCTTCACCGTGCCGTTGGCCGTCAGCATGATGTTGGCAGGCTTTACGTCACGATGAACGATTCCGTTAGAGTGCGCGTAATCCAGGCCGCGACAGATTTGCCGCGAGATTTGTACCACCTCGTCGGTCGGTAACACGTGCTTTTCCGCCAGCAGTTCATGCAGCGTGGTGCCCTCAATGAACTCCATGGCGATATAGAAAATGCCGTCTTCTTCGCCGGCATCGTAGATGGTAACGATGTTGGGATGATTCAGAACGCCGGCGGCGCGAGCTTCATTCTGGAAACGGCGGACCATTTCCTGCGCGTCCAGGCCATGGACGTCGAGCCGCATCGTCTTGAGTGCTACGGTCCGCCCGATTGTTGGATCCAGCGCCTTGTATACGACGCCCATTGCGCCGCGCCCAAGTTCGCCTACGATCTCGTATCGGCCGACCGTCTGAATAGACATCATGAGGGCTTATCTTCTCTTTTAACTCCGTGGCGCCCTAGCTTATGTCTTGGGGGAGAGACGTTACATCTGTATCGGCACTTCTGTGATGGAGGATGATTTCTCCGAGTCAGCCGAAAATAACCCATCTGTAGAGCCGGGTCAATGCGCACTACGAGCGTGCATGTGACTTTAGTTTCGTGCAGTTACGCCCCCGATAAAAACCCTATAAGCAACCTAAGTGCCAGCTTACAATAGCCGGCATGCGCACATCTTTACTCGCTTTATTTCTGGCTCCGCTTTTGTTCATCGTGCAGACGGGAACCCAGGCGAACAGTTCCCAAAACGGACCCCAACAAACAGACGGTCAACACCAGCAGGAGGTCCCGGAAGAGCTTCGTGGTGAGTTGGAAGAGGGCATTAAGCATCTGCTCGTATCGCAGGTCGAGGCCTGGAACCACGGCAACCTGGAAAATTTCATGAAGGGCTATTGGCAATCTCCCGACCTGACGTTCTTTTCCGGCGCCACGGTTACCAAAGGCTGGGAACCAACGTTACTGCGCTACCGGCAGCGCTATCAGTCGGGAGGCCGCGAGATGGGCAAACTCGAATTCCAGGACCTGAACATCGATCTGCTCAGCCGTCGCTCCGCCGTGGTCACCGGCAAATGGCAGCTTACGATGTCTGACGGCAAACAGCCGCATGGTTTATTCACACTGATCTTCAAGCGCATGCAGAACGGATGGAGAATCGTGCACGATCACACTTCTGCGGCTGAGTAAGCCGCTGTGGAAATCGATTCTCTGAGAATCTCAATCCGGACACGATGATTACGCTTCGGCACGTCACTCGATTTGGCAGGTGAAAGGCCGAGTTACAGGGGGTTACGGCAAGATGACGAAGCCTCTTAGATTCGGCGGTCGCATCCTACTGTTCTAGATATTCAGCCTACAAGTTGGATTCGGCCTGTCATGGCGAAAACTCCAAATCGAGGCAAGGTCCGCAGCGTGGAAGTTTGGGTTAGGCCCTCCGTACCTCCACGGGCCCCTACCGTTAAAGAGCTCTGGGAGAAGGGCGTAGGTCAAATTACAAGCAACAATCGCTACCTCCAGCTGGCGGATATCGCGCTCAGAGTGATCCATTTCCCAGGCTTTAAGAAAGAATCGCATAAAAAGCGCGGTGCTTGAAAACTTCGGGAAAATCCTAACTGGGCCGCGGCCCAGCCCCTTTTCACTGCGTGGCGCATCTTGGCGCGCCGAGCCACTCTCCGTTCAGCCTACTCTGGAAGCAATCCTGCCATGTGGAAGAAACCCAAACGCGCTACCGGTGCGGATAGAGGCAAGTTGTGGATTGCTTCCAGACGCCAGCAGGAAGACCGGTCAATCAGCCCTCCATCTCACAGCCGCTTCCTTGAATTGGCTGATATTGCCCTCGGACTCAAAAAACCGTCGCATGGGAAAAAGAAACCCGTGGCTTCCAGTCATGATTACGCTCTGAAAACAGAGCCGTACAAGAAGCCCTAGCGTTCTGAGGAATCGCTCACCAGCCTGTCGGGCAATTTGGCTTCAGCCGCTGCGTACCATTCACCTCTTCCGCCGCACTCGCTGCAATTCGCGATACGCCTCACTCTTGGAAAGCCCCAGTTCCCTGGCCAGGACTTTGAGCGCGCCATTTTCATCGAGTTTTTGCTCGCGGACGATCTCTTCCAGACGCGTGGCAATGTCCCGCCGCGACGTCACCGAACCAGGCTCGGCCTTGCCGATCAACAACGTAATCTCACCCTTCGGTTCTTGCGCCTGCACTCGTCCAAGGATCTCAGTCGCGCTTCCGCGCACAAACTCTTCGTGCACCTTGGTCAGCTCTCGTGCCAGCACGATCGGGCGCTCTGCTCCAAGCAGCTCAACAATGTCCTGCACAGTCTCCACAATCCGATGCGGCGCCTCATAAACAATGATTGTGTTCTGCGCTTCGCGCAATGATTCCAGCAAACTGCGCCTCTGCCCTGACTTTGCCGGCAGGAAGCCGTGGAACTCAAATCGGTCGGTCGGCAGACCGCTCGCTGCAAGCGCTGCGATCAGCGCAGACGCTCCTGGCACCGGAACCACTTGCACTTCGCGTTCAATGGCCAGCTTGATCACGCGATATCCGGGATCGGAAATCCCGGGCATGCCGGCATCGGAAACCTGCGCGACGTTGAGTCCCTGCTGCAGTTTCGCCACTAGCTCTTCCGCGCGCGCGGCTTCGTTGTGCGCGTGATAGCTGACGGTCGGTTTGTCAATCCCGTAATGCTGCAGCAGCTTGGCGGTGTGGCGCGTATCTTCACAGGCGATCAGATCGGCTTCTTTCAGCACACGCACCGCGCGGTAGGTGATGTCCTCCAGGTTGCCGATAGGAGTGGCTACCACGTAGAGCAAACCCTTTTTCTTGTGATCAGCCATAGGATGGTGTCGCCGTGGTTAATGTTTGGCGTTGTCTGCAGATTTGCTCTTTTCGTCGATGCCAGGCACGGTGACCTCGGCATTCGCCGTTCCCATCAACCCTGTAGCGGTCTCACGCACCGCAAGTCGCAAAAAGTAATGTCCTGGCGGCAGTTCAACCGTCAGCTGGCATGGGAAATAAGAACTGTTGATCTTCGCCATCACATCCGGCTTCAGTGCGGCATTCACCTTGGTGGCCACCGTCTGTACCGGATGATCAATGTCCCTGGCAGAGAATATGCGCGCCGCGCAATCCACCTGGCCGTGTCGTAGGCCATCGGGCTCAAGCGTAAAGCTGATTTGCGAAGGCGCGACTGCTATGTTGATGCGGACCTGGCTTTGCCCCAGTTCGGGCGGAACCACCATGGCTTGAAACTGCACCGAAGTAGCAATCGGATAATCCGGATTCAGCGCCCCAGCCAGGTCCAGATTTCTTTGCTCCGGATGTCTCCGCTCAAACTCGGCGCGGTCCACCGCGTAATAGCCGGCCCGATGCCGCAGCTTTACACCGGAACGATTCACTGAGATCTGGATCTTGCGGAACTCGCCCTTCCATGCTTTCCCGTCCGGATAGTAGCCGATGGTGTAATAGGTAGCGCCGTCATCCATGCCTTGTCGGATTGCATTATCCAGATCATTGCGATTGTAGTAAGCCAGCCCGCCCGTTTTCTCGGCGATGTCGCGCATGTTGTAATGCGCCTGAAACAACTCTTCCGCCTGCTGGCCCTCCATCTTCATCATCAGGCCGCCGCTTTGTCCCTGCCCGCTCACATTGTTGCCGACGTTGAAAAATGCGCCGCCCACTAATCCCCGTGCGTCGATCGGGTAAACCGAGACCTGGGCATCAGCCATCAGGTTACTCAGCAAGGCCAGCTGGTCCACGTATTCACGTTGGTGGGCCGCACCATTGCGAATATTGGGCGCGCTCTCAGCCGACATCTGGGCGCGGGAGTCATCGGCCTGGTTCTTGATAGACCTCAGGCCCACTTTAGCGTCGGGGAAGATTCCAAACGGCACCGATTCTGACAGCCAGAACAGATTCTTTCGTCCCGGATATCCCGCCAGCATTCGCGCCAACGCGGAGAGTGCGGCCAGCGAGTAGTTCACTCGAAGATCAGAAAGGTCAGAGACAGCCTGGTCGGCGAAATCCTGTATCTGCGCACGCAGCTGCGGGGCAAAATCGGCGGCAATCTGGTCGGCAATGCCCTGTAGCGTCATCGGTACCTCAGCTGTACCGGTAGGACTCATTAGAACGGGCGAACCTTCGCCTTTGATGGTCTGGATGACCTTCTTGAGCTGGGTCAGATCAGTGGTGAAATCCTGCAACAGCCGCAGTTTTCTGCCCATGGCAAAGATGGCGATCGGCTGGCCGGGGGGAAGCTTCTCCAGAAACTTCACCATCTCCACCCGCACATATGCCTGGTTGAGAAAGGTCGTGTTCAACGCGTCAATCAGGACGATGTTCAACGCACTCGCAGGTTGAAACTTTGGTTTGTTGGTAAATACGTTGCTTGGAAGAGCAGGTCCGGAATCGGTTATAGGAGCGCCGCCTCCCGGATGCTGGAAGGCAAAAACGCTGATCTTCTGCGGACGGCCATCTTCAATAAGGCTGAAGTCGTTGGCCTCGAGATCGGTCACTACGTGACCGTCTTTGTCCCGTGCCACCACGTTAACGATCACCAGCCTGCTCTTGACCTTAAGCACAGGCGTCTTTTGCTGGCCGGCTTGTGCCCCGCTGGCCTGGGCTGGAGAGGCTTCTGGCTTATCCGATTGCGAAAAAAGGGCGCCGCCCATGAAGCACAGGCCCAGGAAAACGATAACGCCACTCTTGCGAAAGTAAGACATACACGCCTCCGTTAACCGCCGCTACAGAAGCAGAAAAGGCCACCCTTTGAGGAAGTCTGTGCAGGGACCAATGGCATCGCCGGCTCTTCACCATCACCCGATTGACCCATATTCTTCTGATACTTAGAATTGGGAGTACCCTCAGACTCTGACTGCAAAGGACACGCGTGCCACTTTACGAGTATCAGTGTAAGAAATGCAAACATAGATTTGAAAAAATCCGTAAGTTTTCCGATCCGCCGATCAAAAAGTGCCCCGAATGCGGCGGCCCGCTAGAACAACTTCTACACGCGCCGGCGGTTCAGTTCAAAGGCACCGGCTGGTACGTGACCGACTACGCCGGCAAGAAAACCGATACACCTCCGGCAGCGGCATCTGATGCCACCTCAGAAAAAGCAGACAAGCCAGAGAAGAAGGAAACCGGGCACGGCCAAAAAGAGAAAGATTCCAAGCATAAAAAATCGGAATCGAAAAAGACAAAAGAATGAGGAGCATTGAGCTCCTCGAATTCGAACTTTTTCGCACTATCAACTTCGGCTGCTCTAAGAAGACAGGTGGAACAAAGAATTAAGCTGCTTTCTTGCGCGGCACCTTCATACCTTTCTTACGCGCCTTGGAAAGTCCGATCGCTATCGCCTGCTTTCGGCTCTTGATCGGATGCTTCTTTGAATGTTTGCCTGAGCGCATGTGATGCATCTCAGTCTCTACCTCTTTTCCGGCTTTCCTGCTGTATTTCCGGCCGGTCGATTTCTTGCGCGAAGTGCTGGATTTCTTTCTTGCTGGCATTCCTTACCTCCCTGAATAGTGAGACGTCAGCCAGCGCCGCGAGGTTGGGCGGTTAAATGGAGGCGAAGTTATGATCTGGCCGCGGCGATCACCGCTCCGACCAGCGTCACAATCGGAGTGAGGACCAACACCAACTGCAAACACACAAACGTGGTCACTGCCTTGGCCAGGGACAGGCCTTTCTTCTGTTGATAAACACGGCGGAATGCCAAAAACAGATAAGCGACAAACAGGACCATTTTCAGCAATGAGAAGATCAACGCAGGGCGGCCGGTACTGCCGATGATGGAACTGACCGGCCAGGATAGAAGCGAGCACAATTCAACAAACGCCAGATAGTGCAGGGCCATGATGAGGTGCTCGACGAAATACCGCTTCCGGTACATCAGCCATAAGATCGCCGCCATTCCCACGACATTCACGAACTGGACCGCTGTGACCACGCGATGGATACGTTCCTGAACCCGCTCCACAATCACTTCTTTGGGTACATGCTTCTTCGCAGCCAGCTTCTCCCATGCTGCATTCATCTTCCCCTGCTTATCTTGCTGCGCAAGCCACTGTATGTTGTACACAGATAGTGGATGGATGGAATCGGCAAGAAATAAGAGAGCAACAGCTGCCAGAAACAAGCTCAGCGGCTTCATATACCGCGATCTTCGACCGGCGATATACTCGGTTGTCAAGAACCCGGGCCGCGTGAAGAGATACCGGACCGTAGCAAAGAACTTCGCGTCCACATGCGTCAGTTCATGGACGGCATGCACGGCAAAATGCCTGAGCGCGAGATCGTGCCGGTGAAACCATTTTTCGCCGCACGTGTGGCAGAATTTTCCAAGAAAATCGCTGCCACAATTTGGACACAGCTCCGCCGTCTCTTTGGCAGCGACAGCGGGTTGTACTTCGGCGGCCATGCGCGGATGCCGGAGTATAAACCAGATGCTGGAGAATCAGTCCAAAGAAAAAACGCGACCCGTGGCGATTTTCTTGGCGCCTTGGCTCGCGTTTAGGCTTCGCGCGGGCTTTACCCGGCCTTTCGACTGCGGGCCGGTTCCTTTGCTTTCGTCCGCCCACTCACCGTGAAGACCATCTTCCGCGAGGCGATGTCGGCATCCACTACCACGTGGTCGCCGTGAAGCACTTCGCCTTCCAGGATCTTCAATGCCAACGGGTCCTGGACCAGCCTCTGGATCGCGCGCTTTAGCGGACGCGCGCCATACGCTCGGTCATAGCCTTCGATAAACAGCAGCTCTTTCGCACTCGCAGTTAGCTCAAGCGTGATCTTGCGATCGGCCAGGAGCTTCCGCAGATCGTCCAGCCGCAGCTCGATGATGTGCGTCAGTTGCTCCTCGCCCAGCGGGCTGAAAACGATTACGTCATCCACACGGTTGAGGAACTCCGGACGGAAATGCTGCCGCAGCGCTTCCATTACATGCTCTGTCGCCTCTGCAAATGCTTCCGGCGAGCTTACGCCCTCGGCCTGCAGATAGCTGGCGCCAATATTCGACGTCATGATGATCACTGTATTTTTGAAATCCACGGTGCGGCCGCGAGAGTCAGTCAAACGCCCATCATCGAGGATCTGCAGCAGAATATTGAACACATCCGGATGCGCCTTCTCGATTTCGTCAAACAGAATCGTGCAATAGGGCCGGCGGCGTACAGCTTCGGTCAGCTGTCCACCCTCGTCATAGCCGATGTATCCAGGAGGCGCTCCAATCAACCGCGCCACCGCGTGCTTCTCCATGTATTCCGACATGTCGATCCGCACCAGGGCGTGCTCGTCGTCGAAGAGGAATTCGGCCAGCGCCCGGGCCAGCTCTGTCTTGCCGACTCCTGTGGGTCCGAGAAAGATAAACGAACCAATCGGTTTCCTGGGATCGCTCAACCCCGCCCGCGAGCGGCGCACTGCATTGGCCACGCGCGAAAGCGCAGGGTCCTGCCCCACCACACGTTGCCGCAGCCGGTCTTCCATGTTGACGAGCTTCTTGACCTCACCTTCCAGCATCTTGGAAACAGGTATGCCGGTCCACTTGGAGACAATCTTTGCCACGTCCTCTTCGTCGACTTCTTCTTTGAGCATGCGGCGCTGCTTTTCGTCGGCCTGCGCACTGAGCCGGGCCAGTTCCGTCTCCGTTTGGCGCAGCTCGCCGTACCGGATCGCAGCCACGCGTTCCAGGTTGCCGCTGCGCTCCGCCTGCTGCTCTTCAATCTTCAACTGCTCAATCCGCGCTTTCAGCTGGCGGACCCTGGTAATGCCTTCTTTCTCTTCCTTCCAGCGGACCTTGAGCGCATTGGCCTGCTCGCGAATTTGGGCCAGCTCGCGTTCCACAGCAGTCAGACGCTCGCGCGAATTAGCGTCGTCTTCTTTTTTTAGCGCCTGCTTTTCGATTTCGAGTTGCGTGGCCCGGCGCTCCAACTGGTCGATTTCCGTAGGCATGGAATCAATCTGGATTCTGAGCGACGCCGCTGCTTCGTCAACCAGGTCAATGGCCTTGTCCGGCAGGAAGCGATCGGAGATATAACGATGCGAGAGCGTGGCCGCGGCGACAATCGCAGAGTCCTTGATCCGCACACCATGGTGGACTTCGTATTTTTCTTTTAGGCCGCGCAAAATCGAAATCGTATCTTCCACGTTGGGTTCGCCAACAAAGACGATCTGGAATCGCCGCTCCAGCGCTGCATCTTTCTCAATGTATTTGCGATATTCATTCAGCGTGGTAGCACCGATCGCGCGCAGCTCGCCGCGCGCCAGCGCCGGTTTCAGCATGTTGCTGGCGTCAATCGCCCCTTCGGCTGCTCCTGCGCCCACCAGCGTGTGCAGCTCGTCAATAAAGAGAACGATCTGGCCGTTGGAATCTTCAATCTCCTTTAAAACGGCCTTCAAGCGGTCTTCAAACTCACCACGGTACTTCGCGCCGGCCAGCATCGAACCAAGATCCAAGGCTACGACCCGCTTATTTTTCAGAATCTCCGGTACGTCACCGGAGATGATTCGCTGGGCCAGACCTTCGACAATCGCGGTCTTGCCCACACCCGGTTCGCCGATCAGCACTGGATTGTTCTTCGTCCGGCGGGAAAGCACCTGGACTACGCGGCGAATCTCTTCATCGCGGCCGATTACGGGATCAAGTTTGCCCTTACGCGCCAGCTCAGTCAGGTCCTTGGCATAGCGCTGCAGCGCCTGATATTTGCCCTCAGGGTTCTGGTCGGTCACGCGCTGCGAACCGCGCACCGACGTCAAAGCTTTCAAGATCGCGTCGTAAGTGGCGCCAGCAGAGGCTAAAAACTGGCCAGCTTCATTTTTCTTGCTTTTGTCTTTGGCTATCGCCAGGAGCAGGTGCTCGGTGGAGACATATTCGTCTTTGAAGGTGTCGGCTTCCTTGAATGCCAGGTCCAGGACCTGTGACATCGCTGCTGAGAGATGCGGCTGTGCCGCAGCCCCGGAAACCTTTGGTAAGCGGCCGATCTGCTCCACCAGTTGGGACCGCAGAGCGGGCGCATTTGCACCCAGCTTGGCCAGCACCGGCACAACAATGCCTTCCTGGTCCTGCAGCAGAGCAGCCAGAAGGTGCAGCGGCAGCATCTCTGGATTGCCGTTCTGCCCCGCGATCTCATTCGCCTGCTGGATCGCCTCCTGCGCCTTGATCGTGAATTTGTCCCAACGTATCGCCATAATCTTTGCTCCTGCTCTGGGTCGTTATCTATTGTCTCTCTTACTGTCGTCCTTCGCGCCGCTCAGCACTTCGCCTGCCGACTCCCTCAGACTTGCTCAAAAGAAACGGGAGATGGACACCCATCTCCCGTTTCGATGCGGTTCAACCGGAAGCGTGACCTCTGCTTATTGGCCCTGCAGAGTTTTCTCCGTGTTGCCCACCTTGATCTGCTTCGGCTTGGCTTCTGCCCGCTTCGCCAGGGCGATCTTCAGGATGCCCTTTTCATAACCGGCTTCCACTTTGTCCGTGTCTACCGTGTTGGGGAGTCTGAAGGTGCGGGTGAATGAGCCATACCGGCGCTCAATGCGATGGAAATTCTCTTCCTTTTCTTCCTTTTCAAACTTGCGCTCGCCTTGCACGGTAAGAGTGTTGTTTTCCACGCTCACGTTGAGGTCTTCCTCGTTCACTCCCGGAACTTCTAGTTTCAGCACCAGAGTGTGCTCGTCTTCATAAACGTCGACCGGGGGAATAAAGGTTCCCGCAGCCAGCTGGTCCTTGCCGGTTGGCGCCCAGTTCTCAAAAAAGTTGGCCAGCTCGCGGAAGGGGTCGATTCTGGTAATCATCGTCATTTTTCTATCTCCTGTATCTCAAAAGAAGTTTTATAAAAGCCCTGTCTAATGCTTGGATGTAATATCAGTATTAAAGAATCATAAAATATGAGTGTGTTACTGTCAAGATATAGGATGAATTATTTTAATGTCTTTATTATCTTTGTATTAGATCGAATTAAAAACAGGGGTATCTCTCAGAATGGCCTGATTTGACGATCTATAACGCCCGCAGAACAAAGCATTTCAGATAATGGCTTTCCGGCACTCCCAGCAAGATAGGATGGTCCTTGGCTTGGATGTGCTTCTCTGCCAGTCGCATAGGACGATGTGCGTCCTGTGCCGCCTCAGTCAGCATGGCAAGAAAATCCTCTTCGCTGACCGCCGATGAACACGAGCACGTCACTAAAACACCCTCGGCTTTCAGCATCCTCATGGCGCGTAGATTGAGCTCTTTGTAGCCGCGCATGGCTGCGGCGAGGTGTTTTTTTGACTTGGCAAAAGCCGGGGGGTCGAGCACGATGATGTCATATTGCCGTCCGGCGGCAGCGTAGTCTTTGAGCAGATCAAAGGCGTTGGCTTCAATCCACTCGATCTCCTGCCGGTTCGCGCTGGCATTCAGTTTTTCATTCTGCTCGGCAATTTCCAGCATCTCTCGCGAAATGTCCAGGGCCGTTACTCTTTCACACGCTCGTGCCAGGTGCAGCGCAAATCCTCCCTGGTAGGTGCAGACATCGAGCGCCTCGCCGCGTGCATATTTCCTGGCCACAACATAGTTTTCCCGTTGATCGAGAAAACCCCCGGTCTTTTGTCCGCTCATAGCGTCGTAAAGGAACTGGACGCCGTTCATGATGAACGTCGTCGCGCTCTTGCTGCCGCCGGCCATCGCTGATTCGATCTCCGGCAACTGCTCCAGCGCCCGGATGCGCGCATCCACGCGCTCCACAATGTGCTCCGCCTGCGCCAGTTCCTGGATTCCCCGAATGATGGCTTGCTTGCGCACCGGCTTGTCCCAGGCCTGCGTCAGGATCTGAAATGTAAAAACATCGTTGTATCGATCGATGATGAGCCCCGGTAGCCTGTCTGCTTCACTAAAAACGATCCGATACGCATCAGAATCACTTACCGTCGCCGCCCGATAGGCAATTGCCGCAGCCATGCGACTCTCAAGAAGGTGCAGAAGTTCCTCTTCCGAGCCCAGCGTTTCCCGGCCCAGCATGCGCAGCTTGATCTGCGACGATGAACTGTAAATCGCGGAGCCCAGGACCCTGCTTTTGGGTCCAATTACGTGGACCAGAGCTCCCGGTGCGACTCCAGCGTCATTAAGCACGTCAGAGGCGTACACCCAAACATGGCCGGCGCGCAGGCGGGCTGCGGCGCGTTCATTGATGATTATTTTTTGCGGGGAACCGTTTGCCATCAGGCAAACAGAATATAGGAATGCGCGCTAGGCCGTGGGAGTGGTTTCAGGCGCGGGTTCCTGCTCAGCTTCGGCCTCGGCTTCAGAGGCCCGGGGCTTGGCTTTCCTCTTCGGCGGCTCCGGCGGCGCTTCGTGCGCAGGATCAAAGTACAAAATACGCCCGCAGGAGCTACAGGTCACGATCTGCTCGTTACTGCGAATGTCCTGCCAGGTTTGGGGGCGGATCATGACAAAGCAGGCCAGGCACTTGTGGTCGCGCGCTTCCGAGATGGCTGATTTGCGTTGGCGCATCACGCGATCATAGTGGGCCAACGCGCTGTCATTCACGCCGGTGCGCAGCTCTGAGCGCTTTCCTTGCAGCCCAGCCACCAGCTTTTCGTCCTCCGCAGTGCGCACCCGTGCTTCCGCCTTTTCTTTTTCCACGTCAGCGGATTCAGTTTTCAGCTCTGCCTCGGCCACTTTGAGAGACTTTTCGTCGTTCTCCAGCGAGATCATCAGCTCCAGGATCTTATCTTCACAGGCGCTGATCTGCCTTTCAGAAAACTCCACCTCATGCATCAGAGCGCGATATTCGTCATTGGTTTTGACACTGGAGCTCTGGCTCCGGTATTTGGCAATCTTTTCCTGGAAGCCCTTGATATCGGCGTCCAGCTGGCGGCGGCTGGCTTCATTATTCTTGATCTGGGTCTTTGCCTTTTCGACGGCAGCTTTATGCTCCGCCAGCTTTGCTTCAATGGCAGCAACCCGTTTGGGCAACGCCGCGATCTCGTCCGTGAGCCGGGCGACCTCCCGGTCCACCTTTTCCAGTTCGATAAGTCTTTCCAGATCAGTATTCATGAGTAGCGACTAACCTTGATTTTACCACGCGAAAATGGCCGTCCTGGCGCTCCAGACGGCTATTTAAATAGGTTTTTCCACTGATTGTAGCTGTGCGGGAGGGTGAATAGACTTTGCCCCATGGTGGTGGAAATCGCCAGAATGCTTCTGGGAGTGCTGATCGCGCTCTTTCACCGGCCGCTGGCCAACAAGGTCATGCAGCAGGAGCGCGTGCTCGATTCCTATTTCCGCAGCCGCGGCGTCTATTTGCCTCCGCCGCCCGCCGACACGACTGCGCAGAATCTCTACTTCATCATCGGAATCTTTATCTGCCTCTTTGAAGTAGCGCGCATCTGGCTCTCACTGAATTCCTAAGTCCAAGCCGAACAAGCGTCGTTCGCTAATCTCGTGGCATAGGCGGAGTTGGTGGTGCAGGCCGGCGAAAAGCAAAGCGCCCGATCAGTACCAGCGCAATCGCGATATATCCCAGATACCTTGTCCATACGCGGATGTGTTCGTCCGGGGAAGAACGGATCAGGAGCGCTACGATCACGAGAACCCCTGCAAGTCCCAGGCAAATCCAATAGCCGGTTGTTCTGTTTCCCATATGTTCCTTTTCTCTCGAATTGCTATACGTGAAAGTTTCGGGAAAGTTACGCAAACGACTGAATGAACGATTTCTCCCCATGCGATACGAGACGGGAATCACTCTTCAAAGCGATAGCTGGCGTGGCAATCATAGTCAATGCCGTGCTTCTTTTTCAGCTCCTGGATGTATCTAAGCTGCGCTTTGGTATGGGGGCTGGCCACGCCGTCGCCCAGCGGCTCATTCGTGTGCAGCAGGATCTCTTCCAGACAACTGCTCAGGCTCATTCGCTTGTGTTTGGCCAGATCATACAGCAAAGCTGCCAGCCGCTTTTCCAGCCGGAGCGGAACATCCACCCGTTCTATCTTCACCCTCGGTCCGAGCGTGAAGGTAGGGTGGCCAAATCCAAGGTAATACCCATGCAAATCGCGGACCATATAATCGCGCATCCCATATTCCCGATCATTGATCGGTTCCGCGATCTCAACGCCGTTAGCGCGATGAAATTCGTACAGCTCATCCGCATTGCCGACATCAAATTGCACTGAGCCAGACTTGGGATTGGGTGTGCCCTTGGCCAGAAATATTTGTACGCGATCCAATAACACGCCGGCGAACGTTGGCGGCTCACCCCAGAGAAAGCCCAGACGAAAGCCAAGTTTTTTTATGTAGAACTCGACCGCTGTCGGAATGTCGCTAACCAGAAGGGTTGCATGTACCTGTTCGCAATCGACTTGAGGAACTGTAGAGGTAGCCATAAATCTCCATCATGCGGTGAGCATTGTTCAGGACGATCTTTAGGCAAAAACGGGGCGGCGTCTACCGCCCCTTTCTCTAACAAAAAATGTCCGAAGGTCACTTTGCTGGCTAGTGTTTCTTGCCCGTGCCACCGGCTCCTGCTGCGGCCGGCACGCCTTCCGCTTGATTGTGATAGTTCGGGAAGGCAGGCCGCTTGGCCACGGGCAACGGGTTCTTGTTGAGCGAATCCATCACCAGGGAAACAGCCTTCTCGAGCTGTGGATCATGGCCACCGACCCAATCTTGAGGCGTGATATCCACCTCGTAGTCAGGCGCTACGCCATGATTCTCAACGTCCCAATTGCCGGTACGGTTATAGAATGCCACGCGAGGCGCCGTTACCGAGCCGCCGTCCATCAGTTGCGGGTAATCATAGATTCCGACAAGGCCGCCCCAGGTTCGCGTGCCCACGAGCGGTCCAACTTTTTCGTCGCGGAAATACCAGGGCAGCGCGTCGCCGCCCGAACCGGCAAACATATTGATGATCATTGCCTTCGGACCGAAGATTGCTCCGACGGGTGTGGTGAAATCCTTGCCGTCGCGTGTCATCCAGTAGTTTTCGAGCGGGCGGCGGAGATAGTCGATCACATAGTCCGCCGCTGAACCGCCGCCGTTGAAGCGTTCATCAATCACCGCGCCTTCTCGCCCGACCTGCGCAAAGAAGTAGCGATTGAATGAGGTGTAGCCGCCGAACCCCGTGTCCGGCAGATAGACATACGCCAGGCGACCACCACTGAGCTTATCCACTTTGTGGAGATTGCCTTCAATCCACGCGCGGTTGCGGAGCGCGCCTTCATTTTCAATCGGCACGACCGTTACCGTGCGTGCGTTCTTGCCATCCGGCGTTGCGCTGACTTTGAGCGCAGTGGACTTGTCCGCTGTGCCTTCAAACAGCTCGAAGACTTCGTCGGTTCCGCGCAGTTCGCGGCCGTTGACAGCCAGCAGGTAATCGCCTTCCTGCACATTGACACCGGGTTGCGTCAGCGGAGCACGCAACTGCGGGTTCCAGTTTTCGCCCTGCAGAATCTTTGCGATGCGGTAGCGACCGTTCTCAATCGTGTAGTCGGCGCCCAGCAGCCCCACCTTGCCTTGTTCTGAGGGGGGATCCGCGGGCGTGCGGATGTACATGTGACCCACGGTGAGTTCGCCCAGCATCTCCGCCAGCAGATAGCTGAAATCAATCCGGCTGCCCACATTTTCGACGTACGGCTCGTAGTGCTTTCGAGTGGCCGGCAAATTCAGACCGTGGAGGTTGGGATCGTAGAAGAAGTCGCGTTCAATACGCCAAACCTCTGCGTATTCCTGCTTCCACTCAGCGCGGGGATCTACCAGCACTTCCATGCGCGCCAGGTTAAGCGGTGTGTCTGGCTTGCCGGCCGCCGGGCCTTCGCCGCGCGCCGGAGCCGTAGCCGAGCTGATGAACCATTTCTGGTTCTCGCGCCGGCCTTTGCTGTAGAGCATCTTCTTGCCGTCGAAGGAGACGCTGAAATTATTCGCTCCCTCCATCAGCTTTTCCGGCTTGCGCGACGCCAGATCAAAACGCCACAGCGTGCTCTGCTGGTCTGGGCCCGGACGGGCGGGTGTTTCCATCAGGAAGATTGTTCCCGCTTTTCCTGCGACAAGCTGGTCATAGTCGCGCGGGGGAATGGGCAATGCCAGGATACGTTGGCTGATATTTTCCGCATCAATCCGAACAACTAAACCCTCGCTCTTGACTGACTTGGCGGCCTTTGCATCTTGGGCTTTGGCTTTTTCTTCCGGATTTGCAGGCTCCTGCTCACCCTTGTCTTCGGCTTTCGCGGTTTTATCCGCGTCGGGCTTGGAGTCATCCGCAGCCTTTTCCTCATCGCTTTCCGGCGCCAGCGGTGAAGGCTGGTCTTTACGCAGCACGATGAGATACGCGCTGCGTGTGACCGGGCGGTTGATGCTGGAGAGATCAAGCCATCCCGTGGTCGGACCCACGTCAGTGCTGGCGGTGAAGTAGAGATACTGTCCTTTCTGATCGAAGGCTGGAAAACGCGCATCGCTCAGGCCGTCAGTCAACTGCAGGCTCTTGCCTTGATCGAGCGAATAGGCAAAGACGGCGTGCATCTGGCTGTTAAGTTTTTTGGAGTACGCCACCCAGCGGCTGTCCGGCGACCAGACAGGATCCAGCGTGCGTTGCGGAGCGTCGTATGTATCCGTGTCGATCTTGACCGGCGTTCCTTTCGCCAAATCCACATACCAAAGGTTCAAGTGCTTGTCTGTATACGCAATCTTCTTGCTGTCCGGCGACCAGATTGGGTCGTAGTAAAACGACGGGGGATTCCCGAGACCAATCTTCTTCGCCTCGCCCATTCCATCGGGGCTCTTCAGAAAAAGCTGATACTCGCCGGACTCGTCAGAGAAATAAGCCACCCATTTGCCGTCTGGAGACCATGCTGGATCGCGTTCCATGGCGCCCGGCGTGTTGGTCAGGTTGCGAACATCGCCTTTCTCCGCCGGCGCCGTCAGGATTTCGCCGTGGGCTTCAAACAGCGCGCGTGCGCCGCTGGGTGAGAGCGCCGCCGCCGCAATTTCATTGTCTACCTTCTTGAAGTGCGGACGCACATTCGGGAGATCAGCCGGAACGGTGACTGCCAGCGTCCTTGACTTGCCGGTAGCAGGATCAAACAGGTTCAGCGATCCAAATTGCTCATAGACAATCGCACCCGGGCCAGCTGATGCAGACTTGATGTCCGCTCCGTTGGACGGCAGGACCTGTTCAACCTTCTTTGTTTTGGGATCGTAGACAAACAGGCTGAACGGCCCATTGCGATCGGAAAGAAAATAGACCTTGTTACCCACCCACATGGGGCTGGCATCATTGGAGGTCTCGCGCGGCACTATGTCAAGACTCAGGTTGCTAAGATCGGCGATCCAGACGCGTGAGGCCTTCCCGCCGCGATAGCGCTTCCAGCCGATCGCCGAGAGTCTCCGGTTATTGTCGTACGGCACATAGGCCATGTGTTTGCCATCGGCGGAGAATACGCCGAATTCCGCCATCGGCAGCGGCAACTCGTGCGGCAATCCGCCATCGAGCGAAACCGTGAATAGCCGGTTGAAACGCGAATAGCTGTTCCGCGTGGAGCGGAACAGGACCGACTTGCCGTCGGACGCCCAGCCGACCACTTCGTCAATGGCCGGGTGATGCGTGAGCCGTCGTGGAACGCCACCCTCGCTGGGCATGACGTAGACGTCCACGTTGCCGTCGTAATCGCCGGTAAAGGCAATCATGCTCCCGTCGGGGGAAAACACCGGACCGCTCTTGGTGCCGGCGCCGCTGGTCAGCAAATGCGCTTCACCGCCTTCACGCGAAACCAGCCAGAGGTCCCCGGCATAAGCGAAAGCAATATGCGTTTTGGATAGCGTGGGCGTTTGCAGGAGCAGCGGGCCAGTTGCATGGGCGCTGACGCCACAGACGACAAAGAGAAGCAGCGTGAAGATTAAGGAGAGCTTTTTCATATGCACCACCGGAGTGAAATGCGTTCGACGAGGCAGCTAAGGTTAGCAGTTGGTTCGATCCGAAACAAGCAGAAGAACAGCCCTAGCGTCTCTTTTTCGCAATACGCTTTTTCGCAGGCCGGGAATTTCTTTTCACGCGATCGATCAGCACCGCAACGTGCGCGATTGCCGCATTCTCTGTGCCCATACCTTCCGGCGTTTTGGCTTTTATGCCAACCTGATCGGGGTTCACGCCCAACAACTCAGCAACGCGAGCCTGAATTCTTTTTGCATGGGGCACGATCTTGGGTACGGCAAGAATCAATGTGGAATCGACGTTTGCGACCACGTAGCCAGCCTTGCGGACCTGCTTGAGCGCCTCTTCCAAAAAGATCACTGAATCAGCGCCCTTCCATTTGGGATCGGTGGGCGGAAAGTAAGAGCCAATATCGCCCGCGGCGACCGCGCCGAGCAGAGCATCGGTCAGCGCGTGCAGCAACACGTCGCCATCGGAGTGACCAGCGAGGCCTTTGCCGTGAGGCAGTTCAACTCCGCCGATCTTGAGCGGAACGCCAGATTGAAATTCGTGGGAATCCCAGCCATAGCCAATTCTCATGGGTTTCCTACCGCGGATACACGCGGATGAACGCGGATTTTCTTGTTTTCATTTTCAAAAACGAATCTTCTAAACTGAGGTCTATGTCCTCCAAAATTGAACAGTAATGCCACTTCCAACTCAGTGCCACGTAAATAGTTCATCGCCTGGGCCTCGTGCGACCGATCCAGGTTTTGCACCGCTTTGAGTTCAATGAGAACACACTCAGCGACGACCAAGTCCGCCTTGAATTTTCCTACGTCGACCCCGCGGAAGTAGACCGGTATAGCAATCTCTCTTCGTACGGCCAAACCTGCGCTGCTGAGCGCCAAATACATGCAATTGCTGTAGACGGATTCCAGAAACCCATGACCCACTTCGTTGTAGACCTCGTAGTAGAGACCAATAATCTTATCCGTCAACTCAGAATGCAGGAGCTTTGAATTTGTGCTTTCCATTTGTTGATCCGCGGTCATCCGCGCAAATCCGCGGTAAGGTTTTTCACTTTTTCATGCCTGGTGAAACCCGCATCAAGAACTCCGCCAATTCCATATCGGCCGGTGTCGTGATCTTGATATTCCGCGCCGATCCCATCACCACCCACACACTCTCTCCCAGCCGCTCTACCAGTGACGCTTCGTCGGTGCCGGTGAAGCTATCGGCCAGCGCGCTGTCAAAGGCGCGCTTAATCAGTTCGAAGCGAAAGCCCTGCGGGGTTTGCGCCTGCACCACGCGCTCGCGTGGGATCGTGGCGGTAATGATAGCTCCCTCGGCGGCGCGTTCCACCTGCTTGATGGTGTCAACCGCCGGCAACCCGGCGATCGCCG
The DNA here is from genome assembly GCA_036557225.1 of Candidatus Angelobacter sp. GTDB lineage: Bacteria > Acidobacteriota > Terriglobia > Terriglobales > Acidobacteriaceae > Angelobacter. The sequence continues at coordinate 63,592 of DATBHX010000080.1, forward strand.
CTCCATGCTTCGAGGCTTCATGGATCACATTGGCAATAATCTCGTCATCGACAAACGGGCGCACCGCATCATGCACCAGCACAATGTCATCCGCCGCCGCTTTCAAATAGGCCAGTGCGTTCGCCACCGACTCCTGACGGTGCTCGCCACCTTCAACCACTTCCACTTTTGCGCTGAGCTTCTCTTTTTCCAGCTGACGGGTAAAGCGCTCGATCTCGTTCTTTCGCAGGGCGACCACAATCTGGCCGACCTGGTTGTTGCGCGCGAAAGCGCGCAGCGTGTGAATCACAATCGGGACGCCCTGAATCTCAAAGAATTGCTTTGAAGGCACACCCTTTTTCCCCGCCGGCGCCATGCGGGTACCCAGACCGGCCGCGGGAATGATGACGATGACCTTCATACGGGGTGAGAAGTATAACAATTCTGGCAATCGAGCGGGTGCGGAAGGCCACAAGTGAAATCAGCCATGACGGGTTTTACATCAGGCTGCGGCCGAGGTCCCCTGGTGTGGAGGCGCTTCTTCTGCTTCTCCGGGAAGGATCTCACGCAGCGCCCACTGAATTCGCTGTGTGCTTTCCTGGATGATCTTGATTTGTTCTGCCTGCTCGCTGACATAAGGCGAATAAAGGATGGGCTGCAGGGCATTGCGCACGTGGTGGTTCATTTCAGCGATAATCCGCATCTGACGCAGAATGGCCTTGTGCTGGTGCAGTTCGTAAAGAAACACCAATACTCCAGCCAGGATTCCAATCAACAGATCATCAATCACCGCGCTCACTCCGCTGATGCCAAATCGGTCCAGCGTGTCTTCCAGCGCCACGCCAAGAAGAAAGACGCCAAGCCCCAGGAAGAAGCTCAGGCTCGCGCGGCGCAGCAAAGAGGGTGGATTGAGTCTTCTGTACATCACACCAGCAATTATTCCACAATGAATGGGCTGGAATTGTCCCTATGCTCGAAAAAGTCCAAGCGCATATTCGACGCCACGGTTTGCTGTCTCCGGGTGACCGGGTCGCAGTCGCCGTTTCCGGCGGCGCAGATTCGGTGGCCCTGCTGCGCATGCTCCTGGAATTGCGCCAGGAGCTCGGCATTGTGCTCTCAGTGGCGCACTTCCATCACCAGATTCGCGGCGTTGAGGCCGATTCGGATCAGCAATTCGTCACGAACCTGGCGCTCCACTTCCAGCTTGAGTTCCACGCCGGTTCCGCCAGCGTGCCGGACTTTGCGCGCGATCACAAGCTGAGCCTGGAATCAGCCGCACGCGAACTGCGCCACCAATGGTTTGCCGAGCTCTTGCGTCGCGAAGTGGCCACCAAGATCGCCACTGCGCACACGCTCGATGATCAGGCGGAAACCGTGCTGATGCGAATCCTGCGCGGCACGGGTGTGCGTGGTCTGGCCGGAATTGCTCCTGAGCAACGGGAAAAGCATCTAGTGCGCCCGCTGCTGGGCATCACGCGTAAGGAAATTGAAAGCTACTTGAACGGTATTCATCAGCCGTGGCGCAATGACTCCAGCAACCTCGACCTGACGCACACGCGAAACCGTGTCCGCCATACCCTGCTACCACTGCTGGAGAAGGACTTCAATCCAGCGATCCGGCAAACCCTTTCTGACCTGGCCGAAGTAGCTCGCGTGGAAGACGACTACTGGCGGACAGAGCTTGAAACACTGTTGCCTCGCTTGGTTCGGCAAGGCAAGCCGACTCGCAGCGGTCGCAGTGCTACAGGAGATGCTGAACAAACTCTAAGCCTGGATCTGGTTCAGCTGCGCGCACAGCCTGAGGCTCTGCGAAACCTGGTTATGCAAGCGGTCGCAGAGAAGCTGGGAATTACGCTCGAATTCAAGCATATTCAACAGCTTACAAACATCATCCAGAAGCCAAAACAGACCGAACACCTATCTCTGCCCGGAGGGTTACATGCAGAGTGTGGGCTGCGGGAGCTTCGCTTCAGCCTTGAAGCGGTAAAGTCGCAAGAGAACTACCATTATCTGTTACCGGTTCCGGGAGAAGTCAGGATCCCTGAGCTGGGACAAACGATTCGAGCGCACGTAATAAGCGATGGAAAACAAAAGCCTTCGGGTTATAATGCGGCTTCATTATTAAGCCGTAAGCTGCTTTCGCCACAACTTACGGTTAGAAACTGGCATGCGGGCGACAGGTTCTTTCCGGCGCACTGCCAATCCCCAAAGAAAGTAAAAGAGCTGTTACAGCCCAGCCGTTTGGGTGGAGAATTTTCGTCTGTAGAGCGCAAACTCTGGCCGGTGATCGAAAGCGCCGGTGAGATTGTTTGGATGCGGGGATATCCAAGTCCTCGAGCCTTTGCCATGCAGGTTGGTGAAGCAGTACTGATTGAGGAGATTGCTGATGATCCATGAGGTCGGGGAGTGAGCTCGATTCAGACCCAATATCCGCACGTGCTTCTCTCCGCCGAGCAAATCAGAAGCCGCGTGCAGGAGATGGCCAGACAGATTTCCCACGACTTTCGCGGAAAAACCATCCACGTTGTCGGTGTAATGGAGAACGGTTTTATCTTCATGGCGGACCTGGTTCGCGAACTGGAAATCCCGGTGGTCTGCCAGTTTGTACGCGCCGAATTCAAGGACGCGAATCCTGACACCACAGAAATCTTCTTCAGCCCGGAGGTGGATGTAAAGGACCAGCATGTGCTGCTCGTTGAAGCCCTTGTGCAATCAGGGGTTACCAGTGAGTTTCTCATGCGCAACCTGGCCAGCCGCGGCGCAGCCAGTGTAAAACTGGCGGTCCTGCTGGACAAGCAATCCGGCCGCCGTGTGTCCCTGCAACCTGATTACTTTGGTTTTCTTATGAATGAGAGTTTTGTCGTAGGCTATGGCCTGGGCGAACCCCATTTTGGCCGAAATCTGCCTTATATTGCGGGTCAATCAGAAAAGGCCGGCCCTTAGGTCACGGTTGTACGGGCATTTAGAGCACCGCGTTGACACAAATGGGTATAAAATCCTTGTAGTGGAAAGTTTAAGACCGAAAGCAGCTTGTTCAGCATCTAATCGGTTGGAACCGGGCTCAAACAGCCAGGGAACCTTATTTCATAAAAAACGTCTTAGTGATTAGTGCGACAGGTGTGGGCCGGAGAGCTCTTTTACTGACCGGCAAATTTAGGAGTAATCAGTGAATTCGACATTCAAAACGGTGATCTTGTGGGTGACCCTGCTAGCGGTCGGTGTCGTCCTTTGGAAAATGATTCAGGGCGGTCCGAACAGCGGCAAGGACAAAGAGATCGCCTACACCGAATTCATGTCCGAGCTGAATGACGGCAAAATTGGTGACGTCACCATTGAAGGCAGTGTAGCTCGCGGCAAATATAAAAGCGGTGAGATGTTCCACCTGGTGGTTCCCGCCACGAACCAGAACTTCTGGAAGGCGCTCGACGACCACCAAAAAGATGTAAAAACCACGATCAAGGACAATCAGGGATGGAACTGGCCCATGGCACTTGTCCAGTTCTCGCCGTTCCTCCTGTTGGGTGTTCTCTGGTTCGTGATGATCCGCCAGATGCAGACCGGCGGAAATAAGGCTTTAAGTTTCGGTAAAAGCAGAGCGCGATTGCTCTCCATGCAGCAGAAGAAAGTCACGTTTAAGGATGTGGCCGGCGTGGACGAAGCCAAAGAAGAGCTGCGGGAGATCATCGAATTCCTGCGCGAGGCGCAGAAATTCCAGAAGCTTGGCGGACGCATTCCTAAAGGCGTTCTGCTGGTAGGCCATCCGGGAACCGGCAAGACCCTGCTGGCGCGCGCTGTTGCCGGCGAGGCCAACGTCCCTTTCTTCAGCATCTCCGGTTCTGACTTCGTGGAAATGTTCGTAGGCGTAGGCGCCAGCCGCGTACGCGATCTATTTGAACAAGGTAAGAAGAACGCTCCCTGCATCATCTTCATCGACGAAATCGATGCCGTTGGCCGTCACCGTGGCGCAGGCCTGGGCGGCGGTCACGATGAGCGTGAGCAGACCTTGAACCAGCTGCTGGTTGAGATGGACGGCTTTGAATCGAACGAAGGCGTGATTCTGATTGCCGCCACCAACCGGCCAGACGTTCTTGATCCGGCGCTGCTGCGGCCGGGACGTTTCGATCGCCGCGTTGTGGTTCCGTTGCCCGATGTTCGCGGACGCGAAGAGATTCTCCGCGTACATACCCGCAAGATTCCTTTGGCCGACGATGTGGATTTGTCGATCCTCTCGCGCGGCACTCCGGGCTTCTCCGGCGCCGAGCTCTCCAACATGGTGAATGAAGCGGCGCTGAATGCGGCGCGCAACAACCGCAAATCCGTGTTGATGTATGACTTTGAGCTGGCCAAGGACAAAGTCCTGATGGGCGCCGAGCGCAAGAGCATGCTGCTCACGGAAGAGGAAAAGAAGGTTACGGCGTATCACGAGGCGGGCCATGCGATTGTGGCAGCCTTGATGCCGCACGCCGATCCACTGCATAAGGTCACCATCATTCCGCGCGGTATGGCGCTGGGCGTGACCATGCAGTTGCCGGAAACAGATAAGCACAACTACACGCTCGACTACCTCAATACGCAGATTGCCGTGATGATGGGTGGCCGCCTGGCGGAGGAGATTTTCCTCGACCAGATGTCCACCGGCGCCGGCAATGACATTGAGCGCGCCACGGAAATGTCGCGCAAGATGGTCTGCGAGTGGGGTATGAGCAGTCTGGGTCCCCTCACCTTCGGCAAGAAGGAAGAACAGATCTTCCTGGGCCGCGAAATTTCACAACACCGTGACTTCAGCGAAGAAACGGCACGCGAAATCGATTCCGAAGTGCGCCGGCTGGTGAATACGGGCTATGAGCAAGCCAAGAACATCATCCTGCAGAACCGCGAGGCCCTGATCCGCATCGCTCAGGCGTTGCTGGAGCGCGAGGTTCTGGATGCCAACGAGCTCAAGATGATTATCGAAGGCAAGCAGCTTCCGGCGCGCGTGATCCCATCCAAGGGTGGCGACGACGGCGTACAGCAGGTGCTTAAGCCTGAACCCGGACGCACGCCTGGCATTTTGCCCGGCAAGCCATCACCGGCATAAGCTTCAAACAGTCAAAAGATAAACAGGGCAGCTCCGGCTGCCCTTTGTTTTGCTGGTTACCTCAGCCCCAGACCCCGGCGATTTCCCTTGCTCCACGCAGTCTCCTGTCATACATTCCTCTTAATTTCCCCGCCGTTCCTGACCCTCCAGGAGGATTTTTTTGTATGGCAACAACAGGCGTAACTACGCCCGTGGCGCAACCGGCCATTGCTGCGGCCATTTTTCAGCAGGATTCTTTTCTCGTCCGGCAAAAGATTTTCTCGCTGGCGCCATGCTTCTACGTCCACGATCATTTGGGAAACGCGCTGGCATTCCTTCGCAAGAAGGTCTTTACTTTGAAAGATGAAATCCGGGTTTTCACCGACGAGACCCAGAGCCTGGAGTTGCTGCACATCAAAGCGCGCAAGATCATCGATTGGGGCACAGCCTTTGACGTAACTGACTCCATCAACCATCAGAGAGTGGGCGTATTGAAACGGCAAGGTTGGAAATCTGTGCTGCGCAAAGAGTGGTTGATCATGGATGCCACGGAGCAGGAGATCGGCCGCATTCAGGAAGATTCCATGGTTCTGGCACTGGTGCGGCGGTTTGTGCTCGCTCTCATTCCCCAGACTTATACCTTTGAAATCGCCGGGCAGGCAGTTGGAACCGCAGAGCAGAACTGGAATCTATTTGCCCCCAAAATGCGCGTCGACTTTAGCGGTGATATGGGGAAGCAGCTCGATCGTCGATTGGCCGTGGCCGCCGTTGTGCTCCTGATGGCCGTCGAGGGCCGCCAGCGCCAATACGACTAAACAACCTGAATCAAAGGCTTTTGCGCAGGAATGGCTTCACCGATCTCAACGGCAGGCACGGCTGCATTTTCGAGGGCATCAGTTATTTTCCTGGCATCTTTGCGATCCACTGCCAGCAATAGCCCTCCGGCAGTCTGGGGATCGTAGAGCATGGTCCGGAGTTCTTCCGGGACATTACTACCATAGCTGACCATGCACTCGGCGAAGTCGCGATTGTTGTTCAACCCGCCGGGAATGAATTTCGCGCGCACACACTCCAGCGCGCCTTCGAGCAGCGGAATCTTCGCGGCTTCAATTCTGAGTGCAACGCCGCTTCCCGCGGCCATCTCGCGCGCGTGGCCGATCAGGCCAAATCCGGTGATATCGGTGGCGGCGTGTATGGCGAACTGACCATCCGCAGCGATCTGCGCTGCTTTGGCGTTTAAAGTGGTCATAGAACGGGTTGCAGCGTCAATCCACGACTGCCTGGCCTCGCTGCGCTTGATGGCCGTGGATATCACGCCAGTGCCCAATGCTTTGGTTAGAACCAGGGCATCACCGGCATGCGCGCCGCTGTTCTTCCACACGCGTTGTGGGTGGATGGTACCCGTCACGGCATAGCCAAACTTGATCTCCGGATCGCGGACGCTGTGGCCGCCAATCACGACGCATCCGGCTTCCATCATTTTGGAAAGGCCGCCGGCCAGAATCTGTTGCAACACATCCAGATCGCCCTTGTCCGGAAAGCATACGATGGCGAGGGCGCTCAACGGCCGTCCGCCCATGGCATAGACGTCGCTCAGGGAGTTGGTAGCGGCAATCTGGCCGAAGGTGTAGGGATCGTCAACGATTGGGGTAAAAAAGTCCGTGGTCTGCACCAGGGCGAGTTCGTCGGAAATTTTGTACACGCCGGCGTCGTCGGCTGTATCAAAGCCGACCAGAACGTTAGGGTCATGCTGCCGGGCTAATTTCCCAAGCACCGCGTCCAGCGCCGCCGGACTCAGCTTGCTCGCTCAACCAGCAGCTTTCACCTGCTCCGTAAGCCGGATTGTCTTCACTTCTGCCATTGCAAACATTCTAGACGAGGAAAGGGTTTTGCCAAATGCTCAGGAAATTGAGACCATCCAGTAGCAAAAACATTAATGTATTCTCACCGAGCAGATGCCAAGCGCAAAAATGTTGGGCGGGAGTACGTTCGACGCGCAACTAACGACGACTGAAGCGTAAAAACCTATTGACGAACTCTGGGCCTTAGCGTAGGTTATTTCGGCACTCCCTTTCGCAGACTGGCATAGTTCGTCCAAGGTGCCTTCTCTTCACGGGTTACTCCTGTAAATGGCCCTGGAATGACAGCTGTTTTGCGCGGCCCCAAACAACCTTTGTCACGTTTCAAGCAAATGCCTGTCTCAGCGCAGCGTTGAGTGGGCTGGTGTATTTATGCCTATGTAGAAACTGTAAGGTATAGGGGATTCGATATGGGCTTTAAAAAGAATTATCCACTGAGCTATCAAGTGATCCTTCGTCTTGGCATCACACTCGGCTTGGCGTTTCTTGCTCTTATTTCACCGCTGCAAGCATATATCCTGCCCACGCTATGGAACGTTAAATCTTCAATTCCAGGCATGAACAGAAACAGTGATTGTATGTCGTTCGACAAGCGGCTGCGGGTCGGCATCGCGCCTTGGGTTGGCTTTGCTGGAGGCTTGCTGGAAGAAGACGGGTTGCAGGAGAAAGGGATCAGATTGGTCGACTTGGAGGACACAGATTGGGAGGTGGCTCTCTCTGGATGTAACAATTCCTCGAAGAACGTGGATGTGCTGTGGACGACGATTGACTCCTGGGCGCTCCAGTATCCAGCTCTGGCCAAGACGGCGGCCTCCCGGAATCAACGACCCCCGGTGGCCATCATGGAAATCGCGCGCTCCTCGGAGGGATGCGCGCTGATGGCGAAGCCAGCCATCAAAGACAAACTAGATTCACAGGATGATGGGAAGATAGGTGCTCCGGCTTTCACTACCGCCTATACCATCGCGCTGCGTGAAGTAAATCGCAAAGCTGTGATAGCGCGTAATATCCTGTCGGCAGACGACGCTCTGCAACAGTTTCGGGACCGCCAATTGGCCGCCGTTGCATTGTGCGAGCCCTATTTGCGGCGTATGCGTGCCTTGCCCTCTGTCGAGCGTGTGGACCAGGCCAGAGAACAAATTTTCATACTGGTTGCGAGGCGCGAAGTGGTTGAACAAGAGCGTAAATTGCTCGTGGCCCTTGCCCAAAGCTGGCTGCAGGGCAATGCGGAATCGCCTCGGCGCTCTGAGCAATTATTGGCGGCTCTTCATAAACACGAGGCAAACGGCCTGTCGGAAAATGACACTGACGAGACACTAAGAAAGGAAATCGGCGATGCCTGGTCGTCGAATTCAAGGACCCATATGGCCACACTCGAAGAAAACCAGGCGATGTTCCTTGCCAGCAGAGGAAAGATAACCTATGAAACTCAATTTGCAGAGGCAAACCGCCGCTGGCGCATCGCCGGGGAAACAACGTATGCCAGCGCCGGGGAGTCAATGAGCATTGACATCGTCGCTGACCTGACCCCACCAGCGAACAAGGAGCTTTGCGATACCGGCAATGTTCTTCAGACCGTATGGTTCGACCCCGGGAAATACGACGTTCGGGGGTTGAGCGAGGAATTCATTGAGGAGATATCCGGCAAAATCAGCGAGCATGCAACGGCGTTTGTTTGCATTATCGGACATACCGATCGGACAGGACAGGGGGATGGATTTGATAATCAAAAACTGAGCGAACAGCGGGCAGAGGCGGTGACAAATTATTTCCGGAACACCCCCGATGCAATACCCGATGCGAGGATGGTGACATTAGGCAGAGCAGATCGCCAGCTTCTAGAAAAGACTAACGGTGCCAGCCAGTTGAATCGCCGGGTCGAGATTAGAGTCGTCCTGCCGAAGGAGACGCCGTGAGCCAACTTTCCGAGAAGGCCAAGAAAGCATGGAACTCCGTTTGGACCGCTCTTCAACAACAGTTTAACTGCACTTTGTTTGTCACAGTGTTGATCTTTTGGTACCTGGCCCGGGACAAGCAGTATTTTGTGTATTTTGTTTGTTTTGAGGTCTTGTACCTAGTATGGATAGTTGGAAATAGCCCATTGAAAGGAGCTGCGTCATGGGTACAACGCACTCTACCTCCTAGATGGAGTAATCTTCAGTGGCAGCCATTACTCTCCTGGGGATTTCTTGCACTTTTCATTTTACTGATGACGTCGGAACACACGACTTTTTGGGGGCACCCCTTCATAGTGCCGTATGTTTTCAGATCCGCCCACGAAAAGTGGGAAATTGCCGCTCTCACTTGGAACTTGATCTTTTCCGTCATCTCTTATGTTTATTCGCCGCTTTGGAAATCAGGTGTTTATTCAACGATCACAAAATCAGGGAAGCTGGCACTGAGTTATGCGGGGGTTCCATTAATGCTGGGTCTAAGCCTGCTTGGCACAGGCTTTGCCCTTAGCTTTCTGGCGGGTCATAAATATCGAGCGCATCTCTGGTGCGTGCTTGCAGTGGCCTTTTTCTATGCAATTGCCGATTGGCTCATCTGGCGGGCATGTCCTGCGGAGAAGCCAAGGTATTTAAAGGTGCTGCTTTATGCCGACCTGCCCACAGTGGCGGCTCTAGGAATTTTCCTCCTGAAAAACCTGAATGTGATGAATACCTTCATCAGTGGCGTCATCGCGTTCCAGTTCATTGCTAACTCATTCATTTTCGCCCTTATTGAGGGGGGAGTCTTTGAAGCAAGATTACTCAATCCAAAGACCAAAGACGATCTGAAAACTGTTGAGCGGAGTTGGGCTCAGACCATTGAACACAAACAGATCGATGCGTTTATGGACTTCCTTCAGGATGATGGCGTGAGAATGTGGTTGGAGGACAGGTGGATTGAAGGCAAGAGTGCTATCAAGAGCGAATGGGAAAAGAGATTGAATAGCAATAATTATTCATTGAAGTGGACAGCCGATTCCGCCGAAGTATCAAAGGACGGCGGCCTTGGCTATACCCATGGGGTATTTCGATACAGCGAGGGAGGCAAGCAGTTTGCGGGTAACTATGCCACCGTTTGGCAAAGAAGCAAAAATGGAGAATGGCGTCTTACCCTTAGTATGGCATTGCCGATGCCACGCTCAGGGCGTCCCGCTGCGGCGGGCGCCGGCACTTAGAATTCGAGGTGCGACTGAATTGAAAACGATGGATTAGAAAGGGTAAAGGAACGAATGCGCCGGCAAAAGCGCCCAAAAACCGTTCCGAGGCCAAATGTGCTTTAATTCTCTGACGAGGTGGCCACCCATGCGCAAACTCTTTTCAATCACCTTGCTTCTGGGGCTCATCACTCTTCTCACCGCCAGTCTCGACGGTTCGCCAAACGAGACTGCCACTCTCAAGAAGGCCGACCAAGATTGGGCGCAGTCCGTAGCGGCGCGAAACCTTGATCAGTTCATGAGCTTTGTCCGTGATGACATGTATATGTGCGGACCCAACGGCAAGTGGGTCCACGGCAAAGACGCTGTGAAAGATACCTGGACCAAGATGCTGGCCGATCAGACTTTCAAGCTGAGCTGGACGATCGATTCCGCTGACGTCTCCAAGGACGGCACCATCGGGTACACGCGCGGATCGTTCCAGGGCGCTCAGGGCAACGCGACGTTCTCCGGAAGCTACGCCACTGTGTGGCAGAAAGATAAAGACGGCAAGTGGCGCGCACAGGTTGACATCGCCACGCCGCTCACGCAGTAACGTCTCCCCTTACCGGATTGGTTCCCTCCGGTGCTTTTGATTACCGAAGTTTGGCTCGATCCGCGGCTTGCCGATGATACGCTAGCCGCGGAATCAAGCTTTTCCGGCACTCCGCAGCACACGGGATTTACAGTGGCGCCGCCGGATTGGCCAAGGGGGAACATGCAGAGGCGCATTCGGACAATCATTTTGTTGCTGGCGGTGACACTCACATGCTTCTCGACCGGCGGCGGCGCGCAGGTGGGCGACAACAAGCCGTTCGTGCTGGTCGTCTATGCCGATTGGTGCCCCTACTGCCAGAATCTGAAACCTGTTCTAGCGCTTATGAATGAGCGTTATCGCGGCAGGATCCGCTACGTGGTTTTCGACGTCACCTCAGAGGCCAGCACAGCCAAATCGCGAGAGCAGGCGCGCAGCCTGGGCCTGGAAAAGTTTTTTGATCAGAACTATGTAACGACATCTCTGGTTGTAATCAGGAGCAGTTCTGGCCGTGAAGTCTTCCGCACCGTGCATGATTACGACTTCCATCACTACGAAAACGCCCTTGAGCAACAACTCGCTGTCAAGCGGAGCCAATAAGGCATTGCAACAGAGCGCCCGGCAGGTGTGCCGTTAGGCTCCCATCGCTCCCGTCGAGCCGAGGGGCAGGAAATACTGGGTGCCCCGGATCGGCTCGCTGACGCGGCGCAGCAGCTCCTGCAGGTCGGTATGGCGCTCGACAAAATCGATATCGTTGGTGTTCACCACCAGCAGATCAGATGAGGTGTAGTGAAAAAAGAAGTGCTCGTAGGCCTTGACCACTTCTTCAATGTAGTCATCGCTCACCGCGGCTTCACCGGCCTGGTTCTTTTTCCGCAGCCGTTTCTTCAACACTTCCGGCGAGGCCTGCAGATAGATGACCAGGTCAGGAGACGGCAGCTGCTGGCGGAAAAGCTGGTAATAGCGGTTATAGACTTCCAGCTCCGGGTCGCTGAGATTGATGTAGGCGAAGATCTTGTCTTTTTCGAAAATATAGTCGGCTACGACGGTTTTGTGTGAAGTCGGCCCAACCTCCAGCCGGTGGAGCTGCTCAAAACGGCGGATCAGAAAAGCAAACTGGGCCTGGAAACCGGCGCCACGCTCCCCTTCGTAGAAGGCGCGGAGAAAGTGGTTGTCTTCCGGCTCAATGACGCGCTGCGCGTTCAGCCGGTCCGCGATAATGTTGGCCAGCGTGCTCTTGCCTACACGGATAGGCCCTTCCACTGCTATATATTGTGGTGGTTCAAAAAGCTTGGCCATGAGTCACGGTCGCGGACTGGTTTTGAGAATATATCGCAAAGCCGCCGCTGGCAATGAGCAATCAGTCAACAGCTGTGGAAAGCGGAAAGGAATTGGTAAATGGGTAATTTGGTAATTTAGTAAATGAAAAACGGCTTTGCTGCCACCTGCTTTAATAAGATTTACCCATTTACCCATTTACTAATTCCAGACCATGCTTTGGCCCATCATCACGCTCATGTCTGCCGGCGCCGCCAGCTACGCCGGATACGCCACCATGGCGCCGCAGTCGCAGCTTTACGGCCGCACTCTGACGCACGGCGCCGACCCAAACCAGATCGCTCTGACCTTTGACGACGGCCCTAACGATCCCCACACGGTCCGCCTGCTCGACGTGCTGGCCCGCCACGGAGCGAAGGCGACGTTTTTTCTGATTGGGAAATACGTACGCCAGCGCCCTGACATCGCCCGCGCTATCGCCGCAGCCGGGCATGAAATTGGCAACCATACCTACAGCCATCCAAATTTGATTTTTGTCTCTGCTGCACGGCTGCGCCAGGAGCTGGAAGACTGCAATAAAGCTCTGGCAGATGAACTGGGCAAAAAACCAGATTTTTTTCGTCCACCTTTTGGTGGCCGGCGACCTAACGTCCTGCGCACTGCCCACTCTCTGGGATTGAAGCCGGTCATGTGGTCAATCACGGGCTACGATTGGAATGCACCATCAGCGGATGTCATTCTCAGCAAGGTAAATCGCAGGCTGAAATCGTACCGGGCGGAGATCGTCTTGTTTCATGACGGCGGACATCTCGGCTTCGGAGCAGATCGAAGCCATACTGTAGAAGCCACGCGCAGGCTGCTGGAGATGTATCCAGGCAAGCGCTTCGTTGCCGCCTCGGAACTGACCCAGGAGACACCGCAGAACACTGGCCGTAAGGATTAAGGATTAAGGTGATTTTCATGCCATTCAAATGCCGTGCAGCTGCTTATAATTTGGTTTGTGCGCCTAATGATTGCCAGTCTGCTCTGTTTAGGTTTCGGGCTAACCCTGCATGCCTCGGTTCCGTCGAATACCAGCTCAAGAGTGGTCCGAAGCGCGATCAGCAGCAGCTTTGATCCTGCCATTCATCCCTCTGAACCGCTTCCTCTCACAGCCGTCCCTGCCGACCGGCAGTCGTTTTACCAGCAGTTTTACAGTACCGAAGAGCTACCAGCCCCGGCTGCGCCAAAACCCGGTCCTTTTCGCCGACTGGCCAGCGTTATCAAAAAGACCGCTCAGAAGGTAAACCTGATTCCGAACTGAGCGAACGAAACGGCCTTCTTACTCTCGTACACGGCCCAAAGATTGGCAGATACGGGAAATCCCGACTCTATTCTTAGTAAAATTCCAATATGTTCCCTTCGACTCGGGCCATCACCCTGGCCGTATTGTCAACGACGGCATTAAGAGCCTATGCCGCGGACGCTTCGGTCTTGAAGCCGCCAGTCGGGGCCAAGGCGGCCATTGTGGTGTTTGAAGATCTGGAGAGCCCGGAGAGCGCCAGCGCGTATCCTGTGATGCTGGAGGCCGCGAATACGCACAAGATTCCTGTCCTCCGCTATGACTTTCCTTTGCCCCGGCATAGCTGGTCATTTACGGCGGCCGTGTGGGCGCGCTACTTTGAGAGTCAGGACAGCAAGAGCGCGAAGCTGGGCAACGAATTTCGGCGTTTCATCTATGCCAGCCAGAAGCAGATTTCACGCGACAATCTGCAGCAATGGGTGCAGAAATTTGCCGATGAACACAAGATCGTCCTACCATCGGACAGCGATCCTGCGGGAAAACTGGCGGAAAAAGTGAAGGCCGATTTCGCACTGGGGCAGCGGATTGGCGTGGAACATCCGCCTACAATATGGGTTATCAGTAATAGCGGGGTTTCCCAGCCTGCAGTAGAGGAGATCACAAGCGATCAGCTCAACCAGATGATTGACGATGTCCTAAGGAAAGTACAGACTGCGAAAGCCAGGAATCCAGCGCCAAGGAAAAGCGCTTTGAACCAGCAGAAACGATCAATTCAGGGAGTTATACGATGAAAATCTTGACCAGGACTTTCGCGGCGCTTGCCGTCGCCGCCTTATCGATTGCCACTTATGCCGCTGATGGCTCATCGTTGAAGCCGCCTCCGGGCGCCAGAGTGGCTATCGTGGTATTTGAGGACATGGAGTGCCCGGATTGTTCGCGCGCCTATCCTTTGATATGGGATACGGCGAACGCGCATCATGTGCCGGTGGTATTGCATGACTTTCCCCTGACAAACATTCATCCCTGGGCCTTTGACGCAGCCATTTACGCGCGCTATTTTGATACCAAATCAGAGAAACTGGGCAACGATTTTCGCGGCTACATCTACAGCAACCAGCCGCAGATCACCAAAGATAACCTGCGTCAGTATGCTGAAAAGTTCGGCAACGACAACAAAACACCACTGCCGTTTGCTCTCGATCCGGAAGGGAAGCTGAAGGAGAAAGTTCTCGCCGACCAGAACCTGGGTCAGCAGATTAAGCTCCAACACACGCCGACGATCTTCGTTGTTGGCAATGGCGGCGCGGCTACGCCCGCGGTAGAGGTGACGGATCGATCGCAGCTTTCACAGATTGTGGAAGACATGCTGGCCAAGGCCCCGGCGGCCAAGACGCCCGCTCCTGCCAAGAGCGGAACCAAAACCAAGAAGAAGACAACGGCGCAGTAAAGACCGCCTTCGAACAGGAATGCCCTCCGCATTGGAGGGCATTCCTTTTCCGTTGCCGCAATCTATTTTGTCTAACTCATTTTTCCCAGTTCGGTAACCAGTTCTTCATAGTCGGGTTCCTGACCGAGCTCATACGTGCGCGCAAAAACGATCTTGCCCTCTTTGTTTATGATAAACACAGCTCTGTCATTGATGCCCGGCACGGGTTCTCCCAGGCGAAGGATGCCATACTGCTGCGCCACGCCGGCATGGGGCCAATAGTCACTCAACAGGGGATAGTCTTGCCACCCGATGGATTTCTCCTGCCAGGCAAGGTGGCTGTAAATTGAATCCGGGCTGATGCCCACGACCTGGGCATCGTGTTCGGCGAACTTGGGCAGGTAGCTGCTGTACGCCGACATCTCCTTGGTTCATGTCGGACTCCAATCCAGCGGATAAAAGGCCAGGACAATATTTTTCTTGCCGCGGGAGTCACTGAGCTTGAACTTGAGCCTTTGTTTTCCCGTGACTCCGGGAAGCTCAAAGTCCGGCGCAGTTTCCCCAGCTTTCAAAGCTGCCATTCATTCCCTCCAGGTAAAATTGTTCTTCTTGCCCTACGGCAGGAAGCGGCCATGACATCCAAGAGAATGATTTTATCGTGGTCAAATAATTTAAGACAGGGTAGCTTTAAGAAAACGGCAGTAGGCTGAGCGGCATCGAACCCCTTTGTGGTTGAAACATTTGGGCGATGCCCCAGGGCGAGTGGCAGGCATCGCGTACCAGGAGCAAAAATGCTGGGCTTCAGCAGTTACAATTACGAGCACTTTTCCCGGGAGATCTTTCACGATCTGGCGCAAACGTCCTTCTCCGGTCCGGCGCCGGGCGAGCGAGCGCCTGATTTTCGCGCAACCACGCTCGATGGGGAGACGATTCGGCTAAGTGACTTTGCCAAAAAGAAAAATGTATTGCTGCTCTTTGGCTCCGCCACCTGTCCCATGACCGCCAGCTCCATTGTCGGCGTGAATGAGTTGTATGATCGTTTCCGTGGCGACGAGATAGAGTTTCTTTTCGTTTACGTTCGCGAGGCCCACCCTGGCGAAGTGATTCCTGCTCACGGCTCCATGCGGGAAAAAGTTGAGGCGGCACGGCTGCTGCGCGATGAAGAGGAAATGCACATGCCCCTCGTGGTGGATGATCTGCGCGGCGGGATTCATCGTAAGTACTCCAAGCTGCCGAACCCGGCATTTCTCATCGATAAAGCGGGCCGCGTGGCCTTTCTCTCTCTCTGGTCCAAGCCTGAGGCGCTGGGCGCAGCCATTGAAGAGTTGCTGGAATTGCAACAGGATCGCGGCGTGGATCACCTGATTGTCCACGGAGGCCAGGATCTTTCCATGGGCCTGCCTTACAGCGCGCTGTCTTCCTATCGTGCCTTGGAGCGCGGAGGCCGGAAATCACTGAGTGACTTCCGTCAGGCTCTGGGACTTCCGGCGCGCGTGGCATTGACCGCCTCAAATCTTGCCCGCCCCTTGCTGGAAAATCCAGGACGCATCATGTCTGTAGTCGCGCTTACAGCCGCAGTTCTGGCCGGGGGACTCTATGCCGGCTTTGAATTGCGCAAGCGCCGGCTGGGTATCCGGCGTAATCCCTATCGTGCGTATGAAAAAGACAAGGTACGCGACACGGAAACAGGGACTGATTATGGGGCGGTGGGAATCTAAGAGGAATTGGTAATCGGGTAATTTGGTAATTGGGTAAATGGGGTTGTGGAGCGATTCAAAAGTTGGCGTGACCTCAAACGCCTCGTCAGGCGCTGTTCAATTATCAATTTACTAAATTACTCAATTACCACATTCATCTGATCCCATCCGGCAAATCTCCCAGCGGTCCATCCAATTCCCGGTACGCACGCTTCACAAACACGTCCAGAAAATAGGCTTTAAATGCCTCCACTGTCTCCGAGTCCTTTATGCCGATCCTGGCTGCCAAGTCAGTGTTCTCTTTGCTCAGCGCTTCCGACGTCTGATCGAGAGTCAGTCCCCTGGATTTCGCTTCCTTCACTTGCCGGAGCAGCTCTTGAAATAATGCCAGGTTGCTGCGAAGAAAATCGCTCGTGGTTTCTGCATCGCCGTGGCCAGGGATGATGACCGAGGGCTCGAGAGCAACGAGTTTCTCCAGAGTCTGGCTCCAGTTTGCCGGGTACGTGCCTCCGATGGCAAAGGGATAGGGGCTGAGCAGAATATCGCCGGTGATCAGGGTTTTCTCTTTCGGCAGAAAGATGTATGTATCACCGGGCGTAATGGCGTGTGCATGTAGGATCTGGATCTCGCGGCTACCCAGCAGCAGCGTCATGGAAGCTGAAAAAGTAACGTTGGGATAGGTCTTGCGCAGCGATTGTTTCTGCGCCAAAAAGTTACGATCGGCCTCCAGTCGCTCCTCAGCCGCCTGGATTCGCTCCGCCGAAGCATTCCTGGCCTTGGCCGCAGCAATTTGTTTTTCAAAACCATCCAGAAACTGCGGCAGGTCTTCTTTGAGACCCTTCTCGTTCCAGCGCGGTTCAACGTTGAGCATGAGTTCGCGCGTCTTCTCGTGCGAGATGATCTGCAGCCCGGGATTCGCCGCCAGATAAACCTGGTTCCCGCCCCAGTGGTCCCAGTGCCAGTGGGAATTCACCAGGTAGCGCACCGGCTTGTCGGTGAGTTTGCGGATCTCCGTCAGAATCGTGGCCGCGGTCTGCGGCGTGGCTCCGGAATCGAAGACCAGCACACCGTCATCAGACAAAACTGCTACTGAATTGCCACACAGGCCAACGTCGCCGTAGGGAGCGGTTGTGAAGAGATAAACGCCATCTGCCACCTTCTGGCTGGTTACTTTCCCGTAGTCTTTGGCAACACAGGCTGTGATGAAATGCAGCAGAAAGGCGAGTGCGGCGATGATTCGTGCGCAGCTGGGGCGCATACTCCTCCTGGAGAATGAGTAGTAGACGCACCGGGTAAGCCGAGGTGAGCGTTGGGGGGCGTTATCCGCCGAAGCGAAACACGATTCCTGGAGACACACGGAAATTGCTGAACCTGTGGTCCAGGATTCGAGTAGAAAAGTAGTCAAGTTTTCCGCGCACGGCAAAATGGCGAGACAATGTATAGTCGACTCCGCCGCCCACCATCAAGCAGAATGAAGTAGTCGAGATGGTTGGGAGCAGGCCAAAGAACACCATCTCTTCCCTCACATGGGCAGCGCCAAACAACGGGTGCACAAAGTAAGTGACCTTGCCGTCATGCCATGAAAACTGCGGGCCGGCTACAAACGTGTGCATGTTGCGGACCGTTCCGATTGCCTCGCCGGTGCAGAGTACGCAATTCGCTGGTTTGAACGTGCTGCTACCCGTAGCAGAACCGTAGTATCCGCCAAAGTCTGCCGTGACTCCCAGCCACTGGTTCACGTTCACGGTGGCCGAGGCGCTCCATCCCTGCAGATTGCCTGATCCATTGCCCGCGAGAGGATCAGGATTGAGCGGAAAGCTTATGTGTGTAAATGCATAGCCCGTAGAAACTTCGACGCGTGGAACTTCTTGCGTTTGGGCATGGAGAAAGGCGCTGAAAGCCATGGCAAATACTGCCGCAAGTGTGCGCATTTGCGTGCTCCTGATCGGACACAGTGTAGCTCGAGTTACTACAAAAGATCACATATGGGCCTAGCAAACCATAGAAAGCTAGTGGCTGAATCGAAACACAATCCCAGTCGAAAGCCGGAAACTATTTTGTCTGCGGTCGAGGATGTGCGTCATCAGGTAGCCCGGCTGCAGATGAATGGCGAAGTGCCGTGAGAATCCCACATCAGCGCCTCCCTCCAGAATCGTGGCGAAAGAGGTGCTTGTACTGGATCGTGCCGGAAAAAGCGCTGGGAGCACGTCTTCGTTGGCGCGTGCTCCGCCAAACAGCGCATGAGCAAAATACGTAGAGTTATTCGACCGCAGGGAGAGCTGCGGCCCGAATGTAAACGTATACAAATTGTGCAGGGTTGCAGAGACCGGCTGATTGCATTCGAAGCAAGGCGGCGGAAGCAATACTGCACCGCTGGCTGTTGGGGAACCATAATATCCGGCGAAATCCGCCACCACGCCCAGCCATCGAGTGGGATTCACGGTAGCCGAGACATTCCATCCGTGAAGATTGCCATGCCCATTGCCGGGATTGACGGTAGGCTCTAAATTGACCGAGAACGGGAAGGTTGCCCGGTTGAAAGAATAACCGCCAAACAGCTCGATCCTGGGCGTCTCTTGTGCGTGCAAGCTCACCGCCGAAACGAGCAGCGCCAATAACAGGGCTGCGAATCCTTTCATTTGTTGTCCCCTTTCCAGGCGTGCAGTCACTGTCCTGACAGTGCCGCGGCGCCCGCTGCAATGGTTTTTTGTACGTCCTCTTCAGTGTGTGATGCGCTCACGAACATGGCTTCAAACTGCGAGGGCGGCAGATAGATGCCCTGCTCCAGCATGGCGTTATGAAATTTTCCGAATGCCGCTGTATCTGACTTCGCAGCTGTATCCCAATCGCTGACTTCTCCTGCCTGGAAGAACCAGGTAAACATCGAACCCACACGATTGGCGGTGAGGGCAATGCCTTTCTTTTTTGCTGCGGCTAGGACGCCATCAACAAGTGAAACTGTTCTCTGCTCCAGCTGAGCATAGATGTCTGGGCGCTGTTTCAACTCACGCAGCATTGCCAAACCGGCCGCCATCGCCAATGGATTGCCCGAGAGCGTTCCCGCCTGATACACCGGCCCCACTGGCGCAATCATGTCCATGAGTTCGGCACGCCCGCCGTATGCTCCTACCGGCAGGCCGCCACCGATGATCTTTCCCAGCGTCGTCAGATCGGGCTTGATGTTGAAAAGTTGCTGGGCGCCGCCGAAGCTCAAGCGGAACCCGGTCATGACTTCATCAAAGATCAGGACAGTACCGTGCCCCCGCGTAATCTCGCGAAGAAATTCCAGATAACCCGGGCGCGGCGGAACACAGCCCATGTTGCCAACCACAGGTTCAACAATCAGACAGGCAATCTGGGTTTTGAACTTGTCGAAGGCCTCCCGAACAGCCGGCTCGCTGTTGAACGGCAATGCCAGCGTGAAGGTCGCCTGTTCATCCAATACGCCGGCCGATCCGGGAATGCCCAGAGTCGCCACGCCTGAACCGGCTTTTACCAGCAGCGAGTCGGCGTGGCCGTGATAGCAGCCTTCAAACTTGATAATGTATTTGCGCCTGGTAAAGGCCCGGGCAAGGCGGATGGCAGACATGGTGGCTTCCGTCCCGGAACTGACGAAGCGCACTTTGTCTATCGACGGAAATGCCGCGATCACCTCTTCCGCCAGCTCGGCTTCAATCGGCGTACTGGCGCCGAAGCTGGCGCCATTACGGTTGGCTCTTTCCACGGCTTCAACTACGCTCGGAAAAGCATGACCCAAAATCAGCGGTCCCCACGAGCCGACATAGTCGACGTATTCGTTACCATCGGCATCCCAGATGCGTGAACCCTTGCCACGCACGATATATGGCGGCTCACCACCAACGGACTTGAAGGCCCGCACAGGCGAGTTCACGCCGCCGGGAATCACCCGCGAAGCACGGGCATGCAGCTCTTTTGATTTTGCATGCTGTTTCATTGGAACCTTCGAATATACCGTAAGCAGACGTTCATCGCGCTAGCGATGAATTTCAGTTTACGCCGGCGTCTGTCGCCGGTGGTCGCCCTATGCCGCTCTTTGTCGCTGGCGAGAGACTGATCGCAATGTCAGAATCGCCGCGGTTCAAAGAAGGAGGACCATCATGAAGAAATATCTGTTATTCACGTTGCTTTTTGTTTCGGCCGCCTGGACACAGGCTAGCCATCGCCTGCCTGACAATCATGAGCTGGTCTCAAAGGCGCATAGTTTCTACGTTGAGACTGACACTTTTTACATGAAGCGCGAAGCGCTGGAGAGTTCATTGCTTGGCCAGGCCGAATTCAAGGCCTGGGACCTGCAGATTACCGGCAAGCAAGAACTGGCTGATCTGCTGGTGCGCGTAAAGCGTGTACCTTTCTCCAATCACTTCAGTTATACCGTGACTGATCGCGGCACTGACACGATCGTAATGGCCGGCAAAGTGGATTCGCTGCGCGGAACGGTGTATGGACGTATCGCCAAGGAGATCGTTGAGAAGATGGTCGTGCTCCGCGGCGACCCGATTCCCAGTAAAAAGAAAGAAAAATCTGCAGTGGCGGAAAAGGAGTAACCCAGTGAATTGCGGCAGGGCTGCGGTAAAATGGTTGCGTGATCCTTCCGTTCGTCCGCGAAGTCCTGGCGGACGTGGAAAAGAACCCTGGGTTCCAGCAGGCGGCCCAATATCTTAGGCAGCGGAGGGGGGAGGTAAAGCCCCCTTCGGGGCGGATCCGTCTGTCTGGGCTGGTTTCTACCGCAAAATCCCTTTTGATTCCTTACTTGCAACGGGCTGCGGGCGCGCCGCTGATTCTTATCGTTCCTGACAATCGCGCTGCCGAAACAATCTATCCGGTCATTCAATCCTTCTGTGAGCTCACAGGCGCCTGCAATTCGCAGTCGGTCATCCGGCTGCCTGCGTATGATGTGTTGCCGTTTGAAAACATGTCGCCGCATCCGGAAATCCAGGAAGAGCGAGCCACGGCGCTATGGAAAATATCAACCGGCGCCGCTTCCATTGTGATTGCGCCGCTGGCGGCGGCAGCCATGCGCTTGCGAACGGCCGAGCATTACACCGGTTTGGCGCGAATTGTCCGTCGTACAGAAGCCCTTGACCTCGATGAGCTGGTGCAACACCTCAACACCGTTGGGTATTCGGCAGTCGACGTGGTGGAGATGCCGGGACAATACGCGGTTCGCGGCGGCCTGCTGGATGCCTATCCCCCGGAAGCCGATCGTCCGTTGCGCATTGAGCTGTTTGGCGACGATGTTGAATCGATCCGTAAGTTTGATCCTGGTACGCAACGCTCTGCTGCGCCGGTGGATGAGGTCGTGCTTCTTCCGTTGACGGAAACACCAGTTCGGGAAGAGCTGCTTACTGAGATTCATGCCCGCCTTTCCGGCGCTCGCGTGGAAGGGGAGGCAGAGACCGTGCGCAGCTCACTGGCAGAGACCGGCGTGACGGTTTTCCCCGGTTGGGAGTTCTACGCCAATGCCGGCGCCGGGAACACCCTGTTTGATCTCCTGCCCAAAGCGGTGGTTTTCGTGAACGAGCCTTCTGCCGTCGAAGCCGAGCATGAGCACTGGTGGGACCGAGTGGAACAACGCCACGAACAGAGCCTGGTCGGCAAGCTGGCGACACCAGAGGAAATCTACCTGTCGCCGGAGCAATGGAGCCAGACACTGTATCGCCTGCCCGGCGGCAGCCTGGAACATCTGGGTCTATTGCGGATCGCTCAAGCAGAAGAAGCGTTGGGTTTGGTTGATCCGCAAATGCCTGATCCGCAGCTGATTGAGCTTTCTACGCAGCCGACGGTGCGTTTTCACGGTTCCGTTCCCGCGATGGTCGAAGAGGTCAAGAAGCTCACTGCCCAGGGCCAGCGCGTGATCTTTGCCGCGCCCAATACGGGCGAGATGGAGCGGCTGGCGGACATCTTTACCGAATATCAGCTGCCATTCCGGCTTGGAAGCCGAGCGCCCGCACCTGGCAGCGAGACTTACCTGGATGAGACCGCATATTTTTCCGGCGATCTCACGACCACGACGATTGTGCGCGCCACAGCGCCGGAAGGCGTAGCCTTGCCGGAGTCGCATCTGGTGATCTTCGGCGCGCGCGATCTGTTTGACGAGTCGGAGATCGAGCCGGTACAGCCGCTGCGCCGCAAATCGAAGACGGCGGCCTTCATGTCTGACTTCCGCGATCTCGCCGTGGGCGATTTTGTGGTGCACGTGGAGCATGGGATCGGCATGTATCAGGGGCTCAAGGAGATTCAGCAAAGCGAGATCACCGGCGAATACATGGTGCTTGAGTTTGCGGAAGCCGCCAAGCTTTATGTGCCGCTCACGCGCCTGGATCTGATCCAGAAGTATCGCTCGAGCGAAGGCGTGCGGCCGCCGCTGAGCCGCCTGGGGGGCACAGCCTGGGCCAAGACCAAGGCGCGCGTGAAAAAGGCCATGAAAGATATGGCTGACGAACTGCTCAAGCTCTACGCCGCGCGCAAAGCCGCTCAGGGGCACGCGTTTCCTCCTGACACACAGTGGCAGAAGGAATTTGAAGATGCCTTTGAGTTCAACGAGACCGACGACCAGCTCACCTCTACAGCCGACATCAAGCGCGATATGGAGTCGCCGCTGCCCATGGACCGGCTGCTCTGCGGCGATGTAGGCTACGGCAAGACCGAAGTCGCAATGCGCGCCGCTTTTAAAGCCGTGCAGGACAACAAGCAGGTTGCGGTCCTGGCGCCCACAACCGTTCTGGTCTTTCAGCACTTTGAGAATTTCAAACGCCGTTTTGCCGCCTTTCCCATCACCATTGAGATGATGAGTCGTTTTCGCAGCGCCAAGCAGCAAAGAGAAACGGCAGAACGGCTGGAGCAGGGCAAGGTCGATATCGTGATCGGCACGCACCGCATTCTGTCACAGGACATCAAGTTTCAAGATCTTGGGCTGGTCATTGTCGATGAAGAGCAGCGCTTTGGCGTCCGCCACAAAGAGCGGCTGAAGCAGCTGAAGAAGCAGGTGGACGTACTGACCATGTCAGCAACGCCCATTCCGCGAACACTACATATGTCGATGGTAGGCCTGCGCGACATGAGCGTGATTGAAACGCCGCCCAAAGACCGCATGGCCATTCAAACCGTGGTGGCCGCCTACGATGAAAAGCTGGTCAAGTCGGCTTTGGAGCATGAACTGGAGCGCGGCGGCCAGGCGTATTTCGTGCATAACCGTGTGGAGTCCATTTACGAGATAGCCGCCAAGCTGCAGGAGATGTTGCCGCGGGCGCGCGTGATTGTGGGCCACGGACAGATGTCAGAAGGCGAGTTGGAAAAAGTGATGATGGCTTTTGTGCGCCATGAGGCTGACATTCTGGTGGCGACCACGATCATCGAAAACGGTCTGGATATTCCGCTCTGCAACACGATCATTGTGAATCGCGCGGACCGCCACGGTTTATCAGAGCTTTATCAGTTGCGCGGACGTGTTGGCCGTTCCAATCGCCGCGCCTATGCGTACCTGCTAGTGCCGGCTGAGCAGGAGCTGACTCCAGTCGCGCGGCGCCGTCTGGCAGCGTTAAAAGAGTTTTCTGATCTTGGAGCAGGATTCAAAATCGCCGCGCTGGATCTGGAGTTGCGCGGCGCCGGTAATCTGTTGGGTGGCGAACAGAGCGGCAATATCGACGCCGTAGGATTTGAAATGTATACCGGCATGCTGGACCGCGCGATCCGAGAACTGAAAGGCGAAGAGCTTTCAGAGAAGGTCAGCACACAGCTCAATTTGGGCATCGATCTGCGCATTCCCACCCATTACATCGCCGAAGAGAACCAGCGACTGCGAATGTACAAGCGCGCCGCCGGCGTGGAGAGTGAAGCCGCGCTTGACGACGTGCGGAAAGAGCTGCAGGACCGCTATGGTGAAGCCCCGCCGCCGGTCCGCTACCTGCTTTCTGCGGCCTCTCTCAAATTGCTTTCGGAACGGGTGGGCGTGCTCGCGATTGATCGCAAGCGCGATTCAGTGACCATCAAATTTACGGAGCAAGCCGTCATTGAGCCGGAGCGGCTGGCGAAGTTCGTGGCCCAGACTCGTGGAACGCAGTTCTCACCGGGCGGTGTCTTGAAGTTCAATTTGAAGTCGACCCAGCCGGAAGCGGTGATCGACCAGATTAACGGCTTGCTGCGCGAGCTAAGCCCGGATACTGTGGCTCAGGCATGGCTACAGACAAAATGAATAGCGCAACCTCATTCGCCTGCAACATGAACGCGCTTTCGCGCGACGAGAGATTGCGGCACCATGAACTCGGCGCGGTATTGCGGGCTACACTGTTGGCAGTACGCGAGCTCGCGAATGGGTATGAATTCGAGTTCCCTCTGCTTCCGGCAAATTATCGCGCATTGACCGAACTTACGCCCCTGGAGCATGCCTGCTGTTCATTTTTCGATATCGGCATTGCGGTCCGGCAAGACGACAGGCTTATTTGGCAATTAACCGGCAGTGCAGGTGTAAAACAGTTTATCCGGCAAGAATTTGAGTCGTGGTTTGAGGGACAATCGGTTTAGTTTTTCTTCCCACCAATATTTCTTCGTTTTATCCCACTGAGATTCTGCGCTCCCCATTGAGCGTGTAAAATGCCCGCAAGCCATAAAAAGCTGAGGAGAAATCTGAGATGAGGATGAATCTGCTGGATCGCGGAATACGTATGCTTGTTGTCGGGTGCTTGCTTGCAGGCGGCGTAGTGCGCGCCCAGGACCCGCCGAAAGAAGCCCCCAAAGAAGACTACGTAAGGTCGCACTACACCAAATACGAGTACCGCATCCCGATGCGTGATGGGAAGAAGCTGTTTACGTCAGTCTATGTTCCCAAAGATGCTTCGCAGCCCTATCCGATCTTGATCGATCGAACGCCTTACAACGTCGGGCCGTATGGTGAAGACCAGTACAAGAAGCAGATTGGCCCATCGGACGAATTTGAAAAGGCGGGATACATCATCGTGTATCAGGACGTTCGCGGAAGATACATGTCGGAAGGCGATTTTGTGGAGATGCGCCCGCACATCGACAACAAAAAATCAGCCAAGGACGTCGACGACAGCTCGGACATGTATGACACCATCGAATTTCTGCTTAAGCATGTGCCCAACAATAACGGGAAGGTTGGCATCTGGGGCATTTCTTATCCCGGCTTTTATACCTCGGCCAGCATTATTGATTCGCACCCAGCACTGAAAGCAGCCTCTCCGCAAGCCCCCATGACCGATCTTTTCTTTACCGACGATGCGTACCACGGTGGAGCATTCATGCTGGCGGCAAATTTTGGCTTTTATTCTGCATTCAAACCCATGGTTGAGCCTGGACCACCGCCGAAGACTCCGGTTCCATTCGATTTCGGCAATCCGGATGGCTACACCTTTTATCTTCAAGCCGGCCCAACCAGCAATCTGGACAAGAAATACCTGAAAGGCTCCAATCCGCTCTTTACCGACCAGCTCATGCACACCACGTATGACGATTACTGGAATGCGCGCGACCTCTCACGCCACATGAAGAACATCAAGTGTGCGGTGATGACCGTTGGTGGATGGTTTGACGGAGAGGACCTCTCCGGGCCATTCAAAACGTTTCATGCCATCGATCAATTCAATCCGGGAACGCCGAATTCGCTGGTGGTGGGACCGTGGGTGCACGGCGGATGGGCCAGGAGCGACGGCGATCACCTGGGAGATGTGCAGTTCGCTGCCAAGACCGGGGAATTCTTCCGGGCAAAGATTCAGTTTCCATTTTTCGAGTACTACCTGAAAGGCAAGGGCGCGCCCATGCCTAAAGCCTATGTTTTCGAAACCGGAACCAACGTCTGGCGGAAGTATGATTCCTGGCCGCCGGCCGAGGCCAAAGCCAAAATCCTCTATCTGCATGCGGGCGGAAAGCTGTCCTTCGATCCTCCGGCAGAAAACGAAGGTGTGGACGAATATGTCAGCGATCCGGCGCATCCAGTGCCGTTCATTGACTACATTGCCACCGCCGTTCCGCAGCGATATATGACGGATGATCAGAGATTCGCTTCGCGACGGCCTGACGTTTTGGTGTACGAGACTGATCCGCTGGAAGAAGACGTGACGATTGCCGGCCCGGTTTCGCCAAAATTGAAGATCGCTTCCAGTGGAACGGATTCAGATTTCGTAGTGAAGCTGATCGATGTCTATCCGAATGACTATCCAGACAACGAGGTTGCGGATGCAAGCAAAAGAGTGACCGGCACTCCTTCAGTCCGGATGGGTGGATATCAGCAGTTGTTGCGCGGCGAACCCATGCGCGCGAAGTTCCGCAAGAGCTGGGAAAAGCCTGAACCGTTGGATCCAGGCAAAGTTGCGGACCTCAACTTCAGCATGCCTGACGTGGATCATACTTTCCGCAAAGGTCATCGCATCATGGTGCAGATCCAGAGCTCATGGTTCCCACTGGTGGACCGCAATCCGCAGACCTTCGCGGAAATTCCAACGGCAAAGCCTGAAGATTTCAAAAAGGCAACGGAACAGGTATTTCACAGGAAGAGCGCAGCGTCAGGAGTGGAGGTTCTTGTTCTACCCTAGACACTCCAGAACACATGGGAGAAATAACCAGAGTCGTGATGATCGGCCGCGCGATCTAACTGGCTGTTACCACTTTAGCGCAACTCTAGCGTACTCGGCTTTGGCTTGTTTCAGGATGGGGATATTAGGGTCGGCATCTTTCCAAAGTGTTAAGAACTCATTGTATGCCGATTGCGCCCGCACGAGTGCGGCGGTGGCTTCGGATCCTTGCGACGTTGTGGCTTGGAGCGCATTGGCCCGGGCCACACCCAGATGAGCCAGGGCCCCGGTCCAGCAGTTCCAGACCACGCCGCTGTGATCGAGAACCTTCTGGAATTCGGCCGCGGCCTCCTTGCCTCTCCCAGCGGCGAGATAAGCGTTGCCGCGGATGTAGGTGGGATAGAGACAAGAGGGATTGAGCGTAAACAGAAGTCCTCCATATTCAATGGGCGAAACATTTTGCGGGTCAGTCAAGATGTAACCCGGGTTTTTTCCACTGATCGCCAATTGCGTTCGTATCGCGGGCAGCCAAAGAGATTGGATCTGGGTATCCAGCGGAAACCGCTTGTTCAGGCTTTGCGCCAGGGACGCAGCCCGTGACCGATCCCCTGTCATGGCGAGGGCCAGCGCCGCCTCTGCCTCGATGCCCTGGCTGGTGGGAGCAAGTCTGAGAGCCTTGGCGGCGGTCTGCCGCGCTTCCAGAGCATCGCCAAACGCGGCATCGCGCAAAGCCGCGTTCGCCAACCAGATTGCTCCGCTTTCTTTGTTGTCCGCTCGTATCGCGGAAGCCACAGCGCGCGCGGTAAGTTCACGCGCCACGTTCAGATGACCTCGATAGGCTTCGGTATCACTGGCGAGCGAGAGCCCATAGTTCTCTTCGGGCTTTCCCGCAAACCATTTCTGCTGCTCGGCCATGGCCGAAGGGTCTGAGCGAAGAAAGGCGAAAGCATAGCGAGTAGCGCGGATTTGGAGGCCGTCCAGCCTTTTACTTTGCGCCTGATCGAGGACCTTCTGTGCTTCATCGAAACGGTGCAAGGCAAGGTTATAACTCACGAGGTTTGCGTACGATCCGTACGACGGTCCAAAACTCAGGGCGCGGTTTGTGGTCTCGATCGCTTTTTCATACTGTCCCTGTAAAGCATAGACAATGCCAAGCGTGGAAAGAGGACCATTGTTTGGGTAAAGGTCGGTCCACCGCTCATAGGTCGCGGCTGCTTTGTTCAGTTCTCCGGTTACATTCATGTAGTAGTCGGCGGTGATGGCCAACCTTTCCCACTCGCTGACGCGGTCTTGCAAATGAAATGCCTTGGTGAAGTATTCACTGGCCCGATCCGTCTGACCCAGACCGGCATAGACCAACCCTTGTAATCTATAAGCCGCGGCAAAATTAGGATCGATCTGGACGACGCGTTGAAAGTAAGGAAGAGAATCGGGCGGTCCTTTTTCGTCGAAGGTCCTGACGCCCAGGCTGTACAGTTTAAGGGCCTCAAGGGAAGACGTGGTCGCCAACGCCAAGGGTGCGTCAAACCTCTGCACCGACGCCAGCGATTCTCCGAGTTCAGCCCGGATCTTGGCGGCTGCCTGGCCCAAAGCATCCAGTACCTTTTCCTTGGATTGCGCGGAGACCAGCTCTTCCGCGAGCGCGTCTCCGGTCCGGCAATTGACTGCCTTCAACCCAACGACATATTCGCTGCCGAGAGTGCCAATCGAGCCGGCAAGAAAGGCCTTGCTGCCCGCTCGTTGACAGAGCTCGCGCGTTACTTCGGCCGTCAGCGGCGTGTTGGCAGGACGTGTCATCTGCTTCAACGTCCTGGCGATAGCGCTATCGGAAAGCACCTTAAAGAAAGGTGACTGCTGCAGAGAAACACGGAGAGCGGTATTCAGAGCACCGTCAAAAGCCGCGTCGCCGGTAGTATTCACAAAATCGGCGAGCACGATTGTGTCTGTAGAAGTGATTTTGGGGGCAGGATGGCGAAACTGCCAGAATCCTGCCAAGGCGCCTCCGGTCACGATGAGCGCTCCGATGTACCAGAGATAGAGTCGCTTCTTACCCTGCTGTTTGGACGACACCGGGACCGGTTCTTCCACTTCGGACGGCCAAACCACGGGAGCTACGAACCGGTAACCATGACGAGGTACGGTCTCCAGAAACCTGGGACTGTCTGCCGAATCGTTCAAGGCCGCACGAAGCTTGCCCACTGCGGTGTTCAAGGCAGCGTCAAAATCCACGAACAAGTCTTGCGGCCAAACTTGCAGACGGATTTGCTCGCGGGTTACCAGTTCACCCGGACGTTCCAACAGGAGAGCCAAAATCCGGAAGGGCTGCTCTTGCAGCCGAATGCGAATGCCCCCTTTTGTGAGCTTGCGCTCGCGAAAATCGACTTCGAAAGAGCCAAAACGAGCAACCTGGTGCGAAGACAGCTTCGCCACCGCCTTCGAGCCCGTTGAAGTAGAGGGTGTCTTCAGCATGGGCAGATTAGAACTTCAAGTAACTACTTTTTATCCAACGTGTTAGCAAGTGATCTCGATTTCACGGAAAGTTTTGTTGCCATTTTCCCGAAGCACTTGGAACATTACACCCAAAAGGAGCGACCCGGAGTTCATATCCCATTTCCTATATGACCGGTTCGATCCAAGCCCTTTGCTTCCAGAGTTTCTGGGCACTTATTATGAACAATTTTGACGTGCTTGCACTTAAAAAATCAATCCCTAAAGTAGCTCACTGAGGGGTTTTATTAACAGACACCTGAGCGGTTGGAACAGGCCAAGATAGACCTCGATCGAGGTACCGTAGCCAGAAGAAAGCTTTCAGCCGGGAAATCCTTTGAAAGTGCACGCAAGAACGCCTAAGAACGCTCGAAACGTAACAAGCCATTCGTTGTCTGATCGGTAACTTCCGGGAAAAGAAACAAACTGGCCACTAACTGAAGCTTTTGTAAGTGATAGCAATTCCTTCCGGACGTGGAATTTGTGTTTCCAACGAGAGTTCCTCAATTCGGCCGTTCAGTGGCCGGCAAGAAGAGAACTGCTCTGCGTGAATACTAGACCACGTAGTACTCCCAAGCTTAGTAGTTAAGACCGGCAAATGGGCCGCTTGATATTGGTGAAACCTTAAGGAGAACTAGCATGCGCAACAGGTTCCGGATCGTTGTCGTCGGCTTGATTGCGTTTCTGGCTTCGCTTGCCAGTGCGCAAACCAGTACAGATCGAATCAAAGCGATTCAAAACAACATAAACAATACCAAGACAGCCATTGACCAGTTGCCGGACAACGTAAAAGTGACGATGGCAGGCGAGCGCGGCGTCCTGGAGCGGCTTGGAAGTGCCTTGAACCGTATGGCTGGCGTCGTGGTCAAAGACCAGGGAAAGCGCTTTGGCGGCGGATGGCAGCCAAGCCAGGGATGGGAACAGGGCGGAGCGGACGAGAACGGCCTGGCGCAGGTGAATAACCCTGCTCGCGACGCGCGCTTTTCTCCTTTCTTAGGCTTCACTCAGAACAACGCCGTGACCGCGCGCTGCGGCGAGAACGTTGTGGTCGCTTTTGAAGATTCGGCCAGCGCGATAGAGACGCTGTTCACCGGACAAGGCGGCGTGAGCTTCGTTACGACGGCTTCGGGTACGGGCGGCATCAGCTCGATCGGCTACGCAACTTCCCATAATGGCGGCATAACCTTCAAAGACCGCGGCGCAGTGAATCCCGGGCCGAATGTCGACACCATGCTGTTCAGGGAGCCTGCGGTGGCGTGCTCGGACCCCAACCACTTTTATCTGGTTACGTATGCGTTTGTATCGTCTGGCCAGGGCCATCTCGCTCCCCTGAGGGCAATTCTTCTCTCGCAGTCCAGCGATGGCGGTGACACCTGGAGCGATCCAGTGACTGTTGCTGTTACTGGACTCGATGTCAGCGTTGATCGTGTCGCAGATCCCTGGATTGCCATTGACCCGTCGAACCACAAGCGGGTCTACATTTCTTACACCCATGTTGTGATAACCGCTTTTCCTGATGCTGCTGAATGTTTCGGTAAGGCCAAGGTTGAAGTGGTGTCTTCCACGGACGGCGGAAACACATTTGACCCGACGCCACGAGAGGTGGATTCCCGATGCTTTCTGAATGGGGATTTGTCTGTTCCCTTGGATTTCTTTGATATGGGGACGCGCATGGCGGTCTCCTCCAATGGAAGAGTTACCGTGGCCTGGCTGGGCCAGGCCCCCTTCGACGGCGTGGGCTTTGTGCAGCAGGCGATTCTGGTGAACAGCTTCACGCCAGGCGGACCGACGCCGGCGTCGGTCACCGTGGACAACGTTTTCCAGGGCGGGTCTATCGTGGAGGAACCGTTTATTTTCACTAACCCTCCCTTTCCCACTGGCATAGGCAACATCACCGATATCGTTGGCTTTCCGCAGGCAATCGTCCCCACACTACAGGGCGGCATTTACAACATACGCGGCTTCGACCTGGCGGTGGATCACTCGGGCGGTGCGACAGACGGCACTGTCTACCTGCTGTGGGATGACGCCCGCAACGGAGCGTTCCTGGCCCCGGAGTTTGAAGATATTTTTGGATCCTACAACTTCACCGACATTATGTTCGCTGTCTCAACGGATGGAGGCCAGACTTTCACCTCTACCCGGCAATTAAACTCTGATACCCAGTCTTTGATTGCGCGGGGACACGACCATTTCCGCCCGACAGCAGCAGTCGATCGCACTGGGAAAGTCGCCGCTTGCTGGTATGACCGGCGCAATGACCCGCAGAACTATCAATTCGAGCGCTTCTGCGCTGAGTCCACCAATGGAGGCACAAGCTGGACTGAGTTTCGCATTCCCGGCAGCCTCTCCACTCCAGTCGTTCTGCAAGATGTGCTCCTCCCGGGCACTAACTCGATGGGAGAAAACGACAGTCTGACCACGGATTTCAGCGGTCGTAATCCGGGATTTATCGGGGGCTTCCAGTGGATGAGCTCCGGCATGAACCCGGACGTGAAAGAAGTGCGTTTCCCATGAGCCAGGATATTTCCCGAGAAGCGCGAACCATGGAAGCAAGTTGCGATCAGGCGAACAAAACCTGCGGAGGATATATGCGCACGAGATTTTTGTGGTTGGTAGTTGTGATGGGCCTTCTGGGAGCCGCGTTAGCGCCGCGGATCTCAGCCCAGACTTTGCCGAAGCCGAATCCAGACAGAATCAATGCCATCAAGGCAAAGCTGACTGAGTTAAGCGCCCGTTACGGCAAGTTGTCCGCAAACCAGCGGATGCTGCTCGACGGCGAGAAGCGTATGGGGCTATCCCCACAAATGATTGACAGGCTCGCGGCAGTGGCAGCGTCGGGTAAGACCGTGACGCGCAAGCAGTTCAACGACATTATGGCCGATGCCCAAAAAGCCGCCGGCGTAGCCAGCGTGAACGACCCCACCACCGACCTGGACTTCAGCTCCTATGACGGAATGACCCAGAGCGAGACGCACACTGCCATGTGCGGTAACCAGGTGGTTGTCGGTTTCAATGACTCCGGCAGCATTTTTCAGTCCTTCTTTTTCGGACCTGGAGGCCTGAGCATTAGCGGTGGCGCGGTCTCCAGCGACGGGGGCAAGACATTTCACGACATAGGCGCCATCAACCCAGGCTCGGATTTCAGCAATATTGTATTGGGTGATCCGCTCATCACATGTACCGATTCCAGTCATTTCTTCTACACCCAGCTTTTCGAAACTGGGAGCGGCTCAGCCATTGGTATTTCCAGTTCCTCCGACGGCGGCAATACCTGGGGCGATCCCCAACCCACAGTGCTCAAAGATTTCTCCCACTTCCTGGACAAGCCCTGGACCGCGATCGACCCCTCCAACCGGCAGCGGGTC
This sequence comes from Candidatus Angelobacter sp., assembly GCA_036557225.1. Taxonomy (GTDB): domain Bacteria; phylum Acidobacteriota; class Terriglobia; order Terriglobales; family Acidobacteriaceae; genus Angelobacter. The sequence continues at coordinate 96,290 of DATBHX010000080.1, forward strand.
TATATCACCTATACGGATTTTGATGGAAGCGGGACGAGTCCGGGATGCGGCCCGCAGTCGCGAACTGCCATTGAACTGGTGGCATCAAATGACGGCGGACAGCACTTCAGCAGCCCGGTGATTATTGACGAGCAGTGCGGCGACAACGTTGGCGTCCAGACTTCACATGTGGCCTTCAATTCTCACAGCGTGGCCTACATTGCCTGGCATCGCTTTAATCCCACCAACACCGAGGTAAGGATCACTCACCTGTCTCCCGGCGGCAGCCCGGCGCCTTCGCTGGCAGTGGATCAGAAGGTGTTTGGTGGCGACATCCTGGTAGTCCTGGGAGGGTCAGATTTCCAAACGGTTGAGGCGGAAGAGGACCTCGCGGGGCAGTTCCGCAACTTCTCCGGGCTGGACCTGGCGGTAGACCACTCTGGAGGATCAAGCGACGGCACCGTGTACCTGACCTGGGATGATGGTCGCAACAAATCGACTCCAGACCTGGCCGGCTTCAGCCTGGAAGGGAACCCGCCAGATCAGCCGGCGGTACTCATTCCCTTCAGTCCCCTGATCCTCACTGCGGGAACTTATGTCTACACGGACATCATGCTCAGCCGTTCTAAAGATGGAGTGCATTTTAGCCCGACCATCCAGGTGAATTCTGACCGGCAGCCCAAGTTTGGTAGTGGACATGACCACTTCCAGCCGGCAATCGCCGTTGATTCGACGGGGAAGGCCGCCATCTGCTGGTACGACCGCAGAAATGACCCCAAGAATTTCGCCATTGAACGTTTTTGCGCTGAATCCAAGAACGGCAATGAGTGGAACAATTTCCGCGTGCCTATCGCAGCGTTTGCGCCACTCCACCGGACAGATTTTGGGATCTTCGGCTTTGCCTCAATAACGGCACCCTATATGGGTGACTATGACGGCCTGACCACTGACTTTACAGGAAAAACCACGGGCTTCATTGGCGCTTTTGAATGGATGGGGTCAGGCATGAATCCTGATGTAAAGGCCTATCGCTTTTAGTTTGGCTAGTTCGGCTTTACGAAAGTCATCACGGTTTGCCCAGGCGTGAGGGCTTTCACGCAGGAGCACCATCCCGCTTATGGTGCTCCTCTTTTTTTTTGTTCGGGCCGGTTCGGGTTTCAACTCTAGAAACGCCTGCTATAATCCGCCTTCCCTATGAAAAACAGACTTGCCTGTCTTGCTCTCCTCTCAGCTTTCCTACTTTCTGCTTTTGCTTTTGCCCAACAGCCAGCGGCATCGCTACAGAAAACGTACATCCATGCCGGTCATCTCCTGGATGTGAAGACCGGCAAGATCAGCGACAACGTCCTGATCACGATTGAGGCGGGCAAGATTGTTTCGGTCGGATCAGGAGCGCCCCCTGGCGACGGAAACGTAGTCAACCTGCCGAACGCTACGCTTCTCCCCGGGTTGATTGACGCCCACACTCACCTGACCTTCGATCCGAATTTTGGTTACCAGGAGCTGGGCATTTCCATCCCTAAGGAAGCGCTTATCGGCGCGAAGAATGCACGCATCACGCTGGAGGCCGGCTTCACTACGGTGCGAAATGTAGGCGCCAGTGGATATGCCGACATCGCCTTGCGCGACGCCATCAATGAAGGCATGGTGCCGGGCCCGCACATCATCGCCAGCGGACCTGCGCTTTCCATCACCGGCGGCCATTGCGACCAGAACTTGCTGCCCTACGAATACCATGCCAAGGCTGACGGCACGGCCGATGGCATTGAGCACGTGCAGCAAAAGGTCCGCGAGATCATCAAGTACGGAGCTGATGTAATCAAGGTTTGCGCAACGGGCGGCGTGCTCTCCAAGGGCGACGATCCGCAGGCATCGCAGTACACGCTGGAAGAGATGAAAGCCATTGTTGCGGATGCGCACCGTCTGGGACGCAAGGTTGCTGCCCACGCTCACGGGGCACAGGGAATTGCCTGGGCCAGTGAAGCGGGCGTGGATTCCATTGAGCATGGTTCTTACATCAACGATGCAGCCATCAAGGTTATGAAAGAGCATGGAACGTATCTGGTCCCAACCATGTATCTGGCTGACTGGATGCGTGAGAATGCCGTCAAAATAGGTTTGCCTGCCATGTACGCGGAAAAGATGAAGTCCGTGACCGCCGCGAGCCGCCAAAACCTGAGGCATGCTTTTGAATCCGGCGTGAAGGTCGCATTCGGTACGGATGCCGCGGTCTATCCGCATGGGCTCAACGCGCACGAGTTCGCCGTGTATGTGCAGATGGGAATGACGCCTATTCAGGCGATTCAAACGGCCACCGTGAACGCGGCTGATTTGCTGGGTTGGTCGGATCGCATCGGAACGATCGAGCCAGGGAAGTTCGCCGACATCATCGCAGTGAACGGTGATCCGACCAAGGACGTAACCTTATTGCAGAATCCGGTATTGGTCATGAAAGGTGGGATGGTTTACAAGCAGAAATAAAACGATAGACTTACTCTCTTTGGTGGCTGCTTTCTCTGATTCGGAGAGAGCCGCCCCTTAATTGTTTAGTAGATTGCAAGTGTTTACAATTTCTTAAACGCGAAGCCCTCGAAATCGTCTATAAAGCATTGCCTTGTAATCGACGAATCTATAATTGTCCTCGTGGTTCGGAGAATCATAGTGAAACTTCTTTCCTTCCTGACCTTGCTGTTGCTCTTACCGCCGGCGCATGCGCAGAACAAGACCGCGCCAGCCAAAACTGCCTCAGCTGCCGACTTCACCGCCATGGCGGATCGCTATTTTGATGAATACTATTTCAAATTCAACCCCACGAGCGGAACGTCCGCCGGTTTTCATCAGTATGACGGCCAGCTGGAAGATTATTCTCGTGCATCCATCGACCAGCAGATTGCCTTGCTCAAGAATTTTAAAAGTGAATTCGCCAGCCGCTTTGCTCCCGGACAGGCCGATCTAAAGGCCGGGGACCCGACGTGGGTCGATTTCAACCTCATCATGGGCGACATCAATTCCCATCTGCTTGAGTTGGAAAATATTCGCCAGTGGGAAAAGAATCCTGACGTCTACTCGAGCGGCATTACCAACTCCATCTTCGTCATCATGGCGCGAACCTTCGCTCCTCCGGAGGAGCGGTTGAAATCCGTCATCTCGCGCGAGAAGCAGATTCCGGCAGTCTTCCAGGCTGCGCGACAGAACCTGAAGAACCCTCCGCCGATTTACGTGGATGTCGCGCTGGAACAGATTCCCGGCATCATCAGCTTCTTTGAAAAAGACGTGCCTGAGGCTTTTAAAGAGGTCAAAGATCAGGCGCTGCTCAGCCAATTTCATGATGCCAACCAGAAAGTAATGGATCAGTTGAAGCAATACCAGACATGGATCGAAAAAGATCTGAAGCCGCAGGCGCATGGCGACTTCCGCATCGGCGCAGACAACTTCAGCAAGAAGCTGCTTTACAACGAAGATGTCGACATTCCACTGCCGCGACTGCTCGAGATTGGCATGGCAAACCTGCGCAAGAACCAGGCGGAGTTCAAAGCCGTAGCGGCGAGAATCGATCCGAACAAAACGCCGCAACAGATTCTGGAAGAGCTGGAAAAGGACCATCCCGCGCCGGACAAGCTGCTGCAAACCTTCCGCGATACGCTGGGCGGTCTGCGCGATTTTCTGGAGCAACACCATATTGTCGGGATGCCGTCGCAGGTTCTGCCGATCGTGCAGGAGACGCCGCCGTTCGCGCGCGCGCTGACCTTCGCTTCCATGGATACGCCGGGACCGTTCGAGAAAGTTGCAAAAGAAGCCTTCTTCAATGTGACCTTGCCCGAGCCGAACTGGACAGCGCAGCAGGTGGAGGAGCACATGGCCGGCTTCAATCGTGGAACTGTTATCTCTACGGCCGTCCATGAGGTTTACCCCGGCCACTACACGCAATTTCTCTGGGTACCGTCCGCGCCGTCAAAGGTCCGCAAGCTCCTGGGTTGCAGCTCCAATGCGGAGGGCTGGGCCCATTACAGCGAACAGATGATGCTCGACGAAGGCTATGGCCGGACTGCGGGAACCGCCGCAGACCATGACATCGCGTTCCTGAAGTTGCGCCTGGGCCAGTTGCAGGACGCGCTCCTGCGCAACGCACGTTTCATTGTCGGCATACAGATGCATACCGGAAAAATGAAGTTCGATCAGGGCGTGGATTTCTTCGTGAAAGAGGGTTACCAGACCCGGGTGAACGGAACGCGTGAAACCAAGCGCGGCACCTCCGATCCTACGTATCTTTATTACACGCTGGGCAAGCTGCAGATTCTCAAACTTCGGGACGATTACAAAAAGAAGATGGGCGACAAATTCTCGCTGAAAGAGTTTCATGACAGCTTTCTGAAGGAGGGTTTTCCGCCGATCCGGCTGGTGCGCCGGACGATGCTGGGAGACAACAGCCCGGTGCTATGACAAAAAACGCATCTTACAGGGCCACGCAGTCATCGTAATAGAAAACTAAATCCGGTTCACTGGCATCTACTCTGGCCCTGGAGGAGGAAGTCATGGCCAAGAATCTCATGCGGACCTTGTTGACGGCGTCTGTTGCCTGCGCTGCGTTGCTCGTGGCGGGCCAATCGTCAAACCAGGCCACCGTTCCTCTGGAGCAGCCTGCGTCAGTCCTGAGGGTGACAACCCAGCTGGTGGTGGTGGATGTGGTGGCCACGGATCGCAAGGGCGCTCCGGTTGTCGATCTTAAGCAGGATGATTTTGCCGTAACCGAAGACGGAAAGCCGCAGAGCATTCGAGCGTTCAATTTTCAAGGCACGGCGACGAGCACCGACAGCCAGCTCGCTGTCGCCAAACCAGCTGGGAATCCTCTTCCTCCGAATGTGGTAAGCAATGTGCGCCGGAGCAAATCAGGGGCGCCGCTGGCAATCCTGTTACTGGATGGGATCAACACACGCCTCAACAATCAGGATTACGCCAAACAGCAGCTGCTTGAATTCCTGAAGAAACTTCCAGCAGACCAGCCTATCGCTGTCTATCTTCTGGGAACCAAGTTGCGTTTGATCCAGGATTTCACCAGCGACCCGAACGTTTTGAAGGCCGTAGTGCAAAACCTGAAGGACTTTCGCTCGCCGCTCATGGAGAATGCGAATGGAGGGCCGGTAAAGTTCTGGTTGGAGGGTATGCCGTTGCCGGCGCAGGTCAAACAACAAGTTCTCCAGTTTCAACAGGAGACGGAATCAAGCCAGGCGGACCAGCGCGTTGCCATCACACTTACAGCCTTGAACCAACTCGCCAGGACGCTTGCTGGATATCCGGGTAGAAAAAATCTCATATGGGTTTCAGAGACCTTCCCATTTGTCATTGTGCCCAATAAAGTTCCAGTGGGCCAAAGCGCAGAGCGGGCCCGGCGCAATTACACGACTGCCATTGCCACTACAGCCAGCCTGATAAGCAACGCACAGATTGCTGTGTATCCCGTGGATGCACGCGGGCTGATGCCAACGGATCTCTTCAATGTTGCCGCGCGCTATGACGAACGTGGTGACGCGAACGGCGGGAGAGACGGTGCGCAGGCGGGGCGAGCCATGGACGACACGGCAAATGAGCTCATGGCGGCGCGGGGAACAATGGAGAAGGTCGCAGAAGAAACCGGCGGACGTGCTTTCTATAATCGCAACGATCTAGGCAACGCAGTTCGTGAAAGCATCGCTGACGGAGCAACGTATTACACGCTGGGTTACTATCCAACCAACAAGTCATGGGACGGCCACTACCGCAAGATCAACATCCATGTGACGCGGCCCGGAGTTACCTTGCGCTACCGTCTTGGATACTACGCGCTGGGTCACGAGGAGTATGCTCGGCAAAGTCAGCAACACCGTGATGCCGAGTTCAGCGGGACGCTCAGCCTGGATGTGCCGATCTCAACCGCACTTCCGTTCACTGCGGCAGTCTTGCCGGCTTCTTCCGGCACGGCGAATAAGACAGTTGTCAATTTTGCCGTGGATGCTCACGCGCTGAGTTTTTCCCCGGCAGAGAGCGGAAAGCAGCGAGCTGGAATCGAATGTGCAGTTCGTGTCTTTCGCACCGATAGTACCGACAAGGCGCTGCAAACGGAATCTGACATAATCGATGCGAACCTGCCGCCGGAGAGCTATGACATGGTGATGCGCCGCCGGCTGCCCTGCCGTGTTGAGTTGGACTTGCCGGCCGGTGAATATCTGTTGCGGCTGGGTGTGCGCGATAACAACACAGGGCTGATCGGGACGGCGAATATCCAATGGACAGTTCCTGCCGCGCCCGCAGATGGCCAGCCGCCGCAAGGCAAGAAAAATTGATGGTGCTACAATCCTCCGTTTGGCAAACCACATCTAGGATCTTTTCATGAAGATGAGAGTTCGCAAGGCCGTCTTTCCCGCTGCTGGATTGGGGACGCGCTTTCTTCCCGCCACCAAGGCGCAGCCCAAAGAGATGTTGCCGCTGGTCGATAAGCCGATCATCCAGTATGGCGTGGAAGAAGCCATGGCTGCCGGTTGTGACCAGATCATCATCGTGACCGGGCGCGGCAAAACGTCGATTGAAGACCACTTCGATGTCAGCTACGAACTGGAAAAGATGTTGGAAGAGCGCGGCAAGACCGACCTGTTGGCGATTGTTCGCCAGATTTCAGACATGATGCACGTAGCCTACGTGCGCCAGAAAGAAGCCATGGGACTGGGACACGCGGTGTTGATGGCCCGAGAGCTTGTCGGCAACGAGCCCTTTGCCGTGTTGCTGGCGGATGATGTGATTGACGCCCAGAAACCCTGTCTCAAACAGATGATGGAAGTTTTTGAGGATTCCCAGTGCTCCATCATTGCGACTCAGGAGGTCAACGGCCCATCCATCTCTTCCTATGGTGTGCTCGATGCCGAACGCATCGAAGGCAAATATAATGGTCGCGCCTACAACGTCCGCAACCTGGTGGAGAAGCCCAAGCGGGAAGAAGCCCCGTCAAACCTTGCCATTATTGGACGTTACATTCTTACACCCACGGTCTTTGACACCCTGGAGCGCACTCCTCTGGGCACCGGTGGCGAACTGCAATTGACGGATGGACTCCGCGGCCTGCTGACCGCTGGAGAAAAAATTTACGGCTACACCTTTGAAGGCAAACGCCACGATACCGGAGACAAACTCGGCTTCCTGAAAGCTACGGTAGAGTTCGCATTGAAGCGCTCAGATCTCGGGCCAGCCTTTGCCGACTATCTGCGGTCTTTAAAGATTGAAGAGAGAGCGGGCAAGGTCGACGCCGCCTGAAGGCCGCCGACCGACGTTAATCATTCAAATAGATGCTGATGCGGAGGCAGCCGCACAAACTGACCGCTATCCCGGCGTCTTCGATTGGTCCACCAAGAGAATGGGAATATCGTCACGGACGGGATAAGTCCTTTGGCAACCCGTGCACTGCAGCGAGTTTCCGTCGGCAGCCAGCGTGAGAGCGTTACGGCACTCGGGAACAGGACATACCAAAGCTTCGAGCACGCGCTTTAGGATCATGGCTCTATTTTAGTGACTTTTGGCCATCCCGGTACAGGAGCCGTGGGATGAATGGCATGGCTGACAAGTTCGGCAGTTTGAGGACCTTGGGCGTGTGCGTTTCTTATCCGATCTGGGTAAGATATTTACTTCTCATGAAAACCATGGCTGCTACTGTACTCGACGGCAATAAAATCGCGGCACAAATCAGGTCTGAGGTTGCGGAGGATGTGCGCAAGCTGAATGCGGACGGTCTCAGACCGGGGCTGGCTGTGATCCTGGCAGGGCATAATCCGGCGTCAGAGATTTACGTTCGCAACAAAGTCAAAGCTTGTGAACAGGTAGGCGTACATGGTGAGACGCTCACCCCACCTGATTCGGTCAGCACCGAAGAGCTGCTGGACATGGTGCAGAAGCTGAATCACCGTGACGAGATTGACGGCATCCTGGTGCAGCTGCCATTGCCGGCGCAGGTAGATGCCAAGAACGTGCTGCTGGCTGTTTCGCCGGAAAAAGATGTTGACGGCTTTCATCCTGTCAACGTTGGCTATCTCTCCACGCAGCGTCCGGGACTGGTTCCATGTACTCCTGCAGGTGTGATTGAGATTCTGCGCCGCAGCAACATTCCCATTGAAGGCCGGCATGCGGTGGTGATCGGACGCAGCGACATTGTTGGTAAACCCGTGGCCATGCTTCTGCTGAACAATAATGCTACGGTCACTGTGTGCCATTCCAAAACCAAGGATCTCCCGCGGGTCGCACGCGAGGGAGACATTCTGGTTGCAGCCATCGGCCGAGCGGGTTTTGTCACCTCCGATTTTGTAAAGCCCGGGGCCACTGTGATTGATGTCGGCATTAACAAGATCACCGAGCGCAGCGAATTTGAAAGGTTTTTCTCCGGCGATCCTGCACGCGAAAAGTCGTTCACAGAAAAAGGCTCAACGCTGGTGGGTGACGTTGATCCGCATGTGGCCGGCGTTGCTGGTGCTATTACGCCCGTTCCCGGCGGCGTGGGACCGCTCACCATTGCCATGTTGCTGGCCAATACCGTGAAAGCCTGCCGGATGCGCCGCGGTTCGCAACTGAAGGCGCGGAGCTAATTTGTGCTTCGTGTCGGTTTGACGGGTGGAATTGCCTGCGGTAAATCGACCGTAGCCAGAATGTTTGCCGATCTTGGCGCCCATATCGTTGACGCCGACGCTATCGTGCATGAGCTTTATCGGCCGGGACAGAAGGTCTACCATGAGCTGGTCCAGCACTTTGGCCAGGAGATCGTAAAGCCTGACGGCGAAATCGACCGGGCAAAACTGGCCGCAGCGGCATTCGATGGCAAGCGGGTCGAGGAGTTGAACAGGATTGTTCACCCCGCGGTAATACAGCAGCAGGAGCAATGGATGCGGGAGACCGGCGCCAAAGATCCCCACACCGTTATGATAGTAGAAGCAGCGCTGATTCTTGAGGCCGGCGCACGCGACCGCTTTGACAAGATCCTGGTGGTCACCTGCAGCCCGGAACAGAAGGTAGCAAGATTCGCACAGCGCACCGGCATCAGCGAAGCCCAGGCTCAGGCCGAAGTGGAGCGCCGCTCGAAGGCGCAGATGCCCGATGACGAGAAAGTGCATCGAGCTGATTTCGTCATTGACAACTCCGGCCCCCTGGACATGACACGCCATCAAGTAGAGCGTATTTACGCCGAGTTCAACGTGCTGGCCAAGCGGCTTATTTTTGACAGGTAGCGATATGAGATATCTCCGCCCAATTCTTTTCGCTTTTGTTCTGGTAACGGGTTTCTACTTTGTAACGAATCGGATGAGCGGGCCCATGGCGCCCTCATGGGTTACCCGGCCGTCGCACGTAGATATCACCGAAGCTGCCGGGCCGTCTGCGTACGATGCAGAAGAGCAGAACAACATCGCTGTTTACAAGAAAGCACTGCCCTCGGTGGTCAACATAACCTCGACCGCGATGGCTTTTGACTTCTTCTACGGGCCGGTTCCGCAGCAGGGCATGGGCTCAGGGTTCGTGATCGATGGTGAGGGTCACATTCTCACCAATTTTCATGTGGTGGAGGGTGCGCGTCAGCTGGAGGTGACCACCGGTGACAAGAAAAAATACAAAGCACAGATTGTTGGTACCGATCCCGTGCACGATCTGGCGGTTATTCAAATTCCGACCAAAGACGTTCCTCAGGCTGCCATCGGCGATTCCAAGCGCCTGGTGGTGGGACAGAAGGTCTATGCCATCGGCAACCCTTTTGGCCTGAGTGGCACCATGACGCGGGGCATTATCAGCTCAATTCGCTCCGTGAAAGGACAGCGTGGCTTCATTGATGAAGCCATTCAGACCGATGCCGCCATCAATCCCGGCAATTCTGGAGGTCCATTGCTGAATGCGCAAGGCCAGGTGATCGGCATTAACTCGATGATTTTGACCGGCGGCGTGGAGCAAAGCGCCGGCATAGGTTTTGCCATCCCGATCAACACGGCCAAAGCGGTGCTCGACGATCTGGTACGCCTGGGACGTGTGCGCCGGCCGGAAATGGGCGTCCGCACAATTCCCATCGGTCCGGATCTGGCAAACGAGATGGGATTAGCGGCCGGTTCCGGTTTGCTGGTGGTGCAGGTGGTCCCGGGAAGCGCCGCGGAAAAAGCCGGCTTGCACGCCGGTACCGAGCGGGCCTACCTGGGGAATGTCCCCATCACCCTTGGCGGCGACCTGATTGTTGCCATTGACGGACAGCAGATTGAAGATCAGCCGGATCTTTCACACGTGATGCAAAACCACCGTTCGGGCGATACGGTCACTGTCACCGTTTATCGAGGTAAGAAGCGCTTGGATATCAAAGTGGTTTTGGGCGAAGCCAAAGGGGCCGCCTAGCCGAGAAAATCTCGCTTTCGGGTGCGAAATCTGAGATTAAGCAATAAGTTTTCTTTTCTTCCTCCATAAGTCGGGCTAAGCTGTAGCGCAACAAATTCTGGCAAGAGACAAACTGCGGAAGGAGACAAGGATTTATGGCTTTCTGTTCAAAGTGTGGGGCGCAACTCGCCGCGGGTTCAGGATTCTGCGGGACGTGTGGGGCTGCAGTGGCAGGACAAAGCGCTACGCCAGCACCGGCGGCCGGTGCCGCTGCAACTCCCGCGCCTCAACCTGGCGTTGCGAGTTCCGGTATGACGAATAATTTGGCTGGCGCACTGTGTTACATCGCCGGGTTCATTACTGGGATTATTTTTCTGGTAATGGAGCCATACGGCAAAAACCGCTTCGTACGCTTCCATGCTTTCCAGTCCATCTTTTTCTCAGTCGTCTGCATTGTGTTCTCTATGGTGTGGAGCTGGGTATTTGTCAGCTTGTTATTCACGCCTGGAATGGGGTTGTGGGGCTTGCTGAGCCTGGTCTGGCTGGTAATCCGGCTCGCCATGTTTGCTGCCTGGATTTTCCTGATGTACAAGGCCTACAACAATGAAGAGTTCAAGCTGCCTTTTATTGGCGATCTGGCGGCAAAGCAGGCCGGCGCTTAGCAGTGCGCCACGCGCGATTCGAGCAGACGAAGGATTTCCAGCGTAGAATGAAAAACCCCCTCACCTTTCGGTGACGAGGAAATCCTTCGTGATTTTCCGGAGAACTTACGAATGAAATATTGCCGCTTTGTTTCGGCTGAAGGGCCGCAGTTTGGGCGCATCCATGAATCGAATGGCAGGCAATACATCGTAGAGACGGCTGTAGATGGGCCTATCCCCGCGTTTGGACGTTCGGAAGGCCTCACCAGTCTTCCGCTTTCCTCCGCCAGATTGCTGCGGCCGGTATCACCATCAAAGATTGTCTGCGTGGGTCGCAACTACGCAGATCATGCCAAAGAGCTTGGCAACGACGTTCCGACCGAGCCGCTCATCTTCCTCAAACCTCCAACCTCAATCCTCGGTCCGGAAGAAAAAATCGCACTTCCCAAGAGTCTTTCCCAGCGCGTGGATTTTGAAGGTGAGTTGACTGTAGTGATCGGGAAGGCGTGCCGAAATTTGGGGCCCAATGACGACGTACGTCCCTACATCCTGGGCTACACCTGCGCGAACGATGTGACTGCACGCGATCTGCAAAAGAAAGATGGTCAGTGGACCCGCGCTAAGGGCTTTGATACTTTTTGTCCCGTCGGCCCGATTGTGACCGATGAGATTGATCCGTGGAAGGGCGTTCGGGTGGAGACGCGCGTCAACGGCGAGGTGAAGCAATCGGAGAGCACAACGGCTTTCATTTTTGGAGTTGATGTAGTGTTGCGTTTTGTCTCCCAAGTGATGACCCTGCTTCCTGGCGATATCATTCTTACCGGCACACCGGCGGGGATCGGACCACTTATAGCAGGCGACGAGGTGTCTGTCTCGATCGAGGGTATTGGCTCGCTAACAAATTCCGTTGTCGATGGCGCATGAAGCTGTTTGCGCCTATCCGGCTAGCGTCGCTGAAGTTCACGCCAAATCAAGGATTTACGCAATTCTGGATCTCCTCCATAGACTATGGTCACCTTGCGGTTTTGCTGGGCGCAAGCGATCCTTGATGAGGTCTTCAGAAGCGTGAGGTCTGGAACCTTGGGTTTTGGATAAGGGTTCCTGCGGATTTTCAGTGAATCAAAGATCGATTACACTCATCTACTGAAAGCGCCATGCGTCTTGTTGACTTATGAACGCGGAACTTCGTCTCTATTCAATCTTTGCTGTCGCGGCAGCCGGTCTGGTTCTTGGGGCCATGGCATGGGCGCGAAAGCGTCGCAAGACCCCTGACCAGCGTGAGCAGGAGCGCCGCTTGCACATCAGCGAAATCGGCCGCATCACGGATGGCACGGTCATTGATGTTAGTGAGATGCAGAGTGACGGCTCCGACGAGTTGCAGTTGCTGATCTATCACTATGACGTTGCCGGCGTGAGCTATGAAGCCTCACAGGACGTGAGCTGCCTGCGCCACATGGTTGATCTGCACTCGTGCCGCTCCGGGCTGATGACCTCTATCAAATACGATCCCAGCAACCCCGGAAACTCCATTGTGATTGCGGAGAACTGGTCAGGATTGCGGAACTGATTTAATCCAGAAAAATTTTCAGCGAAGAAATCGATCAGCTTTGCGCTTCAAAACTATATTGATATATATCGATATAATTAATTCGTTCCCAAGGCTTCCAGGATGCGGTCAAAATCGTCGAGTGATCCGTACTTCAGAATAATCTTGCCCTTGCCTTTGCGGTCCTGGATTTCCACCTTCACTCCTAAGGAACGCTCCAAGGTCCGTTGGGCTTCGCGGACATTGGGATCGAGCGCGACTGCGGTCTTTTGCTGTTTTTGATCTTCCGGCTCAGGTTTAAGGAGCTTTGCGACCAGCTCTTCAGTCTGGCGTACGGACAACTGCTTAGCGATCACTTCAAGGGCCGCTTTTTCGAGATGATCCGGAAACCCCACCAGGCCGAGCAAAACTTTTCCGTGGCCGAAACTGATGGCGCCGTTTTCTACGGCCGCTTGCAGAGATTCTGGAAGCTTGAGCAGACGGATGAAATTGGCGATGCTTGCGCGATCTTTGCCGGTTCTGGCGGCAATCTGCTCCTGAGTGAGACTGAATTCGCGGCTCAGGCGCTCAAAGGCGCGGGCTTGCTCCATTGGGTTCAGGTCTTCGCGCTGAAGATTTTCAATGATCGTGATCTCCATCGCCTGCTCATTGGAGATCTGCCGCACCACAGCCGGAACGGTTGATTTGCCGGCGCGTTTGGAAGCGAGCCAGCGTCTCTCGCCAGCAACCAACTGAAAGCGCCCATTGGCGGAAGGGCGCAACACGACCGGCTGCACCACACCACTGGCGCGAATTGATTCTGCCAGCTCCGCCAATGACACTTCATTGATCTGTCGCCTGGTCTGATAAGGATTGGGATCAATCAGATCAACAGAAATCTCCTGAGCGGCAGCAGATGGTTGGGGTGCGGGCATCGCGATTGGGGTTGGAGCGGGCCTGCTTGGAAGCAGCGAATCCAGCCCACGGCCCAGGCCTTTGCGTTTGTCATTCATCATGATTCGTTTACTCGTTTTAGTTGGGTAAGGTCTTCGGATGTCGTTTCCGCAATCTCAGCTGCTGGTTGAGAGCCGGCTTTTGCTTGTCTCCGATCCATCAATTCTTTAGCCAGGCGAATGTAGCTCTCAGCGCCACGTGAACGGACGTCATGCAGGAGCACTGGCTTGCCATAGCTTGGAGCCTCGGCCAGCCGGATGTTGCGCGGGATAATCGTGTCCAGCAGCTTGTCGCCGAAGTACTTCTTCAGCTCTGCAGTGACCTGTTGCGCGAGGATCGTGCGATCGTCATACATGGTGAGCACAACGCCTTCGATCTCCAAGCCAGGGTTGAAACTCTGGCGCAGCCGCTCGATGGTATCGAGCAGCTCGCTTACGCCTTCCAGAGCGAAGTATTCAGCCTGCATAGGTATTAGGACCGAATCTGCAGCCACGAGGGCGTTCAGGGTCAACAGATCGAGAGCGGGCGGGCAATCAAGCACAACGTAATCAAACTGATCGCGGATCGAGCCGAGGGCGTCGCGTAAGCGGTACTCACGCTGGTCGGCTGTAACCAGCTCGATATTGGCGCCAATCAGGTTCTTGTTCGACGGGATCAGGCTCAGGCCTTCCAGCTCTGATTTACGAATCGCCTGAGCTGCGGTGGCTTCCCGAAGCAGCAGGTGATAGGTGCTGATGCGATCAGGATCTCTGGCAACACCCAGGCCACCTGTGGAATTGGCTTGGGGATCGCAATCAACCAAGAGGGATTGCACTTCGGCAGCCGCGAAGGAGGCTGCCAGATTGATGGCGGTTGTGGTCTTACCCACGCCACCTTTCTGATTGGCAACTGCAATGACTCGTCCCATGGGGAGTAGGTTTAGGAGAAGCGCCGACTTCGAATGTAGCGAAGGGCGGACAAAAGCGCAACGCCGCAAAGTGCTGCATTTTGTTCTACGTGGAACACGTTGTGGATTTCCCGCACGGCAGATGTTCCACGTAGAACATTCAAGTTTACTGCTTTGGTTCTATATACCCAGAATTCCCACTTTTCTGTCAGAATGGAGCTTGACTGAAGCAATAGAGCTGTGAAAAACGCGCCCCTGACAGCGATACTTCCCACATTTATCAACTTGGCTCTAGGTAACGCGAACTTAGACGAAAACTGTCATTGCAAGCACCGCGTGCTAGTAACCAACTTGATTACCCGGCGTAAAACATCCACTTATACCCGCTTTTCGGCAGATTCTGAGCAGCAATTCGGTCAGATTTCTCTATATTGCTCACAGCAAATCCACTTTTGGGCCCTTGATTCCCACTAACAAGATACGGGAGTGCCCGCCCGGAACCCCAATTGGCTCCCTCCACTCCACTTCCCCTGCGAATCTGTGTGCTGCGGTAACTTGCGATTCCCCAATCATAAGGGCAATCTGACCCTTCTGCTCCACTAAAGCCGCGGCAACCGGCAGCGCCTGTTCAAAGCTCTCAACCGCACGCATGGTGACCATGCTTGCTCTGTTCCGATAGCTCTCGGCTCTGCCGTTAAAAACCACAATGTTTCTTAGTTTCAGCGCAAGGATCACTTCCTTCAGGAATGTGGCTTTCTTCTGGTTCGACTCAATCAAAGTAACCTGCGCTTCCGGCAACTGCATCGCAATCGGGACACCCGGAAAGCCCGCGCCGGATCCAAGGTCAATCAGAGTAGCCGGCGAATAGGACCGCAAGATTTCAGCCACGAAAAACGACTCGCCAAAATGCCGTGTAACTATCTCGCGCGGATCACGCACCGCCGTCAGGTTGATGCGGGCATTCCATTTCAGCAATAGATCGATGTATATCGATGTAAGTGCGAGCCGCTCCTGATCAAGCTTTGCGAAGGGTTGCAGCAGGCGATCGATTTCAAGCTTGTCCACGGTGCCAATCGTAAATCAGCTGTAATGTTTGCGCACGACGCCTGGTCCCGGCGGCAAAGCGCCGAGTAACTCGCGGACGCTGCGTTGGAGTAGCGGATGCTGTAGATCAGGGGCTATTTCCGCCAACGGCTCAAGCACAAACCGGCGCTGCTGCATGCCTGGATGAGGAATCGTCAATTCCGGGAGATCAAGCACTTGGTTGCCATAAAAAACAATATCGATGTCGATTGTCCTGGGGCCCTTTGGTTCGGTACGGCGCCTGCCCATGGCCTGTTCCACGGCCAGTATGGCAGCCAGCAATTGCTGCGGTTTCAGCTCGGTTTCAAGAGCTACAGCGCCGTTCAAAAACCAGGGCTGCTGTTGCTGAACCTCAACGGGCTCAGTCTCATACAGGCTTGAAACGGCCCGAACCGAGCCCAAGCGTTTTAGCCCGCGGATGGCCTCACGAATGTTCTCTGCCCGATCGCCAAGGTTTGAGCCCAGTGAGAGATAGGCAGTTATTTTCACGTCTGTTTCCTGCTTTGAGAGGCCATAGTCGAAAAGTGCAGCCCCCGGCTAAGCGACAGAATCGTTACGTTAGTTATGTGGCCTTCCGGTGTTAACTTGGATACCTTTACGGCATGGCTTTGCAAGCATTACTCCTCAGCCGCGACCCTGAAGTACATCGTACGCTACGGCGTGTACTCGACGCGGCGAACATTGACCTGGATCTTTCCAACAACCCAGATCAGGCGCGCGACATCCTGCTGCGACGCAAGTATGACGCGCTGCTGGTTGACTGCGACGACCTGCCGAACGGCCCCCTGGTATTGCGCGAGTTGCGGCAGGGCAAGTCCAACAAGAGTTGCATCGCTTTTGCGCTGGTCAATGGCAAGACGTCGATTCAACAGGCCTTCGAGATGGGCGCAAATTTTGTTCTGGACAAACCGATCTCTGTCGATCGGGCGACCCGAAGCGTCAAAGCGGCCCAGGGTCTCATCATGCGTGAACGCCGCCGCTATCATCGCCATTTGATCAAGGCCACAGGGGCAATTCTTGTTGACCAGGGAGCTGAGCTCCCACTGAACATTACCAACATCAGTCATGGCGGAATCTCGATTGAGTGCTCGCGCAAACTGGATGAAGGCGGCGCGGCTCGCGTACGCCTGCAACTGCCTGGCACCAAGCGCGCTCTCGACATCAAGGGTGAAATCGTCTGGTCGACTCCGGAAGGGCGCGCAGGAATACGCTTTCAGGTTCTTTCGGCGGACGCAAAACACGATCTGGATGCATGGCTGGAAAAGCGTGCTCTACCGCTTGGCCCCGGCGCGATGTTCATCAACGCCACCACGATCTGATCTATAGCCCACGCGTGGTATGGGCTGGAGCCGCCTCATGTTCAGGCAGCTCCTGATCGTCATGGATTTCGGTTGTTTCCTGCCAGAGCGATCGATCTTTCAACAAGCGCGAAACCAGCGCCGTATGCATCGCATGGCCGGCACGGTCGGCAACAATGTGCCCGATGACTTGCCTGCCCAGCAAGGCCAGATCACCGATCAGATCCAAAACCTTGTGACGCACAAACTCATCCGGGAAGCGCAGAGGACCGTTTCTGACGCCTGTCGCTGTAAGCACGATCACGTTTTCATCGGACGCACCGCGTATCAACCCCATATTCTTGAGCGCCTTCTCCTCACTGAGAAAGCCGAAGGTCCGTGCTGCAGCAAGCTCTTTCCGGTAGAGGTCCTGCGAGAGGTCAACCGCAAAAGACTGCTCGCCGATGGGTGGAGCAAAATTGATTTTGTAGGCGACTGTGTATCCGGGCGAGGGATAGGCGGCAATAAACTTGTTGCCTTCGCGCACCTCGATTTCACGCATGATGCGCAGATAGGTACGCTTCTTTCGCTGCCGTTTCAGGCCTGCACCCAGCACCATGTCGACGAACGGCTTGGCGCTGCCATCCAGAATGGGCAGTTCCAGATTGTTTAGCTCTACAACAGCATTATCTAATCCGATGCCGATGAAGGCAGAAAGCAGGTGTTCTGTGGTGGAAATCAGGACGCCCTTCTTCTGCAGGCTGGTGGCATAACTGACGCGGGCAACGTTGCGGCCGATTGCCTCAATTTCAAAGCCATCCAGATCAACCCGGCGAAATACAATGCCTGTTCCCGCGGGAGCAGGCAAGATTCGGAGCGTGACCGGAGCTCCGCTATGCAACCCGACCCCGTGACACTCTACCGGAGTCCGAACTGTCTGTTCAAATGGCAAGTTATTCCAGATAAACAGATTACACCGGAGCCGCTGGCTTTGTATGTGGTCAAAAAGCCACATATCCGTGGCTTTGCCCACCTGAATCACCCTTGGCAACAAATCCAAACAAATGGAATCGCGAGAACTTTCAGAGAGATTACTTAGGCTTTACCGGATTAATCCTGGCGACCTTAGGGTCGAAGAGTTCATCCGGGGGATGGGTGTTGTACGTTATATTCAAAATAATCGACTGAGAGATGGTTTCACCATTTCGTCTGGTCAATAAAATTCGCGGTGTATTGACTCCCTGAATCACTTTCCAGTTGCCGTAAATCGTGGCTTCCTCATCACGTTCACGGTAGCGCGGATCGCGCGTGCTGAAGCGCTTTTCCAGCGGAAGGTGAGTGTCAGGCGAAACCAGCAACGTCACAGACTCGTTCTGCGAGTTAATGATCGTGATCTTTTCCGCCATCTGTCCTTCGGAAAGACTTGGGCCTTCATCGAGTAACAGAACCCCAGGTTCACTCAACCACGAGCGCAACACGTTTTCCAGCGAATAGTGCCGGCGAATGAGATTCTGCTTGAGCCTCTCATCCTTGTTGGGATCGAGCATCCGAATGCCTTTGTAGGTAATTTCGTAGGCATCGCCGCCGAGATAAAGCTGAACAATGTCGCGTTGCGGTGTGAGCTCGGTGCGTTCTTTGTCGGGCCACTTCCAGAATCGATAATACAGGCCCCAGCCGGTCAAGGTCTCATTGTGAAAACTGCCCGATCTTCCTTCTGAATACGAGTCCTGGACGTTTAAATACGCCTGTCCACCGAGAGCTTCGATCATTTGATCGATTACATGCCGCGCTTTTTGCTGATTGCTCTGCTCGTTGCCCGCAGGTTTTTGCGCAGGTGTTTCCTGGCCAGCCACACTAGCCAGGCATATCAGAAGAAGTGCCAAAGTTTTCATGAGATCAATGTTCCTTAAGATGCAGGAATGGCCAGAGTAGCTGCCTGGCCTCAGCCCACCAGAACTGCGCCACCGTTTACGTTCATTATTTCACCTGTAATAAAACCGGCGTGGGGGGTACAAAGAAATAATACCGCCGCCGCGATTTCCTCCGGCTTTCCCACCCGGCCCAGAGGAATGGTAGCAAAAACCCGTTTGCTGACCTCCGGATCGTGCAGCGCGGGTGCTGCCATTTCTGTCTCTACCCACCCTGGGGCAACGCAGTTCACATAAATTTTGTGCGGCGCCAGCTCGGTGGAAAGACCCTTTACCATGCTGATGATCGCGCCTTTGCTGGCCGCGTAATCGCAGTGGAAAGCCTCGCCTCGCTGGCCGGCGGTGGAGCTGATCAGGACCACATGTCCTCCGGAGCGCTGTTTTTTCATCTGCGCCACGCCGTATTTCACCAAGCCGAAGAGGCTGTCAACGTTGATGGCGAGCGTTGATCGCCATTGCTGATCGGTCAGCTGATCGATGGGCGTATCGTTGGGCGGCCAGACACCGTGATTTCCCACGATGATGTCCAACTGATTAAATCGCTGAACGGCGGCATCAATCAGGGCGCGAGCTGCCTCGCTGGAATTGAGATCTGCTTTCACAGCCGCGCAGTACTGAGTTCCGCCCAACTCAGCCGCGAGCTTCTCGGCTTCCGTGGCGGCGCGCTGGCAGTTAAAGACGACCTTTGCGCCCGCCTGGATGAACATGCGCACGATGGCCGCGCCGATCCCGCGCGAACCGCCGGTAACCACAGCAACACGACCTTCCAGCGATAGCACAACTCCCTTTTCAGGCATGGAAATACGATACGGAACAGCTGTGCGACTGCGCAAGCCGATGAACACTTTATCTTCACTTGAGTTGAGGATGCCATTCTCTCGCGGCTTGCACCAATGCACGAAAAAGGTTGGCGGAGAGGACATCACGATCGAAGTCACGCTCCGGATGCCATTGCACTGCCATCACATAATGCCCTGGCTGTGTGCCCTCGATCGCCTCGATGATCTCATCTTCAGGACAGCGAGCTACCACACGCAGGCCATCACCCACGGTATCTGCAGATTGGTGATGGCTTGAGTTCACCGGCATGGTGCGCCCGCCGGATTCGCCGGCGGCTGATGCGAGCAGTGAATCTGGCGCGATTTTCACCGAGTGGGCTGTCTCAACCTTTGCGCCTGCGGCATGGTTGATCTGTGATTCAATGTGCTGGACAAGAGTTCCGCTGCGCCAAACGTTCAGCGACTGCAATCCGTAACAGATGCCGAACACGGGCTTGCGCAGGTTGTAGGCATCCTGCAGAAGAAGCTCATCCGCGGCATCACGCGGCGGATCGGCCGCTGCAGTTTTTGCATGTCTTGGTGCGTCAAACTTCTGAGGATCAACATCTGCCTTGCTGCCGGGCAGCAGGATTGCCGAGCAGTGGGTGATCGCTTTGGCAATTTCTTCTGGCGAGCTGCCCAGAGGAATGACAACCGCCTGTCCGCCCGCCGCCTCTATCGCCTGCAGGTATGCCGGCAAAACCCGGTTGCTATACTCTGAGTCATAGGAGCACGGCTCAGGCATGGCAATTCGCGGCCGCTCAGTCCCGATCCTTCGATGTGAATTCATCTGAATTAGGCTGCTAAAACGCCCTCCTCATCCCACTTTTACTTCCCTGGTTCTTACTTGGGCTGGTCCTGCCCATGCAAGTCAGGAACCACGGCGCGCGAATAGTAAAGCCTGGCAATCTCATCTTCCGCTTGTTGCTTCAACTTTTCCATATCTCGGGTAGACATGCCCGCAGTTGATATTGGCCGGCCCACGACCAAGTGTAACGGTCCAGGCTTGATGTGCCAGGTATTCATTTTGAGCATTTCAAACGTACCGACCAGCGCCATAGGGACTACATCTGCCTGGGCCTTGAGCGCGGCGTAAAATGCGCCGCCCATGAAGGCATGTAGCTGCCCGTCAGGCGAGCGGCCGCCTTCAGGGAAGATCACCAGTGACATGCCCTGCTGCAAACTGGCTACGGCGCGATTCAGGCTGCGCACCGAAGCGCGAGGGTTTTCCAGCACAACTGGAATCTGCCCGGATCGCTGCAGGTGCCAGCCCATAAACGGATAGCGAAACAACTCCTTCTTCGCCAGAATGCGAAACTGGAAGGGGAGATACGCATACAAAAGCGGGATATCGAGCGCCGAAAGGTGATTGACCACGTAGACCGAGGCCTTCGCTGTGTCGACCTTCTCCAAGCCCTCAACCTGCGGCGCGGCGCCGATGGTCTTCAGAATCGTTCTTGACCACAGCCGGGCAAAGCTGTGCTGAATCCGGCCTGACTTGTCGAAGAAAGAACTGAGCAGTGAGAGCGCGCCGAGAACAATGGTATAGAGCCAGATCAGCGGGTCCCACAGGAAATACGAGCGCAGCCGGGAAAACAAGAGACGCACGCCGCGCAGCTCCTGCTGTGTGTTCACTTCCACTTGGGTGGCTTCTGGCACGTTCACACACTCTGCCCGACTGAGCTCCGGCTCAGAAAGCCCAGGGCTTCGCCAACAATATAGATGGAACCGGTGACTACGATGACGCCCTGGCTGCCCGCCAGTTTGCGCGCATGCTCCAGCGCGGCCCGAACCGAATCTTCCTTCAGGATCTCAGCCTGAGTATGCGCGCCCAATTCTGCGATCTCTTGCGGCGAGGCTGCGCGCGGATTGTCCGCGTGGGTCGCAATCACACGCTCCGCGATTGGAAAAAGAATGCCGGCGATCTCGCCAATGGCCTTGTCACGCATGGCCCCGAAAATCAACGTCAACGGCCGGTCTTCGTAAAAAGTTGAGAGTGATGAGCGCAAAGCCCACGCTCCGGCGGGATTGTGAGCAACGTCAATGACGATCTCAGGATATCCGTCTTGCGCTGGAATCACCTGAAACCTGCCTGGCCAGCGGGTCGAGCGAATGCCCTGTTCAACATGCTTTGCGGTAATGCGAAAGCCGCAGCGGTTCAGCTCTTCGGCCGCAGTAATCGCCAGCGCAAGGTTGCGTAACTGGTGGCGGCCGGCCAGGGGGAAATCGACGGTGATTTCTTCGCCCATCACTTCGAGCGGAAAACGGTTGCGTTGCATCACGGCAGCAGAGGATGAGCCATTCTCTTTGCCGCTGGGCGCCAGGGGCGGCATGTGCTTGACGGCGCTGACGGCACAGGCAGCGCGATCCATGATCTCCTTGCCGAGTGTGTCATTTACCGAAGGATGCTGCGGCAGCAGAACCACCGTGCCTTTGCGACGCATGATTCCGGCTTTTTCATGCGCGATCTCGGGCAAGGTATTGCCGAGAAATTTCTGGTGGTCAAAGTCGATATCGGTGATGACGGAGACGCAGGGATCGACGATATTCGTGGCATCGAGCCGGCCGCCCATGCCGACCTCAAGCACGGCAAAATCGACTCCGGCGCTGGCAAAATATTCGAAAGCCATCGCGGTGAGCATTTCAAAAAAACTGGGATGCCATGGCAGCTCGCCGCGTGTTACCAAATCGTTGGCTGTCGCTTCAACGCGGTCATAGATCAGGGCAAATTCGGGATCGCTGATGGAATCCTGGTTAATCTGCATACGCTCATTCACACGCCGCAGGTGCGGCGACGTGTAAAGTCCGGTGCGATAGCCTGCAGCCTGCACAATACTGGCGAGCGTTGCCGCGGTAGAGCCTTTGCCGTTCGTCCCGGCAATCAGTACGCTCTGCAGTTTGCGTTGTGGATTGCCCAGCGCCTCCGCCAACCGCCGCATGTGCGCCAGATCAAACTTACGCGAGGAAACGAGCTCGTGGCCAAGCGCGAGCAGATTGTTGACCGCGGTTGGATAGGAAACAGCCACAGCTCAGGCAGCCTTCGGCGTCATGAAATCAAGCGCCCGCGAGATATACGCCTTCATCTCCTTGCGATGGACCACGGCATCAAGCATTCCATGCTGCAGCAGGAATTCGCTGGTCTGGAAGCCTTCCGGCAGCTTCTGGCGGATGGTCTGCTCGATCACGCGCGGGCCGGCAAAGCCGATGAGCGCTCCCGGCTCGGCGATATTCAAATCGCCCAGCATGGCATAGGACGCGGTAACGCCGCCGGTGGTGGGATCGGTGAGGACCGAGATGTATGGAATCTTTGCCGAATCCAGCCGCGCCAGCGCAGCAGAGATCTTGGCCATCTGCATCAGGCTGACCACCCCTTCCATCATGCGTGCGCCGCCCGAGGCCGAAACCACAATGATCGGTTTGCGCTCCTGGCAGGCCCGCTCGATGGCCCGAGTGATTGCTTCACCCACCACGGCGCCCATGCTCCCGCCGATGAAGGAATACTCCATCGAACTGACGATTACCGGGCGGCCATCAAGTGTGCCCGTCGCGTTGATGATGGCATCCTTCAAGCCGGTTGCGCTCTTGCTTTTCTCCAGGCGCGATTTGTATGGCCGTGTGTCGGAGAAGCTCAGTGGATCGGTGGACTCCAGGTTTTCGTCTTGGGTTTCGATGCTGTCTTCGTCGAGCAGCAGCATCAGGCGCTGGGCGGAGTCAATGCGGAAGTGGTAATTACACTTCGTGCAAACGTTGAGATTCTCTTCCAGCTCTTTCTTCCAGATGATCTGGCGGCAGCCTTCACACTTCTCCCATAGCCCTTCCGTGCGGACGCGCTTTTCCTCGTTTGCCTGGATCTCGCTCGATTCCCGTTTAAACCACGCCAAGGTTCTTACTCA
>DATBHX010000081.1:0-38636 GCA_036557225.1 Candidatus Angelobacter sp.
CCGCTTGAGCCGGCAACCATGCCAGGCCGTGTGGTGGTGCAGTGGGACAAAGATGATTGCGCAGACCTGGGCATCGTGAAAGTCGATCTGCTCGGCCTGGGCATGATGGCAGTCCTGAAAGACTCAATCCATCTGATTCACGATCATTACGGGTTGGACATTGATCTGGCGCATCTGCCGGCCGATTGTGAGGATGTATTTGACGTAATTCGCAGAGCTGACACCATCGGTATGTTCCAGATCGAGAGCCGTGCCCAGATGGCTTCGCTGCCCAGAAACAATCCAACACGGTTTTATGACTTGGTGACGCAGGTCGCGTTAATTCGCCCGGGGCCAATCACTGGCCAGATGACTTCGCCTTATCTGAAACGCAGGCAAGGGAAAGAGCCGGTCACGTATCCGCATCCGTCGCTGAAGCCGATCCTCGAGCGTACGCTGGGTGTCCCGCTCTTCCAGGAGCAATTGCTGCGGATGGCGATGGAGTGCGCCGGCTTTACCGGTGGAGAAGCGGAAGAGCTTCGCCGTGCCTTAGGCCATAAACGCTCACGCCAGAGGATGGTGGAGATCGAGGCAAAACTTCGCGCCGGTATGACGCAGAGGGGCATATCCTTGAAGGCACAGGATGAAATTGTTAATTTCATCGTGGCATTTGCCTTGTATGGCTTTCCTGAATCGCATTCAGCCAGCTTTGCCAAACTCGCCTGGGCCAGCGCGTTTCTGATTGTGCGCCATCGCGCTGCTTTCACCGCGTGCCTGCTTAACAATCAGCCGATGGGCTTTTACAGTCCAGCCACCATCGTCAAAGATGCGCAACTGCACGGAGTACGCGTGAGGCCGATTGATGTAGTGTGCTCGAATTGGAATTGTTCGCTAGAGGATGTGGGCGGGGAAACCGTTTTGCGCATGGGGCTGCGATACGCGCGTGGACTACAACAGATTGCCGGGGAGTCATTGGTATTGGCCAGAGAACAGCATGCATTTATTTCGATTGAAGATCTGGCCAGGAGAGTGCCAGAGCTGAGTCGCGCCAATCTGCGAATCCTAGGCGAGATTGGAGCACTGAACAGGATCGGAGGCATTGGATTGCATCGCCGGGATGCACTATGGCAAGTGGAAAAGGCGAGTCAGAAGGTAGGACCATTGCTGGAAGGCATTGTGGAGCGGGATTGGCTCTCGCCACTGGCAAAAATGGACACAGAGGAGCGGATTGTTGCTGATTATCGCGGGACCGGTCTGACCACCGGGCCACATCCCATGTCTTACAGACGCGCGGAACTGCGCCAGGAAAACATCAAATCCGCGGCGGAGTTGAAGAAACTACCCAACGGAGTGAAAGCGACCGTAGCTGGCGCCGTCATCACGCGGCAAAGACCCGGCACAGCAAAAGGGTTGGTGTTCCTTACACTGGAAGATGAGACTGGGAATTCCAATGTCATCATCATGCCGGACTTTTATGAAAAGAATCGGCGGGCAATATTAGAACCGCGTTTTGTACGCGTGGCAGGTACGGTCCAGAACCAGGATGGGATCGTTCACTTACGAGCGGAATATATCGCACCGTTGCTGGTCAGTAAGGCCCAGGTGCTGTCTCATGATTTCCATTGAATCAGGATCCAATCCGTTGGGACCGTTACTTCACTGTTCTTGCTTGCAGGGAATTGCCGGATTCTCCCGGCTCACCCATTAAGACAAACCCTGCCCAGTAATACGGGTGCGGAAATTGATGTCTGATATCTGCTTGAGCGGCACGTAAAGATTCGGCTTTGCTCAGCCCCTCCTTCAGATGCGTGTAGAACGCGACCATCAACTTCTCCGTTGCATCATCGTCCACGCTCCACAGACTCGCGATCACAGACGGACTTCCTGCATACATGAACGCACGGCTCAACCCGATGACATCATCTCCGCGGCTCCGCTTGCCAAGGTGAGTCTGGCAGCCACTAAGAACAACCAGGTTGGTATGCCGCAAATCCAGATTTGCTATATAGCTAATATCCAAGGGATCCTCATGTTCCTTATCACGTCCCAGGAGAACACGGCTGGATAAAGGATTTTCAGGATCGAAGTTGAAATGAGCAATCAGATGAACAATGTCGGCCTCATTAGCTTTTGCGCGGAGAGCCGATGGAGTAGCTTCATCGCCCAGCAGCGGCTGGGTTCCAAAAAGCGATGCTACCCATCTCGCTTCATCGTAAGCGTAGTTCAGCTGCGGAACACCCTCTTCCTGGTTGTTTGCCAACACCAGGATCTTGCTGCTGTCCGGCTTAACTCTGGATCGGACATAAGGCAGAAGGCTGACGCTGGGCAAGTAGGCAATGCTAAAACGATCGTTCAGATAAGATTTGCCGTCCGGCGTGAGCGCAGCAAAGGGCAAATCGTGAAGTACGCCGTGGGGAACCACAATCAGTTTTGCGGTATTCAACTTGCCTTTGATCGGCTCAATCAGCGAATTGTACAGGAACCGTAAATCGGAAGAGTCTTCGCTCTTTCCGGCAAAATCCAGGAACGTTGTTATCGCCAGCGAGAGTCTGCCGCTGGTAACAGGGATCTCTTTCGCATGAAAACTGTTTCTCGTAATCGCAAACGCCAGTGTCATCTGTGGGGTTGTGAAATAGGAAACCAGAGTTGCATCCGGGTCAAGCTGCTGCTGGGCCTCCTGTAGCGTGAGGGGAGAAATGCTGAGAAATGAAGCATATTCCGGATTGGACAGCTTCAACTGACTCACAGCGTCTTCATACTGTGTTCGGATCAGGGCTAAGCGCGTCTGGTACGATTGCACCTTTTCGGAATCTATTTCTGGCCCGATCTTTGCCAGCTCCTGCCCCAATTGCCGCCGAAGCGCGATACTTTCCTGGCGCAACTGTTTCTCACGTTGCAGAAAACTTATAGGCGCATTCTTGCTGGAGTCGATCCGGGGATTGCCT
The DNA here is from genome assembly GCA_036557225.1 of Candidatus Angelobacter sp. Taxonomy (GTDB): domain Bacteria; phylum Acidobacteriota; class Terriglobia; order Terriglobales; family Acidobacteriaceae; genus Angelobacter. The sequence goes on from DATBHX010000081.1 coordinate 2,925, forward strand.
AATTGATCGAGAAATGTCCGCGCGCGAGCTCGTTCACTTAAATTGAAAGCCTCTTCCATGTGATGTTGTCCGGCTTCAAGTTCTATGGCGCGCTGATAGAGACCGGCAGATTGATTGGCGATATCGATCCGAAACGCTTCCAAACGGGCCGTTGTCTCCAATTCTTCCATCTTCTCGAGCGCTTGCTCATAATAGCGAAGAGCATCACTCCGCTTGCCCTGGGCGTCGTAGACCAGCCCGGTGTTGGTTAAAACGCCGATTTCTCCTATGCGATTTCCTGTGGCTTGCATCAACAGCAACGCTTCGTTGTAGTTTCGAATGGCTGCAGAGAAATTTGGTTTGCTCCAGAAGCAGGTGCTAAATTCGCGGATGGCCTGGCATTCACCTTTTACGTTGCCAAGTGCGTTCCAATAGGCAAGTTCACCAATGCTGGCGATGATGCCGGCTTCCGCGGCCCGATTCCCTGATTCCCGGGCTTTTGCCAGGGCCTCTTGAAAATCCCGCTCCGCCGTTGCAAACAGTCTCAGGGCCATGTGGCTGCGTCCCATTCCGACCAGAATTGAAATTTCCAGAGAAACTTTCTCGCTGGCGTCAATCTCCGTGGACTTGTTCTCCCCGGCGGGCAAGGAAATAGGAATAGTGGAAGAGTTCCTGTCTGCTGGCTCAAGCAACGACAAGGCCTTTTCATATCGTATAAGCGCTGTACCGTGAGCGTTGACCGACTGATGCATCTCTGCCGTGCTGATCAGCATCCTGGCGAACTGCTCGGTGGAAGCTTTCAAAGCAACGCTCCGGTACTGTTCTATGGCCTTGTCCGGTTCACCGATCAATTCATAAAGCGAGCCAATCGCCAAAACAGTTCTCACCTCACCATCTCTATCACCAGCATTGGCAAACAAGGAGCGCGCCTGTTGGTAGCATTTAAGTGCCTGCAAAATGTCACCCGCAGACTGATAGGCCCATCCAAGGCTCGTCTGAATTTCTGCCTCGTCGGCCGCAGGGGGCCGCACGTCTAACGCTTGCTGATACGCATCGATCGCGCTCTCGAATTGCCCCTCTGACATATAAGCCGCGGCCTTCGCACGCAAAATTCCTACGCGCACGGATGGATCGGCGGTAGTCACCTGGATTGTCTCTGCGGCACGTATGTGGGCGAGAGCCAATTCCATCTGGCCCTTCCGGATGAAAAGCTCGGCCAGGGCAGCGTGATTGGTGGCTTGCCCAACCTTATCCCCCGCGGTTTCGCTGAGCGCGAGGGCGCGTTCACGATTGGCAGTGGCCCTTGCCAGATCATGAGCGCCAGGACCCGCCGTACTCACAACCGGCGATTGAGTAAATCTGGGTGCAATCGCTTGGGGTGAATCGTTCGAAGGCCTTGGCGTAGGCTGGTTCTGCTGAACCGGGGCACGAAATGTGGGCGGCGGAGGTGGTGGCGGAGTGTATGTCCTGAGATTGTTATATGTTGTTGGATTGTAAGTAGTGCTTACCGATCCTCCGTAATAAGTGGCAGCGCTTGAAGGTGGGAGAAAGCCATTGGGTTGAACTCCGGTCCACGTCGTGCCGGGTGACCAGGTTGAAGGAATATACCAGTTGGAAACTACTTTGCCGTTCTGGTAAAACGGATTCTGCGTTCCATTCGGAAGATAAGGCGTGTTGAGGGATACTGTACCGTTGGCAATTCCTTGCCGCGTACTCTGCGGCAGATTGTAGAGCGACGGATGGTTGTTTACATACCATTGCGTCTGCTGCTGCGTTGGATTTACATAAGGGTTGGGCGGAGTATAGCTACTCTGGGCTTTGACCATGTCCACGACATACGGATTTACCACCTGCGGCTGCGAACTTGAAGTCGGCTGCCATGTGCTAGGCGGTCCGTAGGAAGGAGTTGTCTGTCCGGGAATTTGAGCCGCGATTATAGAGCCGGATAAAAAAAGCAAAAGGAAAGTTGTTATTCTTTTTCGAATGACCTGAGCCAATGGGTACCTCCTTAAGAAGCAAGGCAAGCGGGGAAACCAGCTTTTCGTCAAGCCATGACCAGGTCAGTCCGGTTTATCATAACTTCGGGAATTACCGCGTTCCTGTCTTTCTTAACTCTGCCAGACTTTCTCCAGCTTCAGCAGTGGTGAGATTATCACCTAGTTTGTTGGCCAAGGCAAGCGCAGACTCGAAATGTACGCTGGCGGCCCCTTGGTTGTTGAGCCCTTGTTTATACATTCGGCCGAGCGCCATATGAGCGAACATGAGGCCAATCTCGTCATTCTCGTTTTGCGCAAGTTCGATGGCCTTCAGGTCCTTGCTCTCTGATTCGCGTACCAAACCTACACTTGCATACAAGTCGCCCAGTAACTCTGCGACGGCTGCTACCCGGAAGTTTGGAAGTGTATGTTCCAGTGTTTCGATTGCTTCCGCTCTCAGGCCATAGGATGCATAAAGACGTGCGATGAGGAACTGCGTAGGACCATCAGGGAGGCCAAGGTCTTCAATCTTTTTTTCCTCCTGCCGCACTCTTTTTTGGTCTTCCGCTTTGATGATGGAAAAGCCGAGATCCGGTCCTGGTTCGTAGGAACTCCGGTCAACGGTTTCGACAATCAGCTTGTAATCGATATCGGTCCGGAGCTTTGGCGCCTCGGCTGGATAAGGAATCTCAGTCGCGGAATAGACAACCGTCGTCCATGCATAACCTCCACCGCGCACAGTAACCTTGTATTTGGTTGCGCCTGCTACAGGTGTCCAGCGCAGGACTGGCTGCGAAGAAAGTAGCCTTGTTTTGCGCGGCGAGAGGACCTGCGGAAACGCCGCCTCCGTGGGCCAGCTTCGAGTGGTATTGATCATGCTTCCGCCTGGTCGTTGCAGCACCGGCCGGGAGCTCTTGCAAGGTACTCCGGTCACACCCGCCGGAATGTCGCGTAATGTCAGATCAGAGCAAACGATCCTGGCCCGCGAATTTCCATCAATTTTCAGCAAGTCTCCGGGGCGAAGATCTGTTCCGAACACCACGGGGGCGTAGTTTGCCCAACCTTTGTGTTTGACGGCGGCCTGCCCTTCCACGGAAACAACCAGATGTAGACTTCTGTCATCCACACTGTCCGCGGCGTGCGCGGCGGTTATCAGTAAGATTGGGACGCCGAATCGGATCAGCCCCCAAAAAACAGGTCGTGCCCACGCATATATCCGCACCCTCATTGCACGGACCCTTTTCTCAAGCGCTCTTGTGCTTCGTTGTACCATTCAGGTTCCACTTCTGACGGCCTTGTATCTGCTACACATGACTCCCATTCCGGAAGCGCCGCTGTGATCTTGCCCTGGCTCTCAAACACTTTTGCCAGAAGACAGTGGGCTGCTCCCCGTTCCGGCGCCAGAGCTATGGCAGACTCAAGACTTTGTTGTGCTTGTCCCATCTGATTAAGCTCGAACGTGGTCCAACCATAATTCTTGTATAGGGAATATTGCACGGCAGGTTCTTTCGGTTTGAGGTTCATCGCTCGATCCAATAGCTTCAGCGCTGCGCCGTAATCTCTACGTTGCAAAATATACAGGCGGGAAAGGTTATTGTAGGCCTCATAGAACGTAAGATCCGCGTCGATCGCTCTCCTATACTCTTGTGCCGCCCTGTCATAATCAGGTATTTCTTCATAAGCATCGGCAAGATTGTAGTGCGCCTCCGCATAGCCAGGATTGAAAAAAAGTGCCAGTTTATATTTTTCGATTGCCTTTCCCAGTTCGCCATTCTGCTGAAGTCGTACTCCGTGGTTATTGTAGAACCTTGCTATTGGACTTCGCGCGAAGAAAAATGCACCGGTAAAAAGTAGAATAACGGCGCCGGCGATAAACCATACCCGGGGCCACGCTATCCTGCCGCTATGGTTCGAGGCCGTTGTCTTCTGTTGGTCTGAAGTGACTGGGGGAGCCCAGACTGGTGAGCTTCCGGATACACCAGCCGCTACTTCCTGCGCTTTTTTCGTTATCGGGATGATGAAGCGGTAACCTTGGCGCGGGATGGTCTCGATGAAAATTGGATTATCCGCGGAATCGCCCAAGGCGCCGCGTATGCGGTTCATGATTCTCTTCAACGCCAGATCATAGTCAACGTAGGTGTTGTCCGGCCACAGATGCTGCCGAAGCTCTTCTCGGCTGACCACCTGCAGCGGGCGCTCCAGAAGCAAACGCAGAACTTCAAACGGCTGGCGCGGCAGATGTACTCGAATGCCCGCTTTGCGTAGCTCGCCGGACTTGAGATCCACCTCAAAAGTCCCGAATACCACCACATAGGATTGGCTCGCCGGGTCATTCATAGCGTAAAAAGCGTCTCCAATCTAACACCGTCTTTGTTCCGGGCAGAGACCTTTTTATCTATCCGCCGGTAGATCAATTACTTACCCGGGGACCATTAAAGCACCTGCAGGGTTCTTGATTGACGAATTCTAATGCGCGAGAGTGCGGAGGTTCGTGACCTGAATTGTGAAGCCGGGGTTCAACCCGGCACGCGAGGAAAATGTATGAATTCTATTGGTAGAAGCATGCTTTTGCTGATTTTTCTGGCATTAAATGCTTCGGGACAAAAGACCTTTTTGATCACAAACAATGATACGTTCCGCCGTCCTAACAGCGTGTCAACCTATGCTATACAGCCAGATGGATCGCTGTTGCAGGTGGGTCAGTTTCCCACCGGTGGAACAGGAGGCGGCAACAGCGGAGATGCCAGCGGGCAAGGCATAGGCTTCATCCCCACAACCCGGATCGTAGTTTCTCCCGATAACCGTTATGTCTTTGCCACCAATGCGCCCGACAACACCATAAGCGGATTCTCTATCGATTCCGCTTCCGGAATCCTGACTCCGGTTCCCGGATCGCCTTTTCCCACTGGCGGTAATGCGTGCCAGGGGATGGGGCTGGCGGTCTCACCCAACGCGCCGTTCCTGTTCGCAATGAACACATGTTCGCAGGACATCAGCAGCTTCCGAATCGGAAGCGACGGAGCCCTAACCCTGATCGGCACTGGGACCAGCACCGGGGCTGAAGGTGAAGAAGTGAAGGTCACGGGCGACGGCCGGTTCCTGGCTGTGTCGTTGAGCGGTTTTCAACTGGGGGTAGCGATCTTCAAAATAGGACAAGCAGGTGAATTGACCCCAGCGCCGGGATCACCCTTTGCCGGCAGCCCGGGTTTTGCCGGCGCACTGGAGGCCAATTGCGGAGGAGACCAGTTGTTTGTCTTGAATGACGGTAGTCCTTCTTCGATCGATGTTTTTCGCCTCGCTACCGACGGCTCCGTCACACTCACTCCGCAATCGCCTTTTCTCATTCCCATTCCTCCCGCAGCAGGCGGTGAGGTGAGCATGTATTTAAGTCCTGACCAAAAGTCTATGTTTGTGGGCGATGTTTTCAGCTTCACCAGCTCGTTCCATGTGGCTTCAGACGGTAGCCTCACTCCTGAATCATCTTTTGTGCCGGCAACCGGAACCATCTTCATGGGGCATGTGGTAACCGACCCAAGTGGAAAGTTTTTATATGGTTCGGGACTCCTGAATAATGTTGCCGCATATTCGATAGACAGCAACGCAGCCTTGACGCTCGTGTCCGGCTCCCCGTTCTCTACTCCCGGCTTTCAAGCGATTGGTTCATTTGCCGCTTATCCGGGCAGAAGTTGTTCGGTCACCGTGGATATCAAGCTGAGACCTCAGGACAAAGGCCAGGGCAACGCGACCGTAACGGTGGGTGCCAACAGCGGCGAAAAACTAAAGGTCGCGATTCTCTCTTCAGCAACATTTGATGCCGTTGCGCAAGTGGACCGGACAAGCCTTACCATCGGCCATGCGGGAACAGAGGCCAGCCTGGTCTCTTGTGATAGTGAGGCGCGCGACGTCAATGATGACAATTTGCCCGACCTGGTTTGCAGCTTTGAAATACGGCGAGCAGAGTTCGTGCCAGGCGATACTCAAGCCACGTTGCGTGGCAAAACTACTGACGGAAAGCCAGTCGTTGGTACAGCTGCCATCAATGTTGTTCCTTAAGTAGGGGACGGAGATGGAAGCGGAATAACAACTCTGGCGGAAGATACGGTCGACTGGTGCTGCACGGGAAAAGCGCAGCCCGACCTGGCGTTGCGCGGCACCGGTCGACCCTTTTTGAAATTGATTCGAGTGGTTTTTGCAATCGCCGCTCATCAAGCAGCGCCGAGTCGAGCGTTAGAAAGGTGTTACACAATGAGCAATCTCTTGACTATGAGAGATCAGTCATCGCATCTCAATGAGGATTCCGATAAACGCGAAGCGTCCGAAAGGAATGCCTCTCGCGCCGACAGACAAACTGCCGTTACCGTACCGTCCTCATCTGTTCAATTCCCGAGCCGCCAGGAGCTATCTTTGCATGAGCTCTTACGGCTTTGTCTTCAGTCGAAGCAGGAAGTCCTCTGGGCCGAGTTCGTTCGTCGCTCTCATCCCGTCATTGCTGGCGTGATCGTCAAAACGATTCGCCGCTGGACCAGGCCGGATCCGGGTCTGGTTGACGATATAGTGCAGGAGACTTACTTAAGGTTATGCCTCCATGATTTCAGGGCCCTGCGGCAGTTCATTTCACGGCATGAAAACTCGATATTTGGATTTCTCAAAGTAGTAGCATCCAATGCCGTACAAGATCATTTTCGCGCGGTATTCAGCCAAAAACGTGGACATAGGATGACCTTCGTACCACTTCAGTGTGTGCCTTTGACCGAACTCACCGCTGCACCCCCTGATATGGAACGAAGTGACCGCTTACTGGCCGTTGATGACTGCTTAGAGGCACATGCAGCCGGCCCCAACTTCTCTCGTGACCGGATGATCTTTTGGCTTCATTACAGAGAAGGATTGACCGCGAAGGAGATCTCGGGACTTCCAATAATCGGGCTCAGCGCGAAAGGGGTGGAAGGCACAATACGGCGCCTGGCCCATCTCCTCAGGGTTAAATTGAATTCTTAATTTCAAGGCGAATCGAGCAAAGACCAGGAAATCGGTTTCAGAAGCGACGCAAGATGCAGCAGCCGAACTACTTATTTGGCTGCCCCCCAGGGATTCGAACCCCGATATGCTGATCCAGAGTCAGCTGTCCTGCCGTTGAACGAGGGGGCAGCAGTTATGCGATGATGCGCAACCGAAGAAATAGGCTGGCAACATTGATTTTATGACGCTCTTTGAGACAGGTCAAATGATCCCGGGCGCCGCGAAGCAACTGCAACATCGTCCTGGCGCTGCCAACAGTCTCGGCTGATACAGACTTCTCGCGGTATGTCAGGATTCCTTTAGCGAGAAGACTTCAGATCCCGCGCTTTCCATCGCTAGGCAAGGCAGGGATGCTTCCTGTATAGTTTTGCTTCAAACCAAAGTAAGAAGTCCCAGTGGTTTAGCCCAGATGGCTCCTTAGAAAGCACTAGATTGGAGCGCGGACTGGTGCCCTCGAATTACGGAATTCTATCTGGTTCTTGCCAGCGAAAAGAGAATCGTGTTACGAACTGTTGTGGTCCTTATACTCTCTTTTTTTCTAGTCATGGGCGCCGCCGCGCAGACGGAGCAGCCCATGGCGGTTCCGCAGCGGCCTGCCGGCGTGCAAATCACCAACAATCCGGAGGATCAGGACCAGCGCATCCCGCTGCGCGATCGCGAGGGTGACGAGGCGCAGGCGCCACGGCGCAATCAGAACGCGCCCTCAGTTCGTGAATCCATACCTCTGCCACCGGAGCCGGACACTGAGTTCCAGGAGTTTGTTACCAGTACTCTCGGGCGGCGGCTCCCAATCTTTGGGCAGAACCTCTTTCGCAACGTGCCTTCGACTTTCGCTCCATTGGACCGCGTACCAGTCACGCCGGACTACCTGATTGGTCCTGGCGATGAGCTAGTGGTCCACTCCTGGGGCCAGATCGATATTAACTATAGGGCGGTTGTAGATCGCACCGGAACCATCTATCTGCCGCGCGTTGGCGCTATCAGCGTGGCCGGCTTGCGCTATGACCAACTGAACGATGCGATCAAAAGCGCAATCGGGCGGGTCTATAAGAACTTTGAGCTCAGCGTGACGCTGGGCCAGCTTCGCTCCATTCAGGTATTTGTTGTCGGCCAGGTCCGGCGGCCTGGCGTTTACACGGTGAGTTCTCTCAGCACGCTGGTCAACGCGCTGTTTGCCTCCGGCGGCCCATCCAGCCACGGATCGATGCGCAACATACAACTCAAGCGCCAGGGCAAGGAGGTCACCAGCTTCGATCTTTATGACCTCATTGTTCGCGGTGACAAGTCCAAAGACGCGCAGCTTCTGCCCGGCGATGTGATTTATGTCGCGCCGGTCGGGCGACTGGCAGCACTTTCCGGCAGCGTGAACGTGCCGGCGATTTTTGAATTGAAAGACCATGACACGCTGGGCGATGCCATCAGCTACGCCGGCGGGCTGACCACCACGGCAGCTGGCCAGCGCGCGATGGTGGAGCGGATCGACGACCACCATGCGCGCCGGACGGAAGAGTTCTCGCTCGCGGCCGATGGTCTCGGCAAGGAATTGCACGATGGCGATATCGTGCGCTTCCTGCATATCTCGCCCCGGTTTGAGAACACAGTTACCTTGCGCGGCAATGTTTCCGTGCCGGGCCGGTACCCCTGGCATGATGGCATGCGGGTGAGAGATCTCATCCCCAGACGCGATGTGCTCGTCACTTACGAATACTGGAAGCGACAGAACCGCCTGGCTCTTGATCCGGAGAGCGAGAGTTTTCAGTTAAAGGAAGACCGGCAGCGGAGAGGTCGAACGCAGTCCTATTCTGATCAGCGTCCATCGCCTTCGTCGAATGACCGGCCGGATCAGCAGGATCGTCAAGATCAGAGCCCGTCTTCGAATAATGATCAGGATCGCGAGCAACGCACCGGCGAGCGTGATCAGAGCCGTGAAAGACCAACTGATCGAATCGAGGCGCAACGGGCTACAGAGGAAGAAATCAAGAACGAGGTAAAGCGCTCCGCGGCTGAGATCAATTGGGAGTACGCGTTGGTCCAGAGGTTAAATCCTGACGATCTCACCACGCGCCTACTGCCTTTCAATCTGGGGAAGGCCATTGCCGGCGACGACGCCCAGAACCTTCCACTGCAGCCGGGTGATGTGATCACGATTTTCTCGCAGGCGGATATGCAGGTTCCGATCGGCCAGCAGAGCAAGTTCGTGCGTTTGGAAGGTGAATTCAAGACCGCAGGCGTTTATCAGGTTGAGCCCGGTGAGACGTTGCAGCATCTACTGGTTCGCGTCGGAGGCTTTACTCCAGAAGCGTACTTGTATGGGGCCGAATTCACGCGCGAGTCCACGCGAGAGGAGCAGCAGCGGCGGCTCGACCAATACATTGACGATCTGTCCAAAGCCATTGAGCGCAATGCAGGAGCACAGAGAAATCTGTCGCCTGAAGAAGCCCTGGCTGAGCGGCAGAGCCTGGAAGGGCAGCGGCGTCTGTTGGACAGAATGCGCGCCCTGAAAGCCAATGGCAGGATCGTGATGGAACTGAAGCCGGGAACGGCAACGCTGGCATCTTTCCCCGATCTGGTGCTGGAAGATGGCGACCGTCTGTTGGTGCCGTTTCGTCCCGCGACAGTCAACGTGCTGGGCAGCGTTTACAACAGCAATGCGTTTATTTATAAGCCCGGTAAGACCGTTGGGGATTACTTGCGTCTTTCCGGGGGCTCTACGCGCGACGGGGACAAGGGGCGCTCCTTTGTCATTCGCGCCGACGGTTCAACCTTGAGCAGTCAGTCATTCCACGGTCTCTTCAGTGGCGGGCTGAATACTGTACCGCTTATGCCCGGCGATACCGTGGTAGTCCCGGAAAAGCTCGACAAGGGAGCAGTTCTGCGAGGCTTCAAGGACTGGACGCAGATCGTGGGCCAGTTTGTCCTGGGCGCTGCGGCAGTAAAAGTTTTGTTGCAATAGCGATCGTCGCCGGACATCCCCAATAGATACCTGAAATCGCCGCAGAAACTGCCTGAGCAGCCGCGGAAGTTTGTTGGTCACTGCGTTATTGCAAGTAGAATGATTGCGGTCTTTTTTGAATTGGTTGGTCTTTGTTGAAGTTGGATCGTGTCCTTATCACCTTCGGAACCCGACCGGAAGCCATCAAGATGGCGCCGGTTATCCACGAGCTGCGCAACGCCGGCTCGGTGGAAACCAGGGTGTGCGTGACCGCTCAGCATCGTCACATGCTGGACCAGGTGCTATCTCTCTTCGCCATCCAACCGGACTTCGATCTTGACCTGATGAAGCCCGACCAGAATCTGGCTGATCTGACGGCCGGTGTCCTTTGTGGAATGCGTGATCTGTACCGGCGGTGGCGTCCCGATCTAGTCCTGGTGCAGGGTGACACCACGACAACTTTTGCTGCCAGCCTGGCGGCCTTCTACGAAAACATTCCAGTAGGCCACGTTGAAGCCGGCCTGCGTACCCGCAACAAGTATGCGCCGTGGCCGGAGGAGATCAACCGCACGTTGACTGGAATTCTCTGCCAGTACCACTTTGCCCCAACGGAGAGCGCACGGCGGAATCTGTTGGCGGAGGGCGTAGAGCCAAAATCCATCGCGGTTACCGGCAATACCGTAATTGACGCCCTGCGGCAGATTGTGTTCCGGTTTCAGTCAGACGCACAGCTCACGGCGTCTTTGCAGCAGCGGTTTGCTTATCTCGACCCCGGCCGCCGCTTAGTTTTGGTCACCGGCCATCGCCGTGAGAATTTTGGCGTGGGCTTTGAGAGGATCTGCCAGGCCTTACGCAATCTGGCTGAGCGGAACGACGTAGAGATCGTTTATCCGGTACATTTGAACCCTAATGTGCAAGAGCCGGTGAACCGCGTCCTGAGCAGCGTGAAGAACATTCATTTGATTGAACCGCAGGAATATCTGCCATTTGCGTTCCTGATGCAGCGGGCCTACCTGATCATTACCGATTCCGGCGGGATCCAGGAGGAGGCGCCGTTCCTGGGTAAACCTGTGTTGCTTATGCGTGATACCACGGAACGTCCTGAGGCGGTGGAGGCAGGCACGGTTAAGTTGGTCGGGACCGAGGCGGAGAGAATCGTGGGTGAAGCAAATGTCCTGCTGGATAACCGGGATTCGTATCTCGAAACGGCGAAGGCCATCAACCCTTATGGCGATGGTTTTGCAGCGAAGAAGATTATTGAATTCTTAAAGTTGAACTGCGCAGGTAAGGCCAGGGGCGCGGCTATCGCCGGAGCATGAAGAATTTCTTGCAACTAACCAATTTTTTTGCGGTTAGAGGTGCACATATATGAGCATGACCGCGCCGGCTACCTTCGATCAGGCAATCGTGTGCCAGGTTTACAAAGTTAAGCGTGAAGTCTTCCATCGAGTCGTTTGGCCGCGTGGTGATGGCACATTGCTCCGTCGGTACGCTCGGATTCGCGAGTCCGGCGTGGACAGGACTGGCCGACCGGCCAGGGTCAGAATGAGCAGATGCGAGAAACCGCTCGAGTCATGACGGTATACACATGCGTGACTTTAAGAAATAAACCTTGATCCCCGAGCTCAAATATGTCCCGGGAATCATTCGAGCAGCAGCGTTTAGGGTGATCGGATGAAGACGTGTGGAGCCCTGCACGACCCGAGGATTTCACAGTATCCAATTTTATGGATGTGTTCTATGAAATCTGGTGTATCGATACACGATAGATGCCTTGTCTTGGTTGTACCAAACCTAATTTTTGTAATTCGTGATGTATGCCGCAGCAGATGAGTCTGTAACTTCGACTAGCAACAATAAACGAAAGCTTAACTTTACTTAACTTAATCTTGCTGTTCATCAAGATTTTTTAGCAGCATCTTTCTTGAAGACTTCTACTAACTGTGTTACATAGAGTTAACTAACATTGAATCTAGATAGTTGAAAGTAATTAGATTCATTTACTTCCCCAAGTAGTGCCCGGGAAACTAGAAGAGTGTAGTTTTGATTAAGACAGTACATAGCAGAGGTTCGGAAGTAGAACGCACGGAAGTCGCGACGCAGCCGGGGCCGCAGAGACTGTTTGAGGAAGGCGCTTATGTGCTGGTTCCGGAAGACAGCGATGAGCGGCCGCAGTCTCAACGCGCCACTGAAGATTGGTTTGACCTGCTCCTGCTGGTGGTGAAGAGGTGGCGATTCATCTTGACTGCGATCGTGGCGGGCGCCGCGCTGGCAGCGGCTGTCTCCTTTGCGGTTTCTACCAAGTATGCTTCCGTGGCGCGCATCATGCCCCCGCAGCAGAGCCAAACCACGCTCTCCGCTCTGCTGGGCCAGCTCGGGCCGCTGGGTATGCTCGGCTCAAAGGATCTCGGCTTGAAGAGCACGAGCGACCTTTACGTTGATATGCTCCAGAGCCGCACCATCGCCGACGCTCTGATCCAACAGTTTGAATTGAAGCGCGAATACAACCTGAAGACCCAGGCTGAAACGCGTTTGAAGCTGGCTTCGCGCAGCTCGATTTCAGCCACCAAAGACGGAATTATTTCGATCTCCGTACTGGATCCCGATGCCAGGAAAGCCGCAGCCATCGCCAACGCCTATGTAACCGAACTCTACAAGCTCAACCAGGCTCTGGCTACGACAGAGGCGGGACAGAGACGGGTCTTTTATGAACAACAATTAGAAAAAGCTAAGGAAGACCTGGCTCGCGCTGAGGTCGAAATGAAGCAGACCGAAGAGAGCACAGGAATGCTGAGTCTGGAAGGCCAGACCAAAGCTGCCGTGGAATCGGCAGCCCGGTTGCAGGCCTTGATCGCGGCAAAAGAGGTTGAAGTGCAGAGACTGGCCTCTTTTGCGACGGAGCAGAATCCCGAGCTGCAGCGCCTGCGTACTGAACTGGCCGCGCTCCGGCAACAGCAGTCCGCGTTGCAAAGCAAAGGTCCCAATGGCCAATTGACTGCAGGCAAACTACCCGAGGCGGGCCTGGAATACGTGCGCAAGATGCGCGAATTCAAGTACCGGGAGACGCTCTTCGAAATCCTCGCGCGGCAGTTTGAGGCCGCCAAGATGGATGAATCAAAGAACGCTTCCGTGGTCCAGGTGCTTGATCCGGCAGTTGAGTCGGAAAAGCCATCGTCTCCTGTGCGCTCAGCGTTTGCCGGCGGTGGAGCGTTAGCCGGGCTGTTTTTTGCTGTGCTGATTGTGTTTGGCCAATCGACGGTAGCACGCTGGCGTCGAGATCCTGAGCGGCGGAGCAAGCTGCGCTTGCTGAGCATGTATCTGCGCGGGGCAGGGATAAAGAGGTAGGTGGGTGGCCACGGGTTCCTTCATCTCCGGTGCAGTTAGCGCGAGCTCTGCCTTGCAGGTTCCGCAGGAGCGGCTTTTTGGCCTGGATCTTTGTACCTTCAATATGGCGGAATCTGTCGCTCATGTGGATGCTGTGCTCCAGTCCGACGGTAGCAAGGTGCTGTTTACGGCGAATGTAGACCATGTTGTCCGCTACAGCCATGACGAGGAATTTCGCCGCTACTACCGCTCTGCAGATCTCGTCTTTGCTGATGGCACGCCTCTGCTATGGGCGGCTCGAATGCTCCGCAGGAGCTTGCGCGCGCGGGTAACAGGCGTGGACCTGATGACAGCGCTCTGCAGCCTGGCAGCCTCGCGCGGCTACTCTTGCTTTCTGCTCGGCGCCAAAGAAGCGACGTTGAACAAAGCCGAGCATGCGCTGCAGCAGCGTTTTCCTTCGCTCAAAGTCGCCGGCAAGCACCACGGTTATTTCGAGGACAGCGAACCGGTGCTGGATTTGATACGGCAGACGCGGCCGCAGCTATTGTTCGTCGGCATGGGCTCCCCGCGCCAGGAAAAATGGATCGCCGAACACCGAGCAAGGCTATCCGGCGTGGTATTGCCGGTGGGCGGGAGCTTTGAAGTGCTGGCGGGAGAAAAGAAACGCGCTCCGCGGCTGGCGCAACGCCTGGGTCTGGAATGGACTTGGCGGCTGGCCCAGGACCCGCAGCGTTTAGCGAAGCGTTATTTGTTGGATGATCTGGTGTTTTTGAAGTTGTTTTTCCGTGAATTACGGAACCGATAAGCCCTTGGGAAAGTTTTGAGTATGAGCAGTTCCGGCAACATGATTGTGGCCGAAGAGCAGGTGATGGCGCGCCCCGTCGAGACATCGCACGGACACGAGCTGTTTGCCTTGAAAGCGTTGGCCCAACGCAGCATGGCAACCCTTGCCTTGCGCTATGGCATGGTCATCGCCATCAGTCTGGCCGGGACGGTAACTCTTTCCCGCCTGGTCGGCCCACGGATCTGGGGAATCTTTGCCATCGCCCAGGTGGTCTGCCTGAGCAGCCAGGAGATCTTTGGGCGCGGGATCGCCACCTACCTTATTAAGAAGAGCGGCGCGCCATCTGCTACCGACCTGCGCAACACCTTTGCCCTCCAGCAGCTTCTGGGTTTGATATTTCTTACTGCAGCATCGGTGATGGCTCTGCCCGCATCACACTGGTATCACAGCCGGGAGTTGGCTCCGCTGCTCTTTGCCGCCGCCATGGCCTCTTATGCTTATGCCTGGCGAAGCGTGCCCGTGGCCCTGCTGGAACGCGAGCTGGACTACGTTAAAGTCGCTTTTATAGAAATCCTGGAAGCAGCGACCTTCAGCGGTACAGCGATTGTTCTGGCCTGGCTCGGTCATCCGATCGCCGGCCTGGTGCTTGCATTGGCTCTGCGTAGCTTGTTGCCTACGATGCTGGCCTTCACGCTCAAACCGGTTCGTCCGCACCTTTTCTTCTGTCGAAATACCGTCTCTGCCGTTGCCGACTTCGGCCTGTTTGTTACCGGCATTAGCGTGGTGAACATCGTGACGCTCTTTGTTCCGGCGCTCTTTGTCGGCAAGCTGGCGGGAGTTGAGTCGCTGGGGCTGGCACAGATGGCTTTGTCGCTTTACAGCAATCTGCTCTTCGCCACAGCGGCGGTCTTGCGTTTAAGCTTTAGCACCTACTCACGACTTACCGAATATCCCGGTGAGCTACAGAAGACTGTGAACAGTAACCTGGAAACGCTGGCCATGGTCCTGGCGCCGGCTATTGTTCTTTTTGCCGGTCTTAGTCCGGTCTGGACACCGTTGATCTTCGGCGCTAAGTGGCAGCTCCTGCCGCAAATATTGCTGGGGCTGGCGCCTGGCTATCTGCTGGTTTCGATCTTTTGGGGGATCATCAATCCTGCTTTGGTGGTTTCCGGCAAGCATCGCTACATCTTCTATTATCTTGCCGGCTCAACCCTGGTCTACGCATTGTTGACTGCGCTGCTGACTCCCCGCCTGGGAGCTTTGGGCGTAGCGGTTGCTTTCTCAGCGAACAACCTGGTTTCGGTTCCAGTGCTGTTGCGGATCTATGCAAGCGTGCACGGGAAGCTGCGTTTAAGAAAGGTGCTCACTGAGATCACCATTGGCATGGTCTTCGTGGCGTTGTTGTGGGCTGCGGCCCGCTACAGCATCGCGGCGACTGCGCTCCTGATGCTTGCGTATTCGACGCTTTGGTACATGCGCAATAGCCATGCGCTCAGGCTGGTTCGTGGGTTGATTCAGGGGATGCTTACCGGCACACAGATCTCTCCGCAGGAGGTAGCTTAGCATGTGCGGCTTTGCCGGTGTCGTCTCAGAACGCGGAATCGATCGTGAGAGCCTCGCGCTCCTGGAGCGTGCAACTTCTGCTCTTTTGCATCGCGGACCGGATGATGAAGGGTATGTCCTGCTCGGCCCGGGACAGGCGCGTGCGCTCCGCGGGATTGACACAATCGCGGAACTGGCGTCGCTGCCTGCCATCGATGGCCTGACGCCGCACAATGAGACCGCGGCATTTGGTTTTCGCCGGCTCTCGATCATCGAGTTGAGCGCCGCCGGCCACATGCCCATGCAGGACGCGGCGACCGGCAACTGGCTGGTATTCAACGGCGAGATCTATAACTATCGCGAGCTCCGTGAAGAGCTGCTTGCCCTGGGGCACAGCTTCCGCTCGTATTCTGATACTGAAGTCCTGCTCAAGTCCTATGCGCAATGGGGCTCTGAGTGTGTGCATCGGCTGAACGGCATGTGGGCCTTTGCGCTCTGGGACGCGCGGCAGCAGATGCTCTTTTGTTCGCGTGATCGTTTCGGTGAAAAGCAACTCTATTTTCGTAATTCGACGGCCGGAGACTTCTGGTTCGCCTCGGAAATTCGTCCGCTGTTAATCGCTACCGGCCCAGCCGATGGAATCAATGCGCCGCTGGTGTGGGACTTCCTGATGTATGGGCTGGCTGATCACACAGAAGAAACATTCTTCAGCGGTATCAACCAACTGCTGCCCGGAACCAGTTTGTTCCTGCGAGCGGGCGTCCCGCCGGAGGTTGTGCGGTACTACAGCCTGAAAGCGAAGACGCTTCCCGAGAATGCCACCACGGAAGATCTGGCCGACGGTTTGCGGAAGCGGCTGCAGGAGTCAGTACGGCTGCGCTTGCGCAGTGACGTGCCAGTAGCCAGCTTCTTCAGCGGAGGACTGGATTCCGCCAGCATCGTGGCCCTGGCAGATGAGATTATCTGCTCGCACGAAGCTGCCTTTGTGAGCAGCTTGCGTACCTACACCAACTGCTATCCCACGGGCCATGCGTTTGATGAATCGCCGCGAGTGCGTTCTGCGCTGCCGCGGCTGCGCAGCGTGCAGCCGGCATTCATTGAGGCGTCAGAGGCTACGCTGGAGCGCGGATTGTCAGACCTGATCGAGACACAGGAACAGCCGTTTCATAATGTCTCGATCTTTGCTTCCTATAGCCTGCTGCGCATGATCCGCCAGCGCGAGAACATCAAGGTCGTGCTTACCGGGGAAGCCGGCGACGAACTTCTTGGCGGGTACCAGCGTGTCTATCTTCCTTTATTCATGTCGAGCCTGCTGCGGAGAGGGCATTGGCTCAGATGGGCGTTCGAGCTTGGGTCCTGGGGACCGCGCGCCGCAGTCAAAGCCAGCGGCAAGGGGTTCTTTAATGACCTGCCAGGAAGTATCCGGCTGGCCCTGCAGAAGAGATTGAATCCCATTGCTCAACTGATGGCGCCGGATTTCTTCAAAGCCTGCCAGGACCGTGAACGGACATGGGTGGAGCAATGGCGCAAAGGCCCGCTCCAGCACCGGCTTGATGCCGACGTAACGCGCTTCAATCTGCCGCAGCTTCTCCGTCATCTTGACCGCAATGCCATGCGTTTCTCAATCGAAACGCGTGTGCCGTTCCTTGATCCGGAGCTGGTGGAATACTGCGCTGCTCTGCCGGAGCGCATGAAGCTGCATAGAGGTTTCAGCAAGTACGCTTTGCGCCGCGCGATGGACGGGCGCCTGCCGGACGATATTGCCTGGAACCGCACCAAACTCGGCTTTGGCATGGCGGAGCAATTCTGGTTCCGCCGGTGCGCGGGGCTGATTGAAGACAATCGCGAGCTGGAAAACTTCATCGACGTGAAGCAGCTGGTGGCCACGCTGCGCAGCTCCACCTCCATCGACCAGAGCTATTGGTTGCCGGTCTGTCTGGGACTGTGGATGAAACAGTTTATTCAAGACCCGTCGCGCTGGAACTCGCGTGCAGCGCTCCGGGGACGGGAAGCGATCGTTAGCGCGAATTCAGGGAACGGAGTAACCCAATGAAGATTGCAGTAACCGGAGGGGCAGGGTTCATCGGTGGGCATTTGGTCGCCGCGCTTCTTCGCGAGGGACATCAAGTATGGGCCTATGACAATTTTTTTGCCGGCCATCGGGCGGACCATCTTTCGTGGCAGAAGCAGGCCACGCTGGTGGAAGGCGACATTCTGGACTTTGACCGGCTCAGTACATCGCTGCGGCAATTTAAGCCTGAGTTGATTTTTCATCTCGCAGCGATTCACTACATTCCATATTGCAATGATCATCCGGCAGAAACGGTCCGCGTGAACGTGGAAGGCACAGTCAACTTGATGCGCGCGGCCCAGAAATGCGAAGGCCTTAAGGGAATCTTTTTTGCCTCGAGCGCCGCGGTCTATGACACCACCTCAGCTTTTCACAAGGAAACTGATCCTCCCGCGCCCGCGGACATTTATGGCCTCAGCAAGGTGCTGGGCGAGCGCGTGGTCCGCCACTATGCCGCGGAGAGCAGCCTTTCTTACGTGATGGGACGCTTCTTTAACGTTTACGGCCCGGATGAGACGAATCCGCATGTGATCCCGGCGGTGCTCAAGCAAGTGATGGACGGCGGCAAGGTGCGCATGGGGCGTACCGACACCTTCCGCGATTTTATCTATGTCGACGACCTGGTGCAGGCGCTGATCAAGATCGGTGCGCTGCTCTCTTCCGGAAAACAAGTTGCCGAGGTTTATAACCTCGGCTCCGGCCAGGAGTCTTCCATCGCGAGCGTGGTGGAGATTCTGGGGAAAGCTGCGCGGGTGAATCTGACCGTTACCACTGAAGAACGGCATGTGCGTCCCAGTGACCGGCAGCACCTGCGTGCGGACATCGGCAAGGCAAGACGGGAGCTTGGCTGGGCGCCGGCGTTCTCCATCGCGCGAGGCCTGGAACAAATCGTGAAAGTTGAGACGGCACAACTCATCGGAGCGCGGAGCGGAAAGTGAAGATCTTTCTGATTTCGCACGGCCTCTATCCGCAACGCGGCGGCGTGGAGTTGCACGTCTATCGCATTGCGGAAGGGCTGCTCGCGCTGGGCCATGAGGTTTGTGCGATTGTCCAATCCGGCACGCCGTCGGACAACCTGAGCCATGGGATACGCGTCGTGCGCGGCGCTACGCCGACTACGGTGCAACGGCTGCTTGCCGCAGAGCGGCCTGACGTGCTGCATGCTCACGGTGCGCGTTCGGTATTTGTCGCACGCTGTCTGCTCGCCGCCAAACGCGCCGGAGTGCGCACCGCATTTACGCCCCACTGCTTCTACCCCGCGCAGGATTTTGCCGGAAAAATCAAACGCCTGGTTTTCGACAAAACGCTGGGCCGCGCTGCTATCAACGCCTCGGATTGCATCATCGCGCTCACGGAAAACGACCGCCGTGACGCCGTAGAACTCGGCGCTGACGCTGCCCGTCTGTCCATCATTCCCAATTCGATCACCTTGCCCCAGGCTTTGTCTGAAGCTTCGGTCTGTGCCTGGCGCGAGAAGCATGGTTGGGGCCGCTTCCTTTTGTCTGTCGGACGGCTGGACCGGGTAAAGCGCGGAGACTTTCTTATTCGCGCTTTGTTGTCTCTGCCGCGGGACCTGAGTCTGGTGTTTGTTGGTCCGGATGCCGGATGTCGTGAGGAGTGGGAAAGGCTTGCCGCCGGCCTTGGGCTTGGCAGTGCCGTTCATTTTCTTGGCGAGGTTTCCGATGATGACGTGAAGGCGGCATATCAAGCGTGTTCTGCGCTGGTGCTGGCTTCGAAATATGAGGGATTGCCGACCGTCATTCTTGAGGCAATGGCCCTGGGCGCGCCGGTGGTGGCCTCGGCGACCGGAGGAACCAGTTGCCTGATCAAAGATGGCGAGAACGGGTTTCTCTTTACTTACGACGATACGGTTGAGTTCGTCGCAGCGGTTCAGGCAGCGGTTGGACCGTCAGGCTCGATCATTGCCGAGCAGGCCCGCAAGATGGTGGCTTCTGAATATTCCTGGGCGGTCAATGTTCCCAGGATTTGCCGCTTATACGAAGTGAGAACAGAGATGAGAGAGGGCGGAGCATATGTTGTGGCCCAATAGCCGAATGAAGCCGGTGGCGTGGAAGACGGTGTGTGAGATGTTTGCTCCGTTTGCCGGAAGCTGCCTGTACGCGGTCCGCGCCGACGCTTTCTTCCATCTGGCCCAGGCCGCTTCATCTCCGGCGAAATTTGCGGCCAAGAACCGTTTCTATCCAGCCGTAGCATGGATGCGGGCTGCGCGCGCACGACGCGAACTCGATTCCAGTATGGGTGGTGATTCGCGCTACCTTTTTGTCTGCGATTATGCCGCTGAGCCGGGATTCGGTACTTTGCGTCCAGTATTACAAAAATTTGAGCAGGAATCTCTGTTTGCGGCTCTTGATCCTGTAATGCGAGCGCGATCCACGGAACTGGCACATACCAGCGCAGGGCTGATTAACCTGGATGGAGAGATGTTCGCTCTCAGCCAGCGCCGCGTTGGCAGCCTATGGTCACGGGCGCAGAAAGACTTCGCCTTGTTGCGGGAAAACTGCCCGGCGGAGTATCAGCGCCTGCTTTCCTCCTCACGCAGCGTATTGCAAACACTTTTGCTGCGCGCTTACCTGTACCGCGAGGTCTATGAACAGCTCTTTGCTGAGAATCGCTCGCTTGAAGCGGTGATCACGCATAACGACTTCACGACATCCAGCTATCTGGCAGGCCAGGTGGCGGGCGAAGCCGGCGTGAAGAGCTTCACTCTCCAGCATGGGTTTCCCACGCAGGAGTATTTCCCGACGTCAGCCGAGCATTATCTTGTCTGGGGCGAGCGCTTCCGCAGCTACATGGCTTCGCGTCAGGGCATGCAATCAAACCTGATTGTGGCCGGAGCGCCGCGCTTTGACGGCCTGGCCAGGGCGCGTAAGTCGCGCGCGGCCATGCGCCTCAAGCGGGAAGGGAATGGAACAAGATGCGGAGGCCGTTGTGATGTGGTTTTCTTTTCGCAATCGCATTCGCCGTTGTTTACGGAAGCCGAACACCGCCTGGTACTGGCGGCGCTGAAGCCCATCCTGGAGGACCATCGCTTTCACGTGGTCGTGCGGTTGCACCCGCAGGAGACCGAAAAACGTTTCCACCAGCTGAGCGGCTTCGATCGCATTACCATCGCACCACGCGACCTTTCTTTGCAGGAAACGCTGGCCTCCGCAGATGTAGCAATCTCATGTAACTCGACGGCCATGCTTGAGGCCATGGCGATCGATGTGCCCGTCGTGCAGATTGCGCCGGAAGAGCTGAGCGACCGGCTGGGAATCATGGAGCCTTGCAGCGTGGCCCGCAATGGACAGGAACTCAGGCAGTGCCTGCAAAGGCTCTTGATGGCCGAACAACGCCACGTCTTTGTGGAAAAGCAAAATCGGTTGCTGCAGGAATACCTGAGCAACTTCCCCAGCGGGGTTGAAGCGGTTTGCGCGGCGATTGCAGAGGAGCTGGGCTGCAGCCTGGACGAGGTGGAGGCCAAAGCCTGATGTACCTGGCCTTCCTTTATATGTACTTCATCTGGCTGGCGCTGCAGAACTTTCTGCTGCCGCTGGCCTACCAGCAACAATGGCTTTTCGCCGGGACTCTTGGATTGCTCATGGCCGGAAAAGAAGTGGTGATGGTGCTGGCGTTGTTGGCATTGGGCTATCGCGCATTTCAGAAGGGCTGGCGCTTCAACGCGGCTGACAAATTTGCCTTCGCCTACGCCATCTTGCTGACCTTATATCTCGCTCTTGGTCCGCTCGTGCTGGGATCCACCGTCCCATTCTTCATTCGCGCTGTTTCCGCGCGTGCGCTGGTCTCTCTCGTGATCTTTTATTTCTGGGGACGATTGAGCTATCTGGAGATCAGCGAGCTGAAGAAGTTCATTCGCTTTGTTCTGGGACTTCAGATTGGTGTAGCGATATTCGGGCTGATTGAGTGGACTTTTCTTCCCACATCATTCTGGAGTGAGACGGTTGGTGTCGGCAACTTCATGCTGGACGTGAAGGGGTTGCTGGAAGGCATGAATGTCGTGGATGGATTGCCCGGTAATATGTTTCGCTTTGACATCCGCCGGATCATCTCCACCTATGGCGATCCACTGTCGATGGGCATTGCCTGCGTTTTTCCGCTCCTGCTTTGCCTGGCCTGGCTGCTGTGGCGCAAGCGTAACGGCGATGCCGGCAAGTCCAATCTGAAGTGGATATTGGCTGCGGCCGTCCTTTCGCTGGCGTTGTTGCTCACGATTGGCCGCGAATCGATTGGCGCCGCCCTGCTCGGGGCTGCGCTCCTGGTGTGGTGGTCAGGGAAAGCCAAGGGATTTGTGGCGGCAGGGGTGGTTGCCGTTTTCATGCTGATGCTGCTTCCTCAGTTCTGGACCAACTTTGTAGACACGGTTACATTCCGGGAAAGCAGCGCGGCGGAGCACCTGCAGTTCCTGCAGTCAGGCTGGAACGAAGCGCCGAAGCTGCTGGCCGGCAAAGGCCTGGGCGAAGCAGGAGGCTGGGCCTACTCGCTCGCCGGCGTGGAATCCGAGGTCGGAGAAAATTCTTACTTCGAGTTGATGAGCCAGGCAGGATTGCTTGCCGTCATCTTCCTGGTGGGATTCCTGATCGCCAGCGGCAGCTGGGCGTTGTGGTATGCCCGGAAGATTCCTGATCCATTGATTTCTGCGGCACTTTACGCCGCTGCCGCAAACATCGCAGCCCGTGCTGTCTTGGCGATGTTTTCACCGTCTTTATTCGGCGTCGTTCCCATGGCCAGCTTCCTCTTTCTCTGCGGTGCAGCGTTTACTTCGATGCAGAAGATGGGATTGAGACCCGGCCTGGTATTGCGTCCGGTCAAGAAAGTCGATCCTGCTCTGGCCCTTGCTTATGGCCACGTGTATCCAGCGATCGCAGTAAAGCGGCTGTAGAGGAAACGCCGTATATCAGAAAGCGTTGTTGGGCCCACCATTAAAAGTGTAGTTACGTTCAGGCGGCCAGGATTCGCAAGCGGTGAAGTATGAGCAGTAATGAATTGATGCTGAGTATGACAACCACGGGCCACTCCGCATGGCAGATGGAAGGTGTGTCCTGCAATCTGTGCGGCAGCAACCAGCCCATACTGCTGTTCAGCAACGATTCGCACGGTTTCGGCTTGAACACTGTTGCCTGCGCCCAATGCGGGCTCGTCTATCTGAATCCGAGGCCAACGGCCCGCGAATACGAGCGCCTGTATCAGGGACTCTACGAGAAGTTGTATCCCAGCGCGTGGCTTCCCGGTGCATTGGGTGAAGCCATCGCACAGAAGCGCGTGCGCTGGTATGCCAACTATCTGACTCCTGGTGTCAAGCTTTTGGAAATAGGCCCGGGCAGCGGCGCTTTTCTGGATGCAGTGCAAAAGAAAGTGCCGGGAGCAATGGTCTTTGGAGTTGAACCGTCGCCTGACGCGGTGAAAGCTTGTCGCGAGCGAGGCCTGAAGGTAGACCAGGGCTACATCCAGGATTTCTCAGGTCCGGCGATGGTCGACTGTATTGCCGCTTTTCATGTGCTGGAGCATGCTCTTGACCCCACCGCTTTGCTTGCGGAATTGTGGAAGCGGCTGAGTCCTGGCGGCATTCTGTTCGCCGAAGCCCCGAACGTCCGCGGCCGGTGGCAGGGCCTGGGAATGATCCACGTAGCCCATCCTTATCAATACAGTCCAAAAAGCTTTCACGCTCTGTTGGAGAAGACCGGCTTTCAGGTGATCGAGATGGCGGAGTTGGAAGAAAAAGGGTTTGAAGCCAGCTTTCGCTGCATCGCGCGGAAAGCCACGGAACCTCCGGCTTCTACCGGCGGCGACCTGAGAGATTCGGCCACTGATCTGGGTCTGCTGTTTCATGAGAGGCTTCGCGGCTGGCAAGCCGATCTGATTCGGTTCAAATTGAAGCGGTTGGTTTTCCGGATACTGGGCCCCATTCTTACCAGAACTTTACGTAAAGGTTTGAGTTAAGTAGTTATGCTTAAGTCGCTCTTGTTTTATAGAAGTTGTTGGACCGTTTATAGCAAGGGTTAATGACTGTTTTTCCCCCAGAAGGGCAGTTGAATGACAACAACATTATTGAAATCTATTGGAAGACATTTAACCTGGGTCATCATTCTGATGTTGTGTAGCGCGGCACAAGCGCAGTTTGAAAACCGGGCCATCAGTGACAATGCCTTACAGACCAGGGGAACGAGTTTGCCTGCAGTCCCGCGGTTGGTGAAGTTCTCCTCTGCGTTAGTCGACGGAGCTGGCCGGCCCATTGCCGGAACGGTGCCGGTGGTTTTTTCCATCTATGCGCATGAGCAGGATGAAAAACCACTTTGGACAGAAACCCAGATCGTGCCGGTAGATGCGTCGGGCGCGTTTACTGTTCTCTTAGGAACATCGACTGTCGGCGGGCTACCGCTGGAGCAGTTCCAGGCCAATCAGGCACAGTGGCTCAGCTTCCATGCAGAAGGCCAGGTCGAACAGGCGCGTGTGCTTCTGGTGAGCGCGCCATATGCGCTCAAAGCGGCCGACTCACAATCGTTGGGCGGCTTGCCGGCGTCCGCGTTTGTTCAGTGGAAAGACCTGGCAATGGCCTCGTCCTCGCAACCATCTGTGCCGGCCCAGGGGAAGCCCGCCACAGCTACACCGGCAAACTCGGTCTCTGCAACTTCCCCTGCTTCTGCCACAGATACAACGGGCTTTGTGCCGAAATTCCTCGATGCAACAACGTTTGTTCAGTCGTCATTCTTTGACGCCGGTGGCAAGGTTGGACTTAACACGCAGACGCCTGTTGCGGTAATGCACATTCTTGGGGACGGAACGGCGGAATTGGCGCAACTGGAAACCGCATCGGACGTCAACACCGGCCTCGCGATTTTAAATTCTACCCAAAGCTGGGAGCTAGCTCTTAGGCAGGACCTACAGGAAGCCCTGGTGGTTCGCAACAAAACGGCCAGCACCGACGTAATGCAGATTTCTCCCGCGGGGGATGTCTCTGTTTTGGGAAAGCTGGGCGTGGGCACCACCACGCCGCAGGCGCAGCTGGAGGTCGCCGGCGACGTGAAATTGAGCGCAGCCGGCGGTGGGATCGTGTTTCCCGACGGGAGCCGGCAAACCACCGCCAGCAAAGTGGAAGTCGAAGTAGGCTCTTCTCCTGATACCGTGGTCCAACGTGACGACACAGGAAGCATTTCCGTCAACAGTGCAAATTTGCAGGGCAATCTGCAGGTCCCGGTAACAGGTTACATTGCGACATCGGATGCCGTTGACCGCAACGTTGGTGTAATTCCTAAGTTGTTCCTGAGCGCCGCCGGAGGCCCAGGCGGTGGAGTCATACCGTCACTTACCTTCCGCAGCCTGAACCCCAGCCATATTTTTGGCGAAGTAGCTTTCCAGGACAACACGCCATCTCCAGGCCAGGACATTTGGGCCGTGCAGCAGGATTTCATGCTGAACCACACCGAGGACCTGGCGATTCGCCGCCGTGGCCAGCAGGTAATGACGTTTTGGCCGCTTAGCGCGAACGGCGCTGACGTTCTCACGGTCCTCTCCGGTACTCGTTTCCGCTTTGAGCGGTCGGGCCCGTATCCGGTGGAATTTCGCGACGATTCGTTTGCGCTGCCTGAAGGGCTTTGGCGGATGTTCATCTCGCAGAACTGCTGGTTTTTGGACAAGAACCTTTCATCCGCGGGCAATTTTGCAGCGCACAATCCTGTGCTCCAAACCTGCGCTGACGGCAACTTACTCTTAGGCAATGGGCTGCGAACCTCGGGTCCGCTTACGTCAACCGCAGATTTTCCTATCATCTCGGGTGGGAATATCTCGCTCACCACGGCGCCAGGTCGCAATATCAGGTTCAAGCCTGGTGTTGGCGCGGCCAACCTCTTTAGCGCTCCCATCGGTGTGGGAATACTGCGGAAACCGGAAGCCAACCTGCACATTGTCAGCGGCGGAAACCTGCAGGAGGCGATCTTTGAGTCTTCTGTGAACTCGAATGAAGGCATTTCCATAAGGAACCCGGCGCAAAACTGGGCGCTGGGTGTCCGCGCCGATCTGGGACAGGAGTTTGAAATCCGGAACATTACATCAGGCATTGATGTGCTGGAAGTCTCGACCACCGGCGCCGTCACAGTAGGCCAGGGAAATCTCAAAGCTGCCAAAGGCATTCGCATCGATACCAGCGTGAACGGCGATGGCAGCGGTTTGAAACATGGCCGCGCCGCAACTGGAGCGGTGGCCCAGGCCGGTAGCGTATTGGTGGAGTTGGATTGGCACACTCCCTTTACTGATCCGAACTACACGGTCAACTGCAATGTTGTGAACGGAGCCTCAGGCAGCGCCGCATTGCGCCTGCACCATATACAGACGGTGCTCGCGAACAAGGTGGTAGCTGTAGTGGTAAATGATGATTCTGTGAACGCGCAATCGGGAGTGTTGAACTGCATGGCCATGCATGATTAAGCGTCAGCAAGAGAGGTCCTGGATTTATGTGTTGGCTGCCGTTGCGATGGTCATCGGCGGATTGATGCTCTTGAATGGAAAGTATCACGCAGCACAGCAGACAGAGTCGAAGGAGGAGAACCTGATCAACGTTGTGAACCAGCCAGGCAGTGATCTGGGCGAGAAGTTGGCCTCCTGCATTCGGCAGCTTGGTCCCGGGGGTGGCACGTGCGATGCCCGTGCAATTTCCGGCAGGCAGAGCGCCATGGCCGATCCCTTTGCCGGGTCTGATGGAATGGTCAAGATACTTCTGGGCAACGTGACCATCGAAACCTCCAGGCCGTGGGAATTGCCGGACAAAGTGGAACTGGCCGGAGAAGGCCGCGCTACGGTATTGCAGCTTGCGCCGGGAGCGAACAAGCATCTCATTGGCAATGCCGGCCACAAGGATGGGAACAACGGGATTTTCATCCACGATCTTACGCTGGACGGGAACAATGCCCATCAGACCGGGCAGGGAAGCACCATTCATTTCTGGAAGGTCTCGGACTTCAGCATTGAACGTGTCACCGTGCTGAACAGCGTCGCACACGGCATTGCCCTGGACGATGGATGCATCCGCGGCAAGGTGCGGAACAACCATATTGAGGGAGTGGCAGGAGGCTCCGGAATTCGTGCGGGAAATACTCCGCCGGAAGGTAAAGTTTCCTTTCTGGAGATCAGTGGCAATGAAATCAGCATGGTGGCGAAGGCGAACGGGATCTTTGTTCTGGGCGGAACCTCGGCGGGAGAACACACGCACGATATCACCATCAGCGGCAACACGATCAGCGGAGTGAAGGACACCTCGATTGAAGTCGGAGATGGATCGCAGAAGGTGATTGTGACGACGAACAAGATCACCCTGAGCCAGGCGCCTGCCGGGAGTTCCGGTTCAACCGGCATTTCAGCACGGTCCGCCCGAAACGTGCGTATTGCCGGCAACACTGTAATTGGCGATCCAGGAGAGCATGAGCAAGTTGGTTTACTGGTATGGAGTCCGGCGAAGGACCAGGGCGGGCCGCTTTCTGAGGTCACCCTGGAAAACAACACGGTGTTTACCATCGGCGGCTATGGCGTCAAGGTGCACTCGGGAAGCGGAATTCATTTGGTTCGAAACACAGTGCGGCATTGCGCACAGGAAAACATCTACATAACTGAGAAAGCCACTGGAGTTACACAGCAAGGCAACACGGTTGAGTAGTGATCGGTGCTTGTAGTTTTTAACAAAAGCTTAATGAAACGCTCGGCGCGGGGGCGTCACTTGTTAAGTGGAGAGTCCGGAGCTGCGAATTCAATTTATTGAATCCGCGCTTCGCTGGTTTGTAGAGGGCCGTTTTGAGCGTTGGCAGCAAAGAAGAAGTTAGAGAGAGAACCGCGATCGCGGCGGAGGGCGCACTGGCAAGAGCGCTGCCGGCGCGGAGGAAGATGGAGAAGGCGCGGCGCCTGGCTCTGGTGCCACAGGGCAGAAGAGCGCAATCGTCCGGTTTTGCGGCCATGGTAGATTTTGCGATCATCTTCTTCATCGGCGCAACATACATCCTCCTCAGCCATGGGACATGGCCCGGGTCTGCCGACTGGCTGAATATCCACGGATTTTTCTTTCATCAGTGGCTGGTTGTCGCGATCTATGCATTCCTGTTTGTGGCGTGCGCGGATTATTACCGTCTCTATCGCGATCAGCTTCCTATCATTGATACCGCTCTGGCTGCGATGAGGTCGGCATTGACTGCAGCCATGATGATGGCAGCCTTTTTTTATCTGGCAGGCACCGGCAAGAATACGCGTCCCACGTTGTTCTTTGTTGCCATCCTGACGCTGCCGGCAGCATCGGCGCTTCATGTGTTACGGCGTGTCTACTTCAGGCGGGCCGTGGTCCGCGATGAGCTTATGACGAATGTGTTGATCATGGGCGCAGGCGCGATCGGCACGGAACTGGCGCAGTATCTCAAGCAAAGCCCCTGGCACCGGGTCATTGGCTTTCTCGACGACCATCGAGAAGATGACCCACAGGTGTTGGGATCATCCAGCGACCTGGCGGAAATAGCCCGGCAATACTTTATCGATGAAGTGGTGGTTACGATTCCTTCCCAACGCGAGCTGGTAAAAAAGCTGGCGTTGCAGGCGCGCATGCTTCGACTGGACGTGAAAGTTGTGCCGGAGCTCTATGACGGCATCGCCTCGAATGCTCCAGTGGAGTACCTGGCCCATCTGCCGGTGCGCGTGTTGCATCGCGAACCGATTCCAGCTACGGGCTGGATGTTGAAGCGAATCTGTGACGTCACGGTCGCCAGCCTGTTGCTGATGGCCACGGCGCCGCTGTTCGTGGTGATCGCTATTCTGCTCAAGCTCGAATCCAAAGGGCCAGTGTTGTATCGCTCACACCGGGTAGGGAAGAAGGGCCGGATCTTCACTTTTTACAAATTCCGGACCATGGTCAAGGGAGCCGATGGCCTTAAGACAAATCTCGAAGAGAACAACGAACGCAATTCGGTGCTCTTTAAGGTGTCCAAAGACCCGCGCATTACCCGCGTCGGACGCATGCTGCGTAAGTTCAGCCTGGATGAAATACCGCAACTGATCAACGTCTTGAAGGGTGACATGAGCCTGGTGGGGCCGCGTCCGCCACTGCCGAGCGAGTTCAAGCAATACCGGCTTGATCATTTGCGCCGACTGGATGTTGTGCCGGGTATTACCGGGCTCTGGCAAATCACCTGCCGCCAGGATCCGTCATTTGACAACTATATTGCGCTCGACCTGGAGTACATAGAGAATTGGAGCCTGGGCCTGGACTTCAAGATCCTGTTGCGCACGATTCCGGCGGTATTCAAAGGGACCGGAGTATAAGCAAGCACCGGGCGGCAGGCCGTGGAGTGGGGATAGCGCATCGAGAGTTAAGAGCGCACCGCACGGATGCCGCCACAATCCGAAATCCACCACGGTTATAATCCAGAACTTGCCATCAGAATTCATCGCCAGAAATTCAGGAGTTTCCATGGCTGAGCATATTTCCGTCTCTGTTGAAGACCGCATTCTCACCCTGCGTATGCAGCGACCGGAAAAAAAGAATGCGCTGACCCGGGAGATGTATCTGGGCATGAATGAAGGCCTCAAGCAGGCTGACGCCGACACCAGTGTTCGCCTCGTGCTGATTACCGGTACGGAAGACTGTTTTACCGCAGGGAACGATCTGGTGGACTTCGCCAACGCGAAACCCGGCGAAACAAGCCCGGCAATCCTTTATCTACAGACTCTGGCGGCAACGAAAAAGCCGGTGGTGGCGGCGGTAAGCGGTGTTGCTGTCGGCATTGGAACAACGATGCTTCTGCATTGTGATCTGGTCTATGCCCATTCGACTGCGCGATTCCACCTTCCTTTTGTGAACCTGGGCCTTTGTCCTGAAGCCGGTTCCAGCATGATTTTGCCTGCTCTGGTGGGGCAAAGACGGGCGGCGGAGCTCTTGTATCTAGGGGAGCCGTTCACGGCAGAAAGGGCGCGAGAGCTTGGGATTGTGAATGAAGTGGTCGCTCAGGGCTCGGCGCATGAAGCCGCATTGGCCAAGGCGAGGCAACTCGCGGAGAAACCTCCCGCGGCATTGCAGACTACGAAAGCGTTGCTGAAGCATGGTTCAGCTGGTGCGATCGCGGACGCCATGGCGCGCGAGACGCAACAGTTTGCGGCGCTCCTGCAAGGCGCGGAGGCGAAAGAGGCGATGACGGCCTTTATGCAGCGAAGAAAGCCGGATTTCTCGAAGTTCTGAACAGAAGCAATCAGCTATCAGCATTCGGCCCATAAACATTTAGGGCTCAAGGGTATCGATCGATGCCTTTTAAAATAGATTTGGCTGAGTGGTGATTGCTGAATGCGGAACGGTGGTGGTTTGCTGAGTGCTGATCGCTGATTGCTTCTACTCGGCTTCCAGGTCTTCGCGCCAGCCGTCTTTCTTCATTTCTGACTGAAACCAGCGTTGCAGGTGGGTGCGGACCTCAGAAGGCACATCGCCGAACTGAATGCCGTGATGGCCTTGTTTGTTGGCCCAGGCCACACGCCCGGAGATTTCAGCGTGACAATCACTCTCTGGAACCACAAAGCTGAGGACCACCGGTGAGCCTGGACTAAGCATCTTGTGAATCGATACCGCAGCGCCGCCCAGACTGATGTTCATGAGCGTTGCCTCAATCCACTCATTCTCAATCTTCATGCGGATGAGCGAGCTGGTTTGTTTGCGATAGTAGCGCTGCTGTTCCGCGCACAAGGTGCCGACTGTAACTTCAGAGTCGGTTTCACGATAGGTTTTGAGCTTGCGCAGAAGGGTCCGACGTGAAATTCCCAGTGCCTGCGCAGCCTTGCCCTGGTTGCCGCCGCAGCGCTCCAGAGTGTCAAACACAATTTGCCGCTCCAGTTGGTCAAGATCGCGGCTGAGCGCAGTCTTGTTGCTGGCCGGCTGGGCCACCTGGTTCAGCTTCAAGTCGGCGGCGGTGATCTCAACGTGAGCGTTTTTGGCGAGCATGACAGCACGAAAAACGATGTTGCGCAGCTCACGCACGTTACCTGGCCATTCATAAGAGAGCATGGTGGTGACTGCATCGTGGGAGAATCGCGAGTTGGGATAGTGCTGGTGCAGAATCTGCTCGGCAAGCGCCAGCAGGTCTTCCGGGCGTTCCCGCAGCGGCGGGATTTCCAGCTTGAATTCGGCCAACCGGTGATACAGGTCACTGCGAAAACGGCCGGCCCGGACCAGTTCCTCAAGGTTCTGATTTGTCGCGGCCACGACACGCACGTCAACTTCGACTTTTTTACTGCCGCCCAGACGATAATAAGGAACGCCATCGAGCACGCGCAGCAGCTTGACTTGCACGCGCGGATCAAGGTCTCCAATCTCATCAAGAAAAAGCGTGCCGCCATCGGCCATTTCAAAGTAGCCGATCTTCTGGGCATCAGCGCCGCTGAAGGCGCCTTTCTCGTAACCAAAGAGCTCGCTCTCAACCAGGTGTTCAGGGATGGCGGCGCAGTTTACGTCGACCCAAGGCTTATTGCAGCGCAAAGAGTGACCGTGGATGGAGTGTGCAATCATCTCTTTGCCCGTGCCGGTTTCACCCACGATCAGCACGGCCGCAGGATGACATGCCACCTGCTCCACCAGTTTCATCACCCGCTTCAACGCGTCACTGCGGACGATCTGGCTGCTCAGGTCACACGAGTTGTGGACCGCCGTCGACAAAAGCTTCTCCCTTAACACGCGCCGTTGTGGCATTCCCATTCTTAAACTTTATGGGCCGGAGGCCACCTGAGCGCAAATACAGCTGTTATAGGCATGATGGGTCAAATCGACGGGGACGGGCAATCGGTAAGCATCGGCAATCGGTTACTAAAGTTCTGAACCTTCAGCTTTGGCGACTGCTTTCCTCCCTGGAAAAGGGGTAAACTCCGCTTAATTTGAAATTCCCGAACTGGGACTTATCCCCCACTCCCATGTGACAGTTTGGCGCGGAGCTGACATCGCGACTGTGACAACAATGTCGCAGGCAAGTAGGTGGTACTACCAACGCTGGCGATGACACATCTCGTACACAATTGGTTCACAAGGAGTTAGGGACCCGGTCGCGGGAAATTGTTTGGCCCACAAGTTGCCCTTGTAAGCTCGACGGAGGCTGTACAGGTTTTATGTCGAAGCAGGCCCGGATATTCATTTTCATCGTCTGCCTGGGAGGTCTTGCGACCACCATTTATGGCGGACTTGTGTGGAATGTCGACGACCTGCCGAAGTTCGCAGCCTACCTGATTACGGCCATGCTGGCTTCGCGACTGAAGGTTGAGCTGCCGGAGATCACGGGCACGATTTCAGTCAACTTCTTATTCATTCTCATCGGCATTGCCGAATTGACGTTCAGCGAGACGCTGGTGCTGGGTTGCTCGGCTATCCTGATCCAGTGTTTGGTGACAAAGCGACGTTTGCCGCGCCCGGAACAGGTCTTCTTTAACGTGTCGAGCGCCGCAGTGGCGATCTGGGCGGCGTATTTTACCTATCACGGGCCGATGCAGGCATATTTGCATGGGAACAGCGCGTTGCTCATGATGCTCTCGGCCGGCGTTTATTTTCTGCTTAATACGCTGCCGGTAGCAACGATTATTTCGCTCACGGAAAACAAAAGCCTGCAAAAAATCTGGACGGACTGTTATTTCTGGTCGCTGCCCTACTACATGGCCGGCGGAGCGGTGGCTGCGCTCTTCGGATGGGTGAACCAGAGAGTGGGATGGCAGCCAACCCTGCTGGCCTTGCCCGCGATGTTCATCACCTATCGTTCCTACCGGCTTTACCTGGGCAAGCTGGCCAACGAAAAGAACCACGTGGCGGAGATGGCTGCGCTGCACATGCGCACGATTGAAGCCCTGGCGCTGGCGATTGAAGCCAAGGACCAGACTACGCATGATCATTTAGAGCGCGTGCGTGTTTACGCCGTAGAAATGGCCAAGAAGCTCAATCTTCCGCCCGACGAAGTTGAAGCCCTGCGCGCCGCGGCGTTGCTGCACGATATCGGCAAGCTGGCGGTACCTGAACACATAATTTCCAAGCCCGGCCGGCTGACGCCGGAAGAGTTTGAAAAGATGAAAATCCACCCGATCGTGGGCGCGGAAATTCTCGAGCGAGTGCATTTCCCGTATCCGGTGGTGCCGATTGTCCGCTGCCACCACGAGCGCTGGGACGGTGCTGGATATCCGGATGGATTGAAGGGCGAAGAAATTCCTATCGGCGCGCGCATTCTTTCCGCGGTCGATTGCCTGGACGCGCTGGCCACGGACCGCCAGTATCGCAAGGCGCTGCCGCTGGACGATGCCATGCAGTGGGTCGCCGATCAGGCGGGTAAAGCATATGACCCGAAGGTTGTCGCCGTACTGAAAGCGAGCTACAAAGAATTGGAAGAGATTGTGCACACGCAATCTCTGGCTCCCGACCGGCAGAAGCTTTCTACGGGGCTGAAAATTGAGCACGGCAAGGCGCCGGCTAACGGATTTGAAGCAGCGAAGAGCACTGAGCCGGGAAGCCAGGCGGCTTTCCTTTCGTCGATTGCTGCAGCCCGGCAGGAGGCGCAAGCGCTGTTTGAACTGACCCAGGACCTGGGCAACTCGCTGAGTTTGAGCGAGACGCTCTCTGTGCTCAGCGGGCGTTTGAAGCGGCTGGTACCATATGACGCGATTGCGACCTACATTGTACGCGGCAATGAGCTGCTGCCCGAGTACGTGAGTGGCGACAACTTTAGGCTGTTTGCGTCGCTGCGCATTCCGCTGGGTGAAGGGCTCTCCGGCTGGGTGGCACAGAATCGCAAGCCCATGTTAAACGGAAATCCGGGAGTGGAGCACGGTTACGTGCATGATCCTGTACGTTTCAGCGCGCTGCGGTCTGCCATCTCTGTTCCGCTGGAAGGTATACAGGGCGTTGTCGGCGTGCTGACGCTCTATCATGCTGATCAGGACGCATACACGCCTGATCATCTGCGTATCCTGCTCGCCATCAGCTCCAAGGTGGCGCTCTCGGTCGAAAACGCTCTCGCCTTCCAGGAAGCCGAGAGCTCTGCGACAACAGACTATCTGACCGAACTGCCCAATGCCCGCTCATTGTTCCTGCATCTTGATCGCGAATTGGCCCGCTGCAAGCGCCTGCAGAGCTCGTTGACTGTGATGGTCTGCGATCTCGATGGCTTCAAGAAGATTAACGATCGTTTCGGACACATTGAAGGCAACAGGATTCTCCGGCACTTTGCGGAAACACTGCAAGGCTCATGCCGCGAGTATGACTACGTAGCGAGAATGGGCGGCGATGAGTTTGTCATCGTAGCGCCGGGGCTCAGCGCTTCGGCGGCAGAAGCGCGTGGCATTTGTCTGAGCCAACTGGCCGGTAACGCCGGCCGCGAGATTTGCGGCGTGGAATGGCTCTCGCTGAGCGTCGGCTGCGCCATCTATCCGGATGATGGCGTCGATGCGGAGAAACTGCTGGCTGAAGCCGATCGACGAATGTATCTGCAAAAGCAAGAGCATCATAAAGCTCTGAAAGCTCTCAATTCGCTTACGGAACCGCGCAAACCCAATGGCGTGCGCGACGCGGTGGCCGGATAATGTTGCGCTTTGCGAGCGGCGCTGTGCTTCGCCTGGCAGCGCTCATGCTCATGGCGAGTTTTGCCGGCGCCATGCTAATGCGTCTAGCTCCCGGCTTCTCTTCTGACGATCAGGAGCTCAATGCCGGGCTTTCTACGCAGAGTATTCAGGCTATCCGGCAAACGCATCTGGCCGATGCGAACATTCCACACTTTTATGCCCACTACCTTGCCGCGCTGGCAAAGGGCGATCTCGGAACTTCCCGCTCACTCAATCAGCCGGTCAAAGAGCTTCTGCGCGAGCGGCTGCCTGTAACTCTCGTCAATCTGGCATTTGCATTGGCAGTGGGCTGGCTGCTCGGAGTAGCGCTGGCAATTGCCGCCCAGCTTTTCCGTTGGCCGGCATTTGTCTTTCTGGCAAATGGTTTGAGCGGGACATTTATCTCCACGCCTGCCGCGGCGCTGGCATTGATCTTTCTCCTGTTGCGATGGCCGCCCGCGTTCGCTGCCGCGCTGTTGATATTCCCCAAAATATTTCGTTATACAGCAAACCTGCTGCAGCAGAGCTCTGAGATGCCGCATGTACTCACGGCGCGAGCCAAAGGCGCAGGTCCGCTGCGCGTTTTGGCATGGCATATAGCGCCCATCGCTCTGCCGGAGTTGATCGCGCTGATTGGTGTCTCTTTGAGCATTGGCATCGGCGTGCTGCTGCCAATCGAGGTTGTAAGCGACGTTGCCGGCATTGGCCAGCTCGCCTGGCAAGCGGCGCAGGCGCGCGATCTGCCACTGCTCGTGAACCTCACCATGATTGTCACATTTGTCACGGTCTGCGCGACACTGATCTCTGATTGCGCACAGCGCGGCCTGACGCGGAGCGCTGCATGAAGGCCATGCGGTTTATCGCGATTGCGGTTTTGGCGGCGACAGCCCTGGGCATTCTTTTTGCCGGCTACCTTGCTCCCGCGGGATACGAGCACCAGTTTCGCGAGCTGCCACAGGCCGGCCCTACAGCACACCATCTCCTGGGCACCGACGACCTGGGCCGTGACCGCTGGGCCAGACTGCTTTTCGGCATGCGTGTATCACTTACGCTCGCTCCCCTGGCGGCATTTCTTAGCACTCTGCTCGCCGGCCTGGTAGGCGGAATTGCAGGATATTGCGGTGGCTGGGTTGAGCGCTGCTGCAAGCTGCTGATCGATTTCTTTCTTTCCGTGCCCTGGTTGTTTCTCTTGATCACCGTGCGGGCGGTGTTGCCGCTGAACATCTCACCCCAGGCATCAGTCGCGGTGACTTTCGCTTTGCTTGGGCTCCTGGGATGGGCCGCTTCTGCGCGCATCATCTGTTCCGGGGCCAAAGACCTCATGAAATCGGAATTCGTGTGGATGGCGCGGGCCGCAGGCTTCTCCGGATTCAAGTTGATCCGGCTCCATCTGTTGCCCAATTTGCGTGGCGCGCTGTTTGCCCAATTCTGGATCTCGATCCCAGTCTTCATCATTGCTGAAGCCAATCTTGGAGTTTTGGGCCTTGGAGTTTCCGAA
>DATBHX010000082.1:0-3558 GCA_036557225.1 Candidatus Angelobacter sp.
GCACCGGCATCGCAATGATCGCGGGCGGTACAAGCATTCTGCTGGGAATCAAGCCAAAGCTGGGCGCGGCTGCGATCGCCATATTCCTGGGCGGGGTCTCGCCGGTGATGCACGACTTCTGGCGTATTGAAGATCCTCAGCAACGCATGCATGAGACGGTC
Source organism: Candidatus Angelobacter sp. (assembly GCA_036557225.1). Lineage (GTDB taxonomy): Bacteria > Acidobacteriota > Terriglobia > Terriglobales > Acidobacteriaceae > Angelobacter. The sequence goes on from DATBHX010000082.1 coordinate 162, forward strand.
AACTTCACCAAAAACCTGGCGCTTTTGGGCGCTACGCTGGCCCTGCTGGGCGTCGACGAACCTTGGCCTGCGAGCGTTCCCATCAGCCAGAAGGAAATCGAAGAGCGCGGTTATGAGGACCTGCGCGCAGCCTGATCCGCGAAGGTGAGCAACGCCGGCACTTCCAGCACGGCGAGCTCACGGTGCTGCGTCTAAACGAACAAACTCCGTCTTCACGTCACCATCGCGGCTGATGGTGTGCATGGCAAAGCCTACGCCCTGGCTCCAGGGTAGCGGTCTGCTGGTGCTGGGGGCCACGTGCCAGGTGATGCCTTCGCGTTGAAAAACAGTGCCCACGTGCCAATGACCGACGAGCATGTGCTTGACGCCGATTCGATGCAGGAGCTCCAGCTCGCGCGAACGGTAAGGATCGTTCACTACCCAATACGGCTTGGGGTCAGGCGGCAAATTGCCGTTACGAAACAGCGGAATGTGTTGAATGCCGAACACGATCCGGTTGCCGCGGTCATCGTCGTCATCACCACGGTTTCGATCATCACGATCGCGCCGGCCATCGCTGTCATCGTGTCTTTCGGCCTGCTTGCCCAGCCAGGCCAGCATTTTCTCTGATTCCGCTTCGGTTGCTGGAGGCATGGGCGGCGGCGACTGGGCACTAAATTGATCGAAATTTCCCAGCAGCTGGGAATTGATCACCAGGAATGTCACGCCTTTCACCTGAAAGCGGTAGTAGTCCGGCCCGAAGACCGAGCGATATTTGTCAACATCGTTGGTGTGAACGTCGTGGTTTCCGGGCGCGTAATAGACCGGCGCATGCAGCCATTTGAAAATCCCGCGGGCAATGAGCCATTGATCGTAGTTTTCGCCAATGTCGCCGCTGACGATGACGGCGTCAGGATGGCGCGCGTTCACCATGTCGACGGTACGGCGCAGATTATCGTAGGCGTGCGGCGCGTCCGACTCGCCCATGTGCGTATCACTGATCTGGGCGATGGTTATCTGCGCTTGTCCGGGCAATGCAAAACCCGCCAGCAACACGCACAACCCAAGGACACAAAATATCGAATGAACGAGCGCGGCCCTGCCGCGCACAGATGCCTCTCTCATGGTTTCAGCTCACATTGAATCTGTTAGTAAGAACCAGATTTCCGGCCTGGAGTTGTCAGCAGCTTCCTTCCTGAGTAAGCTGATTGAGCTCGACCAACACAACTTAACCGCTCGAAACTTTCGCGCGGCAGCGACATCAATAGTGCTTATGGAAAACTTACAGACTGCGATTTTCGGCGGCGGCTGCTTCTGGTGTATTGAAGCGGTCTTTGACCGCATGCAGGGCGTTACATCAGTGGAGTCTGGCTACATGGGAGGCCACGTAGAGAATCCCACATACCGGCAGGTTTGCAACGGTGACACCGGCCATGTGGAAGTCGTGCGCGTTACCTTCGATGCCGGCAAAACCAGCTTTGATGAACTGCTGGACGTATTCTTCAGCGTTCATGATCCCACTACCCTCAACCGGCAGGGCAATGATATGGGCACGCAGTATCGCTCGGTAATCTTTTACACCTCGGAAGATCAGTATCGCGAGGCGAAGAAAAAAATTGACGAGCTCACGGCGGCACGCGCGTGGCCGAACCCGATCGTCACCTCGCTGGAGCCGGCCGGCAAGTTCTATATGGCCGAGGACTACCATCAGGAATACTTCGCCAACAACGGCAGCCAGCCATATTGCCAGTTTGTGGTGGCGCCTAAGGTGAAGAAGTTTCAGCAGAAGTTCGCCGAAAAATTGAAGGCGTAGAGCACAACTTTTCCCCGCCGCCAGGGTTGGCTAAGTCTTTTGTTTTCTGATCAACACAGCCCTCCTCCGCCCAACCTTGGGCATCTCACTCCTAATAAGAGATAGACCGATTGGAAGGAGACCCTTATATGAGACGAGTAACAACTTTTCTGTTTGCTTTCCTGATCACCGCGTCATTGACGCTGGTGGCGCAGGAACCGGCAAGCAAAGATCAGACTGCGAACGACAAGAGCGTTCAGAAAGCTGAGAACAAGGAAGCTAAGGCCGCAGCCAAAGACAAAACCATGAGCCTGACCGGCTGGGTCAAAGACCAGGACGGCAAGACCGTCTTTATCAATGACAAGGACAAGCAGGCCTGGAACATCTCCAACCTGGATGCCGTGAAGGGACACGAAGGTCATCACGTGAAGGTCAAGGCCAAGCTGAATGAGGCCGACCATTCCATGGACGTGGAAAAGGTCACCATGATGGCCAAGAGTAAGCAGACCGGCCAGGAGCAAAAGAAAGAAGAGCAACAGCCGAAGTAACAAATAACGGATATTGAATTGTCAGAAGGCGGGGCAGCGAGCTCCGCCTCTCTTTTTATCGAGTATCCTCTAAAGATGCGTCCTTCCCTTCCCCGCGCCGATCAGCAGCTGGTCCAAATTGTGGACGCTGCGCTGGCTGAAACTGCGCGCAAGAGCGGCGAGTGGCTGGTTTGCCGCAAAGGCTGTACGCAATGCTGCTTCGGGCCGTTTCCCATCAGCCAGCTTGATGTCGCGCGTCTGCGCCAGGGGCTGCGCGATCTCGCAAAGACCGACCTGCGGCGGGCCGCGCAGGTGCGCGAGCGCGCAAGGAAATCATGGGCCAGGCTTGCGCCGGACTTTCCAGGAGACCGAAAGACCGGCATTCTTGCCGACGATCAAACGGCAGAGGAACAGTTTGCCGGCTACGCCAATGATGAGCCTTGTCCCGCGCTCGATCCGAAAACCGGCGCCTGCGATCTCTACTCCTCGCGGCCGATGACATGCCGGACTTTTGGTCCGCCGGTGCGCTCAGGAGCGGAAGGCGCGCTGGGCGTCTGCGAGCTCTGCTATCACGGCGCCAGCGATGAGCAGATTGCCGGATGCGAGATGGTCCCCGATCCCGACGATCTGGAAGAAAAGTTGTTGCAAGAAGTCGAAGCGCAGAGCGGCCAACGAGGGAGCACGATCATTACGTTCTGCCTGGCCAAATAGATTTACTCAACGCAAAAAAATCTTTTTTCATTTCATCCCATCCGAACATTCACCGGGAACCGTAATAGACGCGAGGAGAATTTTAGATATGACTCGCATGTTCCCCAGATTTTTTGCGCTGATTTGCCTCGCCTTTTTGGGCATCACAGCGGTGTCTGCGCAGCAGCTTGCGGTAAATCAAACAGAAGGCTTCGGCAAAGACCAATTGCTCGTCTTCACCTACGGCCAGCAGTTTTCCTGCATTCACCAGCCGTTTGACGATCTGAACAACAACGGCAAAGTCGCGGCCGTGGACCCGGCAGAATTCCAGCGTCCGGTCTGCACCGTAGGGCACCAATCCACCATCGGCCCCACCGGTGACCAGCTTCAGGAGGTGCAGAAGCTCTAT
>DATBHX010000083.1:0-23148 GCA_036557225.1 Candidatus Angelobacter sp.
GAAGATCAAACGACGATTATGTCCGTGGAACTTCGACCGCTGGGAAAGTCACTTTGAACCTGCTGCCGTGCCCAGGCCGGCTTTCCGCACGAATGGTCCCACCATGCAGTTCTACCAGATGTTTGGTGATGGCAAGGCCCAGCCCCGTACCCTCACGGCTCACGCCCTTCAAGTCTTTCACTTGATAGAATTTGTCAAAAATTGAAGCCAACTCCTGCTCCGGGATGCCAATTCCCCTGTCACAAACCGTTACTTGAAGGAAATCGCCCTCGCGCGCTCCTTCCACCCAGACGCGACCTCCTTCCAGACTGAATTTTAATGCGTTGCTGAGAAGATTATAGAGAATCTCCTTCACGCGAACGCGGTCAGCGTAGAGCATCTGTTGCGACTGAATCTCATTGGCCAAAGCAATGTTCTTACTGGCTGCCTGTTGGCGAATTCCCCCCAGCACGTCTTCAACACACTGGTGGAAGTCGAACAGCTCGCGCTTCAGTTCCACCCTGCCGGACTCAATCTTGCTGATGTCGAGGATTTCGTTGATGAGTTCGAGCAGATGGCGGGCATCGTGAAGAATGTGACCGATGAAACGGTGCTGCTTTTCGTTGAGCGAGCCTTCCAGCTGTTCCGCAAGCAATTCAGAGAAGCCGATAATCGTATGCAGAGGCGTGCGCAGTTCATGGCTCATGCTGGCCAGAAATTCGTCTTTCATGCGGTTCGCCCGCTCGACTTCAAGATTGCGAGCTTCCAGCAGTTCGTTCTTGGCCGCCAGGTCAGCTGTATATTGCTCCCGCATTGCGCGGATGCGGTCCTCAACCAACTTTCTCTCAGTGACGTCGCGGACAGAGGCAATCACGTGCATGGAGCCCTCAATCCAGTTGGGGCTAAGGCTGATCTCCACGGGAAAGAGAGAGCCGTCTTTCCTTTGTCCCTGCAATACCAGCCCTGTGCCCATGGGCCTCGTCCTGGGATGTGCAACGTATGAAGCACGATGCTGCGCGTGACCACCACGCATGGCTGCGGGCACCAGAACTTCGACGCTCAGCCCAAGCAGCTCACCCTTGCCGTAGCCAAACATCTGCTCAGCAGCGGCATTGAAAAGCGTGATCCGGCCTTCCGGGTTGACCTCCAGGATGGCATCCGGGGCCGCTTCCAGCAGCTTATGAAAACGGCTCTCAAGGGTGTGCTGCTGTGCCGCAGAATGGGCCGTAGGTTCACGGTTTAGCTCCGTCACCTTGCTATACGCTCCATTTTCAGTATTCTCGCGCTGACGTAATTATGGCGCAACTTCTTGAAGTCTGTCAGCGGGTTTTAGCGGATGCGAGATGCTACTAGCGAAGACTGGATACGGCATTCACTTCGGCAATCAGTGCCGCCTCCAGTGAGGGACGGCGCTTGAGATCGAAGTTCCACTTCCAGATCTGATACACAGCCGGATATACCACCAGTTCCAGCAGGAAGGAAGTGATGATTCCGCCGATCATCGGAGCGGCGATGCGCTTCATTACATCAGATCCGGCGCCGGTCGACCACATGATCGGAATCAGGCCCAGGAATGCCGCGGCCACGGTCATGAATTTGGGTCGCAGACGCTTGACTGCTCCCTGAAGAATAGCTTCTTGAAGGTCTTGAAGGTTGCGCACACGACCTTCGCGTTTGGCCTGTTCATACGCCAGGTCCAGATAGAGGAGCATGAATACGCCGGTCTCGGCATCCACACCCAGCAAAGCGATCAGTCCCACCCAGACACCGATGCTCAAGTTGTAGCCAAGAAAGTAGAGTAACCAGATGGCCCCGACAGCGGAGAACGGCACGGCCAATAACACAATCAGAGTTCTGGTGGCCGAACGCATATTGATGTAGAGGAGCAGCAGGATCAGGAATAATGTGAGCGGCACGACCAATTGCAGGCGCTGTTTGACGCGCTCGATGGCCTCAAATTGCCCACTCCAGGCGATGGAATAGCCGGCCGGCAGCGTCAATCTCTCGCGCAGCAGCTGCCTGGCTTCCTCGATATAGCCGCCAGGCGCGCGTCCGGTAATATCGACGTACACGTATTCCGTCAGCAGTCCGTTCTCGTCGCGGAGCATCGCAGGACCGATGGTTGGCCGGATCGTAGCCACTTGCGCCAAAGAGATTTGCTTCTGTCCTCCGGAGGCAGGAACCAGCACGCGGCTGAGAGCGCTCAGATCAGAACGGAAGTCACGCATATAGCGCACGTTCACCGGATATCTGGCCCGGCCCTGAATTGCTGTCGTGACATTTTCACCGCCGATGGCGTTTTGAATGACGGTTTGCACCTCTTCGATGCTGAGCCCGTAACGGGCCAGCTCGTCGCGGTTCCATTCGATGTCGAGAAAATATCCGCCACCGGTGCGCTCGGCGAAAACACTACGGGTTCCGTTGACTGACGCCAGCAGCAATTCCGCTTGCATGCCGATCTTTTCGATTTGCTGGACGTCGTCGCCGGAGATTTTTAGCCCAACCGGAGTACGCACTCCCGTGGTCAACATGTCCGTGCGACCCTTCACCGGCATGGTCCAGGCATTGGCGAGGCCGGGGACCTTCAGCGCTTCGTTCATCTCCCTGATGAGCTCGTCCTGCGAAATGTGATCAGACGTTATGTGGCGCAAAGCGACCTTGGCCCATTCCGGCGCCCAGGCCGAATACCATGTGTCCCTCTTGCGCCACTCGGAATGGGGCTTCAGGATGATGACGGTTTCGAGCATGGAGGGCGGAGCCGGATCCGTGGCTGTGTCGGCGCGCCCCGCCTTGGCAAGAACGCGGTCAACCTCGGGAAACTGCTTAAGAATGCGGTCCGTGACTTGCAGTATTTTCTGCGCTTCAGTGAGCGAGATGCCTGGCGCGGTAGACGGCATATAAAGGATGGAGCCTTCTTCCAGCGGAGGCATGAACTCCGAACCCAGTTTTTGAAATACCGGGACCGTAACCCCAACCAGCAAGACGGCCGCTGCGATCACGGCCCAGCTCCGGCGCAATGCCCAGGCTGCAATCGGCTCATACCAGCGAATTAAGAGCCTGCTAATGGGATGCTTCTCTTCGGCATGAATGCGACCCACGAGGATGGCGTTCATCGAGCGGCGCAGCCATGCCGGCTGGAAGAAAAATTTCTTACGGCGCGTAAAGAGCATGCGCAAGGCGGGGTCCAGGGTAATCGCCAGGACCGCAGCAATGATCATAGCCAGAGTCTTGGTGTAAGCCAGCGGCCGGAAGAGCCGGCCCTCCTGGGCTTCCAACGTCAGCACGGGCAGAAATGAAACGGCGATCACCAGAAGTGCAAAAAAGCTGGGAGCCGCAACCTGCTTTACAGCATCCATGATTACATCGCGATAGTCTTCCCGCTCGCCATTGCGTTCCCACTCTTCCAGCTTCTTGTGCGTCTGCTCCACCACGACGATAGAGCCATCGACCAGGGCGCCGATCGCGATGGCCATGCCGCCCAGCGACATGATATTTGCAGTCAGACCCAGCATTTGAAAGGGGATGAATGAGAGCAGGATGGAGATGGGAATGGTAATCAGGGGGATCACGGCGCTGGGCACATGCCACAGAAACAGCAGCACGACCAGGGCCACGATGAAGAGCACCTCAAGGAGCGTTGATTCCAGGTTGGAGATGGAACGGCGGATCAGATCAGAGCGGTCATAGATGGGAACGATTTCCACGCCGGCGGGCAAGGCAGGCTCGATCTCATGCAGTTTCGCTTTGACCCGATCGATCACCTGCAGGGCATTCTCTCCCTGCCGCATGATCACAATGCCGGAGACAACTTCGCCGTTGCCGTCGAGGTCAGATACGCCTCTGCGCAGATCAGGGCCCAGAACCACCTGGCCAACATCTTTCACGCGCACGGGAGTGCCGGAGTCACTTGAGGTGAGAACGATGTTTTCGAAATCCTGGATTGATGTGGCATAGCCACGTCCGCGGACCATGTATTCGGTGCCGCCAAACTCCAGCAGGCGTCCCCCCGCTTCGTTGTTACCGCCGCGGACGGCTTCGGCCACGCGGCTGATGGGAATTCCATAGGCCTGAAGACGGTTGGGATCAACGTTGACCTGATATTGCTGCCGGAAGCCGCCGAGTGGCGCAACTTCAGCCACGCCGGGCACTGATTTCAGGTAGTAGCGCAGATACCAATCCTGAAACGAGCGTAACTCCGCGAGATTGTGCCGGCCCGACCGGTCGACCAGCGCATATTGAAAAATCCACCCCAGGCCGTTGGCGTCAGGTCCAAGCTCAGTTTTTACGCCCTGGGGTAGATTCGGCTGCACGCTTGCGAGATATTCCAGAGTGCGCGAGCGGGCCCAGTGGATGTCGACGCCTTCTTCGAAGATCACATACACAAAGGAGCTTCCGAAATCCGAAAAGCCACGCACTGCTTTGACATGGGGAGCACCCACCATCGCACTCACGATGGGATAGGTCACCTGTTGCTCGACCATATCAGGACTGCGCTCCCAGGTTGAGTACACGATCACCTGGGTGTCGCTCAAATCGGGGATGGCGTCCAGAGCCGCGTGCTTCATCGACCACCAACCCCAGAAGCAGGCAGCCGCAACCACGGCGAAGACCAGGAACTTGTTCCTGACCGAGAAATCAATCACTCGATTAACCATGATGTCTCCCGTGATGTGGAGCAAGGCTGGTTGCCGGCGCTGGCCGGCTGGTTTCTGATCCGGTATTTTTCAACTCGTGTTGCTGCCGCGGATTTGCAGCAGTGTTCTTGTCCTGTTCGGGCAGTGGCGCCTGGCCTGCCAGGGGCTCATAGAGCTCTGTCGCGCCTTTTAATCGAGATTCAGAGCTGACCAGAAAATTGCCGGAGAGCACAATTTTTTCGCCGGGCTCCAGCCCTTTGACGATTTCCACTTGATCGTCGAAGCGGCGCCCGGTTTCCACCACCCGGGGTGAGAACAAACCTTCGCCCTGCTCGATAAAGACGGTCTTTTGTAATCCTGAATCGAGGACCGCGCCGGCGGGGATCACGATGCTCCGGGAAAACGCGACCGGCAGCTGCACATCGACAAACATGTCAGGCCGCAGAGTATATCCCCGGTTCTCCACTTCGATACGCGCCTTGAGAGTTCTTGTAGTGCTATCGAACTGCGGAAGTACATCGCTGATCCGGCCTGACAAAATCACGTTCTGGTCAGGGATGGTCACCCGAACCCGTGTACCAGGCTTAAGATATTGCGCGTCACTCGCAAAGACATCGGCTACAACCCAGATGCGGCGGAGATCGGCGATGCGATACCACTCCGTGTCGCGCTCGAATTTTTGTCCTGGGGAAACGTTGCGCGATAACACAAATCCATCCACCGGGGAGACGATCTTGATGGTGTCCGGAATCTGGCGTGTGTGCCTGATCTCGTCCATCTGGAGGGCCGACATGCCCAAGTTCTGCAACTGCTGGGTGCGCAATTGAATATTGGCATTCACTGAGGCCATGGACTGGCCTTCCACGGTTCCATCTGCGGCGCTCTTCTTGAAGCGGTCTTCAGCGCCTAGATTGAGGACGAAGGTCTGCAACGTCATGGAGGCGTTGGGGGCGGAGAACGTGGCCATCACCTGGTTTTTGCGGACGAAGCTGCCCGTGGTAGCAGACGAAACATCCTGAATATACCCCTCGATCCCCGCATTGAGCTTGTAGACTCTGCCTTCATCAGGAACAACGCGGCCGAGGAAACGAAACGTATAGCTGCCCGAGGTCTCCTTCACCGCAGCCACGCTTACGCCGAAAAGCTGTTGCCTTTGCGAATCAATTCGAACCGATCCCGGCGGCAATGCCGCAGATTGTCCGTTGCGCACCGCTACTAACTGGCTATCGGCATAGACAGGCTCCAGTTGCATGCCACAATCGGGAGCGATACCCGGCTTGTCAGACCTGTAGGCAGGGTGCATTGGATCCACGTAATAAAGAGGCGTGCGCGGACTTGCCTGACTACCTGCGGATGACTTGTGCTGGTTGTACAGGGAACCGGCAAAGAATATTCCCGCGGCGAAGAAGCACAGCAGCAATATGTGTCTCGTTTTTTTCAAGGCAACCCCCTCAGAGCAGCTTCAAATGCCAACCTAAGAAAGTCATGGCGATACTTCTCTTGTTCTTCGAAAGATCTTGTTGCCTGGAATCAGGTACTCCGGCAGCGAACGCCGGAGTACCTGAAACATACCTGACTGGCTTTCAGACGGCAGTGATCTATGTCACTCGCCATCAAGGCACGATCGACCAACCAAACATCATGTTGTGATCTTCGTGCGCCAGGTTGTGACAGTGAGCCACGTAGTTGCCGGCGAAGGTCCTGAACCGCCGGAAGAACTGCACGGATTCGCTGGGATCCAGCGGGACCACGTCTTCCTTGCCGGTGTCATCGGGATGGGCGTTGGTGCTGCCGACGCGCGAGAGCACCGTATGCTCTTCCTGGTGCATGTGCATCGGGTGTACCCAGCCACCACCTCCGTTTGCCACCGTCCACAGCTCACCGGTAGCGCTGCGTTGCGGCAAGGCCAGTGGTGTGGTGGGGTTGAATTCAAGACCGTTGATGACCCATTGGGTTTCACCGCCGGCCGTGCCACTGCGCTGGAGCGTGAACGTGCGTTGCGGCAGTGAGGTCTTGTTCTTGGGCAGGTCCGGCATCGGGCGCAGGTTCTTGGGAACAACGCTCACGTCGGTTTCCGGCGGATTGCCGCCGATGATGATTTTCATGATCGGCACCTTGTAAGTCAGAGCGCCGCCCGAAATATTGAAGTTCGGTTTGCGTCCATCCGGCATTTCCAGCACATTTACCAGGTAGAGCACATCACCCGGCGACGTGGGAGTTCCGTCGAGGAATTTGGTGAAATCGACCACTACCTCTTTGCGTTTTGCCGGCCAGATCTGGAAGGAATCGCGCGTAATCGGTTTAGGCAGCAGTCCGCCTTCAGCGGCGATCTGAGTAAACTGATGACACTGCTGGCCATCCGGAATCTGGTACTGTCCCAGAGTGCCGGGGGCTGCGGTCGGCGTGCCGCGCATGAGCATGAGTTCATAGATACGTGATACTGATGCGCCCAGGAAGCGGAAGCGATACTTCCGCCGGAAAACGTTGAGCACCGGGAAGGCCTTTCCATTCACGGTGAAGATGTCTCCCACAAAGCCATGGTTCGGGAAGTGGCGGAAGTAGAGCTGGCCCCACCACTCCGGATGCAATTCTCCAAAGCCGTTGTGGAAGTCCTGGTGCTGCGTGACGCCATCATCGAGACAGCAATCGTAAAGCGCCATGGGTATGTCGTAGTCGACGTTAAAGGTCTGTCCTGTCGGGTCGGCAGGATCGATACGCTTGCGTCCGGGCAATCCCAGGCCGCTTTTTTGGGTTTCATCACCTGGATCCAGGATTGGGTCATAGATGGGATAGAGACCAACCATGCCCTTATAGACATTGGCTCCGGTGTGATGCATGCGGTGATCGTGGAACCAGAGGAACGATTGCTTTTCCGCGTCATCGTTGCCCGCCGGGTAGTTGAGGTAGAGATTGTCCGTCCACTGGCCCGGTATGTATCCACCTTTATTGTCGGTGAGGTGATGCGGCTGGCCGTCGCTCTCCGGCGCCGTATGACCGTTGTGCAGGTGAGTTAGGAACGCCCAGTCCGGCGCGCCGAAGTCCTGGCGATCGCGGCACAGAGGATTGAAGTCCAGGTCGTTCTCAAAGCGCACCAGGTTGGGTTGTCCGTACATGGAGTTGATTCTGGGCCCAGGGAAGGTGCCGTTGAAACCGTAGATGGTGCTGGTGGGCAGAGCCTGCGGGCCGGCAATTCCGGTCGGTGGCACAACGGGAGCTCCACCGCTGGCGATGGGCTGCACTAGAGACGAAGTGAACGCATGCTGGTTCACCTGCACCCTGATGTGATAGAGCTTCGGATTCGGCAGCGGGAAGCCGGGCACCCTGATGCCACTGTTTGTTCCCGACACTCCGCTGCCGTCCGTCCAAAGCTGGTGTGTGCCCGCATCAGGAACTGCGGGACCGGGTACTCCAGCGGTGCGTGGCCGCGCGCCCATAGCATCCTGCCGGCCGGGAAGCGGGCTGGGCGGGAGAATGACGTTATTGCCAAACGCCGAAGTCCGCACTCTCCACGCATCAGGAGCATTCGGTGTCAGCGTTCCGTCAGGCTGCCGATACCCCGGAAGCATCGATGTTGGTATCGGCAGCGGATCCGTAAAAGGACTCAGGATGAAGGGACTGGTAGGGAAAACCTCAATGGCTGTAAGACCAGTCTCAATGTCAATATCGTGTGGCGTCTGGTCCACAAAGCCTCCGCAGCTTTGGGCCCACGCGCGACCGCCAGGAACGGCGACAGCCGCTCCGCACATCAGGCTCAACTTGATGAGCTCTCGCCGGCTCAGTTTGGTGATATCTGGCTTATTCATATTTCCCCCTTACATTTCCTCGAAAAAAATTTTTAGTTCATACAGCTACAACATTCCGTCGACCGTATTTCTCCACTACAAAGCAAATGGGTTCAGGCTCAAAAAGCGCTGGATCGGCGTCAGAGAGCCCGCGGCGCCGACCGCAGGAATTTCTACCGTGTTGTCGGTGCCGATTGGGTTATCACCGTTGGGAACAAACAACTGTGGGTGATCGAACGGCGCCTGCTGCAGGCGCACACGATCGTCTGTAAGCGCGAGCAGGAAGGCCACCAGGGTTTTTTGTTGGTCCGCATTCAACTGCAGAGGCACAATGGCTGGAGCTTTCGTCGCATTGGTGGTGCGGTCGAAGTCTCCGCCGTTGTCATAGAAATCCACCACCTGCGCGAGCGTGGCTTTACCCCCGTTGTGGAAATAGGGAGCGGTGAATTCCGCGTTGCGCAGGCTGGGTACCTTGAAGGTGCCCGCGACATCCGTGTTTTCACCCGCCAGCAGCGGGCCTGAAAGCAGCGGGAAGCCCAGAGGATTCAGCAATGTGTTGGGGAAGGTCACATTGCCTGCTCCGGCACAGCCCAGGCCATTGCCCGGGACCTTGACCAGGCCCGGCGCCGTCTGCTGGATCAACTGAGTCCAGGAGAGCGGAGCGCCGTACAGATCTCCGCCGCCCAAGCCGACGTCGTCCGCCGTGGGACGCACTCCGAGGTTGTACCAGCCGGCATCGTACGTAGCGACAGGCAGCGAGATCGGCGAAACCGGCGTGGCATATCCGCCGGGATAAGGAATGATCTCGTCGATTACGTTTACCGCATAGGTGTTTGGATCAAAGGTGATTTTGTCAGTGCCGAGAGGAACAGGGCTCAGCGGTCCCGGCGGATTCCAATCTGCTTTCAGGAACATGCGTTCCATGCGCAGATCAAAACCAGCCAGCTTAAGGGCCGCATCGCCAACCTCTATGCCCGGTCCAGTGAGATTTCTTACGGACGCGCTGGTCAGCTCAGCCCCCACGTGACACCCGCTGCATCCCACTCCGAAGCCAGTTGGAACCGGGAAGGATGGCGGAGGAGCTACCGGCCTTTCAAAGAGGCCAAGACCATTGAGGATATCGGCACGCGTGACGCTGATGCCGTCCCCAGCCAGCCGGTTCACGGCCTGATCCAGAAGCGAAGGATTATCCGCCAGCAGCGCAGGCATTCCAGTGACGGGATCGAATACGACCGTGCTGAAGACTCTGGTCTGCAGATACTGGTCCATGGGACTTGCATCGGAAACCTGGGTCGCTTCGTAGAACATGACAGAAAGGCCCCAGAAGAGAGCGAAGTTGGCTTCCATCATGGAATAGGATTTTCCATTGACGGTGACGCCCTTTTTTGCGCTCCAATACTTCGGCTGAAACGCTTTCTGGATCAGAGCCGTGTACGTCGTGGTCAGACCTTTGCCCGTGCTCACGTCGGCCAGGCTGCCCAGCACGCTGTCCGTGGAGTCGACTTTTTGCAAGCCCAGCGGTTTCAGCAGAAGCAGTTTGTGGCCGAGATCCGGAAAGCCGCGCCCGTTGGCCGACATCTCCACCGAGCTCAGCGCCGGTCCCACGGCCTGCGAGGCGAGGCTCGCGTTTTGAATGTGGATGTCCACCTGGATGGGAGATCCGCTGCTGCCAAGCACCCACACGCGGGCTAAATTGTCTCTGTTCCCAAATGGATTTGCACCGTTGAACTCGGGCTGCGCGCGCCCGTTCCAGAAGTTGCGGTGATTGAAGACTGCGTTGATGGTGGACGGAGCGTTCTTGCCCGTGACCTGCCGCACATTCACGCCGCTCACGTTGAAGACCGGGTCGGCGACAGACGTGGTCTGCTCCGCGCCGGACTTGCTGAACCCATTGAACTGGCTCATGCGCACGCCTTGTGAGCCGGTGACATTGTCCACGTTCTTGGTGGGAAGATTGGTGAACGGGTAGTCATTGGGAATCACGGTGTAATTCGGACCGTAGCCAAAGCCATCCCAGTTGCTATTGGCCCCTGGATTCATCTGATTGCGGTCGCGTCCGTCCACGCCAGCTTTAAAATGGCAGGTCGCGCAAGCCGTCTTGTTGTCGCTGCCGGCCTGCATGTCCCAGAAAAATGCTTTACCAAGTTGAATGGCGGCCTGTTGATTGGCGATGAAATCGATGAGGTCGTCTCTTACGATTCCAGCCGGGCCATTCGGCAGGACCGGATTGGGCGCGGTCTTAAGCGACTGCATCAGCAAAGCAGGCAGAACCGGCGCGACCGGCGCACCGGGCGCAGCTCCGACCGCCGCAAATGCCGTGGGGCAACTGTAGGTTTGCGCCTGCGCCAGCGACGGTTGGGGCGTCAGCATCAGACAAACCAGCGTGAAGGCCAGATACGCGCGCAATGTCTTCTGTGGCCGTGGAGAGCGCGCTGCCTGGAACCCGATGGGAGCGAATCTGGGAGCTTGGCATCTTGAGCATTTCATTTTGTGCCTCCTCCGCCTCCGGCGGTATTTTTCAAATTCGAACTGCAGGTCCAGCGGCCGAAGAGCAGGTTCGCTCTTCGACCGCCTGGGGTTTCCGACTACCGGATGCGTGTGAGTACCGAAGATGCTGCGCCACCTTTCGATGACACCGCACTGATGGACACCACACTGCATGGCGTTCTGTAATTGGCGTTGAGGTTGCAAGCCGGCGCAGGAACTCCGACCACGTCAATCAGGTAGAGACCGCCGGCGCCGCCGGTGAAGAGGTTGCCGACGCCTCCGTGCGCCGGGTCAGGGTCATACGTCCAAACGCCTGGAGCGGTCTGCACACAAGGCGCAGCGGCGGTTTCACACCGGTAAGGCTGCAGGAAGATTTGGATGGTTGGGTCAATCGTGTTATCCGTGACATTGACGATCAACCGCTGCTTGTTGGCCCGGTACTCCGCCGCCGTAATGCTGAACACATCGGAGACGGTAACCGTGGTGGTGATCGGCGCTGAAGCCACGCCACCAGCGTTGATGGCCCTTATCGTCAGCGTGACCGACGCGGGTACAGCCGGTGCGTTGAAGGAAACGGTCGCACTGGTTGGCCCCGAAGGAGTCACACACAGGTTTCCTTGATTGGTTCCCAAGGCACAGCCGGCGGATGGGAATAGCAGAGTTCCAGCCGGGGCTTGCGTTACGGTGAAGAGAAGCGGCGTTTGTGCCGGCACGTTGGGATCAGAACCGGTAATCAGCAGGCTCACATCCGTTGAGCCCACGGGTACTGAAACCGCTGCTACGGGATTGACCACCGGCGGCTTGATCACGGGAGCGGGATTGATGGTCACCGTCGTGATTGCCGAAGTGGAAATACCGATCGCATTGGTTGCAGTTACCGTAACCGTGATGGGCGCGGGCGCCACTACGCCGGAAGGCGCAGTGAAGCTCACGGTTGCACTGGTTGCGCCAGTCGGCGTGATTGCCAGGCTCAGCAGAGCAGGGGCTCCACTCTGACTGATGGTCCACGCGAACGGCGTAGCCGGCGGCACATTGGGATCAGAGCCGGTTACATTGAATGAACCCGCCCCTCCCGAAATTACTGACTGGTTGGGGATCGGATTTATGGTCGGGGCTGACGCCGCAGAGACGGTCACCGTCGTGGTCGAGTTCGAAAACCCACCGCAATTGGTGGCTGTTAACGTCAGGCTGAACGTAGTCGAGACTGCAACCTGAGGCGCCGTCCAGTTGGTGATGGGCAGACTGGAATTCGAGAATGTTCCACCTGTCGCCGTCCAGGCAAAGGTGATGGGCGGTGTTCCCGTGGCTCCGCCGTTTAGTGCGAGAGTTCCACCGGAGTTAATTGCATATGGGCCACCAGCGTTGGCGATTGCCGTTGCGCAGGCGATAGCTGGAACAACGTTGCTGGGCCAGGGATTGAGTTGTCCGACCAGCGTGCCCAGCGATGAGCTATATCCGCCCTGAGCCAGGAAGTCGATGGTATTGAAGTTGTTCTCCGGGATCGGCGCGCCAGGCACGTTCTCCGGGAAGATGTATTCCAAAATTGGAGCATGATACTGGCCGTAGACGATCCCGTTCGCCGACCTGGGTGATCCTGGGCCAATCGGCGCGGTGAATGCGCCCTGAATGACCGCTCGAATCTCACGCGGCGGCGGCAGGAAAGTGTTGGCGGCGTTCATCACGCACTGTTTTTCTGGTTTTGCGGGATTTCCCCCGAACGGCAGACACGGCGGTCGAAAACGCCACCGGCCCTTGGCTGCGCCCAAACCAAGCTCCGGACCCGGATCGACGCCGATGGTGCCAAAATCGCGATCGCTAGTCGCGCCAGTGACCGGGTTGAAATCGATCCCATAAAGATGGATAAGTCGCTGGTTCACGGCAGTCGGATCGGCATCTGTGGTCATGCCTTCAAAGCGGCTTCGCGCGGTTGCTTCGCCGGCGCCCAGAACAGTGAGCCCGCCGGTGCCGACGATGGTCACTTCTGTCGAGACGTAAGCCGGGTTGGTGCCCGGGGCTGTATAGATGGCAGCGTTGTTGTTAATCGTGTGGGCCGCGATGTACGTTGCGGCCGTTCCAGCCGCAGGCCACGGGCCAGCCGTCGGACCGCCGCCCGGACAGCCGGTCATGGCGCAATCCTGCACCAGCGTGCCAGCGAAGATCACATAGTCGCCAACTTCGAACGGCGCCTGGATGGTTGGATCAGGTGATCCGCCTCCCGGAGGCTTCATGGTGAAGTTGGTGCAGCGCTGGCCCGCCGTCGCCGGGGCAAGACAATTGATTGCTGGATCCCCGACAAAGCGCCTCTGGGTTACAGGGCAACGTGCATCGTCGGGATTGCCGGCGATGTTCGGGTCAGCCAGAACACGCGGTACGCACATGGGGAAACCAGTAGCGGAAGCAATGGTGGGGTTGTCCTGATCTACCTGGAAGCGCACGTCGGGCGATTGTCCGCGGCTATAACGTCCCGTACCAAGCGCGACATCTCCGGCGGTGGCAATTACTGGATCATTGATTTGCACCCTTGCACCCGCGGCACAATTGCCGATCGGGCCGCCTACGCGCAGTTCGCCGGTCGCGTAGTTGATGCAGTTGATGTATCCCGCACCCGTGTTCAAAGCATGCTGGGAAATGTAAATGAGGCCGGCAATGTACACATCAGCGCCGCCGGGGCCGCCCAGCACGCGATTGCCAATTACGTGCGCTTCATAGGTGGTCAGAGGAGCCGGAACATCGTTCAGGGCCATGCCCGTCGCTGTTCCTGTATACGGTGCCGGCGCCAACGCAAAGAGTTCCTGCCAGGTAAGAGCGTTGGCTGGCAGGATCACAATGGTTTCCGAAGGCACGGTGATCAACTGGCCATTCACGAGCATGAAGCCGCCCTGGTGTGCACCGGAACCGTTTCCACTTCCAGGTCCGCCCAGCGTCGCACCTTGAATAAAGCCGGTGATGTCAAATTGTGACGATGCCGGGACCGGCAACTGTGCTGTCGCAATCGCAGGGAGCAGAATGATCAATAAGAAAGTAAATAGAATGCTTTTGGTTGAGGTCCCGCGCCGCTGAGCTGCCCTTGTGACGCAGGCCATTTGGATTTGCAGGCGTTTTATTTTTGTCATGAGAGTCTCTCCGTCATGCCGGCATTTCGCGGATTCCTTCTTTTCGGCCAGATACGCAACAGCCTGGAAGACAAATTCGGAAGCGCTACTACGCAATGTGTCGAGCTACGGCAAATTCACACTGGGAGTGTGAAGGAGGGGCTGTCTTTGCACCATCCCGTCGTACCGGGAGAGCAGGGCATTTCGATGCCGGAGATTGTGGAGCGGAGCTGGGGGACGTTGGCGGATAAAAAAGACTACAGGCGGCCAGAAAGCCGATCCCAGCGATGCCCCACGGCCTGCGGGTCAAGTTCTCTTTTTTATATTGGTCACGTTTCTGTCGTATTGAGGAGGTTTTGTCAAAGAGGCCGCGCTGGCGTTTGAAGATCGTAATGTTATTGGATCACGCCGTTGCGCAGGGCATAGCGCACCAGGCCGGCTGTGTCATGGATGTCAAGCTTCTCCATCAGGTTTGTGCGGTGGGTTTCAGCCGTATTGACGGTAATGCCCAGGAATGACGCGATTTCCTTGGTCGTCTTTCCTTCAGCAACGAGCTGCAGGACCTGTCGCTCCCGGTCGCTCAGCGGCCGCTCTGGAAGAGCATCTCTCGTAAGAAACGCCTGCACCACGCTACGAGAAATACTTTGCGTCAGATACATCTCGCCGCGGCAAACAGCGCGAAGGGCTTGCACCAATTCGCTTGTGGCTCGGGTTTTGAGGACATATCCCGTTACGCCGGCGCGCAAGCCTTCCAGCACAGCGCGATCTTCCGTATGTTGGGTGAGGAGCACGACTCGGGTTCGCGGATTCGCTTTGATGATCTCTCGAGCCGCGAAGATCCCATTCAATACAGGCATGGAAATATCAAGGATCGCCACTTCAGGATGGTGTTGCTCACAAAGCCGCACGGCCTCGCGGCCATCCGCCGCTTCCGCGACAAATTGAAAGCCTTCCTCTTCCAGAAGAGCGCGCAGACCCTGGCGGAACATCTCGTGGTCATCCGCGATCAATACTCGAACTGCCATGTACAAAGCCCCCTTGACCCGGAATCGAAGGGCACAGCCACTGCAGCACTTAAAGCACAGCACTGCCTGCAAAAGTGAAGAATGTACCCTGACAATGTCCCTTGGGATAAACGGAGCCGCAACAAGTGTGTGCTTGCGCCCAGCTTATACCAGATTTAAGTCACTTCTCTAAAGAAAAAAGGCTTCGACGATTAAAAATCCTAATTTTCCGCTAAGAGTTTTTTAGATTCACGTGCGTATAATTAGGGCAAAATCTAGGCCAGGCACAATTTTTGAAATCGCAGGAACAATCTCCGATCCCATCCTCTTATTACTAGGCTCCGGTTCCCGGTTTCAAGACACCTCCCCCAAGCAGGAGGCTCAGCGGATGAGCCGAATATGGAAAGCCGCGCGTTCCACACTGTCTCCAGCAGTGCTGATCGTGTTGGCTGCGGCCGCCATTGGCACATTGACCGCGTGGTATTTCGCAAAGGTCAATGAGCGCGATCACATTCGCCGTATGACCGGGCTGGCAACTTCCGCCATCTCCGCGGACTTGAACTCCGACATGGAAGCGTGGCTTTTGGGGCAAATCAGGCTGGCAAGAATGTGGGAGTTCGGGGAACCCACGTATGAGCAATGGTCAGCTTTTGCGGGCCTCTATCTGGAGCATCATCCGGGCTGCCTGGCCATCGAGTGGCTCGATCCAGCCTACGAAGAGCGCTGGATATCGCGAGTGCCTGGACAGAAAGTTCCTCTTGCCTCCGCTGCGACCAAGGAACGTCTGCTTGCAGATGCACGAAATTCGAGGAATGCCCTGCTCTCGGAAATCGTTGTCTCCTCCAGCGGCCAAAAACAGTGGATCACGGTAGTGCCGATTTTCCAGAACAGCCGGTTCCGTGGTTTCGTTCTTGGCTACTTCGACGCTCAACGATCCCTTGACACGATGTTAAGCGATGTCGCAAAACTCAACTTTTCCGTGGCTGTCGACGAGCACGGCGTCGAGGTCTTCCGCATGGCGGGAAGCACCGGCGAGAATCTCAGAGACTGGGGGCAGGATGTTGAAGTTCCGCTTCCCGGTACCCGCTGGCAGCTCCGCGTGTGGCCGAAAGCGGAAGCCATGAGTGAAATGCGCTCTAAACTCCCCATCGCCACCCTCCTGTTCGGTGCAGCCGCAGGCTTGATGCTGATGGTCATCGCGCGCATTGCCGAGTCTTTGCGCGCATCCCAGCAGCGATTTTCCGGGATCCTGTCAATTTCCGCCGAAGCGGTCATCTCCATGGACGCGAGCCATAGGATCACGCTTTTCAATCGCGCAGCCGAAAGCATTTTCGGCTACAGCGCCGCGGAGATTCTGGGCGAGCCAATGGAACAATTGATTCCCGAACGTTTTCGGAAGATCCATAGAGAACATGTTGAGCGTTTCGGACATTCACAGAGTGACAGCCTGCTGATGTCTGACCGCAGCCGTGTGTTTGGCCTGCGGAAAGATGGCAGTGAGTTTCACATGGCTGCATCCATCTCCAAACTGAGCATTGCCGGCGATACCATTTTCACCATTATTTGCAGCGATGTGACAGATGCAGTGCGAGCTGAAGAACAACTCAGAAGGTCGCACGAAGAACTTGAGCTTCGTGTCAGTGAGCGCACGGCGGCGCTGGAAGAGATAAACCGGTTTCTGCAGCTGGAAATCCAGGAGCGCGAGCGGGCGGAAGAGGAGATACAAGACCTCTCCCGGCGCATGATCAGGGTCCAGGAAGAAGAGCGGCGCAATCTGGCCCGGGAGCTTCACGATGGCCCCACGCAGAACCTGGTTACCTTGTCATTTCATATGGGACGCATGGCGAGGAGCCAAACCACTGTTTCACCCGCGATGCTGGAGGAGTGGATGAGAATCGCAGAGCAGATCGCCAACGAACTGCGCACGGTTTCCTACCTGCTGCATCCGCCTTTACTCGAAGAGCTGGGACTGAAGCTGGCCCTGGAAGCTTACATCGATGGCTTTGCTAAACGATCGGAAATCCAGGTGACCTTGAATTGCCAGGGTGAAATAGACAAGTTAGGATTCGATATCGAACTGGCTGTCTTTCGCGTCATGCAAGAGGCGCTCTCCAATGTTCACCGCCATTCCGGCAGCCGCACCGCAGACGTGCACATTTCCTGTGATGGCAGCTTTCTGCGTTTGCAGATCTCTGACAAGGGTCGCGGAATCCCGTCAGGGAGGGACCGCAGCGGCGTCGGCCTGGGCTCGATGCGTGAAAGGGCAAGGCTCCTGAAGGGCAAGCTCGTCGTGGAGACTGGTAATAGCGGCACTACGATAAGAGTTGAATTGCCCATAGCCCGTCCGGAGACCTCTTCATCTCGTGCCTCGGCCTGAGGTACTGGTTGCGCGTTGGCCTGAAGTACTCCCCCATCTCGGCGCGAAAAATCACGTCTTCGCCCGATGCCGCACAATCCACCAGGGACCTATCCTTAGCGGCAATGGTATCTTTCAAACGTACGCCATTTCGTTGGCAAACGAATCGACGGGTCATGAGCCGCTCCGAGAAGAGTGATTTGATGATTTTGTCAGGTCCGGTCCATAAACAAGGAGATGGAAGCCTTGAAGGAGCAACTCAAAATGATACAGAGCAGGGTAAGACACGTTCGAGTGCTGGCGATTGACGATTCTCCGCAGTTCCTTGCCAGCCTCCAATCCTTCTTCGAGACCACGCCAGACTTTTCTCTCGTCGGCCTCGCCCGAAGTGGAGATGAAGGACTCGAATTGGCCCGGAGATTAGACCCGGACCTGGTGCTCATGGATTTGCAGATGGCAGGAATGAACGGACTGGAAGCCACATCGGAAATCCGGCGACGGTTTCCTGAAGTGGCGGTCGTGATTATCACCGCTCACCAAATGCCGGGCTTGCGTCAGGTATGCCAGGCGAGCGGGGCGTGCGATCTTGTAGAGAAGTCCAGGCTGCATCAGCAGCTTCCTAGCGCGCTTATTCGGTTTCTCAGGTCCCGCCCGGCATTCAGGAAATGGTCGATTTTCTTAGGGCAAACATTGTGACCATACTCCATTGATTCTGTGCGAGTAGAAACAGAAACGCATAGCCCAATTGCAGGACAGAATAAGCATAAGGACGCCTAAAAGGCATCGGGCGTGGGTCTCAAGGAAGGACAGCCGTTCGGTCCCAACGTTGGGTCCGGAGCGCATTGTGAACTTCATCTGGGAGCGTCCTGCCATCGCTTGCCAAGATGTTTTTTACCACGTGCCGCGTTCGTCGCATTCCCGGAATGGTTGTGCTCACGACAGGATTTGCCAGAATGAACCGAAGCGCCATGTCCGGTAGCGTGGAACCGGCCGGCACAAGAGGTTGTAGCGCGTCAACGCGTGTGAGGGTCTCACGCAAGTTTTCAGCCCTGAAGTAAGTGCCACGAAAATCACCCTCGGGCCACACTGTATCGGGCTTTAGCATTCCAGTCAGGCTCCCTTCATCGAAGGGAACACGCGCTATCACGCCGATGCCCTTCGCCTTGCATACAGGTAATAGTTCGTCTTCAGGAGACTGATCAAAGATATTGTAGACAACTTGCACACAATCGATAAGTTCGCTCTCCAGAGTCTTAAGAACATTATTGGGCTCCCACCGATTCACACTGATGCCAAAGGAGCGTACTACCCCTTCTGCCTTCAGATCTGAGACGGAACGCTGCCAACGTTCATCGCGGGCCCATTCATCATTCCAGGCGTGAAACTGTTGTAGATCGATCACGTCGATTCCCAGGTTCTCCAAACTGCGATAGGTGTACTCTCTGATATGCTGCGAGGGAAAGACATCTTCGAGCGCGATATTTGACAAGCCTGTCCACTGCGAGTTCTTTGGGGGGATTTTTGTGGCTGCGTAAAGCCGCATCTGCTTGTGCTGTCGTAGAAGGTTTCCCAGCATGCGTTCGCTCTTCCCACTTCCGTACGCCCAGGCGGTGTCAAAGAAATTGCAACCGAGTTCGACAGAACGATGAAGCGCAGACATCGATTCCGCGTCATCGGAACCGCTCCATCCAGCCATTCCCCACATTCCGTAACCGATCTCTGATATTTTCCAGCCCAGTCGCTCAATGGTTCGGTATTGCATCTGAAAAGGCCTCCTTCATCTTTATACTTATGGGACAACCCGACAGCTAAAAGACTTGATTTCGGACAGTCAAAATAGGAAGAGAAACTTTATCCTGTTTCTCGCAAAGGAAAGAAGAAAGGACGCTTATGGGTTTAGCCCTCAGCGTCCACATGGTGTTTGATTTGGTTGCGGGGGGTGGATTTGAACCACCGACCTTTGGGTTATGAGCCCAACGAGCTACCAGGCTGCTCCACCCCGCAGATCAAGATTAACAGGGCGTTTACAGACGGTCAAATCCAAGGAAATCCCTGCGGAGACAGGGGCTTATCTGCCTGCAGCTGGTAGCCGTTTCTTGTGCCAATCGGTGTGTTTTTGATAGGCATGAGCCAGCGCGAGCACAGTGCCATCGGCGCCGGGAGCGCCGGTGATCTGCACACCAATGGGCAGACCGGAGCGGGAGAAGCCGCAACACACCGAAGTAGAAGGAAGTCCCACCATGTTGAAAGGCCGCGTGTTACGCAGCATGGCCAGCTCTTTGTTGCGCAGCTGATCAGGCGCGGCTTCAAGCTCAGCGAAGGACGGTGGCAAATTGGGAGTGGTGGGCGTAACAATGAGGTCCACCTGTTCAAAGAGGTGCAGAATCTCCCGGCGTTGGCGCAACAGGTCGCGATAGGCCTGGATGTACTGGGAGGCCGTTACATCAGCGCCGCTGCGGATGCGCTTGAGTGTTTCAGGATGGTAGTCATTCTCATTGGCCGACAGATGCTGCTGGTGATAAGCGTAGGGCTCACTGCGGACGACAGTGCGATCAGCTTCCGTGGAGAGACTCATCTCCCGCGCTCCAGCGGTAAGAGATTTGAGAGCAGAAACAGCTGCATCAACGGCATTGCGGACTTCGTCGTCAATCTGGTTCCAGAAGTCTCCGGCAAGGCCGAGCCGCAGCGAAGCCGTTGGTTCCTCAATCGCTGACGGATAGAAGACCGGCGGAAAACGCTGGCAATAAATGTCCTGAGGATCGTAATAGGCGATGGCCTGAAGCATGATCGCAGCATCGGCTGCGGTGCGCGCCATGGGACCGACGTGGTCAAGCGACCAGGAAAGCGAGATGATGCCGCGCGTGCTTACCAACCCATAGCTCGGCTTGTGACCGGTGAGTCCGCAAAACGCGGAAGGGAGGCGGATAGAGCCGGCAGTATCGGTGCCGATCGCGCCGTAACAAAGGCCACCGGCGACGGCGGCTGCGGAGCCGGAAGACGATCCCCCGGTGATGTGAGCGGTGTTCCATGGATTGCGCGCCGGACCAAAGTGGCCGATGATCCCGCTACCACCGTACGCAAACTCATGCAGGTTCAGTTTGCCCAGCAGGATTGCCCCCGCGGCTTTCAGCCGGCGAATCACCTCAGCGTCGGCAGCGGGAACATAATCTTTGAGTACCGCGCTGGCAGCAGTCGTCCTGATGCCGGCGGTTTCAGCCAGATCTTTCACCGCGAGTGGAATTCCGTGTAATGGGCCTTTCCATTCGCCGCGAGTGATCTCTGCTTCCGCTTTGCGCGCCTCGACCAGCGCTGATTCGGCCGTCACCGTGATAAAGGCGTTCAATGCAGGATTGCGCTGTTCAATTTCTTTGAGGCAGGCCTCAGTAAGCTCGACCGGGGAGACTTCTTTTTTCTGGACGGCCTGGCTGACCTCCGCCAGTTCGAGCAGCGGAAGTTGATTGGCGGAATAACCGGCGGATGGTGACATGGCTGTTCAGAAGAATATCACTGCAGTGAGTGTTGGCCAGAGGTTAAGGCGCTTACGGCAGGGCTTGTACTAGATGTCGGCAAAAACGTGCCATGCCGTGCGATAAGTGTTGGCATGGGCCTGAGCGCTAAGTTCGATCGGGAACGAGTATCCTCCGCCGGAAGTCAGAACAAACGGTGCGCCGAATTTTCGGGCTGCCTGCAGCACCTTTCTGTCGCGATGAATCAATCCATGGTGTGTGAGCGAGAGCCGGCCCAGGACATCGGTTACCAGCGGATCGACACCGGATTGATAGAAGATGATGTCAGGGCGGAAAGCGAAGATCGCGGGCAGAACTTCGTCCAGTTGGCGAAGGTATGCGACGTCTTCTACTCGGTCGGGAAGCGCAACATCAAGCCGGCTCTGCTTTTTCCGAAAAGGGAAATTGCTGTCACAGTGGATGGAGAGGGTAAAGACGTCGGGATCGTTTTGGAAAATTTCGGCTGTTCCGTCGCCCTGGTGCACGTCAAGATCGATGACCGCGGCGCGGCGGATGAGATTTTGCTTGCGCAATACTTGAATAGCAACGGCGATGTCATTGAAAACGCAGAATCCTGCCCCTTCAGCACGAAGAGCATGGTGTGTGCCTCCGCCTAGTGTGGCGCCCCAGCCATGCTGCATTGCTTGAAGGGCGGCGCTGACAGTTCCACCAACAGAAGCTAAGGCGCGTTGTACCAGGACCTCAGACCAAGGCAGTCCAATGCGGCGCATAGCGGCTGGTGGAAGCGTGCCCGCGGTAAATTGCGCTACATATTCAGGGTCGTGGGCCAGACTAACTGTTTCCGAATCAGCGAGTGGACTTCGCTCCAGCTGAAACAGGCCTTCTTTTTCGACCAGCCCACGCAGCATGCCGTATTTTTCGACAGGGAACTTGTGGCCCTGCGGTAACGTAATTCGGTATTGATCGGTGGAGAAAAGGCGGGGGCGAACAGCAGATTTCGGCATAACTAAAAGAGGTTTAACAGGTCTATATATTAATGTAGGGGAAAATGGGGGTTTTGGCAGGAAGTCTTGGGTGTGCGTTTCCGAACACTGGGTTTCAGGAATGAACAGCCAATACTGTTTTTCCGGGCCTTAAAGCGATATTTTCTCCTTTTAGGTCAATAGTTTGCAGTATCATTGATTTGGCACGACCTGTGCATATACCTTTGGTGAAATGGATATAGTTCGCGACGCATCGTTTAAGAAAAAGAAGCGCCAGAAGCAGACGCTCATGATCGTGGTAGCGGTCCTGGCCGTGGCTGGCATGACCCTGGGTGTTTCCCGGATGAAGCCGGCACTGCAGTCCGTTGACTACGGCACAGTTTGGCCGGACACGGTCAAGCGAGGCTCAATGCTGCGGCAGGTGCACGGCATCGGATCATTGGTGCCAATTCCGGCAGATGTTCGGCTAATCCCAGCGGAAACAGACGTTCATGTGGAGCGGATTTTGTTGCTGCCGGGCGGGCCTCCGGTGAAACCTGATTCCGTGATCATGGAGCTTTCCAATCCACAGGTTGAGCAGGAAGCTATGCAAGCCAGCTTGGACCTAAAATCCGCCGAGGCCGAATATCACAACACTAAAGCCAAGATTGACAGCGATTTGTTGAGCTTGCGCGCCGAAGCCGCTACGGTCGAATCAGACTACTCGAATGCAAAGCGCGATGCGGATAACAATCGCGAATTGAACAAGATTGGTGTGGTTGCCAAGGCAGTGCTTGATGCTTCTATGAACAAGGAGCGCGAGCTGGCTACACGCAAAAAGATTGAAGAAGACCGGATTGCTGAAAGCACCAGGGCCATTGAGACGCAGATGGCGGTGCAGCAGAGCACCATTGATCAAAAGAAAGCCATGCTTGCGCTGAAGCAGCGGCAAAAGGATTCTTTGCGGGTACGGGCAGGGATCGCCGGAGTTCTGGTGGATGTTCCAGTTCAGGTGGGGCAGCGGTTGCCGCAGGGAACCATCCTGGCGAAGGTCGTACAACCGCAGCATCTTCAGGCGGAACTGAAGATTCCTGAGACCCAGGCCAAGGACATTACCTCGGGTCAAAAAGCGGATATCGACACCCACAACGGCGTGGTGCAAGGAACAGTTTCACGCGTGGATCCGTCCGTGCAGTCGGGAACCGTCACGGTGGACGTAACGCTGGATGGTCCGCCGCCTCCAGGAGCCCGGCCAGATTTGAGCGTGGATGGCACCATCACGCTGGAGAAATTGGATAATGTGCTGTATGTGGGACGGCCAGCTTTCGGGCAGGAAAAGAGCACTGTGAAGATGTTCAAGATCGATGCCGAGGGCAAGACCGCAA
>DATBHX010000084.1:0-31578 GCA_036557225.1 Candidatus Angelobacter sp.
GATCCTGCTGTTGTACCGCCAGCGCCAGCACCCGAGACTCCCGACCCAATGCCTCCCTGACCTCCGCCCGGAGTATTGGATACAACGCCTGAATTCACGCCCAAAAATGTGCCACCGGCCTTGGTGCGCAGAATGTCAGTATCGGCGATGGGCAGATTGTAGCGAGCCACCGCAATGTCCAGATTATCCGCCAGGCCGATGGCAATCGCGTCATTCAGCGACAGCATGATCTTGCCATTCTGGATGAGCTGCTCGATCCTGGGCGAGTTAGTGAACGATGGCGCAGGCACATCGCGCGGAATGTACCGCGCAAATGGATTGGGCAGCAGCGGCGTGGGCTTGGAGAAGTCAACATGCGTCGGCTGCGGCAAGCTCTGCACATGGGGAGCTTCCGGCAGCGGCGCGCCTTGCGATTGCGTCGACTGCGGCGGCGCGGGCGTAGCCGGTGCCGGCGTCGACTGTTGCGCCGCCAGCGGCAGCGTGTAAAGACACACGGCACATGCGGCCTTCCTCACAAAATTACTGCGGATAAAAGCTACAGACATTCTTCATCTCCCAATTTCTTCACGAAGCTTTTGTAACTAATAGAGACTGTAAATTCCCCGTTCCGTTACCTGCTTACACCTGAAGATACGCGGGAATCCCCCTGGTGGTTCCAGAAACGGGCACTGTGTGTGCGAAACTCGATAGTATATCGACTCAACGCTGCTTTAGGGCGTTAAAAAGTGTTATGTGTAAGACTTGGCACGCGGGTAGTGTTCGATTTCGAACACTTCGATTTGAACACCTCGATTTTGAACATCTGAATTTCGAACATCCGGAAGTCAGGTAACAACTTTTGCCGCGCAATCTCAAATTCACTATCGCCTATGATGGCCATGATTTCGCCGGATGGCAGGTCCAGCCCGGCCGCGCCACCATCCAGGGCACGCTAGTGTCCGTTTTCGAACACTTGACCGGCGAAAAAGTCCTTCCCCAGGGCTCCGGCCGTACTGACGCCGGTGTCCACGCGCTGGCCCAGACCGCCAGCGTAACCATCGAGTCTCCTATTCCGACGGCCAACCTGCTGCGCGCGCTCAATGATCTGTTGCCGCAATCGATCCGCGTTCTCAGCGTGGAAGAGATGCCATCGGACTTTCACGCGCGCAAATCGGCCGTCGCCAAAACGTATCAGTACCGGATTTTTCGCAGCGAAATTTGCCCGCCATTCCTGGCACGCTATGTTTACCACCACCCTTATCCGCTCGACGAAAGCCGGATGATCGCGGCGGCGCCTATCGTGGAAGGCGAGCATGACTTCACTTCATTCGCGGCAGTGGATCCGGAACGCGGAAAAGACGGCGACGAGGTCAACAACGTGCGCACCATCTACCGCTCTCTGTGGCAGCGCCAGGACGACGAGTTGCTGTACACCGTCCGCGGCAACGGCTTCCTGCACCATATGGTCCGCAACCTGGTGGGAACGTTTCTCATGGTGGGCAAAGGCAGTCTGCAGATCGAGGACGTGCGGCGCATTTTGGACTTGCGCGATCGCTCCGCCGCTGCAGCAACCGCTCCTGCGAGCGGACTCTTCCTGGTAAGCGTGGAATACTAGAACGTCGCCGGGGCCCCGCGACATCGCCGTGATCGCGCGGGATCGAAAAACCAAACCTCACGACCGGGCAGCTTAATCAAATTGGTTGTTCGCTGAATGCTGATCACCCGGCAGTGGCTTCGTCATTTTTGCATCGAGTGCTTTCACGCTCCGCGTGCGCACCAGGTAATAGCTGATCGCCAGCGCCAGCATGAGAGCAGCCATGCCCGCGAGCACCGAGCCGCTGGTGTGTTCAAAATCGAACTGGATAATGTGCCGGCCTACGGCAATCATGGCGACTACCAGGATCACCTCAGTCCGGATGTGGTAGTGCTGGAAGTAGGTCTTCAGGGTTTCAAGAAGTTCCAAGCCGAGCATCAGTAAGAGTACGCCGGCAAAAACGTGCTGAATGGCATCCTGTATATGTTCGATGGATGCGATGGAGCCGAAGTTCGCGTGCAGGCCATTGATGAAGAGGCCGTACAAGGCGAAGGTGGCGAAAATCACCGCAGCGATCACCAGCAGGCCGGCAGCGCAGACCACGAAGAACTCGCTGAGCCGCACCAGCTTTTCACCCAGCTCGAGCAGACGTCGCGGCCGGTATGCGGTTCGATCAGGGCTGGTATTCATTCCCGCGTTCCTCCACCTCGCCAGGATGAGATGGGCTGCGGCCATGTCCCTCATGGATGGATGCGAGAGAAGCAGGCGGGGCAGCTTCACGCAACGCCTCAAGTGCGGACCCCATGAACACCCGGCCAGGCCGGTTTACAATCGAAAGCCATGAAAACCTTCCATCGCTCATTCCTGGTTTTGCTGTTTGCCGGCCTCACGGTCGCCGGCTTCCTCATCAACTCGCTGCATGCCGCATCGACAGCCGAAGAGCAGGCGGTCCTGGCCCCGATCAACGCCATGTTTGACGGCATGGCAAAACGCGATGCCGCCGCCATCCGCCAGCCATTGCTGCCCGGGGGCACGATGGTCCTGATGCGCAACGGTAAGCCGACGCAGATGACGTTTGACGCCTTTGCCGACGCCGTGGGCAAGCCGGGAAAGTCACAGATCGAGGAACGCATACACGATCCGCTCATCCGTATCGATAACGATCTGGCGGTGGTATGGGCGCCGTTTGATTTTCTGGTTGACGGGAAAGTCGACCACTGCGGGACGGACCTCTTCAACCTTGTCCGCGCGGATGGAAAGTGGCTCATCGCCAGCGTCGCCGATACCGGACGAAAGGATTGCGGGAAGTAAATCGGGTGATCCGGCGATCGTCAGCCTCGCGCCGGCGGTCTACGCACCTCGATCTGGCCGTTGCGCACTCTGACTTCCAGGCAAGGCTGCGGATGCACCGCCGGGCCATTCAGCACACGGCCATCCTCAAGGGAAAATCGGGAAGCATGATTGGGACAGACAATACTGTCACCGTCCAGCTTGCCTTCCGAAAGCGGGCTGCTGAAGTGAGAACAGGTGTTGGCCATGGCAAAGATGCGCCCTCCATGGCGGACCAGCAGAATGGGTACGCCCTGGTGAACGGCTTGGGTCGGGGTCTCATCCGTTAGCTCTCGCTCCGGCAGGACAGCCACAAATTGTTGGGGAAATATTTCACTTGCCGTGCGATCAACACCGACCTGGTGGTCATAGACCATGCGTCCGCCCAGGTGCGCTGAGTAGGACATAAGCGCATAACCAAGAGCCGAGGCGATGCGGCCATTCGCGCGCGTCTTTCTTTTTCGAAGTACAAGAGAAGTGGTAAACAGCGCGGTGGCGCCTATGTTCAGCAGAGCATGCAGAAACCCTGTCCGGCGCGCCGGCGGATCGACGTCGGACCAATCGGTAAGACCCGTTAAGGCCGCTCCAGCCGCGCCGGCGAGCCCGATAGCGATCGACGTATCGGCGGCTCGCGAAAACTTGTCGTCCTTGCCGATCACATCCAGAGCATCAAAGGCCATGGCAACGGTCCAGGCCCCGATGGGTATATCGGTAAGTACGACGTGGAGCGGCTCTCCCAGCCAGGTGCCGTTCAGGAAGTTCCGGATCTTCTGGGCCGCGGCGTTCCCGTTGGCGTAGAGCGCCTTATCGAGCGCCTTCTGTAACTTCTCGTCGATGGGCGCGGTAGCGGGCTCTTGTGATGGTCCGACTTCGCGATCGCCGAAAATATCTTCGCTCGGCACAATGTTTGGGTTCGTCATCTGCTCTCCTCAATTCGCGCTCTATGGACGCGGCGCTCTTCTGGAATGAGATGCGGAATATCTTGAGCGCGGGGTGCGTTCTTCAGGCACTCGGGATCACCGAGTACGCTTCTCAATTCGATGACCTCCAACGGGCACTCCGGCCAGTTGTGCCGCCAGCAAACGATGAGGTCGCACGCGACGGGATCGTGGCCGTGCTTAAGGAAGTTGCGGCTTTCGAGTTCAAACTCGATTTTCACAAGCTGGCATTTGTCATCGCCGACGCGGCGCATGGCCTCGCAGTCGGGAAATTCAGGTTGAAGGCGATGCACGATGAAGCCGAGTTGCCAGGACAATGCCCCGAAGAGGTAGACGACGCCGATCTCATTGACCGGCGCATACGCCATCGATATTGGCCAAGAGGAGATGGGTGCGCCGTAGAAGGGGCGATTGGGCAGCGGCCAGGACGTGGAGATGGTCGGATGGGCCTTGTGGTGTTTTGGCGCGGGCACAGAGGTGACCAGGGCGAGCTCGCGTTTCCATTTTTTGGCGAGTCCGTGCGTTTCGGCAAAGTTTTTGAGGCCGTGCGGTACCTGACGCCACGTGCCAAAGCGGCGCATCAGGGGAGCGGGCGAGTATGGGCTGAGCAGGTGATATTGGCTCATGCTGGGAAGAGCTCTCAGCTTTTTGACGATGGCCACCCAGTCGAGGAAGAGTTTTTCCAGGGGCACGCCGTGTCCGCGGCCGATGGTTGATTTCAATTCCAACCCAGTGTCTCGTAGGGCACTGATATAGCCGCCGAAATGCTTGACGATCTGGCGATGGGATACCGGCGTCAGCTTCACGACTTCTTCGAGGCTGGGCACGTGCTTCAGCCGCGCGGCGCATGCAATGATGGTTTGCCTGATTTCCTGCCTGGTCATACTTTGCTCCATAAATGAAAAAGCCACCCGGTTAGGTGGCTATGTCGAAATCTTGAAAACTCGTGTGGCACCGCCGCCCTCGGCGGTGGGTCTTGTTAATTGGCGCTAGCGGCAAAGCCGCTCAGACACACTTCAACTCTTGTGGGTTTTGTCCGGCAGGCGAGCTGGAAGCTCGCGGACCATGACGAGGGGTGCAGGCCGTTCCGGGTAACCCCGCCGACGCCGCTCTCGGATAAGCAAACAAAGTATGCCAGAAACAAGGAGCGATGTCAATAGACGTTTGTCTAATATTTTACCTCAAATCCGCCATCCCTAGGACGGCGGAGAACTTGCCATGAGCACCTGCGGGGATGCTAAATGCAATTACGGCTCTTGAGGCTCTTGAATAAACTATAACGGAGTCATTGAGAGGATATTTTGTTATTTACGAAACCACTAACTGAATTAACTGCTGCAGACATTAGGGAATTTAGTCGTCGCTTCAGTGAAGGACTAAGGGTGGAATATAAATCTGCTTTGAGTGATTCGGTTCGGAGCAAGATTCCCGCCATCGTGTCGTCTTTTGCCAACTCTTTTGGCGGAGTCCTCGTGCTGGGCGTAAATACGATTCAAGGGGCAGCGGTCGAACCGATTGAGGGGTATGAAACACCAGAGAGAGAGGAACTCAGCCTTACAATTCAAAATTCCTGCATTGCAAACATAAACCCACCGGTGTTCCCAAGGACGCGACAGATTTCGAGCGACCAACCAGGTAAATCGTTTTTGGTGGTTGAGGTTGATGCGAGTGAAGAAGCGCCTCACGCCATCGAAAATAGCCGTAAGGTTTACGTGAGAACAGGTGACTCTTCTCGCCCATACGATATCGCAGAAATTGGCGTAGTCGAACGTTTAATCGAACGACGGACATCAACCGAGCTACGGAAAGCCGATGCGCTTAGACATGCTGAAAAGTTTTCGCGTTTTTACTTCAACTTGGAGACGAATCCACTACTTGAAATCGTCATCACTCCGGCTTATCCAGATAGTCCGATTGCAGATCGCGAAGCAGTGTATCGTCATCTCACTACAGTAGATGGTTATCGGGGTGCTGCCTTTCGCATGCCCGACGGCGGCTGCTTGGTAAAGGGGAATGACTCGGGGGGACACGATATCTGGAAATGGACAATCTATGGTCATTTGTTCGGGCTTAAGAGGCTAGGGTACACGGTAGGGTCCAACGTGCCAGGCGCTAACACAGAACTTTCGAGGTCTGGTGAGGTATTTCCTTTTGTTTGGATCGCAAATGATATACACAAATTCTTCCAATCATCCGCACAGTTCTTCCAGGGCATTGGATATCAAGGTCCAATTGAGTTGTACACGACTCTCCTAAACGTAAGAGGAAGAACATTTGTTGGTGGAGACAACTTCCTTGTTCGAAAGATGTTTTGTCTAGCAGATCAAGTGCCCGCTGTACTCAAAATTGATAGCGCTGCTCTCAGTACCCTTGAGTCCCTGCTGGATGTATTTTTTCAACTGCTTTGGCCATTTTTCTCCGAAAGCATTCAAGCGACAAGGGACGAGACGCAACTGCTCTTGTCAAGCCTCTTTGGGAGCGCCCAAAGGTAGAATGGAGTCCCTATGAACGCCATTCCGCAACCCGAGATTGCTTCGGCCCAGCCAACACAATTCCCTGTTCACAATCCTGCGACGCAGGAAATCATCGGCACGCTGGAGAACATGACGGCCAGCCAGATTGCCGGAGCGGTAGCCAAGGCTGCGGTCGCGCAGCGGCGCTGGGCGGCCATACCGGTGCGAGAGCGGTTGAGAGTTCTCAGGCGTTTCGGACAGTTGCTGTGCGAGCAAAAAGACAAAGTTGCGGCGGTCATCAGCCGCGAGGCGGGCAAGCCTGAAGCAGAAGCGCTCGCGACGGAAATCCTGGTGGTGCTGGATACGGTCAAGTATCTGAGCGATTACGCGCCGCAATTCCTGCTGCCCGAGCGGGTCCCGCATGGCAATCCGGCGATGAAGCTGAAGCGCGGCACGCTGCTGCGCGAGCCATACGGCGTGATCGGGATTATCAGCCCGTGGAACTATCCTTTCAGCGTGCCGTCGGCGGAAACGCTGGCGGCGTTGGTGATGGGCAATGCGGTGGCGCTCAAGCCATCAGAATTCACGCCGTATTCTTCACTCGAATTGCGGCGCCTGCTGGTGGAGGCCGGACTGTACCGCGATCTGCTGCAGATCATTACCGGCGACGGCTCAGCCGGCGCGGCGTTGCTCTCGGCTCCAATTCACAAGATCGTCTTTACGGGAAGCGTAGCCACAGGAAAGAGAGTCGCTCAGGCGGCCGCAGTGCGGCTGTTGCCGGTGGTGCTGGAGCTGGGCGGAAAAGATCCGATGATCGTGCTGGAAGATGCCGATATCGAAGTGGCATCGAGTGCGGCGGTCTGGGGCGCATTTATGAACGCCGGACAGACGTGCCTCTCTGTCGAGCGCTGCTATGTGCATGAAGCGATCTACCAGAAGTTTCTGGAGAAATGTGTCCAGAAAACTAGCAAGCTCCGGCTCGGACCGAGTACCGATACCAACGTTGATTTCGGGCCCATGATCCATCAACGCCAGCTGCAGATTGTGGAAGGGCACGTGAAAGACGCGGTCGCCCGCGGCGCGCGCCTGCTGGCCGGAGGCAAGAGACTGCCGGAGTTTGGCCCTAATTTCTTTGCGCCGACCATCCTGGCCGATGTGGACCACTCCATGACGATCATGCGCGAAGAGACGTTTGGCCCGGTGCTGCCGGTGCGCCGCTTTAAGACCGAAGACGAGGCAGTAGCTTTGGCCAACGATTCCGAATTCGGCCTGGCGGCCAGCGTCTTTACCCGAAACCGCGCGCGAGGCGAAATGCTGGCGCGGCGCATCGATGCCGGCACCGTGATGGTCAATGATGTGATTGCCTGTTTCGGCATCAGCGAAGCGCCGCATGGCGGGGTGAAGGCCAGCGGGATCGGACGCACGCACGGGCGTTTTGGCCTGGAGGAGATGGTCTGGCCCAAGTATGTGGACTCAGACCGAGTGCCGCGCATGAAGAAGCTGTGGTGGTACGGCTACGGCCCGGCTTTCGCGGGACAGATGAGCGGTTTTGTGGACTTGCTGTTTGCAGGCAAATTTACAAATCGTATGCGAGGCGCTCTGAAAAGCACAAAAAGCTATCTCCGCAGGCGGCTTCTTTGAGAGTAAAATCGGTTTCAGGCACGGTTTACCCTAACAATCCAAAAGCAGGATCAGGGGGTGGGCTATCCAACAAACCAAATAAGCGGGTTGGTCTGGGAGCCCGGGAGCTTTAAACAGTGACGCTGAAACACTCTCATCTGGTCTATGACTGGAACTCGGTTCCGGGCGCTGAATTCAAACCTCCAAAACAGGTCATGCTGGACGATGAGTCGCTGCGCGACGGCCTGCAATCACCTTCCGTTAAAGATCCTGCCATCGAGGAAAAGCTGCGGATTCTTCACCTGATGGAGGATCTGGGGATCAACTTTGCTGATATCGGCCTGCCGGGAGCGGGCCCGCGCGCCGTGGCCGATGTGGAGCTGCTGGCGCGGGAGATCGCCACGTGCCGGCTCAAAATCAAGCCCAACTGCGCCGCCCGTACCCACGAGAACGACATCCGTCCTGTAGCCGAGATTTCCCAGCGCGCCGGTATCCCGATTGAAGTTGCCTGTTTCCTCGGCTCCAGCCCGATCCGCCGCTATACCGAGAACTGGACTGACGATTTTCTGGTCCGGACTACGGAGCACGCGGTGACTTACGGCAAGTCACTTGGTCTCGAGGTGATGTATGTCACGGAAGATACGTCGCGTTGCGATCCGGAGACGGTGAAGCGACTCTACTCAACGGCCATCAACTGTGGTGCGACTGCAATCGTGATTTGTGACACGGTAGGCCATGCGACGCCAAGCGGGGTACAGGCGCTGATCCGCTTTGTGCTGGAGGAGATCGTCAAGCCTTCCGGGCAGAAGATCCGCGTGGATTGGCATGGCCATTCCGATCGCGGGCTGGCTGTGGCCAACTCTCTGGCGGCGCTGGCGGCCGGCGCGGATTGTGTCCATGGGACGGCTCTGGGGATCGGCGAACGAGTGGGCAATACGCAGATCGACCAGATGCTGGTGAACCTGAAGCTGATGGACATCTCGCCGTGGGCGGAACAGGACCTGACGCGGCTCAAGGAATATTGCCAGACGGTATCGCAAGCTACCGGTGTGCCGATTCCGCGCAACTATCCGGTGATGGGTGAAGATGCCTTTCGTACAGCTACGGGCGTCCATGCGGCCGCTGTCATTAAGGCATTTCGCAAGGGCGATATTGAGCTGGCGAACTCGGTTTACTCGGGTGTACCCTCTCATTACTTCGGCCTGGAGCAGATCATTGAGATCGGCCCGATGTCCGGCAAATCCAATGTGATCTTCTGGTTGGAGCGCAAGGGGTTAACCGTTTCTGATGAGCTGGTAGACCGCATCTTGCAGCGAGCCAAAGCATCAGACCGGTGCCTGACCGAGGATGAGATTCTCGCCTGCTGCCAGAAGGTCGCGGCGGATACTTAGTCCGGGCCACGATTACGGCGAAAAGAAAGCGCGAAACTAATCTTCCCCGAGCGGGTTTCAGTAAGCAAACACTGAACTTCCCTTTAAAGGAGAACGAATGAAAAAGCTATTCTTAATCGCGTGCACACTGGTACTGGGTGGAGCGCTCTCAATCGCTCAGACAGGAACCGGCAGCACCGGCGACCAGAGCACAACCAAGCCCACAACCACCAAGACCAGCGGCAAAAAGGCGACCAAGACCAGCAAGTCCCACAAAGGTGGAAAGAAGTCGAAAAAGCAGACCACTGACACCACGACCCCACCGAAATAACTTCCTGGCAATTGTTTCAAAAAAGCGGCCGGCAAAAATGGCCGCTTGTTTTTTTGCAGTTGTGTGTACAATATGCACACTAATTTTTCCCCCAGAAGTTCATTTTGAAACACTGAAATACCACTGAAGGAGACTGAATGAAGAAGCTACTCACACTCGCGTTTGCCATGTTGCTGGGCGCTACCCTGTCTTTCGCCCAGGCCACAGGCGGAAGCACTGACAAGCCGGCCGGCAAGACCGACACCAAGACCGAGACCAAGAAGTCGGGCAAAAAAGGCCATAAGGGCGGCAAGAAAAGCAAGAAGAGCTCAGGCGGCACCACCACTCCGCCACCGAAATAGTTCTTTGCGAGATCTGGACCACAAGCGGCCTTCATCAAGGCCGCTTTTTTTGCGAACCGGGAAGATTCGGTGGAAGCAAGTTTGGCAATTCCAGGCAGCAACTCTGGTTGATACCATGGGTTAATCACTGTGGGCCCACCCAATAAAAACTCAAAGGCAAGGAGAATTGAATGAAGAAGGTTTTTGCATTTGTAATCACACTGTTCCTGGCAGCCAGCCTCACGATGGCCCAGACCGGTGGAGACAAAAAATTGAATCCACAACCGCTGCCTCCGGGAAAGAAAGCTGCCACCAGCACCACCGACACCAAGACCCAGACGACCAAGAGCGGCAAGAAGGGTCATAAGAACGCGAAAGGCAAGAAGAGCACCGGCGGCGGTACTACTCCGCCTCCAAAATAAGACCGATCTGCTATCACCAGGCGGCCTTATTTACCGGGCCGCTTTTTTTGACTCTGCCGATGGCTGCCAGCGCGGTTTATAGTAGTTGAGACGTAATGGCCAGCCGCCCCCCGATTTCTGATGCCTCGCGACTTTCAGCCTCCCGCGAGATCACGCGCGTTGCTGAGATACGCGGCGTCCATTCCGCCTTCATTTATCTGCACAATCAGGAAGCCGAGTTTCGCCGCTGGCAGCGTGAACTTTCCGAGATCCCAGCGCCTCCTTTTGGCGAAGCCCAGCGCAGCGAATGGTTGTCCAGCCGCTTTACTGCGCTCGGCCTGGAAGAAGTTCACACCGACGAACTGGGAAACGTTCTCGGTCTGCTGGCGGCCAAGCCGCAGTCGCCGTTGATCGCCATCAGCGCTCACCTGGATACGGTCTTCCCCAGCGGCACAGCCCTGAAGACGCGTGAAGAAGGCAATCGTCTCTTCGGTCCCGGCATCAGTGATAACGCTGCCGGCGTGATCGCAGTTCTGGCCATGGCTGCGGCCATCAAGCGGGCGCAGCTCAAGCCGGACACCAACATCGTCTTCATCGGCAATGTAGGCGAAGAAGGTGAAGGCAATCTGCGCGGCATGCGGCATCTCTTTTCCGTGCCGCGCTGGCGCGACGCCATTCGATCTCTCCTGGTGATTGACGGCGCCGGCACGGACACCTTTGTGAATCAGGCACTGGGAAGCCGCCGGTTTGAGGTCACCTTTCGCGGCCCGGGCGGCCACTCCTGGAGCGACTTCGGCGTTCCCAACCCCATTGTTCTGCTCTCTCGTGCGCTGGCCCGCTTCAGTGAAGTCCATATTCCAGATTCGCCGCGCACTACTTTCAACGTTGGCGTGGTCAGCGGGGGCGCCTCTGTGAACTCCATTCCAGAATCAGCCGCGGCGCGCGTCGATCTGCGCTCCGCCTCCATGGAAGAACTGCAAAAACTGGAAGACCGGCTGCGCGAGTGTGTCGCGGAGGCATGGAATGAAGCGCCGCTGGCGTATCGCGCCGGCGAAGCCAGGGTCACGCTGGCCATCGAAAACATTGGCGACCGCCCAGCCGCCGACCTGCCAAACGATGCCCGCATCCTGCAGTTCGTCCGTGCCGCGGACAAACATCTGGGAATCAAATCTCTTCCCCGCCTTGCCTCTACCGATGCCAACGTCCCTCTTTCTCTCGGCATTGAATCCACCACTATCGGCGCCGGTGGCGATGGCGGCGGAGCGCACACGCTGCGCGAATGGTTTGACTGCAGCCATCGCGACCTTGGCCTGAAACGGATTCTGTTAGTCTTGTTGGCTCTGACCGGAGTACATGAATGAAAATCCTCTTCGCTGTGCTGGTGGTGCTCACAATGGCAAGCCTGTCTTCCGCCCAGCAACCCGCTCCTGCTGAAATCATTTTTATCAATGGCAACATCTATACCGGCACCCTTTTTTCCATGCCTCCGTGCAAAGATGGCATCGGCGATCCATGCCCGCCTGACATCTGGTCTGAACACATTGAGGACCAGAATCCAAAACAGCAAGCGAAGGGCATACGCCTGCCTGCGCAAGCCATTGCGATCTCAGAGGGTAAGATCGTGGCCGTTGGAATGAATGAAGAGATCAAAAAGCTGAAAGGGCCAAAAACACAGATCATCGATCTTCACGGGCACTTCGTCATGCCCGGCTTCAATGACGCCCACGTGCATCTGGGCTCTGGCGGTTTTGAAAAATTGAACGTCAATCTGATCGGTTGCAAGTCACTCGAGGAAATGAAGCAGAGAATTGCCGATCGTGCTAAGACCGCCCCCGCTGGTGAATGGATACAAGGCCGCGGCTGGGACCACACTCTGTGGGCAAAGCAGGAAACGCCCACGCGCGCCGATATCGACGCCGTCACCGGCGATCATCCCGCGATCTTCAATCGTGTTGACGGGCACATTGCGATCGCCAACACAGCGGCGTTGAAAGCTGCCAGTATCACGAGGCAAACCGCTGATCCGCACGGCGGAAAGATCGATCGCGACGAAAAAGGCGAACCCACGGGGATTCTGCGTGAAACGGCGATGGGCGCGGTGTTCGAGAAAATTCCTCCGCCCAGCATGGCGCAGCGCCGTCGCGCTGCTGAGCTGGCGCTCGAAGACGCAGCCAGCCACGGCATCACCTCCGCCCAGGACAACTCCGACTGGGAGGACTTTCTCACCTATGAACAGCTGGAAAAAGAAGGCAAGCTGACGCTGCGGATCGCCGAGTGGCTCCCCTTTGACGCTCCCGTGGATGAACTGCAAAAGAAGCGTGCCTATCATCAGGCCGGCGATTCCATGTTGCACACTACCATGCTGAAAGGCTTTATGGATGGCTCGCTCGGCTCACGCACCGCCGCCATGCTCGCGCCCTATAATGACGATCCAAAAAATGCAGGTATTCCTCGTTATGAGCAGGAGCCTTTGAACCAGAAGGCCGCGGAACGCGCCAAAGCCGGATTTCAGCTTGGCTTCCACGCCATTGGCGATCGCGGCGCACGTATGGCGCTTGACGCCTTTGCCTATGGCATGGAGAAGAGCGACAAGCGCGATTTTCGTTTCCGCATTGAGCATGACCAGGTCATTGCGCCGGAAGATTTTCAGAAATTCAAGGCGCTGGGCGTAATCGCCTCAGTCCAGCCGAACCACTTGCTGACTGACATGAACTGGGCGGAGTCACACATTGGCCCGGAACGCGCCAAACATTCCTATCCCTGGCGCGAATTCCTGCACGACGGAATTCCCCTGGCGTTCGGCACGGATTATCCGGTTGAGCCGATCACACCCTTCCGTGGCCTGTATGCCGCTGTGACACGCAAAAATGAGGTCGGCACCAAGGAATACTTCCCTGAGCAGAAGCTCAATATCCATCAGGCCATTGCCGCTTACACCACCGGCTCAGCTTACGCGGAATTTGAGGAGCACAAAAAAGGCCAGCTGACTGCAGGCATGCTGGCGGATTTCGTAGTGCTCGACCACGACATCACCAAGGTTGCACCCGCGGAGATTTTGAAGACACGCGTGCTGCGCACAGTGGTTGGTGGGAAAACGGTCTACGAAGTGAAATAAAAACTAAGGGCGATGCTTCCAGCTCAGCACAAATTCGTCCGCTTTGCGTGCTGCAAGGCGTTCAGGAGCTACGCAACCAAATCAAGTCTCCTCTCGATAGCCGTCCTTATTACGAACTGCGCACTTGCGACCGTTACTGCCGGCCAAACCTCTTCCAGCGAACTTCCAGCGGACTGCACCGCATACGTATCCATTCCGCTACCCGCAGAAGCGGAGAAAGCTCCGGTCCCCAAGACACCACCAGCCTGTGCTTCTTACCGCTCGTATCGTGGGATCGGGCGCCCTATCAATTACGCTGAGGCTCGTGCATGCGCCTGGCAGGAACGCCTTGCGCAGAAGGCTGATCTCGGACAAAACCAGAAGGAACCAATCGCATGGGTCGTCGGTGGCTCGGTCATCCTGGCCGATATTTATTTCAACGGCGCCGGAGTCAAACGAAACGTTCCTCTGGCCATCCGTTTTGCCTGCGAGTCAGAGGAGGACATGGCAATGTTGGCGCTGCCGGACATCGCGAAGCTGAACGGCTCGCTTCCCGGTCACGGAAACTTTGAATTCTGCGACTATGGTGCGACGACCTTCACCATGAATTTCTGCAGCGGTTACAGATCCGAAGTCGAGGATGCCCGCAGAAATCGCTATTACGACTCGTTGAAGCCCTCAATGAACGCCCAACAACGCGCAGCTTTCGAAAGGCTCCTCACCGCAAACAGCGCGTACATCGACGCCCATGCCTCCGAAGTCGATCAAGGCGGCACCATCCGCGTTCTGCGAACCGATGGCTCACAGACCATCCTCAAAGACCTCTTTCACACAGAAGTAGTTCACTTCGAGAGCGAGAAATGGCCTCCACTTTCTGAACATCAAATCACAATGGCCGATGCCTTGCTGAATCGCGAGTACCAGAAAAAGTTGGAAGAATTACGAAAGCAGACCAAGGAATCGATTGATGAGGGGGCCGTTACGGCTGAACATCTTTCCAATGTGGAAGAAGCCTGGCAGGCCTACCGTGATGCCTGGGTCGCCTTTGCGCGTCTCCGCTATCCTGAAGCGGTCGCTGTCATCCGCACCGAAATCACTCTCGACCGATACCGTCTGCTGAAGACCATCGAGGCCTACCAGTGATCCGTCTCTTACTGCTTAATCAAGAGACCTCCACCATGGAGCAAAAGCCAAAATCTCAGGGAACCATCTCCTTCGCCACCGGCTCACTGGCTTCCTTGCGCTTGCGATAGGAATCGCGCAGCAGCCAGATCAGGTAGGCCACGATCAGTCCATTCACAATGAAACCGATCCAGGTATACAGGTTGGGATGCCGTATCAGCTCCCACGTGAGATACGGTGTATACAGAGCGCCGCTGATAACGGCGAACCACTCAGCCCATTCCCTTTCCAGCCAGAGGCCGCTGGCTTCAGTGAAACGGACCGTCGCATAGAGGAATGCAAGCAACGCCCAGATATGCACGTTGTGATGGTTTACGTGAGAGGCGCCGCGCAGGATCGAGCGGCCAATATGACCATCCGGGCTAAGGTGCAGGGTCTTGTGCAGGAAGCGCAGCAAATGCTGGGCTACATCCTCCAGGTCTTT
The DNA here is from genome assembly GCA_036557225.1 of Candidatus Angelobacter sp. GTDB lineage: Bacteria > Acidobacteriota > Terriglobia > Terriglobales > Acidobacteriaceae > Angelobacter. The sequence goes on from DATBHX010000084.1 coordinate 14,976, forward strand.
ATGCCGCAGAGAAACCAGCCACACGCCCACCGCCACCGCCAGCAAGCCCTTGCCGGCCTCAAACAGGGAGACGCCACGCAAGCCAAAGTGGCGGGCGATCAGGTTTTTGCGGGTATCCATGAGTTAGAGGGGCAAATACATATTCTATATGTGAAGGGACTAAGCATGCCGGTGCGAGCGATCCTCGTAACCGTAAATTCACCTGCAATAAATGACTCGTCAGGAGCCGCCAATATTACAGTTCATTCTCCGCCGTGGCCCGATTCTGCGCCACCAGCATCTAACCCACACAGGGGGCCATGCGGGACCATGAAGCTGCGCAGGATCAAAGAAGCGTTGTGGCGCACCGTTGAGGCGGTATCGACGAAACATACACTGCAAATGGCGGCTGCGCTCTCGTATTACTTCGTGATCTCGCTTTTCCCTGCTCTCATACTCCTGTCTGCGATTACCGCTTACCTGCCTGGAACCAGGCCCTTCGAGCAGGTACTCTCGATGATGTCTGGCTTCATACCGGCTGATTCGGGTGAACTCCTGCGCCGGGTCCTTTCCGACGTCGTTACACCCAACCGCGGTACCCTGCTTTCGTTCGGCATTCTGGGAACTCTGTGGACAGCTTCAGGTGGCTTTGCCGCCGCCATCGAAGCGCTCGACATCACCTACAACGTTGAAGAGGCGCGCCCATTCTGGGTCACGCGCCCGCTGGCGGTCGGATTGACGCTGCTGGTCGGTGCGCTGCTGCTGATTGCACTGGGTGTGATGATCGTCGGGCCGGAATTCGGAACGTGGCTCGCCGCTCGCGCTCATCTTTCATGGCTGCTGGCTGCGGCGTGGCCTTACATTCACTGGACCGCCGCCGTGCTCTTCACCGTGTTGGCCGTGGAAGCCCTTTATTTTCTCGCACCGAATGTCAAACAGCGTTTCTGGGCCACTCTTCCCGGCGCAGTGCTGGCCGTCGGCTGCTGGATTGCTCTCTCCTATGCTCTGGGGATCTACTTCCGCAGCTTTGCCCATTTCAGCAAGACGTATGGGACCATGGGGGCCGTGATCGCGCTGATGGTTTGGCTCTATTGGACGAGCTTTTTCATGCTGGTGGGTGCAGAGTTGAATTGTGAACTGGCCAAAGAAAGCCGTAAAGGCCAGATTCGGCAGGACGAAGATAAGAGCGGGTTGACCGGTCTGGATTTGGCGGCGTAGGAAGCTAGTAGCAATTGGCAATTAGTAATTAGCAAACAAAACGCTCTGTGTGGGCAGGCCGCAAAGTATTGAAAGATTGCGTTGCGTCCCCTTCGCGCATTTCGCGGTTAAGGCTTTTGCTAGTTACTAATTGCTATTTGCTAATTGCTTATCTCGCCGACTTAAACAACGCCAGCACTGCTCCCTGCGGGTCGGCGATGATCGAGAACGTACCTACGCCTTCCATCTTGCGCGCCGGCATCAGTACTTTTCCTCCCAACTGGCCCGCTTTGGCCGTGGATGCTTCCGTATCAGCCACCTGCACGTACACCAGCCAGTGCGGGGGCGCATTGGGATTGCGATGCGTTGCCGGTGGAATGCCGCCAATAAAGTCTTCGCCATTCTTGATGTGGATATATCCGGAAGGGTCCTTGGGATCTTTCATCATCTCCCAGCCAAAAAGGCCGGAGTAAAACTTGCCCGCCCTCTCCGGATCGGGGGAGCTCAGATCGGCCCAGCAGAAGGTGTTATCGACGCCCGCAATCGAGTTTGCCTGGCCCTTGGCCTGCCACGCCGAAAAAATCGCACCGGTTGGGTCCTGCAGTACGGCCATACGCCCAACTTCCATCACGTCAAACGCAGGCGCCAGCACGGTGCCGCCGAGCTGAGCGGCTTTGCTCACAGCGTCATCAGCGCTGGTTACGGCGATGTAGACCATCCAATGCGGCGGTACGCCCTGCGCCCGCTGCTCTTTGCGCATAGTGTAGGCAGCTCCGGTGTCGCGACCGGAAAGCTTGAACATGGAATAAAAGTCGTCCGGGCCGATCGGGCTGTCATTCACGGACCAGCCAAAGAGCGATGTATAGAAGTTCTTCGCGGCAGCCTGATCGGTGGTGGCCAGCTCAAACCAGCAAAACGCGCCTGCAGGATGCTTGTCGATATTTGCCATAGCCCAAAAAGTATACGCTCCCGAGGTGCAACGCGTGTGAAGACGGGCCTAATCTACGCGTGCGAATAGTACATCCCAGTTCTGGTGCTTGTGTGAAGGAACGGCACGGCTGCCGGCGAAGGTTTTCTCCAGCAATTCAAGCCGGGCGATATTCTGAACCGCAAACTTACGCCAGTCCGGCAAAGGACCGCTGCTGCTCTTGCCTGCGAACTGATAGGTGAAGAGATTCACGGTGCCGTTTTGAATCCCATAATCCTGCGGCTCGACAACTCTTATTTGATTTTTGTAGGCAAAGCGCAGCAGACGTCGCTCATGGATTGCCGTCATCAGGAGTTGATGGGTTACCGGCTCGATGCCTGCCGGCGCCGGAAAGCTCTTCACACGGGACGTGTCGCTCATCGAGCTATTGTGCGTGAGATCTCGGTTCTCTGAGCAGTCGCGGCGCTTCCTTCCTGAATTTGTAAACTCCTATCGCGGACGAGGGGCAGCTCATCTTCCCTGATTACAAAAACATACTTTGCCCCACCGCCGAGAGCTGTGTACACTGCACTCGCGATGTTCAAAAAAATCTCCCTGCTGTTCGTTGTCTGCCTCTGCTCGTATTCAGTCCTTGCCCAGTGTTGTCCGGAAAAGCCTTCCGCTGAGAAACGCCAAGCCTTATGGCAGAAGCTGCAAAATGACTTGAGCGCCGTGGATCGCAACCTTGACGGCGTGATGGGCCTGGCCGTCAAAGACCTTACCTCCGGCGAAACCTTCTTCATTCACGGCGACGAAATCATGGCCCAGGCCAGCTCCATCAAGATCGCCGTGCTGAGTGACCTTTATTTACAGGCGCAGCAGGGCAAGCTCAAGCTCACCGACGAATACACGGTCCGCAAAGAAGACCTGGTGTCCGGCAGCGACATCATGCTCGGGCTCACGCCCGGCGTCACGCGCCTCACGCTGCGCGATCTGGCCACGATGATGGTCGCGGTCAGCGACAACAGCGCGACCAATGTGCTGATCGGCCGCGTCGGCATGGAAAACGTGAATGCCATGCTCGATGCCCTGGGCCTGCATGCTACCCGCCTTCGCCGCCAGATGATGGACCTGAAAGCCGCCAGCGAGGGCCGCGAGAACGTCTCTACTCCGCGCGAGATGATGACGTTGCTGGAGACCATCTACGCCGGCAAGCTGCTCAACAAAGAAATGACCGCCGACTTCCTCAAGATGCTGAGCACGCACAAAGAGAGCTCACTGCTGCAGGGCCTGCCCGATGACGCCGTTGCCGCCAATAAACCGGGTGAACTGGAAGCCGTGCGCAACGATTCCGGCATTGTGATGGTTAAGAACCGCCCTTACATCCTCTGTGTGATGACGGCTTATTTAAAAGATGAAAAGGACGGTTCCGCGACCATCCGCAAAATCGCTGCGCTCACCTACAGCTACTTTGACCGCGTTGCCCGAGCTTCTGAATATGGCCGTGTGGTCTCACCTAAGTGAGTGACTCACCACAGAGAACGCAGACAGGGCGTCCGGCAGGGGCAATCCTTTACAATTTCAAAGAATGATCACAGGCTCAAAGCAGCTATTCTTGCTGGCAATTCTCGTGGTGGCAGTCGCCTCCGCGCAGTGGAAGCGAACGCCGCTGCAGGCGCCGGCCCAGCCCAATCCGCGGCTCTATCGTGAAAATGCCAACGCAGCAGCGGAGATCAGCCAGGCGCTGGCTACCGCTGCCCGTGAACACAAGCGCGTGCTGCTCGACTTCGGCGGAAACTGGTGCATCGATTGCCATGTCCTGGAAAACGCCTTCCACCAGCCGCGCATCGCGCCGCTGCTGAATGACAACTATGTTCTGGTGCATGTGGATGTAGGCCGGTATGACAAGAACCTCGATCTGGCCAAGCGCTACAAGGTCAATCTGGAAAAAGGCGTGCCCTCACTGGCAGTGCTGAGCGCGCGGGGCGCAGTGCTCTATTCGACGGTAGATTTCGAGCGGGCACATCTGATGACGGAAGAAGATGTCATCGCTTTCCTGGCCAAATGGCGGCCGCCTGCGGCTGCCGCACCAGCAAAAAAGTAGCCGGCGCTTAGGAGGCCTGCAGCATCCGCTCGACCTCGCGGACAAAATGCTGCGGCCCTTCCTGCTTTGACACCACTTCGTCAGGACAGGCAGTGCTGTCAAGATACAGATTGCCATCCACCTGCATGAGGACTTTTTGCGCGGGGTAATGTTTCTTGAGCTCCTCGCAGAACTCCAGCCCCGGCCCGGCAAAGTGCCCCACATCGACGATCACCAGATCGTACCTGCGGGCAGCCGCAATCACGGCGCGGGCCGCGCGCAGATCGGCTGCCGTATCGACATGGTAGCCTTCCATGCGCAACATCAGAGCGCGCAGATGTTGTACCGTGTTTTCGCCGTTCACGAGCAGGATATGAGGGACAAATTTAGCTCGAGCCACTGAGACAGCCTTTGTTTTTGGATTGACGATGGCACCCTCAGACTACACCGGCAGGTGCTCTCGTCTATGGCTCGAATGCCTTAACCCAGCGTGATTTAGCGTGATTTAAGCAGGTACTCTGCTAAGTCCTTTTTATTTGAGGTGCTGGTCGAACCATCCGGCAACGCGCTCGATCACATCGCGCTGGTGCTCCGGGCTGGCGAAGGAGTGCCCCTCATGCTCGTATACTACGAATTCAGTTTTGACGCCCAGTGTCTTGAGCGCGTGCCAGAACTCGTACGATTGCGGCGTAGGACATTCGCCATCGCTGTCGCCGACAAGAATCAGTGTGGGCGTCTTTGCATTCTTGATGTAGGTGATCGGCGAACTCCTGGCATAGACCTGGGGATCGTCATAGACCGAAGCGCCAAAGAACGGGATCATCCACTGGTCAATCTGGTTCTCACCGTAATAACTCTGGAGGTTCGCCAGGCCGGCTCCGGCCACAGCGGCAGCAAAACGATTGGTCTGCGTAACGGCCCACATAGTCATGTAACCGCCGTAGCTCCAGCCGGTGATGCCGAGGCGATGCCCGTCGATCGGAGCTTCCTTCAGCGCCTGGTCAACGCCGGTCATGATGTCGCGAAAATCGCCATAGCCAAAATCTTTTACGTTGGCGCGAGTAAACGCCTCGCCCTGTCCATAGCTGCCGCGCGGGTTCGGCATAAAGACGAAGTATCCGGCACCGGAGAGCGCAACGCTAAAGCTATGCGGGCCAGGCCACGACGAACGGACCATGGAGCTTGGCCCGCCATGCACCGAAACAACCATGGGATATTTTTTGGCCGGATCAAAATTCGCTGGATAGAGCAACCAGCCTTGCAAGTTGAATCCATCATTCTGCCAATGAATGCTCCTGGCTTCTCCCCATGTGCGCACGATTTGGTTGCGCGAGGTGATCTGCTTCCACTCACCCAAAGCTCCGGCCCAAACTTCCGGCGGCTTGGCCAGCGACTGGCGGATGACCGCTGCGGATTTGCCATCGCTGGAAAGAGAAATGGCCGTGCCCCATCCGTTGGCCGTGAACTGCTCGGGGCCGTGAGCCAGTGTTTCAATTTTGCCGCCAGCGATGTCCACCGTTGCAACGCCGCTCTCGCCATCCACATCTTCACCAAAAAGGATCTTTGTACCGCCCGTCCAGGTCAGCCAGCTGGCCGAGGCCTTCATGCCCGGCGTAACATTTTTCGCTTCCCCGCCTTGCGACGGGACTACGAAGATATCGCCGCCGACCGCAGGCTCGTCGCTCATGATGCCGGAGATGAACGCGACGGATCTTCCATCCGGCGACCACTTAGGGACGGCGATCTGTGAATCAACCGGCGGCTTGTAAATCGACTTCATCTCGCCGCCCGAGGCCGCGATAGTATAGATCTGCGCGATATACCAGTTGTTGTCGCCGTTGCCGCGAGCAGCAGTGGTAACAAAACTTTTGCCATCGGGCGACCAATCGTATTCGTAAACGTACATGTCTGCGGGCGAAATCTGGCGCAGCTTGCCGCCGGCAACATCAATCAACGTGAGGCGCTGCTCGGTCACCGCTTCTTTGATCACGCCGGTCTGGGCTTTCTCTGCCACCAACGGTCCGGCAGCACGCTCAGCGTTCTCAGTAAACAGCAGCGCAATGGTCTTGCCATCAGGCGACCAGCCCGGTGAAGCAAGAAAGCCGGTCAAATTCGTGAGCTTGCGCGGAGAACCGCCTGACACGTTTGCGGAATACAGCTGCGGCCCGGCATTGCCGGCGTCAGAGAAAAACGCGATCTGTCTGCTGTCGGGCGACCAGGCAATGCTGTTCTCCGAGCCGCCACCGGCAGTGATGCGCCTCGGTTTTGGAGCTGCGATCTCAGCGATGTAAATCGCCGCGCCGCCCTTGCTGGCTTCCACCCACGCAACCTGGCGGCCATCGGGAGAGATCGCGGCCTGATCAAAGGTCACTCCGGAAAAGAGTGCGCGCACCACTTCGTCCATTGGCTTGCCGGCGGGTGTTTTCACTACGGCGGGCTGCGCGAACAGAGGAGCGACAAATGCAAGGCAGGCAAAGGCGAACAGCATCAGGTTACGGACGGCGAGCTTGCGGACGGCGGTGGGCATGCAATCGCTCCAGAATGGATTTGGTTTCCAACTATACAGTTCGAAAATTGGGCTGGCAAACGGCGGGCTTCTTGAGGCTTACGATGCAGGAGTACCTGCTCGGAAGCGTGCTTCAGTGTGATATTCTCCAGTAAATCATGCGACATCATCTTGTTTTCCTGGCGTCTGTCTTAACGCTGGCAGGGGCATTTTCACCGGCCGCCGGTCAGGCCAAACCAGCACAACCTCAGCCCAACAGCCAAGCTACCCCCCAGGCCAAGCCGCCAGCGCAGGCGCAGGACCAGGACGCACTGATCGAAGGCGCGGTCACAAAAACTGCCGAAGCCACCATCGCGTGGGACACGCGGTCAACCCCAGGCGCGAAAGCTGACGTGTTGCTGATCAAGAAAGAACAGTCCGCCAACGGACAGCCGCTGGTGCAGTACCGGCTCAAGATCACCGGAGCTCCGCATAACAAGCTGTACAGCCTCGTCGCATGGCCCATCACAACTGCCCTGCCTGGAACCATCATGGAAGGGCTGGCGATTGCGGCCGATGGGACGGTTGGATGTCCACCGGATTCCACTCGCAGCTGCGCTCAGCGTTTTAAGGGCGCCGAACTCCGGCTGACCTATACACCCGGTATCGGCGAGATCTTCCGCCACGCGCTGGTCTCGGAGGACCATCAGACCAGAATTTTCTTTTCCATTGTGCCGGCGCCGATGATCGAAAAAGACAAAGCATGCAGTTTGGAGGTCATCCGGCTGAGCCCGCGGTTTGAGCTGGCCGTCATTCGCGGCAAAGGGTTCACTCCAGGCGAGCTTCTGGCTTTTCATACGCAGTCGTATCAGGAAGCACACGATTCGCAACCGAAAGTGGATGGCAACGGAGAGTTCTGGGCCATGCTCACGCCGTTCGTCCGGAGCAGGACCATGGGGACCACCCAGGTGACAGTCCGCGGACAAAGCTGCGCGCCGGCGCTGTCGTTTGAATGGGGATCACAGTAATCGCCGACATCCTGCCCCAACAAGCCAACACCGGGCTTGTTGGGGACCCCGACATCGCTGTGATCGCGCGAGATCGCCGAGATCGGGCACACGTTGGCTGAGTTACATTTGTTGCGGGCAACCGTCTATAGATCACGGCTTGCGAAACTCGAATCACCTCCTTTTCCCCGGAGAAAACATGAAACACGCTTTGCGATGCTTTCTATGGCTCGTTGCCGCTGCCGGCTTGAATCTTTACGCAGCTGATCTGCCCAAACCTCTGCTGCTGGTGCTGGACAAGCCGGAAGGCAAGCTGGTGATGGTGGATCCCGTGGCCAGGAAAATTGTGGGCCAGGTGGCAACAGGAACCGGACCGCACGAGCTCACTGTTTCCGCCGACGGCAAACTGGCGTTCGTGGCCAACTACGGCGACCAGACTCCGGGGGAAAGCCTTTCGGTGATCGACCTGGAAGCCCGCAAAGAGCTGCGGCGGGTGAACCTGGGCGCGCTCCGTCGCCCGCACGGCATCGCCGAATACAAAGGAAAAATTTATTTCACGGCAGAGGTGAACAAGGCCATTGCGCGCTATGATCCCGCGGCTGACCGGGTCGACTGGCTCACGGGCACCGGCCAAGACCTCACGCACATGCTGGTCATCAACAAAGATCAGAACAGGATCTACACGGCAAACATTGGTTCTGACTCGGTGGGGGTAATGGAGCCGGTGGGCACGGGCGGGAACAACTGGCATTACACTGTCGTCGCCGTGGGCAAACGGCCGGAAGGAATCGATCTCTCTCCCGACGGCAAAGAAGTTTGGACAGCGCATTCGCAGGATGGCGGCGTCAGCGTGATCGATGCCGAAACAAAGAAGGTTGTGGCCACGATTCCCGCACTCACCAAGCACTCCAACCGGCTCAAGTTCACGCCCGATGGAAAGCTGGTGCTGATCTCAGACGCCGAATCAAACCAGGTGCTGGCCATCGATGTGAAAGAGCGCAAGCTGGTCAAGAGAATTCCCGTGGCTGCTGTGCCGCTGGGAATACAGATCGCCGGCGATGGAAAGCTTGCCTACGTTGCCTGCGCTGAAGCCGGTCAGATCGCGATCGTAGACCTGGCAACGCTCACGCAGACCGGAGCGATTGACGTTGGCCCCGGACCAGACGGCATGGCATTGGTGCAGTAAGAAGATTGTTCTAATGTCCCGCTTTCTCCAAATCCTCTGCCGCTGAATCAACCGCTGCCGCGTAATCCTGCAACGCTTGCGCTACGCGCGTAATCTCTTTCTCCGCTTCCTGATAGCGCTTTTCTTCGATCCCTTCGCGCACGCCGGGGAGGGTCTTTGCCCCATAGCCGGTATAGAAGCCTGGAGCATAAATCAAGTTGCGGTACCAGGAGCGACGAGGGAGCCCGCCATCGTTCACAAGCTTGCGTTCGGCCAGCAGAAGTTTGCCATTGACCGCCTGCAACGACTGTCCGGAAGCACTGCCGCTGGAAAATGCTTTCACAGCCTTGGAATATTTCTGAGCGCTGCGATCGAGCGCGTTTAGGGCGTTATCGAGCGGCGCGAAATTCAGGAACGGCGGGACCTCTTCTTTCGGCGGAGCCACGGTTGGCCGCTCGGGATCAGAGATGGCGGTGTAGACGCCATTGTCGATGTCCTGGTTGCGATCGCGAATTTCATCCTGCCGGTTCTTGAGCAGCGTTTTGAGCTCGTCAGAATATTTGTGGACGGTGTCAGAGAAGTCGCTGAAGTCGTAGGGCAGCACGTCAGCATCGGCAAAGCGCAGCACCATGGTGCCTACGGTCTGGGCCAGCGCCTGGCCATAGACAAAGTCTTTGTCAGAGAAATTGGTGAACCAGTAGAAATCGTCATAAATGGAGTGATAGACGCCACCGCCGCCGCCCTCGCCGCCATAACCCACGTTGAGCGACGCGACGCCCAGATGGTCAATGAACGCCGTGTAATCGCTGCCTGAGCCGAGCGCGCCGATGCGCAGATCAGGGCGCGTGCGCGCGTCTTTGCGATCGTCAGGCCGGCCTTGCGTGAGACGCTCGGCCTGGCCGCGCTTCCAGACGGAAATCTTTTTCTCCGGATCGGTGATGTCGCGGGCAACGCTGTTGACAAATTTTTCCAGCGAATGCGAGCCCTGAGCCTGAAGAAAGCCGCGGCCGTTGCCGTCAGTATTGATGTAGATGGCGGCATGCTGCTGGAGTTCGGCGGCGTGATACTCCGCCCATTCCGTTGAACCAAGCAGCATCGGCTCCTCGCCATCCCAGGCGCAATAAATAATGGTGCGTTTCGGCCTCCAACCTCCCTTCAGCAGCTGGCCAAGGCCGCGCGCCTCTTCCAGCAGCGCGATCTGCCCGGAGATGGGATCTTCCGCGCCGTTGACCCAGCCATCGTGATGGTTGCCGCGGACAATCCATTGATCGGGCGACTCAGAGCCGGGAATCTTGGCAATCACGTCATACACCGGCTTGATGTCCCAATTGGACTCAACTTTCAGATGGACCGTAGCCGGCCCGGGACCAATGTGATACGTGATCGGCAGCGCGCCACGAAAACTCTCCGGCGCGACCGGCCCTTTTAACGCCATGAGCAAGGGCTTGGCATCGCCCCAGGAAATGGGGAGCGTGGGAATCCTGGTGAGCGTGGGAATGTCTTTGAGAGCCAGTCGCTTCACATCGCCCCTGGCGCCGACGCCTGGCGTGGTGGGATCGCCGGGATAGATAGGCATGTCCATCACGCTGCCGCGCTGCACACCGTTCTCATTGCGCATGGGGCCCTGGGGAAATGCGTCGTCCTGGTAGTAGCCGTCGTCGCGGGGATCTGAATAAATGATGCAGCCAACGGCTCCGTGTTCGGCAGCGACCTTGGGCTTGATGCCGCGCCAGGAATTTCCATAGCGCGCAATCACAATCGCGCCCTTCACGGAGACACCCAGGCGGTCAAGCTCTTCGTAGTCGCGCGGAAGGCCGTAGTTCACGTAGACCAGCCGTCCATTTACGTCGCCGTTGATCGAGTACGCGTTGTAGCTGGGCAACTGCTCGCCCTGCTGATTGGAGGTTGGGTCGATGGAGACAGCCGGTTCGGCCAGCTTGGCGGTGTAGCGTGTTGGCTCCGTCATTTCCAGTACGCGCTCTTTGGGCGTGGGAAAGAGGACGTCAAAGGTCTCGATCTGCGCATCGAGCCCCCAGGACTTGAACTGGCTGAGGATCCACTCGGCATTCTGCTTGTCATAGGGCGAGCCCACGTGGTGCGGGCGCGCGCTGAGCCGCTGCATGGAGTCGCGCAGGATTTTGGCATCGGGGATGTCACGGAACTTTTTCTCCAAATCACGTTCGGCGCGCGATGAGGTGACCGTGAAGCCGTAGAGGGCTTCATCGTCAGGGCTGGCGGCGGAGAGCGGAAGCAGGGCAATCAGACAGAGCAATAGGGCGGAGAGCGCGCGTCTCATGAAGTGACTCCAGGTGGAAATACGGAACGGCAAATTGTATATGAACCACGCGGGAATTCGCGCCGTTATTTGGGGGCATGCGCAGTGCAAGCCTGTGGTTTGCTCTCAGGATTCGCCACCAACTGCTTGAAGGTCTCAAGATCGCAGACGCCCTGGCAGCGCGGAACGGCTACATCGATCCACTTGGGCGGGCGCTCGAGGGTCAGGCCGGACTTGGTCCGCAGCTGCTCGACCATCTGATAAACGTAACGGATCTGCAGCGAATACTTGCTCGTCTGAGTGCTTCTGTGCAGCTCAAAAACCAGCGCGCCCGCGGGCGGGGTATCGTTCTCCGGCAGATCAGGGAGCTTCCAGCAAACTCCAAGCATGGCCGCCACATTCGCGATGTTGGTGTCATGTCCGGCAAAGATCACGAGCTTCTGCGCGGCCGGATTCGGCTGCATTCCCTGGCTGAGCCGCCCGGCGATCTCATTCAGCAGTGGTGTTCCCTGGACTTTCGCGATGTAGGGCGCTCGCTGCGTTTCCTGGAAGTATGCTGTGTGGAGTTCCTGCATGGCGCGGAAGCTCTGTCCCTGCCCGCAGTCCGGTTGGTTGAAGGCGACCTTGCCCCATCCCACGGTGGCGCACGGCATGCCGTGGGCATACTCAAGGAGAAAAATCTCGGCAGCAGTTGAACCGATGCTGAACCGGCCGTTCCATTTTAGTTTCCATTTTTCATTCTCCAGCACAAGCGCGGCCGGCTCATCCACCTTGAGAAAGCAATTCTTTGTGGGACAAAGAGTATTCTGCATGGCATCGAGCGGCTGGCGATATTGCTCTACCAAATCTTTGTAGCGGCCATTTATATGGTCGGCGATTGCCTGCAACTGCGACTTGTCCAAAGCGGTACGGGGATGAAACAACGGATCAGTTGAGGACGTGCGTTGGCAGCTCTTGTCAGTGGGCGACGAGCTGCAAACCGAAGGCACATAGGGCTGGGAATTCACAGTCAGGCTACAGCCGGGCGTGTGACCAGCCAAACCCTGCGCCAGTTCCCTTCCGGTTTGAATCGTGCGCTCTTCGTTGTCAGCCCAGATGAAAACCTCTTTGTCCGGACAGCCCTCAGGAAGCAGCTTCTTCTCTGGACTGGCGTAATAGAGGTGATAGTACGCGCCCATCTCCCGTACCAGCTGTTCACCGGAAGGCGTGAGATCGCCGTTATAGTCAACGCTCCAATCGCGCTGGTTCTGGGGCCACGCATTTTCAGCCACGGGCACATTGAGCGGAGATCGCACACCGTGGCGGCTGAGGATGACGACCATTTTAAGTTGATCGGTAGCCGCCCGTTCTGGAGGAACGGGTTGCACCGAACATGAAACGGTGAAGAGAAGCGCGCACAACAACCAGCGTCTTGCCTGCATGGGAACTCCAGAACCTGAAGTGAGATCAAGGCCCAGAATGTGGGTTGTAGTGCACGGATTATAGCGGATGCGTCAAATTCTCTACGCAGCGGTGGTCGCGGCGATCTAGATTCGCGAATAATCGGGCCGCCATTCGGTGACGGCTTTTTTAATGTCGGAGCGGCCGAGCTTTTCATCGAGCGCGCGCTGCACCAGCGCAGGCAGCTCGGCGTCAGAGGCAAAACGCAAGGCGATGAGCTGGGTGTCCGCCAGCTCGCCGATGCGTGAACGCAGTGGTTCCGGCAAAACGGCTGACAGTCGCAAGCGCTCTTCCAGCCGGATGATGCGGTCCTGCAGATGAGTGGCATAGCTGCGCATGCGTACGGCCATGATCAGCAGCGCAATCGATATCAAAAGCAGCCATGCGCCAAGCAGGCCGGGATGGCGGAAAAGCTCAAGACAAATGACGATAACGTTGATCGCCAACACGGGGAGAATGAAGAAGTGGAATGCAGGATCGTACTTGGTGTGGTTGGCGAGTGTTTGCGACTTGGCCATGCGTTTCCCCTTTGTTAAGAGTGTACTGGAAGTGGATGGCCCCGTGAAACGAATGGCTGCATAGGGCCAAGGTTGTAAGATTTGTAACTCTAGAGAGTATCGGGGAATTCCGGGAACGGCATGAGCAAATATATCGGCGCCATCGATCAGGGTACCACCAGCACGCGCTTTATCGTCTTTGACGGCGCAGGCAAGGTTGCAGGCAGCGCGCAGAAGGAGCATCGCCAGATTTATCCGCAGGCGGGCTGGGTGGAACACAACGCTGACGAGATATGGCAGCGTACGCAGGAGGTGATCGCCCAGGGCGTTCGTCAAGCTGGGATCAAGGCCGGCGATCTTGCGGCGGTGGGCATCACCAATCAGCGTGAAACCACGGTGGTGTGGGAAAGAAAAACGGGCAGGCCGTTGTGCAACGCGATCGTCTGGCAGGACATGCGCGTCGCCGCTGACGTGGCGCGCCTCACGCGTGAGATGGGCAACGACTTCTTCCGCAGCCGTACCGGCTTGCCGCTCTCCACATACTTCAGCGCGCTGAAGCTCCGCTGGATTCTGGAAGACATTGCCGGCCTGCGCAAGCAGGCAGAGGCGGGCGAGATACTGTTTGGCAACATCGATACCTTTCTTCTATGGAAGCTCACGGGCTTGCACCTCACCGACGTCACCAATGCCAGCCGCACTCAGCTCATGAACCTCTCCACGCTTACTTGGGACCCGGAGCTGCTAAGAGCATTCGACATTCCCGAACAAATCCTGCCGCGCATAGGCTCCAGCAGTGAAGTCTACGGGCACATTGGCGAAGGTCCGCTCGCCGGTATTCCGGTGGCAGGGATTCTTGGCGATCAGCAGGCCGCGCTCGTGGGACAGACCTGTTTCAAGAGCGGCGAAGCCAAGAATACCTACGGCACGGGTTGTTTTCTACTGATGAATACGGGAGAGAAGCCGGTCGCGTCAAAGCATGGGCTGCTCACCACGGTAGCGTACAAATTGGGCGATGCTCCCGCGCGATACGCGCTGGAGGGAAGCGTTGCCATCGCCGGCGCGCTGGTGCAATGGCTGCGCGATAATCTTGGACTGATCAGGAACAGCGCTGAAATCGAACCGCTGGCGGCTTCCGTCAGCGACAATGGGGGCGTTTACTTTGTGCCTGCGTTCTCCGGGCTTTACGCTCCTTACTGGAAGGAAAATGCGCGCGGCGTGATCGCCGGCCTGACCCGCTACGCCGACAAACGGCACATGGCGCGCGCGGTGCTGGAAGCCGTCGCCTTCCAGACTCGCGAAGTGGTGGAAGCGATGGAACAGGACTCCGGCATTGCGCTCGACGTCCTGCGCGTGGACGGCGGCATGGTCCGCAACAACCTGCTGATGCAATTTCAAGCCGATATCCTGAACAAGCCCGTTGTGCTTCCTTCCATTCAAGAGACCACCTGCCTGGGAGCAGCTTACGCAGCGGGGTTGGCGGTGGGGTTCTTTACCAGCAAAGAGGAGTTGTGCGCGCATTGGTCGGCGGAGAAGACCTGGACACCGGCCATGGATGGAGACCGGCGGGAGCGCCTGTACAGGGACTGGAAGAAGGCCGTAAGCAAGGCCTTTGATTGGGTGGATTGAGGTTAAGGTTTCAAATTCTGAAATTACCCGTTCCAGGCATTCAACCCTATACAAACGCACGGACAAATACTGCTAACGATCAAAGAATTACTTGATCTAAACTAAGCGCGATCGTTTGTTTTCGGTGTTTCCGTGAGCTCACCAGCGAGTGGCAACTTTCCAGGGAACGCCGGTATCCTATTGCGCTCCTCAGCATCCGAGGGCCATGATGATGACTTGTTGCATTCTGTTGATGGCGCTGTTGCTGCCGCCGCAACGGTGGACGGCGCAGATTTCCGGCCAGATTCTTGACCGCGACGGCAAGCCGATGGCGGGCGCCCATATTACCTACAAAAACGTCGGCATTGTGGAAGACCCGGACACGGAGCACCCGCGAATCATCGAGGGCACAGGGCGCACCTACAAAATCAAGACGGACAAGAAAGGCTCCTTCGTCATGATCGGCGTGGACTATGGCATCTATGAGGTTGAGGTCAAGGCGCCGGACGGCAGCGTCATTTATACGGACAAAAGGCGCGTCGGCGACAATGCCGATCGCGACGCGGCCAACGTTCTCACGGTTGATCTTTCCAAGGCTGCGCCCGTCGGCGCAGTAGCGCCTGGCGCGGAGACGAACCTGGCCGCCGAAAAGAAAGGCAAAGAGCAGGAGCAGTTGATTCACCAGGAAAACGCCAACGCGGCCAAGATCAACCGGTTGGTCATCGAGTTCCATGGCGCGCTGCGCAGCCAGGATTGGCCGGGCGCGATCAAGCTGCTGGAGCAACTGATCGCCATCGATCCCAACCGCTGGGAGTTCTACCAAAACCTGGGGACCATCCAGGCCAATCTTACCCATTACGAGGACGCCATCCAGAGCTTCGCCAAAGGAGCTGAGGTCGCGGAAAAGATCCTGCCGAATGCCGCAGACCAGGAAGAGGCAAAGAAAAATATCGGCGACCTGCTGGTCTCCGAGGGCGATGCCTACAATCGCCTGGGCAAGCTGGATGAAGCGTTGGCGCTGTATACCAAGGCAGCGGGTATTTCTTCCAAGCCGGCCATGGCTCACTACCACGCGTGCAACGCGCTCATCAACCATGGCAAGACCGCAGAGGCGGTTGAGAGGTGCAAACAGGCCATTGCCAAAGACCCCGCTCAGTGGGAGTTTTACCAGGTGCTGGCCGGGGCCGAAGACACGTTGGGCAAGAAGCAGGATGCGATCGAAACTTACCGCGGCGGTGTTGAAGCCGCAAAGAAGATGCTGGCAGCGAATCCCGACGCAGGCCATACAAAGAACGGCATGGGGCAGATGCTGAACTCGGAAGGAAACCTGCTGGTGCACCAGAAAAAATATGATGAGTCGCTGGCGGTGTTCAGCCAGGCGGCTGAGGTCTCCGCTTACCCTGCCATGCCGTACTTCAATTTGTGCGCGACGTATTTCAATCTGAAGCGGCCTGAAGAGGCGCTGGCTGCATGCGACAACGCGCTGAAGTCCGATCCCACCATGGCCGATGCCTACTACATCAAGGCCTCAGTGCTCTTTACCCGGGGTAGAGAGATCCAGGGCGTCTATTCCGCGCCGGCAGGCACCAGTGAGGCTCTGAATAAATACCTGCAATACGCACCGAACGGCCCACATGTGAATGCAGTGCACCAGATGATCAACAGGCTCGACGGCGCCGCGCCGGGAAACTATCAGCCGGCGAAGCCATAGATTTTTCCGGCTGATTCCAGCCATGCTTTCTCTCGCTGTTGTGGCGCTTCCGATCAGAGGAAAATGTTGCTTTGCGCACGACTGGCCACCCGAAATCGGGCCGGCGAATCCAAGCCTTGTTAGCGGTTACTTCGCTTGGGAGGCGCGTCTCATGAAAATTCCGTTTCTGATTGGGCGGCTGGTATTCGGCGGTTTCTTCCTCTACAACGGCATCCATCATCTCAAAGAGCGCAAGGCGATGGCCGGATATGC
>DATBHX010000085.1:0-14876 GCA_036557225.1 Candidatus Angelobacter sp.
CCTAGGCTTGAACCAGGAAGGCAGCCGTCAAAATGATAGTAAAGAGAATGCTCTGGAACAGCTCGCTGATGCCGAGGACATACAGTTGCAGCGGCCGGGCGGGGCGGCCCATCCAGATGGCGAGTCGAGCAGCGGCGGGAACAAAGAGAAGATCGAAGAGCGGAGTGGCCCGGATGGCGGCTTGAACAGCGATGATCCCCCCGAGCAGCAGCACATGCAGGAAGCAAACCTCCCAGCCCGCACGGATCTTCTGCCGGCGCGATTTGATCCTGGCGGTTCGCAGACGGAGCTGCACGTATTCGATCTGGCTTGATGCAAAGAGGCAGGCCAGGAGCCATAACATGATTGCTGTTTCATTGATGCGACCAGAGGTCACGTAGTAGGAGCCGGCGGCGGTGGCGGTCAAGCCAAGAGCGCCGATGTGCTGCTTGGAGACACGCAGAGAGCGAGTCCGGCCGAACCATGCGCTGAGGGCAAACGATCCCAGAGCTACGGCAGCAAAGACAAAGATCAGCGCGCGATGCAGGCGCAGCAGTTCCAGCACCCCCCATACGGCGAGCGCCGTCAGTCCTATGATCCAGAAAACCGCAACCCGCTGCTCACGCAGTGAACGAAGACGGAGAACGGAAGCGCCAAGAAGGCTTTCGAGGGGCTGGTGCATTAGAAAAGCGCAGACGGCCACTAAAGAAAACCATAAGGCGGGCACAATCGAAGAGTGAGGCGCGGAAAACGCACCGACGATGCTGCCGCTGATCAGCGGAAGCAGCCACAAGGCCCAGGAGCCATGTTCCCGGGGGACCACAAGCCTGAGGTCGCTGCGTGATGATTGGCGAAAGCGCAGGATTTTAGGGCTTTCAGGCACGGGCTCAGCTGGTTCTGGGGCATTCATACGCTGGAGACTATTTTCAGGAATCAGCGCACACGCACGCTGTGAGCAGCGTCACACTTGCCTTCACATCTGGCTTCAACTTAGCTAGGGAGCGGGGGGAAGATCACGTGTGGCTTCGCGGATGATCTCTCTCTGGTGGTCTGTGGGGTGGAGAAACCTGAAGCCGTACTGAAATCCCTGGGTCTAGCGAACCTCAGCTTTCAGACGCAAAGGCTCGGAGGTGTCGGGGAGTTGAAATTCGAGTTCAACGATCTCGCCTTTTTCAATTGTGGCGGGGATGGTTGCGCCCAGGCCGCCTTCGCCAACGTCCTTGGTGCGGCCGTTCAAAATCTCTTTGGTTCGAATCACCAGCCGAACGTCGACCAGAAACCGCGGAAAGGCACGCGGGGTCTTCCATGGATAGTTCATGTGCGAACTGGGCATATCTTGTGAAAGACATTATCACAATGTGAATGGACGGGGGAGATTACCGATCGGGCTACCCTCCCGCAAGCTTCCTGAGAGCCCAGGCAGCGTGCTCCGCTACCACCGGATCGGGATCTGCGGCAAGCTGCTTGAGGTCTGCGACAAACTCCTGGTTTCCGCTGTTGCCCATCGCGATGGCCAGATTGCGCCTGAGCCCGGAATATTTGGCGCGCTTGATGGGAGAGCCGCGAAAGGTTTGGCGATAGGCTTCTTCATCCATCTGGGCGAGGCGGCGCAACTCGGGATGGTAGAGCGAGGGCTGAGGCTGAAATTCGGGCAGGGAAGTTGGTGGGGAACTCCCGGCTTTGTTGTTCCAGGGACAGACATCCTGGCAGATATCGCAACCAAAGATGTGGTGACCAATACCCGTACGCAGTTCCTCCGGGATGGCGCCGCGCTTTTCAATGGTGAGATAGGCGATGCAGAGCCTGGCGTCGAGCTTCCCCGGAGCGACAATGGCCTGCGTGGGACAGGCTTCAATGCAGCGCGTGCAGCTTCCGCAGCGATCGGGCGCCGGCATGTCAGGCGCCAGATCGAGCGAGGTGAGAATTACGCCGAGAAAGAGCCATGAACCGAGCTTCTGGTTGATGATGCAGGTGTTCTTGCCGATCCAGCCAATACCGGCATGGCGAGCGTAGACGCGCTCCACGATAGGTCCGGTGTCGACGTAGCTGCGGGTTTCGGCGGTGACACCCTGTCCGTCGGCGACCTGCTGGATGGCCGCTTCTACCTGCTTCAGACGCGGCAGCAGCGCGTCATGGTAGTCTTTGCTGCCCCAGGCGTAACGCGAGATCCATCCGCGTTCGGGATCGCTGACTTCAGTGGAGTAAGGCTTATCAGCGCTGTAATTGAGCGCGCAGACGACCATGGAGCGCACCCAGGGAGCGGCATTCCTGGCTGCGGCGCGACGAAGCTCACCGGCTTCGGTACGGGTCTCAAGGTATTTCATCTCGCCGGCACAGCCTGAATCGACCCATTCAACAAAGGCGCTTAGTTCGGGAAGGTCCTCTTCCTGCACCGGCGCGATGCCGGCCAGATCAAATCCGGCGTCGTGGGCAGCCTGGCGGGCAGCTTGGGTGATATCAGCTGAGAAAACCATCCTTCGATCATTATGCTGCATGGCTTGAGGGCAGGCGCAACTATTCCGGAGACTCCGGGTTAGAGCCACACAGCCGACAAGGCTAAGCAACTCTCCTGGTTGAGGTTGACTGAAAAGGCGTCCGTCCAAGGGCGCCTTTTTTCGTGCCGAGCAAACAAGGCAAACAAAAAAACGAGGACGCCCATGCGGGCGCCCTCGAGTCGCTTCCCCTGGAGGAGGACGAAGAATTAAGCGACTTCTTCTTCGTCCAGAGGCTCTCTATCGATGTCCTGCTCGTGTTCCCTGCGCCGGCGGATATCGTCAGCGGTTTCGCGTGCTGCGTCTTTTGCTTTACCTATAGCCTGACGGGCTTTGCCTTTGGCTTGCTCGGCAAGGCCTTCAGCCTGGGCTTTTTCATCGCCAGTCCACTCGCCGGCCTGGCGCTTCGCCCGGCCGGCAATATCTTCGACCTTTCCCTTAATGCGGTCCTTATCCATAAAAACAGCTCTCCCTCGGTTTGAGTTTGTTGTTGGATCCGTGTGTTTTGAGTGATTTAGACTGCTGCGCGCCTACCGGTAATCAGCTGAAACACCAGCGCAATCAGGGCCAGCACCAGCAGTAAATGAATGAATCCACCCATGGTGTAGCTGCTCACGACTCCGACCAGCCACAAAACAAGAAGAATCACAAAGATTGTCCAAAGCATGTTACCCCTCGCACGGTTAACGATCTTGTCAATAGCTTGGAAGCAAACCGGGACTAAGACGGTTGTAACAAATCGAGAGCTGATGGATTTGGACTTTCGCTTTTTAATTGACAAAGGCTCCATTTTGTAGTAGCATAAGTTATTTATTTTCATCAGTTTATTGCTGTATTGCAATGTCTGATCTTAATGAGCGGATGCGGCTGATAAGAAAGGAAAAGCAACGAAAGAGAATTAGGGGAAAGTTCTTTCGTCGAACCATCTACACGTAAATCCGCCATCTAGTCTTAAGGACAAGAGAAGGAGGGTCGTAATTGCCCTACCGCAGGCGAGGGCGCCCGCGCTCCACGGCTATTGGGTTAAACCCTACGCCAAATTGGGATCGAGTGGGATAGACCGGGAGGGGTAGGGGAATCCGGAGATCGGTTGATCTGACGAACGGGTGATCGGAAGAGCAAAAGCGGCTGTACGTGCGGACGATACCACACGACTGTTCCCGGGGATGAATCGGCTAAGTTCTTATTTTTCGGGGATCAACGGGTAGAGGGCAGCTACCGAGGGAAATAGATCAGGAATGAAGGTTGCCATACAAGGCGAGCGCGGGGCATTCAGCCATCAGGCAGCGCTTCGGCTGGTACGCGGCGCGGAAGTACTGGCCTGTGCTACCTCATTCCAGGTTTTTGAAGCGCTGGATTCAGGGCGCGCTGCCGCCGCAGTGATCCCGGTGGAAAACACACTTGCCGGCCCTGTAGGGGAGCATCTTGACCTGTTGCTGGAGCGCGACGTATTCATCCACGCGGAGACGCGGCTGCGGATCGAGCATAACTTGATCGCCGCGCCGGGAACCAGGTTTGAAGCGGTGCGCAAGGTGATGTCACACCCTGTTGCCCTGGACCAGTGCCGTAAGTTCTTTCGCGGTCATCGGGCCATCTCTGCGGTCTCGTTCTACGACACGGCCGGTAGCGTGAAACATGTGGTAGAGAACCGGCTGAAGGACGCGGCTGCGATCGCCAGCCGGCAGGCAGCCAAGGAGTACGGCGGGCGTGTGCTGACGTCAGGGCTGGAAGATGAGAAGGAAAACTTCACACGTTTCTTCCTCATCAATAAGAGCAAACGGATTGGCCCAAAGGCGGACAAGACTTCTCTGGTTTTTACCTTGAAGAATGTCTCCGGCGCATTGTTCAAGGCGCTGAGTGTTTTTGCCCTGCGCGATCTGGATCTGAGCAAGATTGAATCGCGTCCGGTGCGGGGAAAGCCATGGGAATATCGCTTCTATGTGGACGTTTTGCGCGGGGATGATCAGGCGATGCGACTGGCGCTGAAACATCTGGAGGAGATCGCGGGATTTGTGAAGGTGTTGGGAGTGTATCCGAGAGCGAAATGAAGGAATCGCCGAAATCGCCGGAATCGAGAATTGCAAGGTATGCGGGGTGATCAGGAATAGATGGCGGAGTTCAACGGTTTGAGGCGGCAAATAAACAGAGCTGAGCAGCCAGGACCTGAAAACCCAAAAGTCTGCTGCCCTGACGTGCAAAACGAGCAACTGATAGTAGTGTTACAATTTCGCACTCAAGGCGCGGCTGCATCTTCTGGTATCGAAGAATCATCAAATGTGAGCGTATTTATATCAAGGGAAAGCGAACTTATGGCGTCTGAGACGAAAATCAACAAAATAGAGCCTTTAGGAACGGCGCCTGACCCAGAGCCAGTCCAACTGGAAGAGAGTAAGAGCGTTCCGGTGTTGCCGGTACGCGATACGGTACTGTTCCCCCATGCGGTATTACCGCTCACCGTGGGGCGTGAAAGCTCCATTCAACTGATCAACTCGCTGGGCGAGGAAAAGACCATTCTGGTGGTGGCGCAGCGGGAAGCCCGCGTAGACGCGCCGCAACCCACAGACCTTTACAACATCGGTACGCTGGCGACGGTACACAAGGTTGTCAAGATGCCGAACCAGAGCCTGTTTGTCTTCACCGAAGGGTTGAACCGCGGCAAGCTGGAGGACTTCACGCAACTGGCGCCGTTTTTGCGCGCCAACGTGGAATCGATTCCCGACGCGCAGCCGGATATGTCACCGGAACTGGAAGCGCTGCAACGGAACGTGCTGACGCTGTTCCAGCAGATTGTAGCTGGATCGCCGACACTCTCCGATGAACTGCAGACGGTGGCCATCAATATCGATGAGCCGGGGCGTCTGGTGGATTTCATCGCGTCGTCACTGCCTTTTCTTTCCACCAAGGACAAGCAGGAGATCCTGGAGACCTCTGACGTCGCGAAACGCCTGCAGACCATCAATCAGCATCTGGCGAAAGAGCTGGAAGTCCAGCAACTGCGCAACAAGATCCAGAATGAAGTTCAGGACCAGGTGCAGCAGTCGCAGCGCGAGTACTATCTGCGCGAGCAGATGAAGGCCATCCAGAAAGAGCTGGGCGAGCAGGATGAAACCCAGCGCGACGTGGAAGAGCTGCGGCAGAAGATTGAAGCTGCGGGTATGCCGGAAGAGGTAAAGAAAGAGGCAACGAAGGAACTGAACCGCTTGGCGCGCATGTCGCCGATGGCGGCCGATTACTCAGTCACCAGAAACTATATTGAGTGGCTGGCAGTGTTGCCGTGGGCCAAGTCAAGCGGCATCGTTGTGGACATACCTAAAGCAACGGAAGTTCTGGATGCGGATCACTATGATCTGAAGAAAGTCAAAGACCGCATTCTGGATTACCTTTCCGTGCGGCGGCTCAAGCCGAGCATGAAGGGACCGATTTTGTGCTTTGTCGGACCTCCTGGCGTCGGCAAGACTTCGCTCGGACGCAGCATTGCTCGCGCGCTGGAGCGCAAGTTTGTCCGCCTCTCACTGGGCGGCGTGCATGATGAAGCCGAGATTCGCGGGCATCGCCGGACCTATATCGGCGCGCTGCCGGGCCAGATCATTCAGGGCTTACGCCGCGCTGAGACCAACGATCCGGTCTTCGTCCTGGACGAGGTAGATAAACTGGGGCGTGACTTCCGCGGCGATCCGTCATCGGCGCTGCTGGAGACGCTTGATCCGGAGCAGAACTCTACGTTCCGTGACAACTACCTGGACGTGCCCTTTGATCTCTCGAAGGTGCTGTTCATCTGCACAGCGAACATGCTGGACACGATTCCGGAGCCGCTGCGCGATCGCATGGAGATCATTGAGCTGCAGGGGTACACGGAAGACGACAAAGTCCACATCGCCGAGCGCTATCTGGTGCCGAAGCAGATTGAAGAGAACGGCCTGAAGAAAGAACAGATCGAAATTCCGGAAGAGGCTGTGCGCTTCATCAGCCGGCACTACACGCGGGAAGCCGGTGTGCGCAACCTGGAGCGGAACATCGGCACCATCTGCCGCAAGCAGGCGCGCAGAATTGCCGAAGGCAAAGACGAGAAACTGATGGTGACGCCGGAGATCATCCAGGAATTTCTTGGCGGCATCAAGATCCGCATCGATACGGAGATTGCTGAACGCACCAAGCGTCCTGGCGTAGCTGTGGGCCTGGCGTGGACGCCGGCGGGCGGCGATATCCTTTTCATCGAGGCCAACAAGATGAAAGGCAAAGGCGGCTTCACCATGACCGGACAGATCGGGCAGGTGATGCAGGAGTCAATGCAGGCCGCGCTGACGTGGGTACGCTCGAATGCCGACAAGCTGGGAATATCAGAAGAGTTTTTCAAAGACCACGATATTCACATCCACGTGCCGGCGGGAGCGATTCCGAAGGACGGGCCTTCGGCGGGCGTGACCATGGCGACTGCTTTGGTCTCTCTGCTGACGGACCGGCCGGTGCGTCCGCAGACGGGCATGACCGGCGAGATCACGCTGAGCGGAAACGTGCTGCCGATCGGCGGTGTGAAAGAGAAATTTCTGGCGGCAAAGCGCGCGGGCGTGAAGGACGTGCTCTTCCCTGCGGAAAACCGCATGAACGTGGATGAAGACCTGACGCCGGAGCAATTGGAAGGCGTGAGCCTCCACTTTGTCAGCACGATTGAGGAAGTGTTGGAGATCGCACTTCCGGCTTCGCGCCAGCAAGAGCGGCAGGACGCCGAGACACGGGAGCGTGTGCTCAGCAACGCCTGATCGCTTAAGCATGAATTACGAAGGCAGGGACAAAGTCCCTGCCTGTTGTTTTTTAGAGCTGGTTTTGACGGGGGCTGGGGAAATTTTTACTTAATCCCAGGCTTCAGCGGAGTTTTTGGCCAGCAGCAGCTCAGCTCTGGGCATCCAAACGATTGATTTCCCAATCATCGCGAGGGCCATGGTAAGCGAGAGAGTTGTGAGTTGGGTCCGGCGATTCAGAGTTGCTGATGCAGTCATTATCGTGGAAGTTGATCTTGAATAAGCGAGCAGCTGTCTTGCTGCTCATCTGTTGTGTTGTATCAGGCGCGGTCTGCGGCCAATCAGCGCAGACGAGCGTTGCAGCCTACGCCGATGCGGTGAAGCAATCGGTCATCGCACAGCGAATTGTGGCCATGGAGCATTATTTGACTCTTCCCGGCGCAGGCAGTTTGAAGGTCGACGCGTTGGAGTTCCTGATCTGGGACCACCTGCGGCTTGGACACGAGACGCAGGCGGCCCAGCACGCACGCGAGTTGCTGGCGATTGAGCCGGTGAATCCGATGGCAGTCGCGGTCCTGAACCAGGAACAAGCGGCTGTGCGGGGCAAGAGCGCGATGCAAAAGCGCGTGGCAATGCTCAATACTTCGCTGGTTGCAGTGAACCAATTGCGACGGCCGGAAGGCATGCCGGAACGGAATTTTCAAGTCGTGCGGCAGCAGGTGTCAATCATGCTTAAGGGGGCAATCGGGCTGGCTGAGCTCGACCTTGAAGAGTATCCGGCAGCACGCGCCGCACTGCAGGAGGCCGTGGACAGCGATCCCAACAATGTCCCCTGGGTGTATGGGCTTGGATTGGCTTTACTGAATGGCAAGAACAGAGATGACTATCGCGGATACTGGTATCTTGCCCGTGCGGCGAATCTGAGCGGGCCGCAGGGCAAGGCGATCGCTGACTATGCAAAGCGCAGCTATCACTCGAACGGAGGAACTGACTCTGGCTGGCAGGCATTTACCGCCAGCGCAGCTGCTCTGGATGCGCCACCGAACCCGGCCGGTTCTGAACAGGGAAGCGCATCGAAGGCGATTGCAGCGAGTGCTGGTAATGGCTCCAGTCGCGCGGCGGGAAGTTCCGGCGCAGCGAATCCAACTCGCTCCTCAGTAAAAGCCTCCAGCAAGCAGCCTGAAGATTCGGCGGACGTTGCGGGCGGCAAAGCGATCACCAGGACGAAGTCAAATGCGAGTTTTGAAGCTACGCTGCGCGAGCCGGAGCGGACCACAACGTCGCCGGCAGCTTCGCCAAACCGCGTCAGGCCTCTGGCCGCGCCTACGGAGGCCGTTTCTTTGGGCATTCTGATTGAGACGTCGCTGCTGACCAATCAGAACCGGGGGGCGGTCATCGCGACACTGAAAGAAATCGTCCACAACCTGCGCGCGAATGATGAAGCCTGCATTTTGGTCTTCAGCGATCAGCTCGATTTCGAGCAGGACCTGACCGCTGACGATACGTTGCTGGAAGAGGCGCTGGGGCAGATCCGCCCACGCGCGGGCAAAGCGCTGCTCTCCGGCGTCGCTTTTGCGGCGGGACATTTGAAGAGAATCGGCAAGAACAGTAATCGTATTCTACTCGTCATATCGGATGGCCAGTCCAGCTCCGACCAAGCTGAGACACTGGCATTTCGCAGCCAGGTGACCGGTGTGCGCATTGATTGCATTGGCCTGAAAGCGGCAGGCGCAGACGAGCGGGCTTTGTTGGAGAGAATTTCGGCCTATTCCGGTGGGAAGGTATCCTTTGCTGCCGGTCCACATGAATTCCGTACGGCGGCGTTGGAGATCACAAGAAGCATGGGCATTGTCGTGCCGTAAGAGGTTGAACGGAAGAGGCTGCTGAGCTGAGCCGCCTTTGTTATGCTCAGTGCGTGGAGAAGTCGAAACAAGCGGCCGGCTCATTTGCGTTTCGCGATGCAACACGCGCGCGCCAGGAGTTGGCGTATCTGACGTCCCGACTGTGTGCGGAGACGATAGCGGCCGTTGACCCATTGCTTTTAGCGAGCCCCGATCCGAGTCAGACGCTCAGATTGCTGGAACGGCTGGTTACGTCAAACGGCGATCGGTGTATTGCGCTCCTCGACTCTGACCATGTTCTTCTCCAGTACGTGATTCTGCTTTTTGGCCATAGTTACTGGCTTGGTGAGGTGCTCATTCAGAACCCTGATCTGCTGGAGTCACTTCGATCGGAAAAAGACATGGATCGATCGGCCGAGCCGGAAGCGTTCCAGACAGGTTTAAAGCGCTTCCGCGCGCGCGCTGGCGGTGATGACATTTCTCTTCTTCTGGCCCGCTTCAAAAAACGCGAGTATGTACGCATTGTTCTGCGCGATCTGTTGGGTATCGCGACGCTGGCAGAAACCACAGCTGAGATTTCCGCTCTGGCCGACGTCTTGATTGCGGAAGCGGTGCGCGATAGCCGGGTGGAGATGCGTCGAAGATATCCTCGCGCGATGCTTCCGGAAACCGCGCGATTCGCCGTGCTCTCCCTGGGTAAGCTCGGAGGCAACGAGCTGAATTACAGCTCCGATGTTGACCTGCTCTTTCTCTATGATGGCCCAGAAGTTGCCGCGGGCGAGCTCTCCTTACGCGAGTACTTTGTTCGCCAGGCGCAACTCATCACGCAGACGCTCTCGCGCACGACCGTTGAAGGCGCGGTATTCCGCATTGATCTGCGGCTCCGGCCGCTGGGACAGGAAGGCGAACCGGCCGTTGCGCTCGATCAGGCGCTCCACTATTACTCACACACGGCGCACGATTGGGAGCTGCAGGCGCTGATCAAAGCTCGATACTCGGCGGGTGACCCCGATCTGGCGCGTACATTGATTCGCGCTGTTCAGCCGCGGGTGTATGTCAAGCATGTCAACTTCGCTGCGGTTGAGACTGCGGTGAATTCTCGCCGCAAGATGGGTGAGCATCGGCGGCGGGCGTTGGCTACGCGCAAGGAACCGCCTACCATCGATGTAAAGCTTGATCGAGGCGGGATCCGCGATATCGAATTTCTGGCGCAATGCCTGCAGCGTGTCTATGGCGGTGAAGAACCCTGGCTGCGGTCCTGCGGCACCCTCTTTTCCCTGCAGAAGCTGAATGACAAAGGGCACCTCAGCAGCTCTGATTTCCGTGAATTGAGCGTGACCTATGAATTCCTTCGCACCATCGAGCATCGCCTGCAGTTGCAGCGAGGACAGCAACTCCATCACCTGCCCGCGACGGAACCGGAGCTCGAGGTATTGGCGCGGGGTGTGCTTCGTGACAGCAACGCCGGCGCTACGGGGTTAATGCGTCCATTGCGCGAACGCATGGGCCGTGTAGCCGCGATCTATGAGCGCATGGTGCATCACCAGAAGCAGCGGGAAAGAGGCGGCACTGAGGCCGGGGCAGACTCTTACTATATCGGCGCCAGGGAGCTCTCGTTTGATCAGCTCATGCGCCGGATCGAATCTGACTCACCGGCGACGCATCACGCAATCTGCGTCGCCAAACTCAGCCCGCATGGGCGGCGAAACCTGCATCGCTTTCTCGGATCGGCCATGAGCGTCGCCGAAAGCTACGCCGCCCTGCTGGCAAATCCTGCGGCGGTCAGCCAGGCACTTGTGTTGTTGGAAGCCAGTGATTACCTGTGTGACACTCTGGTGCGCCAGCCATCACTGGCATTGATGCTGCCTGCGCTGGGAAAGGCGCAGCCTACACCCGGCGACAATGCGCGGCTGTTTGCCTTGGACGGCCTGGCGCGCGACCGAAATGAATCGCTGGCGGTTCTACGCAAACGCTTTTATCGCGCCGGCTTTGCTCTCGCCGCGCAGGATGTGCTCTCGCCGCGTCCTGCGTTTGCTTCTCTGAAACAAAACACACAGATGGCTGACGAGGCCATTCGCAGCGCGCTGCGCATTGTGCAAGGCGAAGGTAAGCTGGCGGTGTTTGCCCTGGGACGGCTGGGCACGGAGGAATGTGACATTGCCTCGGATGCCGACCTGCTCTTTGTGCGTGCTCCAGAGGCTGACGAAGAATCTGCACGTCTGGATGCGGAGCGCCTGGTACACGCGCTTTCTGCCTATACGAAAGACGGGCCTCTCTTCACGGTTGATGCTCGTCTGCGCCCGCATGGAGGTGAAGGCGATCTGGTCGCCAGCGTCGCGCAGATAGAAAGGTATCTTACGGAAGAAGCCCAGCCATGGGAGGCCCTCACCTATTCCAAGCTGCGCTTTGTCGCCGGACGGAAAGATATTGCGACAACATTGCTGCCCCTGGTGTGGCATCAGATTGTGGAAGCCGCGTTCCGGCCTGGCTTCTGCGCATCTGTGTTGGAGATGCGCGGGCGGCTGGAGAAGTCGAATCGCTTTGCCGGCAGCTTCAAGTTGGCTGCCGGTGGTTTTTACGATATCGACTTTCTGGTTTCCTACATCATGCTCACGCAGGCCAACCTGGTCGAAGGGAATACTCACGAGCGCTTGATACGGCTGCACAAAGCAGGGTTGCTGACTGCGCCAGTATTTGAAACTCTGCTCCAGGCGGCAGTCCTTTATCGCACAACTGATCATGCGATTCGACTCGTGACCGGCAGAGCTCGCCCCGAACTTCCTACGGCCGAACATGCACGACAGCCTATAGCAAGAATCGTACGCGGGATTCTAAGGCTGGAGCTATCTGACCTGCAGGCTGAGCTCAGCAGTACTCAGAATGTGGTGAGAGCCATCTTCGCCGATGTCTTAAAACCCTAAGTTTCTATTTCACGGCTACTGCCAGCGTGTCATGGTGCTCGCGGATATACCGTCGTAAATACGGTCCAATCTGGCTGGGCGAGTCAAATCCCGCGGCTTTCGCCGCAGCTTCCTGATCTTTGGCAGGCACATCGGCGCTTTCGGCATAGTGCTTCAGGTCGCGGAAGACGCCGACGGTAAAAATATCCCACGCAGCGCCCTGGTCACGGACAAAGATCAGGTTCTCCGGCTCCTTGATCGCTTTGGCGTAGGCATTTTCCATCTCGCGTTCTTTGTATAAATCGGTGAACTTTCCCGGCAAGGCGACGAACATCTCGATGTGAAAAAATCCTCCGCCGTCGAAGGCCTTGCGGACATCGGCCAGCGGCGGCCCGTAAGCAAACAGGTCTTCCTGCCACGCGATGTTCTCTTTGATCTTGTCTTCCAGTTTTGCTGTCTGGTCTGCTCGCGCGCGTTTGGCGATCCGCTCCGATTGGTAATACTCGGCGTAACTGCCCATGGGATAGAGGACCATCAGGTCCCAATGATCGCCCTGGCTGTGGCGCATCCATAGTGGAGCTTCGTCGCCTGCCTCTTTCATTTCTGCCGCGCGTGCCTTGTAGAGATCGATCAGCTCCACCAGCTTGCCGGGAGCGGCCTGGACCAGGTTCACGCGGTAGAGATACGAAGTGTTGACGGCGAACGCCGGCGCGGTAGAGCACCCTAAAAGCAAAACAACGAGCACAATTCGATTGACCATCTGTGGCTTGCTCCTTGTTGATCGTGTTGCGGCCTGGCGATTCCTCGTGACCCCAGTCACAGCGTTTGCGCCATCCCCGCTGCGATGGTAATTTAAAAGGTTTGCATTGTGAAAGCATTTCGGGGAGGTAGCATGGCGTCTTCATACAACGGAGTTACGCTGCCCAAGGGCGGCAGCCCTATTACTTTCAGTGGCGGCAAATTGCAGGTTCCTGACAATCCCATCATCCCTTATATCGAAGGCGACGGTACCGGCCGCGACATTTGGGCTGCCTCGGTGCGCGTATTTGACGGTGCCGTGGAGCGTGCCTATGGCGGCCAGCGCAAGCTCCACTGGCTGGAGATCTTTGCCGGAGAGAAGGCCTATACCAGGTTCAGCAATTGGCTGCCGCAGGAATCCGTCGACGCCGTGCGTGATCTGCACGTCGCCATCAAGGGCCCGCTCACCACGCCGGTCGGCGGCGGTATTCGTTCTCTGAACGTCGCTTTGCGCCAGATCATGGACCTTTATGCTTGTATCCGGCCGGTGCGCTATTACCAGGGCGTGCCTTCTCCGGTGAAGCATCCGGATCAGCTGAATGTAGTCATTTTCCGTGAGAACACTGAAGACGTCTACGCCGGCATCGAATGGAAAGAGGGAACGCCGGAGGTCAAGAAGCTGCTCGACTTCCTCAACAACACCATGCTCGCCGGAACCAAAAAACGCATTCGCGAAGACTCCGGCGTCGGCATCAAGCCTATCTCGATCACCGGCACCAAGCGGCTGGTGCGCATGGCCATTCAGCACGCGATCAAGAACAAGCGGCGATCGGTGACCCTGGTCCACAAGGGCAACATTCAGAAATTTACTGAGGGCGCCTTTCGCGAGTGGGGCTATGAGCTGGCGCGCGAAGAGTTCCGCGACCTGGTGATTACCGAGCGCGAAAGTTGGATCCTGGACAACAAAGACAAGAACGCGAATCTAAGCGTTGAGCAGAACGCGGCCATGATCGAGCCCGGCCTGGACTTTGCTCCGGAAAGTTTCAAGCAGGAGCTTTACGCTGAAGTCAAAGGCGTTCTGGATTCCATCGGCAAGTCCCACGGCGCTGGAGAGTGGAAGAAAAAGATCATGATCAATGATCGCATCGCCGATTCAATCTTCCAGCAGGTGATTATTCGTCCGGCCGAGTACGACATCCTGGCCACGCCGAACCTTAATGGAGACTATATTTCTGACGCCTGCGCCGCCCAGGTTGGCGGGCTGGGTATTGCTCCGGGTGCAAACGTCGGCGATCAGCATGCCGTTTTCGAAGCAACGCATGGCACCGCCCCCAAATACGCTGATAAAGACGTGATCAATCCCGGCTCGGTGATTCTCTCGGGCGTGATGATGCTCGATTATCTGGGATGGTCGGAAGCGGCGCGGCTGATTGAGACCTCGCTGGAAGCGACGATTCAGCAGAAATTTGTGACCTACGATTTCGAGCGGCTCATGCCCGGCTCAACCAAGGTAAGGACCAGCGAGTTCGCGACACATATGCTGGAGAACATGGTTGACCGGCGCAAAAAGACCGCCGTGTAGCGACCAAACTGGCGGCACAAGGAATTCGTTTCAAATATCACGTCACAGAGAATCCACGTGACGTTGCAAAAGGGAAGGGAATTGTCAATGCGCAAAAAAGTAACTATTGTCGGTGCAGGAAACGTGGGTGCCACTGCGGCTCACTGGATCGCCTCAAAAGAGCTGGCCAACGTCGTTTTGATTGACGTGCTGGAAGGTATCCCTCAGGGCAAGGGGCTTGATCTGCTCGAAGCCATGCCGGTGGAAAAACGCGACTCCTACGTCATCGGCACCAATGACTATGCGGATACAGCCAACTCTGACATCGTCGTCATTACTGCCGGCATCGCCCGCAAGCCTGGCATGAGCCGCGATGACCTGCTCAACACCAATTTCAAGATTATGCAGGACGTGATCGCCAGAGTTGTGGCCAATTCGCCCAACTGCATTTTGATCGTTGTCTCCAATCCGCTCGACGCCATGGCCCAGGCGGCTTTCAAGCTGAGCAAGTTTCCGCGGCACCGCGTGATTGGAATGGCCGGCGTGCTCGATTCCGCGCGCATGAGCACTTTCGTGGCGATGGAACTGGGAGTCTCAGTCGAAAATGTGCATTCGTTTGTGCTGGGCGG
>DATBHX010000086.1:0-10871 GCA_036557225.1 Candidatus Angelobacter sp.
GAGGGGCCAAGTCCGCCCAATCAGTCCAGGAAAACGAATCCCGCATCCTGATGGTGCAGTTCCGGGCCTGGCGTGAACTGAGGATGAAAGAGAAAGCGCTGGCCGATGCGCGCGATGAGTTAAAGCCGCGCCTGGCCCAGCTTGGCAAAGAACACCAGGCGCTCGATGAGGAAACTAAAGGGGCGAAGCCGGAGAATGCACCATCCGGCCAGCAAGCGGGCCCTTCTACGTCGCCCGCTGCTCCCCAGACAGAGAACTCGGCACCGGGTCACAACACCAACGCTCCAGAGAAATACTCCGCGCTCAGGCATGCTGCAGAAGAACGTAAGCACCTGGCCGAACTCGACAAGCGCTCAGCGGATTTTCAGCAGCTGGATGCCATTTATAGCGGATGGGCCGGCTTGGTCGCGGAGCGAAAACACGATTACTGGCTGGGCGTGGTGGAAGGCATCTGTTGGATCCTGGCCCTGCTGATACCTGTTCTTTTCGCCAACCGGCTGGTAGCTGGCTTGGTTGCCCGCATCGCGCCGGACAGCCGGCGGCGTCATACCGTCCGCATCGCCGTCCGCTTTGCCGTTCAGGTGGTGGGCGTTGCTCTTATTCTGATAGTGATTTTTGGCCCGCCGAGCCAGTTGGCCACGGTGCTTGCGCTTGCCGGCGCCGGTCTGACCGTTGCATTGAAAGATTTCATTGTCGGCTTCTTTGGCTGGTTCGTATTGATGGGACCGAACGGCATACGTCCGGGCGACTGGGTGGAGATCAACGGTATCGGCGGTGAAGTGGTTGAGGTTGGATTGCTGCATACGGTGATCCTGGAAACCGGCGACTGGTCTGATGCCGGCCATCCCACGGGGCGCAAAGTGACCCTGGTCAACAGCTTCGCCATCGAAGGCCACTACTTCAACTTCTCTACCACAGGCCAGTGGCTCTGGGACCAGCTTGAAGTGCCCATTCCTGCCGGCGTCGATCCTTATCCCGTAGCTGAAGCAGTACAGAAGACCGTGCTCGATGAAACCCAGGAAGATGTACAGCTGGCGGAACAGGAATGGCAGCGCGCCGTGCCCAGCCACGTCGGCAATACTTTTGCTCCCGGCCCGGCGATCATGGTCCGGCCGACTCCGCTCGGCGTGAACGTGGTGGTGCGTTACATCACGCGCGCGCACAAGCGCCACGCCGTGCGCTCAAGGCTCTTCCATCGCGTGGTGGAGCTGCTGCGCAGCCGGCATATTGCGTCAGGTCCGCTGGAGAGCCAGGCAGCCCAGGCCGCAACAACGGATTGATCTTGATCAGGGGAGACATTTTGAAAAAAAGCGGAATACTATTGCTGTTTATTTCGATAGCGGCCCTGGCACAGGCGCCCGAAGGCATTCCGCGCGATCTCGCCCGACTTCGCGCGCAGCAATTGAGCGATGTGCGCTATCACCTGATTTACACGATTACTCCTAAATCTGACTCGGTTGCCGGACACCAGGAACTGCGCTTTGTTCAGAATCCAGACGATCGCGGTATTTTGCCGGAGTGGCTCGACTTTCGCGAAGGCACGATCAGCAAGCTGACCATCAACGGCCAAGCTGCGGCGACAACAATCCAGAATGGCCACGTCCAATTGCCTGCCAAGCTGCTCAAGCTGGGCGAGAACCTGGTGGAGATCGATTTCACCGCGCCGGTCGCGCCGGCGGGGAAGGCCATCACCCGCTTTGAAGACAAGGACGACGAAAGCGAATACATCTACACGCTGTTTGTTCCCATGGATGCCGACATGGCGTTTCCGTGCTTCGATCAGCCGGATCTGAAAGCGAGATTTCAACTCACGGTGAACGCGCCGCAGGATTGGACCGTAATCTCCAATTCCGAGCGGCTGGCCTACGGTGAGCTGCCAGATGTTGGCCAGCGCCGCTCAATCTTCACCGAAACCAGGCCCATCAGCACCTATCTCTTCGCTTTTGCCGCCGGCCCCTTCAAAAAAGTTCATGACACGCCTGGACTGCCAGGGCTCTACGTTCGCAAATCGAAGTTTGAGAAGGCCGAGGCCGAAGCCGCAGCGGTCCAGCAAATCACCGCCGACGGCATCAAGTATCTCTCCAACTACTTCGCCCAGCCTTTTCCATTTCCCAAGTACGACATGGTAATGCTCCCCGGTTTTGCTTACGGCGGCATGGAGCACGCAGGAGCGACCTTTCTGCGCGAGGAGTCGATCCTGTTTCGCACGGTGCCCACGCACAGCGACCGGCTGAACCGCGACATCCTGCTGCTGCACGAACTTACGCATCAGTGGTTCGGCGACCTGGTAACCATGCGCTGGTTTGACGATCTCTGGCTGAAAGAAGGCTTCGCGCAATACATGGCGTATCATGCGCTCAACGCTCTCAAGCCGGATGAGAACGTGTGGAAACGCTTCTACCAGGCCATCAAGCCGGCGGCCTATGCCATCGATTCCACGCAGGGAACGACGCCGATCTACCAGGAAATTCCCAATCTCAAAGACGCCAAGTCGGCGTATGGAGCGATCGTCTATTCCAAGGCGCCGGGCGTGATCAAGCAGCTGGCATTTGTCGTGGGTGAAGATCAGTTCCGCGACGGCCTGCGGCTCTATCTCAAAGAGCATGCTTACGCCAATGCAGAATGGAGCGATCTGGTGCATGCGCTGGAGCGTACGTCGAAAAAAGAGCTGAGCACATGGGCCGATGCGTGGATCAAGCGCAGAGGCATGCCGCAAGTGGATGTGGAGTTGCAGTGCGATCCAAACCAAATCCACCGTACTTCGATAGTGCTCTCCCAGCACGGCGTACTTGGCGAAGGCGGTTTGTGGCCAATTGCGACCAAGATAATGCTTGACCGTGGCCTGAGTCCTAGTTTTATCGTACCAACACAGTTACAGGGCGAAAAGACAAAAATACAACCCATAGGTCTCTTTTGTCCGAGATACGTGTTTGCCAACTATGAAGATCAGGCCTATGGTCGATTCTTGCTTGATCCGATCAGCCGTAAAGCTGTCATCGCTCATTTGAACGAAATTACGGATGTATTTGAACGCACCCTTCTCTGGGGCTCTTTGTGGGATTCAGTCCGCGAAGCCGACATGGACCCGCGCGAGTATATCGAGCTCGCGCTACGCCTGCTACCCACGGAAACGGACGAGTCGCTGGCGCAAAGCATCATCGGCCGGACAATCACAGCGCTCCATCGCTATGTACCTGCCGATACCCGCGCACAGCTCGCCCCAAAGATGGAAGCGCTGGCAGCCGGCCAGATGTTGCACACGCAATCGCAGGATATGAGGATCACCTGGTTTCGCGCGCTCCGCGGGGTAGCCGAGACAACTCAAGCTCGCGGCCAACTTAAAGAGATGCTCAGCGGCAAGCTCGTAGTGCCCGGAGTAGAGCTCCGTCCGCTGGATCGCTGGAACATCGTGGCTACACTGGTCGCTCTGAACGATCCTGCGGCCGAAGCAGTCCTGGCGACAGAAGAGAGGCGCGATCCCTCGGGTGACGGAAAGAAGTATGCCTATATGGCAAAAGCCGCCCAGCCCAGTCCCGAGATCAAGAAGACTTACTTTGACGAGTATCTGCACAATGCATCTCGTCCCGAGGATTGGGTTGAGCAGAGCCTGGGCAGCTTCAACTGGTGGAACCAGTCAGAGCTGACGGCGGCCTATTTACAGCCTGCCCTCGACGCGCTGCCCCAGGTAAAACGCGAACGAAAGATCTTCTTCATGCTCGCCTGGCTGAATGCTTTTATCGGCGGACAGCAATCTGAGGCGGCGCAAAAACAGGTCCGCCAATTTCTGGAAACTGCCGCCCTGGATAAGGACTTGAAATTGAAGATCCTCGAGGTAGTGGATGAACTGGACCGAACGGTAAGGATCAGGCAAAAGTACCGGCAATAGCTAAAAAAGTGAATTCCATTGCAGTACTAGTTACGTAAGGGAAACCTTCTTCATTTTCAGTCATTTTCAAGTCACAAAGACGATTTAAAGGGATGTATAATTTTTAAGAAATGCCGAAGTACTCGATCGTAGTACCTTTTCACAACGAGCAGGAGAGCGTGACCGCGCTCTATGACCGCCTGAAGGCCGTCATGGAGGCTACCGGAGACACGTTTGAGCTGGTATTTGTCGACGACGGGAGCATGGACCGTACCTATAAGCTGCTGCGCGAGATCGTAACCATTGATAGCCGCGTGGTGGTGGTGAAGTTGCGCCGCAATTTCGGACAGACTTCAGCTCTCGCCGCGGGCTTTGCCCATGCGCAGGGTGAATATGTGATCGCCATGGATGGCGATCTGCAGCACGATCCCGACGACATCCCCAAGTTTCTCGAGATGCTGGAGCAGGGCTATGACCTGGTAAGCGGCTGGCGCAAGGAGCGTGTCGATAACTTTGTCATGCGCCGCCTGCCCTCGCGCATTGCCAACTGGGCCATGTCAAAGCTGAGCGGCGTACAGATCCACGATTTCGGCACCACGTACAAAGCGTACCGTCGCGAGATCATTCAGCAGCTGCCTTTATACGGCGAGCTGCACCGTTTTATACCCGCATTGGCTTCTTGGTATGGAGCTTCCATTTGCGAGATTCCCATCAGGAACATTGTGCGGCCCAAGGGCAACTCGCACTATGGCATCTCGCGGACGTTCCGCGTCTTCTTTGATCTGATGACCATCCGCTTCCTGCTGAAATACATGTACCGGCCGCTGCATCTGTTTGGCACCGTCGGCATGCTCTCCCTGTTAAGCGGATTGGGGATTGCTTTCTGGCTGATGTTTTCCAAACTCCTCTGGCATGTGAGCGTAATGGGCCAACATGGCCCGCTGCTGATCTCAGCCGCTGTGCTGATCGTTTTCGGCGGACAGATGCTGGCGCTGGGCCTGCTGGGCGATCTTCAGGTACGAAACTTCCAGGAGCCTTCGCGACGCGTGCCCTATACCGTGGCGCACGTGTTGCGATCGCAGAGCCAGGAACAAGCGGTCAACGAATAACTTTATAACGAGTCAAAAACAAAAATGAGTACAGTCACTACTCCCGCAGAATTGCGGCTGGCCAAACGTATGGCCCGCCTGGGTACGGAAACCGCTTTTGAAACCCTTGCCAAGGCCCGCGCGCTTGAGGCCCAGGGAAGAAACATTATCCATCTGGAAATCGGCGAGCCGGACTTTGATACGCCGGCCAACGTAATTGAGGCCGGTGTTGACGCCATCCAAAAGGGCTACACGCATTACACGCCTTCCGCGGGTTTGCCCGCTCTGCGTGCGGCGGTGGCGGAAGAAGTGACCAAGTCGCACGGCGTGAAGGTCACCTCTGACGAGGTTGTGATCGTGCCCGGCGGCAAGCCGACCATCTATTTCACTTTCACTGCGCTGGTGGAAGAGGGCGACGAGGTCATCTATCCCAACCCTGGGTTCCCGATTTACGAGTCTCTGATCAACTTTACCGGCGCCAAGCCTGTACCGTTGAAGATGCGGGAAGAGAAAGACTTTCGTCTTGATCCGAACGAACTAGCTGACCTGATCACCGATCGCACCAAGCTGATTGTGCTGAATTCGCCGCACAATCCGACAGGCAGCGTGCTTACGGAGCAGGATGTAAAGGATATCGCGACGGCTATCGGCGATCGCGACATCATGGTGCTCTCCGACGAAATCTACAGCCGCCTGATCTTTGAAGGCCGTCACTATTCGCTGATGTCTCTGCCCGGATGGAAAGACCGGGTGATCATGCTCGATGGCTGGTCGAAAACCTATGCCATGACCGGCTGGCGGCTTGGCTATGGCGTGATGCGCAAGGATCTGGCCGCGCATTTTGGCCGCCTGATGACCAACGTAAACTCCTGCAGCGCCGGCTTCACCCAGGTGGCGGGCATTGAAGCTATCAAGGGCGACCAATCGTCTGTGGACCATATGCGCGAGCAGTTCCACTCCCGCCGCGACAAGTTTATTGCCGGTCTAAACAAGATCCCGGGCTTCAGCTGCCGGCTGCCGCATGGCGCTTTCTACGCCTTCCCGAATATCAAAAAGACTGGCTGGGAATCGCGGAAGCTGGCGGATGCACTGCTGAATGAAGCTGGTGTAGCGTGCCTTTCCGGCACAGCGTTTGGCGCGTTCGGCGAAGGCTACTTGCGCTTCAGTATCGCCAACTCCATGGAGAACCTGAACGAAGCGCTGAACCGCGTGGGCGCCTGGGCCAAGAAGAATTTATAGCCGCTGATCTGCGCAGATAAGCGCTGATTCGATGCGGTAATACGATTCATTTGATATGCGGCAACATTTCTTGTTGCCGCATTCATTTTGTAACCACGAGACCTGTCTAACCGCGATATCCTAAAGAGTTACTCTGATCAGTGCTCATCTGCCTGTATCAGCGGCCAAAAATCTTTCATGTCGAACAACAAACGAGTTTACGCCACCTGCCATATCGGCGATGCCGCCGAAAACCTGTTGCGCGAAAAAGGATACGAGCTGGAGGTGTATCCAGGGCCGGAGGCGCCGCCTAAATCGCTGATCATCGAGAAAGTCAGCAGCGGCATTGATGGCCTCATCACAACGCTGCGCGATCCCATCGATGCCGAGGTGTTTGAAGCAGGGAAGAGCACGTTGAAAGTTGTTTCACAGATCGCCGTCGGCTTTGACAACATTAACCGCGCTGACGCGAATCGCTACAAAATCCCATTCACCAACACGCCGGAGGTCCTGAATGACGCGACCGCCGAATTCACTTTTCTGATGATGGGAACGCTGGCCCGCCGCATGTGGGACAGCGAGAAGATGGTGCGCGAGAACAAATGGGGCGCATGGCATCCGTTTCTGCCTTTTCTGGGCGACGAGATTTCAGGCAAGACGATTGCCGTGATCGGCACCGGACGGATCGGCCTGGCGCTGATCAAGAAGTGTCTCGGCTTTGACATGAACGTGCTTTGCTACGACCCGGTGTACCAGAACCAGCGATTTGCCGCTGATGTGCAGCACCTGATGGACCTGCGCTACCGCTTCGAGATGACGAAGACCAAAAATTGGATCAAGTACGTGGCGCTCGAAGACGCTCTGCGTCAGGCAGATTACGTGAGCCTGCATGTTCCGCTGGTGCGCGAGGGGAAGACGCCGACCTATCACCTGATCAACGAGCGGACATTGAAGCTGATGCGCAAAGAAGCCTATCTGATCAACGCTGCGCGCGGTCCGGTGGTGGATGAACAAGCCCTCGCCAAGGCCCTGAAAGAGCGCTGGATCGCCGGCGCCGCTCTCGATGTCTTTGAGAAAGAGCCGCTGGCGGCCGACTCTCCCTTGCTCGACCCCGAGATTGAAGACCGCTGCCGCTTGTTTCATCATTTTGCCAGCGCAGGCCGCATTACTCGTCTCTCGACCGATCCGGAGAAAGGTATGGCCGGACGTTGCGTGCAGGGCTTGTTGGATGTTCTGGAAGGGAACTACGGCGGCGACGTCACCCGCATGCCCTACGTCGTAAACAAAGAAGCGTGGACCAGCCAGGGGCTCTACGGGGAAGGAATCTAGATCAACCGATGGAGATCAAGCATGAAGCTTCGACTTGCAGCTGTTTTGTTCGTTTTTCTGGGTCTCTCTTAATTCTTTCGGGATTTACCAGTCTGCTGATACCGACCAGTTGCAAATTGAACAACTGGCCAAAGCCGGTATCGATATGTCCAAGCCACAAGAAATTACCTTCACGCTCCACTTTCCCGACGCGAAGAGCGAATCCAAAGGTTGTGTCAGCGTTTTTGGAAAGAAATTTGATGTGGAGTCGGACAGGCCTGAAAAAGAGGGTGAAAAGTGGACATGTACAGCCATAAAGACGATGGTGCCTGAATTGAAGGCCCTGCAAAAGATTCGCCGGGATTTTGAGAAAATCGCCGCTGACAACAAAGGCAGCTACGATGGCTGGAAAATCGAGAAGAAGCAATAGCCTTTCAGAAAAATGGATAAAAACAAAGGACGGCATTCACCGCCCTTTGCAAGCACCATGTTCACTTACATGCCTGACGGCTTCGGCTTGGAACCCTTTACGTCCAGTTCATTGACTACCTGCTGTACATTGGGCACGCTGGCGGCCAATTTCTCCGCCTTCGCGCGCAGGGCTGCTGTGTCAACGTCGCCCTTGAGCGTGAGCACTCCATTTTTCGCGTCGTAGCGAATATGCTGGTTATCAAGCTTATTGGCGATGATGACCGCTTTGAAGTCCTTTTCAATTGCGTCATCCAGGTTGGAATCAATCTTCTTGGCATCACTTTCCACGCCTGCAGGCCGCACGCCGATTTCGTTCGATATCACATATCCACCGGCAGCGTTCTTGGCCAGCGTTTCCGCCCGCTCTTTGTCTTCCTGGGTTTTGACGTCGCCGGTAAGGGTAACCAGCTCCTTGTCATTATTAACGTCTACTTTCAGGTCTTTGTAGCCTGCGTTGTCCAGGGCTTGCGAAACATGGTTTTTCACATCGGGCGTACTGGCTTTGTTGGATGTGCAGCCGATGGCCAGGGCAAGCAGCAAGGAAGCCACTGCGGCTACGCTGGTTTTGAAGCGCATCATAAGGATCTCCTAGTTGTTGTAACGTGATTACACCAGGGGAGTTCAGTTACGTTGGATGCAGACGGCTGCTTTCAAGAGGGCTGCTGTTTATCGCGCGGCAACGCCCGCCAAGGCCATCGACATTGACCGGAAGATCTTGGCGCCATCCGCGGAGCCCAGCAGCGATTCACTGCAACGATCAGGATGAGGCATCATTCCCAGGACGTTGCGCCCTTCACTGCAGATGCCCGCAATGTTATCCAGCGAGCCGTTCGGATTAGCTTCAGCAGTGATGCGTCCGTCGGGTGTGGAATAACGGAAGACGATCCGGTTCTGGCGCTGGAGCGCTTCCAGGGTCTTTGGGTCGCAATAATAGTTACCTTCCATGTGGCCGATGGGGATGTGCAGAACCTCGCCCGGCTTGCATGCGTTGGTAAAGGGCGTGTCGGCGTTTTCCACGCGAAGATCGATAAATTTGCAGACGTATTTCAAGCCGGCGTTGCGCAGGAGCGCGCCAGGCAGAAGGCCGGCTTCGCAGAGAATCTGGAAGCCGTTACAGATGCCGATCACCAACCCGCCAGACGCAGCAAACTTTCCTACTTCCTGCATGATGGGCGCGAAGCGGGCAATGGCGCCGGTGCGCAGGTAGTCGCCGTAGGCAAAACCGCCGGGCACGATGATAGCGTCACAGTTTTCCAGGTCGTGCGATTCATGCCACAACATGGCCGCCTGCTGGCCGGTGGCCGTGATGGCTGCGTGGTAGCTGTCATGATCGCAATTGGAGCCGGGAAAGATGATGACGCCGAATTTCATATTTACATTTTAGCAAGAGGGTCAATGCGTTTCGGATTTGGTAAATGGGTAAATTAGTAATTTGGTAAATGTAGGGCAATGACCGCGCGACTTTTAATTTACTCAATTACCAAATTACTCATTTACCAATTTTGATCGGTCGGGCATCTTAATGACTATGAACAACTGGCGTTCTCACGCGCGCACCACCGGCTCAGCGCTCAAGAACTGGTTTATTGCCCAATGCCAGGACTCCCTGGCGGTGGCGCTCCTCTGGTTCGTGGGACTGTGGATCATTGGAATCCCCTGGGCGCCGGTATGGGCATTCCTGGCCGGCCTGCTGCAATTTATTCCTAATTTCGGCGGGCCGCTGGCGGTGATTATCCCTGCGATTCTGGGAGCGTTCAGCCATGACCACATGCGTTTCTTTTACGTACTCATCCTGTTCGCCATCATCATGGTCACCGACGGTCTGTTCCTGCAGCCATATCTGATGAAGCGTACGGCCAGGGTGCCGTTCTGGGCGTCACTGCTTACGCCGATCGCAATCGCGCTCTTGGTTCCGTTCTGGTGGGCGATTCTGCTGGCGCCGCCGCTCTTGGCTGTAATTTTTGCTTTTCGACAGAAGTCCGCAGCCGGGACACAGCCGCCGGTTGATCATCGCCTTTAAGATTCGTCAGGGGGCAGCGTGGGTGGCGGCTCCTCATCGGATTCGTCGATGGGCAGAGTGGGCGTCGCGTTCTCGCTGATGTCTTCTTCGGCGGTGATGGGCGCATTGAACAAGCCGCGCACCATGACGATGATTCCAAATCCCACCTGGGCAATAGGGGTGAAGATTGGGATTAAGAACAGACCTCGATCAAACACACCCTGTGCGGTTAGAAGATCACCGATTACGAGGGCAGTGCCAATACATCCGGTGGCAATAAAAGGAGCTGTGATCAGCAGAACGCCGAATTTCTGGACTGCGTTTAGCGGAATCTGGCCGGAGACCACATTGCGGAAAAAACGGCCTTCGTTCAGTACGGTGTCGGGAAAGACGATGTTACGCTGCCGGTTGAGCAGGTCGAGCTCCCACTCCTCCACACCTCGCTCCCATTCATCCGGTGTCACAGCTGAATCATACAGCTCTCCGTGCTATAATCTACTTTGTTTTCATGCGCCCGTTGAGCGCACGCCGCGTCTCCCGTCGGCCGTCTAAATATTTGATTCTTCGAGGTTATCCACATGTCCGGCCACTCTAAATGGGCCACAATCAAGCACAAAAAAGGCGCGCTGGACGCGAAGCGCGGCAAGATTTTTACCCGTCTGATCAAAGAAATCACCATGGCTGCTAAAAGTGGCGGTGGCGATCCCGAAGGTAACCCTCGGTTGCGTACGGCTGTGGCCGCGGCAAAAGCGGAGAATATGCCGGCGGACAACATCAAACGCGCCATTCAACGCGGTACGGGCGAGCTTCCCGGCGCGGTCTATGAGGAAATCACCTTTGAAGGCTATGGTCCCGGCGGCGTGGCTCTGCTGGTGGACGTTACCACCGACAATCGCAACCGCACCGTGAGCGAGATCCGCCA
>DATBHX010000087.1:0-21216 GCA_036557225.1 Candidatus Angelobacter sp.
GGAGGATGTGCGCAAATATCGCGCGCATGTGGACGAGCACATGCTGAAGCTGATCCAGCCGGGCGTTTCGGAATCGGCGAGGAAGCTGACTGTGCTGGGATTGAATCATGAACAGCAGCACCAGGAGTTGCTGGTAACCGACATCAAGCATGCGTTCTGGAGCAACCCGCTGCGGCCGGCGTATCAGGCGGCCGCACCGGCAGCTTCGACAGCGCCAGCTCCACCGCAGAAAGTCCAAAGCTACCCGGAAGGGCTGGTTGAGATCGGCGTGGAAGGCGACTCGTTTTACTTCGACAACGAAGCGCCGCGGCATAAGGCCTTCATCAAGCCGTTCCGCCTGGCTTCGCGACTGGCAACCTGCGGTGAGTATCTCTCATTCATGGAAGATCGCGGCTACTCGCGGCCTGAGTTATGGCTCTCCGATGGGTGGAAGGCTGTTCAAACCCATCACTGGAACGCGCCGCTCTACTGGGAAAAGATTGACGGCCAGTGGCACCACTTTACCTGCTTCGGCCGGCGCAAAGTGGAAGAAGCCGAGCCGGTGTGCCACGTGAGTCTTTATGAAGCAGATGCATTTGCACGCTGGGCCGGCGCCAGATTGCCTACCGAAATCGAATGGGAGATCGCCGCGCAGCGGTTGCCAGTGCAAGGGAATTTGATGGAAAGCGGAAGGCTGCATCCTGAGGCGGCTTCTTCAGCGAGCGAGGATGGGCCCCTGCAGATGTTCGGCGATGTATGGGAGTGGACC
This sequence comes from Candidatus Angelobacter sp., assembly GCA_036557225.1. Lineage (GTDB taxonomy): Bacteria > Acidobacteriota > Terriglobia > Terriglobales > Acidobacteriaceae > Angelobacter. The sequence continues at coordinate 749 of DATBHX010000087.1, forward strand.
GGCAGCGCCTATCTTCCTTATCCCGGATACAAGCCGGCGCCGGGCGCGCTGGGCGAGTACAACGGAAAATTTATGAGCGGGCAGATGGTCCTGCGCGGCGGCTCTTGCGCTACGCCACGCTCGCATATTCGCGCTACATATCGCAACTTCTTCCCACCGGAGACCCGCTGGCAGTTCTCCGGCATAAGGCTGGCAGATGACAGCAACGAATAAAGCGGCGGTCCTGATTAGTCCGATTGCGGAAGAGGTCATGCAGGGCCTGAACATGAGGCCCCGATGTCTTCCCCCGAAACTTTTCTACGATGCCGAGGGCTCGCGGCTCTTTGATCAAATTACCGAGACGCCCGAGTACTATCCCACACGCACAGAGCGCGCCATTCTGCAGGCGTTTGCCGGCGACATGGTGCAGCAGACGGGAAACAATCTCACTCTGGTGGAATTGGGCGCGGGCAGCGCCAGCAAGACCCAGGTTTTGATTCACGCGCTTCTGCGCCGCCAGCTTCGCGCCGATTTTTACCCTGTAGATGTTTCGTCTTCTGCGCTGCAAGGCGCGCTGGCCAGCTTGAATGGCCATTTCCCACGCCTGCGCGTCAGCCCCATTGTTGCCGACTACACGCATCATCTACCCGATCTCAAGCAGCTGCCCGGGCGCAAACTGGTCCTCTTTCTGGGTTCCACCATCGGCAACTTTGAGCCGGAAGAGGCGGCAGATTTTCTGCGAAACGTGCGCCGATCGCTGCAGAAGGGTGATGCGTTGTTGATCGGTTTTGATCTGATCAAGGATGCCAACGTTCTTGATGCCGCTTACAACGATGCCCAGGGTGTGACTGCCGCGTTTAACAAGAACATGCTGGTACGGATCAATCGCGAACTGGGCGGCAGCTTTGACGTTGACGCCTTTGAACACGTGGCTTTCTGGAACAACCGGAAATCGCGCATTGAGATGCACCTGGAAAGCCAGTATGAGCAGACGGCCTGGATCGAGGACCTGGGTCGCGGCTACCACTTCGATCAGGGCGAACGTATTCACACCGAAAACAGCTACAAGTTCAATGATCGGCTGATTCGGCGCTTGCTGCGACGCGGCGGCTTTAAGCTGGAAAAAAGCTGGACCGATTCCAAAGGCTGGTTCTGCGAGGCGCTGGCCAGGGTTTAGCGCCGAGTTCAAGCGCGCCACAGAGCCTTTACACTTCTTTACATCTTCCTTTCAGACCATCTTGAGAGTGGCTCGTCCAAGCTGATAAGGTAAGTATTCACTTACTTCGACAAGTCCCCCACATGCCTGTTCGTCTTTCAGCCTTGGACCGCCGCCGGCAGATCATCCGCACTGCTTCCGCGCTGTTTGCACGCCGCGGCTATCGCGGGACTACCACGCGGGAAATCGCCGAGCGCGCCGGCATCAATGAGGCGCTGCTGTTTCGTCACTTCCCCAGCAAAGAAAAGCTTTATTGGACGATTATTGAAGAGCAGTGCGGCGCTCGCGGACGACGGCACAAGATCAACGAAATTGTTGAGACGGGCGGAAGCGACTATGAGATTTTTGCCGCGATTGCGCGCGAATTCCTGACCCGCACAGTCCGCGACACCGAGCTGACCCGCTTGCTCTGGTTCACTGCACTGGAAAGTCACACGCTTTCGCGCCGCTTCTTTCGCACCTACGTGGCCGTTTACTACGAGGCGCTGGCCGATTACATCCGCCGTCGCGCCCGTGAAGGAGCGTTTCGCAAGGTTGATCCGTTGCTTTCGGCGCGCGGCTTCCTGGGCATGGTGGTCTATCACTTCCTGGTGCAGGAATTTTTTGGCGGTAACAAATATCAGAAGTTCGATCCGGCAAAGGTCGCGGAAACCATGGCGGGAATCTGGCTGAACGGGATGCAGAACGCGGCCGCTCCAGAAGGACCAAACGGGCGTAACGGGCATTACGCACTGTCGGAAACGATGTTCAGGCAAGATACAAGACAAAAGATCAAACCATGAAAACGAGAAACGCAATCATTCATACGTTGTCGTTGGCGCTGTTGCTTCTCCTGGCGGGCTGCAGCAACAAGGACGCTGTGCAGGCGGCCAAGCCGCAGATGCCGAGCGCTCCGGTCAAAGTTGCGACTGTGGCTTCACGCACCATGCCGGTGGCGCTGCAGGCAATTGGTAATGTGGAGGCAATTTCCACGGTCACCATCAAAGCACAGATCTCCGGTCAGCTGGTGGGTGTGCACTTTAAAGAAGGCGACTTCGTAAAGAAAGGACAGCTTCTGTTCTCGATCGAGCGCCCGCCTTTCGAAGCCGCGCTGCGCCAGGCCGAAGGCACTCTGGCCAAGGACGAAGCCCAGGCGCTGAACGCGAAGCTGGATGCCGAGCGCTATGCGGGTCTGGGTACGCAGGGAGTCGTTTCAAAGCAGCAAGTTGATGCCGCGGGCGCTGCGTCAAACGCCATGGCAGCGACGGTGGCAGCAGACAAAGCCGCGGTGGAGACGGCAAAAATCAATCTGGAATATACGAAGATTTACTCTCCGATCGATGGGCGCACCGGAGCGATTGGCGTAAAAGAAGGAAATCTGGTGAAGGCCAATGATGTCCCGATCCTGGTGACGATCAACCAGATTGAGCCGATCTACGTTTCCTTCGCGATTCCCGAGCAGCAATTGGCCGACCTCAAGCAGTATCAGAATCTGCAGTCGTTGAAGGTCGACGCGGCGCCGCAGGGCAGCAGCCAGCACTTTCAAGGCAGACTGACCTTCGTCGACAACTCGGTGGACGTCACCACCGGAACCATCAAGCTGAAAGCCACATTCGATAACGGCGCGCGCGTACTCTGGCCTGGACAATTCGTCGACGTGGGCCTGACGTTAAAGTCACAGCCGAACGCCATTGTGATTCCGACCGCTGCGCTGCAAACCAGCCAGAGCGGAACATTTGTTTACGTAGTCAACCAGGACCTCACAGCACAGCCGCAGCCGGTGAAGATCGGTTGGAACGCCGGCGATGATACCGTGATCGCTTCCGGACTGCAGCCGGGACAGCGCGTGGTCACTGACGGCCAGTTGCGCCTGACGCCGGGAACGAAAGTAGACATCAAGGGCGGATCGTAACCATGACACAGCTCTTCATACGTCGACCTATCACCACCACGCTGATCATGGCGGCGATCCTGATCTTTGGCATCTTTGCCTATCGACTGCTGCCGGTCAGCGATCTGCCCAACGTTGACTTCCCAACGATCCAGGTGAGCGCGACACTCCCGGGCGCCAGTCCGGATACGATGGCTTCCGCTGTCGCACTGCCGCTGGAGAAACAGTTTTCGACCATTGCCGGCGTTGACTCCATGACTTCATCCAGCGCTCTGGGGTCGACCAGCATCACGCTGCAGTTCACGCTGGAGCGCAACATTGACGCTGCCGCGCAGGACGTTCAAGCGATGATCGCCAAGACGCTCTCGCAGCTTCCGCCGGAGCTGCCTTCGCCGCCGTCATACCAGAAAGTCAATCCCGCCGACCAGCCGGTGCTCTACCTGGCTCTGAGTTCGGCCACCATGCGCCTCTCTGACGTCGACGAGGCTGCCGAGACGACGGTAGCTGAGCGTCTCTCCATGGTGAGCGGCGTAGCACAGGTGCAAGTTTTCGGCACACAGAAATACGCCGTGCGGGCGCAGGTTGATCCGCGCAAGCTGGCCATTCATCAGATCGGCATTGACGACGTCTACAACGCGATCAACAACGCCAATGTAAATCTTCCTACTGGCACTCTTTTTGGCCACTCCACGGCTTACACCGTGCAGGCAACGGGGCAACTCCTTGAAGCCAAAGCGTACCGGCCACTGATCGTGGCGTATCGCAACGGATCGCCCGTGCGGCTGGATGAAGTCGGCCACGTTTTTGACAGCGTAGAAAACGACAAGACGGCAAGCTGGTACACCGGTGATCGCGCCATTGTGCTGGCCATCCAGCGCCAGCCGGGAACCAACACGGTTGAGGTCGTCGACAGCATCAAGAAGCTGCTGCCGCAGTTACAGCAGCAGATGCCGGCGGGAATCAAACTGGGCACGCTCTATGACCGCTCCATCTCCATCCGCGACTCCGTGAATGACGTGAAATTCACGCTCATGCTGACCATCGGCCTGGTGGTGATGGTGATTTTTCTTTTTCTGCGCAACGTTTCCGCGACGATCATTCCCAGCCTGGCACTGCCCATGTCGATTGTGGGCACCTTCTCCGCGATGTATCTGCTCGGCTACAGCCTGGACAACCTGTCCCTGATGGCGCTCACGCTGACCGTGGGCTTTGTCGTCGACGATGCGATCGTGATGCTGGAAAACATTGTCCGCCACATGGAGATGGGCAAACAGCCATACCAGGCCGCAGTGGAAGGCGCGAAGGAAATCGGCTTCACCATTATTTCCATGACCATCTCGCTGGCTGCGGTCTTCATTCCGGTGCTCTTCATGGGCGGAATCGTAGGACGGCTGCTGCATGAGTTTGCTGTGACCATCGGCGTGTCGATTCTTGTCTCCGGCTTCGTCTCGCTCACGCTTACGCCGATGCTCTGCAGCCGCTTCCTCAAAGCCGGCGCGCACAAGCAGCACGGTTATCTCTATAAAAAGAGCGAAGCGGTTTTTGACGGCATGTTGCACGGCTACCAATGGAGCCTGAAAAAAGTAATGGCGCATCCGTTTGCCACGCTCATGCTCTCATTCGTCGTGGTCGGACTGACGGCTGTTCTTTTCATGGCGATTCCTAAGGGGTTCCTGCCCAGTGAAGACCAGGGCAATCTGTTCGCGTTTACTGAAGGCATTCAGGGCATTTCCTTTGAGGACATGATGCGCCATCAGCAGCAGGCTGCGGCAGTCATCGGTTCCAGCCCGTACGTCGCGAACTACATGTCCACCGTCGGCGGAGGCGGCGTGAACGCAGCGCTCAACTCCGGACGCATCTTCGCACGGCTCACTCCGCGCAAAGGTCGCCCGCACGTCGACCAGATCATTCAGGAGTTGCGGCCCAAGCTGGCGCAGATTCCCGGCATCAACGTTTTTCTGCAAAACTTGCCTCCTATCCGCATTGGCGGACAGCTCACCAAGAGCCAGTATCAGATCACGCTGCAAAGCCCGAATACGACCGAACTCTACCAGTACTCGCCGCAGCTCGAGCAGCGCCTGCGCGGCATGCCGCAGCTGCAGGACGTCACCAGCGACCTGCAGATCAAAAACCCGCAGGTCACCGTAAACATCGACCGCGACAAAGCCGCGGCGCTGAACGTTGATCCGCGTACGCTGGAAGATGCGCTCTACAGCGCCTACGGCTCGCGCCAGATCTCCACCATCTACGCCCCCAACAACCAGTACAAAGTCATCATGGAACTGGAGCCGCAGTACCAGCTTGATCCGTCAGCGCTGGGGATGCTCTACGTGCACTCCAAGACCGGGCAGCTCGTCCCCATGAGTTCTCTGGCCAGCTTCAAGAAAGAAGTTGGACCGCTCACGGTGAACCACCTGGGGCAGTCGCCGGCGGTGACCATTAGCTTCAACCTGCGGCCGGGTGTCTCGCTGGGCGACGCCATCACGGCCGTCGATCGAGAAGCCAAGCAGATCCTGCCGGCCACCATCACACCGACGATGCAAGGCACAGCGCAGGCCTTTCAGTCATCGTTCGCAGGGCTGGGCCTGCTGCTGCTCATGGCGATCCTGGTCATCTATATTGTGCTGGGTATTCTCTACGAGAGCTTCATCCATCCCATCACCATTCTTTCCGGACTGCCCTCCGCCGGCGTTGGCGCGCTGGCCACGCTCATGCTCTTCCACTCTGACCTGAGCCTCTACGCCTTCGTCGGCGTAATCATGCTGGTGGGACTGGTCAAGAAAAATGCCATCATGATGATCGACTTTGCGCTCGATGCGCAGCGTGAAGAAGGCAAGAGTGCCGCTGAAGCCATCTACCAGGGCGCGCTCGTCCGCTTCCGCCCCATCATGATGACCACCATGGCCGCGCTGATGGGCACCCTGCCGATCGCGCTGGGATTCGGCGCCGGCGCCGAATCACGCCGTCCGCTGGGGCTGGCGGTGGTCGGCGGGCTGATCTTCTCGCAGACGCTCACGCTCTACATCACGCCGATCTACTACGTCTATCTCGACAAGCTTGGTCCCGGCCTGAAGAAACTCTTCGGCGGACGTAAGGCTGAGATCAAGCCGAAGGAGATGGAGGCGGCTTCGATCTGACCTCAACGTTGCTTTCGCTTCCCGGGAGTGGGTTGAAATCCCATCAAGCTTCACGGGCACATCAGCTTTCCTACTTGTAAAGACTCACACGCCTTCTGTCGGCCTGCTCAAGTCTTCTAAGCAAAGCTCCAGGCTGGGATTGCGACGCTCAATCATGCTTCATAGCATTGAGATTGCAGGGTCGCAGAAATCAGAAATAGTCGCCTAATTGCGCCCTCCAACAAGGACAATGCGATGGCTACCCAACCACTGCCGAAGGACACTCAGAAACCAAGAATCGTTGAGCCGCAAAAAGACTGGACCAGGCCGCAGGCCATGGCGCTTCCCAAGGAAGGTTATTTTAAGGAGGAACGCGGCCGCTATGGCCCGGTCTTTCCCCGAACGCCGGCGTGCTATGGGTTTTCCGTGGTCGGCAAAGTCAAACCGGGGCGCGAGCAGGCAATGCGCGATTACGGCAAGAGTGTCGAGGACGCCGTCAAAGCGGATCCCTTCGTGCTGGGACCGCTCAAGCTGCATTACCTGCGCTGGCTTTTGTTCGATGTTGGTTCGGGGTTGCACTTTATGTATCAGGGCATCTTTGACACCGATTTCGACAAATACGTTGAGGACGCAATTGAGCTCTTCAACCAGACCGGCATTACTACGGTCTTCACCAACCTGGAAGGGTGGCCCGACGACTGGAGAACGAACGTTCCGGCGGTGATCAAGTTCTTTCGCGAGCATCAATGTCCAAGCTTTCTCGAGTACGGCGAGTATCCCTATGTGAGCGCCGACGAAGTCAGGAAGGCCCTGAAGCTGAAGCAGGCCTTCTCTGAGATGCTTGACCAGATGCAATGATCTCGGCTCCCGGGAACTAGCCATGTTGGAATCAGAGGACATTCAGCACTTTCTGCTGACGCGTACGCCCGCGCAGGCGGCCCGCTACGAATTTTTGACTTTCAGCAACCCGAAAGCCGGCCAGGCATGGCTTACAGGCCTGGTCGACAAAGTAGGTACCGGGAAATCTGTGGGCTCAGCTTCGCCAGATTCGCGATGGGTGACCTTGGCCTTCACCTGGAATGGGCTTCGTGCGTTGGGATTGGACGAAGCGTCGCTGGCGACTTTTCCGGAAGAATTCCGCCAGGGCATGGCAGCTAGGGCTGAAATCCTGGGTACAACCGGCGCGAACCATCCCGATCATTGGATCGGAGGTCTTGCAGGTCCGGAACTACACGCCATCGCGATACTCTTCGCACGCGACGTTGCGGAGCGCGAGCGATGCAAGCGCGAACATGACCAATACTTGTCTCAGATAGATGGGGTCAAGGTACTTTCCGGATTGGATCTTGAAGCGGCACATGCGGGCGAGCCGCGTGAGCATTTCGGCTACCTCGATCGACTCTCACAACCGGTGGTTGAAGGAGCAGGCGAGCAGCCAACGCCCGGATCAGGCCCGCCTATCAAAGCTGGTGAATTCTTCCTCGGTTACGTGGATGAGACGGGCACGCAGCCGGAGATTCCGCAGCCGGAGTCGCTCTCCCGTAATGGCAGTTACATCGCTTACGTGCGGATGGAAGAACATGTCGGCGCCTTCCGTGATTTTCTCCGCCAGCAGGGTAAGACGCGCGAAGAACAGGAACTGGTAGCCGCCAAGCTCATGGGACGCTGGCGTAACGGCGCCCCATTGGTCTTGTCGCCGGCCAAAGACGACCCAGAGCTCGGCCGCGACCTGCAACGCACCAATGACTTCGCTTACGCCACCATGGATCCTTATGGCTACGCCTGTCCCGTAGGCTCGCATATCCGGCGCATGAATCTGCGCGACACCGGCGAAAACATGCAGCGGCGCAAGATGATCCGTCGCGGAGGCACATACGGCCCGCCATTGCCGGAAGACGCTCCAGAAGATGGCGTGGAGCGGGGCATTGCCGCCTTCATCGGGTGCGCCAGCCTGGTTCGCCAGTTTGAATTCGCCATGAATGTCTGGGTGAACGATCCCAACTTCAAAGACCTGGGTAACGAGCGCGATCCATTCATCGGCACTCAGGATGGCACGTTCGACATGACGATTCCTCGCCGCCCCATTCGCAAACAAATCAAGGGGCTTCCGGCCTTCACCACTATTCGTGGCGGCGCTTATTTCTTTCTGCCCGGCATTCGGGCGCTCAGGCTTCTCGCCTCGGGCGATGCGGCGGCCAAACCAAGACTCAGGAAAGTGTCTTAAGGAGTTCCAGCGATGATGCAGATGAAATCCCGTCCCAGAACATATAACCAGGTCCAGCTGCCGAGAAGATATACGCCTGGCAAGCCGCGCTTCAGCATTTATTGGACGTGGAGCTACCCGTGGGAGGCCAATCGCGACGTCACTGAACTCGACAATCGCTTTTCCACCATGACTGAGGTCCGCCGCGTGGCCTGGCCCGACTATGAGACCGAGCAGTATTCATCAAAGATGTTTCTCCAGGGCATTGCCGGAACCCTGGAGCTGTTTCATCTCTCGCTGTTGCGGTTTCAATCGTTAGTCGGCGAAGTTACAGAACATCCTGTTGCGGTTTATCAACGCATCGATCAGGCAGGGCAGAAGCAGCTAATCGATGACAGCCTTCTCGACGATACCGACACGCTGATGGTCTTCGGTCTTGACCACATGGTCACCGAGCAGGAAGCTGCGCCCGAAGAAGTAGGAGCCATTCGCCGCTTTCTTGGCCGCGAAGGAACTTGCCTGGTTCTTGGCCCGCACCACGATGTCGGTGTCTCACCCGATCGCAAAGAGCGCAAGATGGAATATGCCCACCATGGCGATCCGCTGGTTCCCCGCCAGCAACGCTTTGGCAAGTACACTCGCTCGCTGATGAAAGGGTTGGGCACTCCGGTCGAGAACCGCTATGGTCTACGGCCTGCCGTAGTTAAGGGAACCAATCAGATCGCGCCTCTTAATGCGATCAGAGATCTGGACGAACGAGGCTGGCTGGACGGCGTGACAACCTTCAACTTCCACCCGCACCTGCCCCACTATGCATTGACCATTGACGACCCGAGAGCCATTCGCGTCCTTGCCCGCCAGCCGATTGATCTTTCCCGGCCACATCCTTTCACGGAAGCAGGAAACCGCGAGTTCAACATGCTGCTCTGGATGCCGCCCGAAGGCAACCGCGCCGGCGACATTGTCTTTGCCGATTCCACGATTTTTACCACCCTCTTTGGCGGCACTGAGTCACTCGAGAATTTTTGGCGGAACCTGGCGCGATCGCCGCGGGGCCAGGGCGCTCGAACACGGGTCGCTTGACCGTCGATGACCGCTCACAGGGCCCGCTGGATTGGAGTTATCTTCCTTGCGGCCATCTACGCGTTGCTCGCTGGCGCGCAGAGCCGTGGCGTCTATCCTCTCGGCATGAGCGCCACCAACTCCGGCGTTACACCGCCGCCAGGCTTCACTTACTCCAACCAACTGCTGTTCTACGCGCGCAATGAAGTCAAGGATGACAACGGCGACACTCTTCCGATCACCGGCAGCAACTCTGTCCTGATGGACATGAACTCGCTGATATGGGTCAGCAAACGGGAATTCCTCGGGGGCGCGCATTATTCGGCCATTGCAACTCTGCCGGTCGCGACGAACGACCTGACATCAGATATTCACGGTAATATCAGCGGAGGCAGCGGATTTGCAGACTCATACTACGTCCCGTTCATCCTGGGGTGGAACAAGGAACGCACCGCAATACGCATTCTGTACGGCTTTCTGGCTCCTACGGGCCGTTTTGCCGCAGAAGCCAGCAACAATGTAGGTTCTGGATACTGGACGCATGCGCTCTCGTCCGGACAGACGATCTATCTGACTCCAGGCAAATCACTGGCGCTCTCCACCTACGAGATGTACGAATTTCACACAACACAGGAAGGAACCGGCGTCCACCCCGGCGATACCTTCGACCTCGATTACTCCCTCATGAAAGCTTTCAAATTCAGTAATGGCATCGCGCTACAGTTTGGTGCCGCCGGATATGAACAAAGGCAGACCACAGCAAAGACAGGGCCGCAAGTCACCCTTGTCGAGTCGTCTGAGCGTTACGCGGTCAACGCTTTCGGATTCGCGTCAATCGTTGCGTTGCCAAACCAAAAAGTGAATCTTGGCTTCAGGTTCTTCGAGGAATTCGCGAATCGCTCCACCTTCCAGGGTTACTCAGTGCAGGTTTTTGCTTCGGTGAGTTTCTGAGCTAGTCGCAACTTAACACTCCTCGCGGCTGTTGCACCGAACCGTTTCCTGATTTGGGAAATCAGGCACTCACAACACTCACATTTTCTTGACATCCCCCGTTATGGAACCCACGATAGAGTCGTTCAAGAGCGCGTGAAAAAGCTGGCCATCCGCCGCCTTCTCACGCAACTCGCGAATCAAGAACAGGAGGACTTATCAAAATGCTAAGAAGCATCATGAAGCTCTTCATCTCCAGCAGCCTGCTGTGCGCCATGATCATCCTGAATGCTCAGGGACAACACGCCAGAAGCTCATCCGGTCCTTCCGTCGGCAACAACGTGATTCTCTGCATGCCCGGATTTGTCCTTCGCTGTAACCAGTTCGGATGTTTCTGCGTAAGACCGTAACTGACGTTCATCGCCAGCGATGAATCCAACGGAAAACTGAACCATCTAAAACTCCAGAAACCACCAACCCAGCCCCGGTCCGCGGGGCTGAATCATTTGAGTCCGCCGCAGACACGAACCGGTTGTATCCTGTATGCCGAGGATTTCTAATATCCATGCGCCGACTCCTGACTCTTTTGCTCACATTGACCGTTATGGCTACCGCACAGAAAACTCCCGCTCCGCCTTCGCAATTTCCCAACGCCGATGAACTCAACCGGATGGCTGCTCGCTTTGCGCCCGCGCCGCTGGAGGTCGATCTTTCCGGCCTTTCGGCGGGCGATAAGCAGGCACTGGCCAAACTGATTGAGGCCAGCAAGAGCTTGAACGAGGTCTTCATGGAGCAGCTGTGGAGCGGCAACCTGGCGCTCTATCACAAGTTGCAGCAGGACAAGTCGCCGCTGGGGCAGGCGCGCCTGCGCTATTTCTGGATCAACAAATCACCGTGGTCGGAGATCGATGAGCACAAGGCGTTTCTTCCCGGCGTGCCGGCCAAGAAGCCGGCGGGCGCGAACTTCTATCCCGAGGATATGACGAAAGAGGAGTTTGAGAGCTGGGTAAAGACTCTTCCGGCTGATCAGAAGGAGCAGGCGCTGGGGTTCTTTACCGTGATCCGCCGCGGGCCGGACAAAAAGCTTCGGCTAGTTCCATACCACAGAGAGTGGTATCCACCGCTGGCAAAGCAAGCCAGGCTACTGAAAGAAGCCGCCGCGCTTACTGACAACGCCACGCTCAAGAGATTTCTCACCACGCGCGCCGAGGCCTTCCTCTCCGACGACTATTTCGAAAGCGACATGGCATGGATGGACCTGGACGCGCCGGTCGATGTGACCATCGGCCCGTACGAAACGTACAACGACGAACTCTTCGGCTACAAAGCGGCGTTTGAGGCCTACATCAACGTGCGCGATGACAAAGAGTCGGCGCGGCTGGCGTTCCTCGGCCAGCATCTGCAGGAGATCGAGAACAATCTGCCGGAAGACCCGCAGTTTCGCGTGGCCAAGCTGGGAGCCGCGGCGCCGATCCGCGTGGTGAATGAAGTGTTCTCCGCAGGCGATGGAGCCCACGGCGTCCAGACCGCCGCTTACAATCTGCCCAACGACGACAAAGTGGTCCAGCAGAAGGGCAGCAAGCGTGTGATGCTCAAGAACATTCAGGAAGCCAAATTCAAGCAAACACTGGTGCCGATCTCGAGGGTAGTCTTGCAGCCTGCAGAACAAAGCGACCTGAGCTTTGAGCTTTTCTTTACCCACATCGTGGCGCACGAGCTCACGCACGGGCTGGGGCCGCACCAGATCAAGATCAACGGCCGTGAGACCAATCCACGCCTAGAGTTGAAAGAGCTTTACAGCGCGGTGGAAGAAGCCAAGGCCGATGTGACCGGCCTCTTCGCATTGCAATACCTGATGACGCAGGCCGACAAAGGCGCGCTGCAGATCCCGTTGCCGCATGGCCCTGATGCGGAGCGCCAGCTTTACACCACGTATCTGGCATCGTCATTTCGCACGCTGCGCTTTGGTCTGCAGGATTCGCACGCCAAAGGCATGGCTGTGCAATTCAATTATTTTCTCGATAAAGGCGCGTTCGTCGCCAATGCCGACGGCACCTTCAACGTGGACCTGGGCAAAATCAAAGATGCCGTGGCCGGGCTGGATCGCGTGTTGCTTACGCTGGAAGCCACGGGCGATTATGCCGGTACAAAAAAGCTGATGAGCGAGATGATGGTGATGCGCCCTGAGGTTCAGAAAGCGCTGGAGCGGCTGAAGTCGGTGCCGACCGATATTGCGCCACAGTTCGTGACGGCAGACAAACTGACAAGTAGCGGCGCATCTGGTAAGAACACCAGCAAGTAGACCAAGCACGATTCCAGCAAAATGCAGCGAGGACAAGAATATGGGTTTGCTATATCTGACTCTGATTGTTGTTGTCGTCGTCACCAGCATTTCCGGGGCGATCGTCGCTGTTCGTATGCGGCGGCGAATGAACAAGTCGCTGGGAAGACGCGCCAGCAGTCTTGATCTGGTGTCGTTCAAGACCTGGAACGAGGTGGAGAAAGTGGAAAAAGAAAACGCCGAGAGCGGACCGCTTCATCCACGCTGAAGGCGAAGTCAGCATCATAGATATACGAGATGAATTTGCAGGTTATGACTACCGAGGACTTGATCAGCGTTCTCGATCGAGTATTGGACAAAGGGATCGTCTGCCCTTCGTTCGCCAGAATCACATTTCAAGGTGATCAGCTTGTTTCCGTCGATGCCAGGCTTACGGCCTCTCGTGTTGCTGTAGAAATGGCTGCCATCTATGCGGGCTATGCGGAAAGCGGAGCCTGGTTGGAGATCAACGAGTTGAAACGAATGTTTCCTTACTGGCGCAAGGATCGCTGGACCCAATAACATCCGGAATTCCTGCCTGTTGACTTTCGAGTAAAGAGGCGCTATTCTTCGCTTACACGGGAAAGGAGGGCGATCCAAAATATATGAAGAATTCTGACAGTTGTGGTAAACGTGAGGTGGCTGAGGCTTAAGGCGTGAGTCTTTAAGTCCTAGCGAGTTGTGGTTCGCATCAAGGCCTCCGCGCCTTCAGCCAATCCCAACAGACTACCGAAATAACCCCGCATGAAAGTGCGGGGTTATTTGTTTTTGCGCATCATTTGACCCAACGCTCGAAACAGAAAAACAAGTGTATTCAGTCGGCCTGCCGCTTCGCGTGACTCTGTCTGAAGTTGATCCAGAGCGCAATCACGATCTGGAAGAAGAGAGCGCCGGCCGTATCGATCAAGACATCGTGGAAGTTGCTGGTGCGCGACGGGACAAAGCTCTGGTGAAATTCATCCATGCTCCCGGCAACAAACGCCGTGAATATTCCCAACGCAGCCCAGCGAAAGTGCCATCTCTCCGGCGCAGGCCATGTAGCGCGCCAGGAAAAGAAAGCCAGGGCGCTCAGAAATCCGTAGCTGCAGAAATGGGCCGCCTTGCGGATGAGGAAATGGATGTGCTCAAACTGATGATGGGAGATCGGCCCGTAAAAGAAGTGAATGAGCCGGAGTAAAACGCTTCCTGTATGGTCGGCGGAAAAAGTGTCTGTAGAGAATGACGCCAGCACGCACAACCACGCCACGGTGGGCAGCCAAGCCAGCAGCTTGCGTGGAGAAGAAGCGGGAACCCGTCCTGGAAGCGCGGTGGATGACAAGTCGGCTGCCTATTCCTATTCCAGCCTGTAGTTCGGGGCTTCCCGGGTAATGATCACGTCATGCACGTGGCTTTCACGCAGGCCCGCGCCGCTGATGCGGATAAAGCGCGCCTTCTGCTGCAGTTCAGGAATGCTGCGTGTGCCGCAATATCCCATGCCCGAGCGCAGACCGCCGACCAGCTGATACACCATTTCCGCCAGCGTTCCGCGATAAGGGACGCGTCCTTCAATGCCTTCCGGCACCAGTTTGTCTACACGATTGCCGCTGCGGTCGCCATCGCGGATGGCCATGTTGTCTGTGGAGGAGTTTTCCAGGCTCTGCGCGTAGCGCTCACTCGATCCCGCCGACATCGCCGCCAGCGATCCCATGCCGCGATATGACTTGAACGAACGCCCCTGATACAAAATGGTTTCGCCCGGGCTCTCTTCCGTTCCGGCAAACAGTGAGCCGATCATCACAACGCTGGCCCCCGCGGCAATGGCTTTGCTGACGTCGCCGGAGAACTTGATACCGCCATCGGCAATCACCGGGATTTGCGCGTCACGGCAGGCGCGCGCCGCTTCAGCGATCGCCGTGATCTGCGGCACGCCGGCTCCGGTAACGATGCGCGTAGTACAGATCGATCCTGGGCCGATGCCGACCTTGATGGCATCCGCTCCGGCCTTGGCCAGAGCACACGCGCCTTCATGTGTGCCCACATTACCGGCCAGCAGATCGACCTCAGGCAGCTTTGACTTGAGGGTCTTGATCGCTTCCATCACTCGGCTGGAGTGGCCGTGCGCGCTGTCAATGGCCAGCACGTCGACCTTGGCTTTCACCATCTCCTGTGCGCGCTCCAGAAAATCACCGGTCGCGCCGATCGCCGCGCCCACGCGCAGCCGGCCGTGCTGGTCTTTGGCGGCGCTGGGATATTTCAACTTCTTCTGGATGTCCTTGACCGTAATCAACCCCTTCAGGTTGTACTTGTCATCCACCACCAGCAGTTTTTCCACGCGATGCTCATGCAGGATCTTCTCCGCATCCTCCAGCGTAGTGCCTACGGGAACCGTAATCAGGTTCTCCTTGGTCATGACCTTGCTGATGGGAATGTCAGAGCGGGTTTCAAAACGGAGATCGCGATTGGTGAGAATACCGACCAGCTTTTTGTTCTTGGTGACCGGCACGCCGGAAATCTTGTAGCGGCGCATCAGGTCCAGAGCATCGGCAATTTTGTGGTCGGGAGAAAGCGTGATCGGATCCATGATCATGCCGCTTTCGGAACGTTTTACCTTATCTACCTCATCGGCCTGCTGCTCGATCGAAAGATTGCGATGAATGATTCCCAGCCCACCCTGCTGGGCAATGGCAATGCCCAGGCGCGACTCGGTTACCGTATCCATGGCCGCGCTGATGATGGGGATGTTCAGACGAACATTGCGCGAAAGCTGGACCTGCGTGTTGACCTCCGCCGGCACCACGTCAGATTGGGCAGGCAAAAGCAGCACATCATCAAAGGTGAGGGCCTCAGGTACAGGAAAATGAATCATGTTTGTCTCTAAGGAGGGACTAAGAAACTATTGTAAACGGTTTCCCTGGAACACGCCGGAAAACCTAACCAGGACAGGAACTTTGCTTCATTTCCGGCGCACGAAAGTAATATTGACCAAATAGGCGACCACCGCGATACTCGAAAGGTCATGGAACCCAAGCAAGTTCTCCCAACGGCTGCGCCCAGCGCAGCGTCCCTAGCCGCAGCCATGGATAAGCGGCACGAAAAGCGTCTGCACCTCGCGGTCCCGGTCAAGGTGTTTCCTGACGTTGCCAGCAGCGAGTCGCACAACTGCTGTACGTATGAAATCTCGACTCATGGCGCGCGCCTGGTAGCGCCGCCGGGAATCAAGGCCGTGGGCCAGACCATCTGGCTGCAGCGCCAGAACCGCCGCGCCAAATACAAAGTGATGTGGATCGGCGAGCCAGGGACGTCTCTTTCCGGCCAGGTCGGAGTTGAGAGCCTGGAGCCCGCCAACGTGATCTGGGAACAGGAAATCAAAATCCGCATCATGAAGTCATAGCTGCTGCGCGCCAACGAACAGCAAAAAACCTGCTCCTCTGAGACTCAGATTCTCCACTGGCTCCTCTTTCTTCGTGGGCTTGCGTGCACAGTTACCTTCTTGAGGCGATAGGCCAAAAATCAACCTGCCCTAAGCTGAGTGCCTTAGTGCAGTCCAATCAGAATGGCTCAAGAATGAGATGATCCCCCCAACGAATCTGCGCCATGGCCGAAAACTATCCTTATATTGTCCGTTGCAATGATTGCGACTTCGTCAGCGAAGTTTACCTCGACGAACAACAGGCCATGAATGAGCGCGACTTCCACTCCTTTGAGCATCTGCACTCGGTTTCCATCTGGCGCTACGCCTGGGAGCAGTGGACGCTGGTGACGGAGTTGATGGGTGTGGAGTTACACTGAGTTCTGGATTGAGGCCCCCCTTCTCAATTCTTATGTTTGCCGGACAAACGGGCCACTTCTGCGGCCGCTTTTTTTGCGCGCTCAATCAGATCCGAGTTCCCGCAATTATCCACACTGAGCCTTCCATGGTCTTCATACACAAACAGCAGATATTCCCTGCCCGGTTTCATTGGGAAGCGGCCCGAGCTGTTCTCGCTGAATAGATCCAGGCTCCCTGTGATCGTGCCTTTATACGTGCCGGTCGGCATTACTCTAAATGTGCTTCCCTCCAGGAAATAACCGTCAGCGCTGGCGGGTGTCCTGCTTTCCTTGACTACCTTCGCGGTTAGCACGAAGTTGGAACTTGCATACTCTTTACGCACGTTAGGGTAGCCATTAAGACATGCGGCGGAAGCCACCACCGAACAAAGAAACAGTATTGCTGTGGATTTCATGAAGTTTTCGCTTTTCGTGGGGGATTGTCTCCTCTTATAGCATGGCTGGTTCGTTCTTGATTCAGCATTTTTATCCTGATTTGATATCGCAAATGTGAACAGGCCATTCCTGCATTGCCGCTGGTCTGCCATGCGTGTTACCTTCTAAAATTCAAATCTATGCTCCGCTCTTATCAGGGAATCACTCCGCGCATTCACGAATCGTGCTTTATCGACGAATCCGCCCAGATCATCGGCGATGTCGAGATCGGCGAGAACTCCAGCGTATGGATGAACGCCGTGATCCGCGGCGACGTTTTTGCCATCCGCATTGGCCGCAACTCCAACGTGCAGGACTGCAGTGTCCTGCACGGCATGCGGCATAAATACGGCGTTACCCTGGGCGACTGGGTGACCGTAGGGCATTCAGTGACGCTGCATGGCTGTACCATCGGGGATCGCTGTTTGATCGGCATGGGTTGCGTGATCTTGAACAATGCCAAAATCGGCGAAGGCTCGATTATCGCGGCAGGAACCGTCATTCCCGAAGGCACCGTGGTTGAGCCGTATTCGTTGTGGATGGGCGTGCCGGGAAAGTTCAAGAAAAAAATTGATGACGAAGAGACGCAAAAAACCATCATGATGTATGGCAAGAATTATTTTGATTACACGCAGATTTATCGCAAGGAATTCCTGGGCAAGTAATGGCTAACTCAATCAAAGCCGTGCGCGGAACTCGCGATCTCCTTCCGCCTGACACCGAGACCTGGAACTTCGTCGAGTCGGCGGTGCGCGATGTCTTCCGCGTGTACAACTTCCAGGAGATTCGCACGCCCATCCTCGAAGATCTGCAGCTTTTTCAGCGCTCTGTGGGTGAAGAGACTGACATTGTTTCCAAAGAGATGTTTGCCTGGGAAGACCGCGCCCGCGCGCAGAGCGAAAAAGGACAGTGGCTTGCCCTCCGGCCGGAGAACACCGCCGGTGTAGTCCGCGCCTATATCGAACACAAACTGTGGGAGCGGCCGGGGCTGCAGCGTTTCTACTACATTGGCCCACAGTTTCGCCGTGAACGTCCGCAGAAAGGGCGCTATCGCCAGTTCTACCAGATCGGAGCGGAAGTCATTGGACCAAACGCCGCCGGAAGCGAGTCGCCTTCGGTCGATGCTGAGGTTCTGGAGATGCTGGCGACTTTGCTCGATCGCCTGGGCATCAAGGGCTGGGCGCTCAAGCTGAACTCTGTAGGCTGTGCCAGTGACAGGCCGGTGTATCTGCAAGCTTTGCGCGATGCGCTGAAAGATGTGGTCGCGAACATGTGTGTTGACTGCCAGCGCCGCGCCCAGACCAATCCGCTGCGCGTGCTCGATTGCAAAGTGCCGGAAGACCAGCCGATCATTGAGAAGCTGCCGCGCATGAACGACTATCTGGACGAAAGCTGCCGCGCTCACTTTGCCGAAGTACAGAAAATTCTCACCGGGGTCGGCGTGCCGTTTGAAATCGACCACCGCCTGGTGCGCGGCCTGGACTACTACACGCGTACGGCCTTCGAGTTTACGCATGGCGCCCTCGGCGCACAGAACGCGATCCTCGGTGGCGGCCGCTATGACGGGCTTTCTGAGTCGCTCGGTGGCCCGCCCGCGCCCGGGATTGGATTTGCCATCGGCGAAGATCGCCTGGTGATGACCTTGCAGGAATCTGCCGGCGTTGCCGCGAAGCCTGCCGATGTTTACATCGCGCCGCTCGGCGTAGGCATGAACGTGCACGCGGCACAACTGGCGCGTGAACTTCGCCGCCAGAATGTGGTCGTGATCGTGGGTGATGAAAGCTTCAAACTCAAAAAATCTCTCGAGACCGCCAGCAAAGTCGGCGCGCGCTTTGCCCTGATCGTAGGTGAAAACGAGGTCAATTCCGGGCAATTCGCCCTCAAAAACCTAAGTACGGGCGAGCAGGCCGGCGTGGAGAAAAACCAGATCGCCAACATTGTGAAACCGGCAAAATAGAACCAGGCCAATCTCGCGACGGCGAACACGATGGCGCAGAGGATTAGACCTTTCCATTCTTGAGACTAATAGCCCTCTTATCCCAATTTGATATCCGCAGAAAAAGAATTCATCACGGCTTAATGGTGCAAAACCACGCGTTGACTATCATGCGCTTGTTCTTGCCAATTCCATCGCAAGAGCAGAAAGACAGGTTGTCACCCATGAAAAAGAAAGTGCTTCTTGTGTTAGCAGGATGTGTGCTGGCATATTTTGGCTGGACTGCCGTTAGCCCTCAGAAAGTTGCCGCGGCCAATCCACCCGCTGGGACTTTTCTCATTACCATTACTGATTCCCACGGCGCCTTTGCGTCGAACTCAGTCATTACGTTGCACAGTGATAATTCGGTGGCCGTCATCGACTCCGGCCAGGAAGGCAACGGCATCTCGTTCAGCAGCCAGCAGGGCGTGTGGGAAATCGGCCCCGGCCGCACGCTGAAAGCCCGCACTATTGATTTTTCTTTCCCCTTCGCGACCAATGGCAGCGCTCGCGTGGACTACACATTCAATGCCGGCGGCGGCAATAATCAGGTGTCGGGCAGCATCGTGCTTACCTTCTTCCCGCCGAACGGTAATCCTCTGGATGGCGGCGGAAGCCCGGGCGGCACCTTTACCTTCACCGGTCAGCGCGTCACCATACCCTAAAGCTTGTTGTTTAATGCGAAGGCCGCTTCATGCAAGCGGCCTTCCGCGTAAATTCGCGGCCTACCCTTTATAATCAAGGTTTTACCTTAATCGCAGAAAGGGTACGTCTGTGCCGCTCGATTTTTTAGGGGAACTTCGTCGCACGCACCGGTGCGGAGAGCTGCGCGCGGAAAACGCAGGGCAGCAGGTTGTGTTGATGGGCTGGGTCAATCGGCGCCGTGATCTGGGCAACGTGATCTTTGTCGATGTGCGTGACCGCACCGGCCTGACGCAGCTGGTCTTCGATAAAAGCGACAACGCGGCGCTGCATGCCAAGGCCAGTGAACTGCGCTCAGAGTTCGTGATCGCCGCCATCGGCAAGGTGCGCAAGCGCGACGAAAAAACCGTGAATCGCAACGTCCCTACGGGCGAGATTGAAGTTGTGGCCACCGAACTGAAGCTGCTCAACGAATCCAAGCAGCCGCCGTTTCTGCCCAGCGATCCCGCTCTGGCCAATGAAGAGGTGCGTCTCAAGTACCGCTACCTCGATCTGCGGCGTGAGCCCATGCAGTACAACATTGAGTTGCGGCACAAAGTGGCGCTGGCGATCCGCCAGTATCTTGCCGGCCAGGGCTTCTTTGAGATTGAGACGCCGTTCATGACGCGCTCCACGCCGGAGGGCGCGCGCGACTATCTGGTGCCGAGCCGTGTCTATCCGGGAGAGTTTTACGCGCTGCCGCAGTCACCGCAGTTGTTCAAGCAGATCCTGATGATCTCCGGCTTTGACAAATATTTCCAGATTGTGCGCTGCTTCCGCGACGAAGACCTGCGCGCCGATCGCCAGCCGGAGTTCACGCAGATCGACTTGGAGATGAGCTTCCCGACGCAGGACCGCGTCTTCGAAGTGGTCGAAGGCTTCTTAAAAGCCGCCT
>DATBHX010000088.1:0-54369 GCA_036557225.1 Candidatus Angelobacter sp.
AGATGGTGGCAGCCGGTACCTTCCGTGAAGACCTTTATTATCGCGTGAGCGTCATTCCTATCAACGTGCCTCCGCTGCGCGAACGCCGCGATGACGTGGAACTGCTCGCCAACCACTTCCTCAAGAAGTACGCCAATGCCGCGCAGAAAAGTATTCTGCGTATCCGCGGGGAATCGCTGGAGACGCTTAAGACTTTTGAGTGGCCCGGCAACGTGCGCCAGCTGGAAAACACCATCGAGCGTGCTGTCGCCATGGAAACCACTGACGTGCTGAAGGTGGACCTTGAGGCTGACCAGCCACCGCCGCGAGTGTCGACCAACGGCAATGGCCACCATCCTAACGTTCCGGCCGATGGCATGGATTTTGAAAAGTATGTCGCCGACATTGAGCGCTCCTTAATCGAATCGGCGCTCGAGCAATCCGGCGGCGTACAGACTCGTGCCGCAGAGCTGCTCAAAGTGTCGTATCGTTCATTCCGCCATCTGCTGAAGAAGTACGATATCTAGCGCTCAGCAGTTAGCGCTCAGCATTCAGCCCCTCAACAGCAAGGTCTTTTGTCCGCCTTTCAATTTCCTCTGCGCCCTCCGCGTTCTCTGCGGTGAAAGATTTTGGCTGAATGCCGAGCGCTGAATGCTTCTTTGCTCTGCCTAACAATTCTTATCACGCCTCTCTCTGACCTAGTCGCTCCACGACAGAAACTTTTTCCTCCAACTTCGATCTAATTAACCAAGAGGTGAATTGAAAATGAAACTGTCGAGAATAACTTCATTCGCAAGTTTGTTCCTGGCAGTGGTACTGTCTGCGCCCGCTTTTGCAGCATCGGACGCACACTCTGCGCTGCCTGGAACTGTCAATTACGTTGAGGGTCAGGTGAACGTCGGTTCGGATACGCTGAACGCGAATTCCATCGGCTCCACCATGCTGGAAGCGAACCAGACCCTGGACACAGGCAACGGCAAAGCAGAAATCCTGCTCACGCCCGGCGTTTTTCTGCGTGTCGATGACAACAGCACGGTCCGCATGATCTCGCCCGGCCTTACCAATACCGAGGTTGAGCTCGACCAGGGCCGCGCCATGGTGGAAGTGGCTGAAATCCATGATCAGAACCACCTGCGCATCGATGCCGGCGGCGTTCAGACGCAGCTGGTCAAGAAGGGCCTCTATGAATTCGATGCCGATCGGCAAGAGATCCTTGTGTTCGACGGCAAAGCCGAAGTGTTCGCCAACGACCGCGCCATCTCCGTCGACGGCGGCAAGCGGCTAGAGCTGAATACCGGCGCCGAACTCAAAGCGCATGGTTTTGATAAAGACGACTACAAGCAAAGCGATCTCTATCAGTGGAGCAGCCTGCGCTCTTCATACCTGGCGGAAGCCAATGTGAACGCGTCGAGTGTCTATGTCGATAACGGCTATTACGGCCCTGGCTGGATCGGCGCCGGCTGGTACTGGTCCCCCGCTTTCGGTGCTTACACCTTTATTCCTGGCGACGGAATTCTCTATAGCCCGTTTGGCTGGGGATTCTATTCACCGCTGGTGGTCTTCCGGTCTCCGTTGTTTGTCCGCTTCGGAGCGCCGTTCCATCCAGGGTTCGTTGGCTTCCATCATCCGGGATTCGTGAGAACCTTCCCGGGAGGGCCGGGCTTTGTTGCCCGCAGGCCGATCGTTCAGCGAGCCCCGGCGCTTCGTGGCGGCGTGCGCGCTCCGGCGCCGGCCTTCCATGGTAACGTTCGTGGGCCTGCTCCGGCTTTCCACGGAAACGTCCGCACCGCCCCTCCGGCTTTTCACGGCGGATTCGGAGGCGGATTCCACGGTGGCAACTCCATGAACCACAGATAACGGTCATGGATAAAACCAAATACGATCAGAGATAGTTAGTTGGTTTTCGAAAACGGGACGCGCAAGCGTCCCGTTTTTTTCCAGCAATGCAGCCAAACACTTTCTCAAACGTGCAATTCTCTGCGCTCTCCGCGTCCTCTGCGGTGATGGTGCTTTGGCTGAATGCTGAATGCTGATTGCTACGGATTTTTCGGCTTCGGCCGTGCGTAGTTGTCCATTTCAGAGGTCCACTTCAGGAAGTGACGCAGCTGTTTCCGTTCCCGGAACATGAAGCCCCAGAATTCCAGAAAGCCGATCTTGTCCATTTTGAGCCCGGAGTAAGTTTCCATGCGCCAGCGCAGATAGGGGCTGCGCCACGGAGCAAAACGGTGCCCGCGCGTTGAGTTCCAGAAAAAACGGAGAAGTTGGCCCATTCAGGTATGAGTATAAACAACTCGACAGGGATCGATAGCGCGGACCAGGATCAGCCGATCGTCAATCCCACTTCGCTGCCTTTGTCCGCACCCGCCACACGTGATGCTGCGGCCTTATTGCATGAGATCTCCAGAAAGCCGGTGCTGCCCACGATCGCGAACAACTCGCCCTGTGCGCCTTCAGAATAAGTGGAGCACAGCCTGGTGATCTCTGCCTTGCCCACGGTGATCTTAAAGCCGTTCGACGAGCCATCAAAAATCTGGGGAACATCTTTCGCCGTGATGTTGGTGATCAGGTTCCCGAATTTATCCGTCTTCAGCACGATCCCTTTCCAGGCATTCGGTGCGCTGGGTTTCGGCCTGGGCGCGGCAAACCGTACAAAATCGTTAATCTCGTCGCCAAACTTGCTGGTGTCAACCCCTTTACTCAGGTAGCCGGCTACGGGGGCAAAAATGTCACGGCCATGGAAGGTATTGCTGATCGGTTGGTGAAAATAGTATTCCGAGGTGATGTGACGCACCGTAACCCGCTCTTCGCGTTCATAGACCAGCGAGAGCACCCCGTTGTCCGGTGCGACAAAAAGATATTGGCCAACGTTGGCCAGAATCGGCCTGCGTGGCCCTCCCACGCCTGGATCAACGACCACCACGTGCACTGTATCTTTGGGAAAGTAGCTGTATGCCTGAGCGATAGCCATGGCTCCGTCCAGAACGTCAAAGGACTGCACCGCATTAGTGATATCCACTAGCTGTACTGACGGATTGATGCTGTAGATAACCCCTTTCATTGCACCAACGTAGTGTTCCGTCAAACCGAAGTCGGTAGTGAGTGTGACCATCCGTTGAAAAGGCACAATTTGCTCCCGCTGGATTCAGCGCAGGTCTTTCCGCGAAGGTATCGCGTGGCTTTGTGACAAGTCAAGCCAGCGTAGTTCATTGGTAATCGTCTGAGTGTTCAATGCACCTGCGACTGTTGTTTTCTTAGTTCCTGCTTATCGCGCTGTTCGGAAATCGGAAATTTTTAAGTTACGGAGTAGAAAACTTTCAACTGTCATTTAAGTTGCATGGAGATTCATTTTGTTAGGCGAACTAACTTCACGCTGCAGAACGCTAACTTTGTTTGCGAAAGATTATAACAATTTACGTTTTGCTCCAGCCTGAACCCGATGAATCGTGGATCGATTTTGGAATCACTCGGCCACGCGCGCGGCTTAAGGACGAAGGCTTCAGGCCGGGTCCCAACGAATGACGTCCTAGAAAGCGGGGAAAAGGAAGATATGTCGACAGCAGTACGGGTCATGTCACAGCAGGATGTTACGCCAGCAGAGTCTTTGTTCCTTTTAATCGTCGATGGCGATCGCACAGTGAGAGATTTGTGTCGACAGGTTGCTGAGAGTGTGGGTTTTAAGGTCTATGGCGCGGAGAATCCTCGCGCCGCCTTACGGCAGATGGAAGTCCAGCCGGTTGACGTGGTGCTGCTTGATGTTCGACAGTCGGCCCAGGACGGCCCGGACTTACTAGCTAAATTTAAAGAGATCCACCCCCAGACTGAAGTAATTATGTTGAGCGGACAGGCGACCGTTGATTCTGTGGTAACCGCCATGAAGAGTGGCGCTTGTGACTTCATTCGTAAACCCTTCAAACCGGAAGAACTCCGTACCCTGTTGACCCGCGCCGCCGGACGTCTCCGCAACTCACTGGAAGAGCGTATTGTTCGGGAACACCTGCAGAGCAATCCGGGCTATAAAACCCTGTTGGGCGTCTCCGCTGAGATGCAAAAGCTATATCGGATCGTCGCCAAAGTAGCTGCCAGCAAGCACCCGGTGCTGATCCAGGGTGAGGGCGGTACAGGCAAGGAAACCGTAGCGCGCGTCATTCATGCTGATGGTCCTTTCCAGGAACGTCCGTTTGTCGTGGTCGACTGTGCTTCAGCCGCCCCGGGAATGCTGGAAGCGGAACTTTTTGGTCCGCTCAAGATGGCTACCGGCAAGGGAAAAGAGAACGTCCTGGCCATGGCCAGCGGCGGAACCATATTCCTCGATGAGATTGGCGAAATGCCCCTTGACGTTCAAGCCAAACTCTTTCGTGCTCTGCAGGAGAAAGAGTTCCATCCCCACGCCAGCAACAAGGCAGTTCCAGTCGATATCCGCATCATCGCCGCCACCAGCCGTGATCTGGAGATGGCTGTGCAGCAGGGAACTTTCCGTCGCGATCTCTTCTTCCGCCTGAACGTGGTTGGTCTGCGCCTGCCACCGCTGCGCGATCGTAAAGAGGATATCCGTCTGCTGGCCGAGCACTTCCTTGACCGCATTGGCGGAGGCAAGCACGTCCAGTATTCCATCAGTACTGAAGCGATGAAGTTGCTGCTTCTCTACGACTGGCCGGGCAACGTGCGCGAACTGGAAAACTGCCTGGAGCGCGCTGCGGCCATGAGTCCGGGACCAGTCTTGCAAAGCGGAGATTTCCCGCCACACATTCGCACCGTCGCTCTGCGTACGCCGGTTCCGGGCCGGCAGGCGCAGATACTGCCTCTGGCGGAGCTGGAGAAACAAGCAATTCTCGGGGCCCTGCAACAACTCAATGGCGACAAACTGATGACCGCCCGGGCTCTGGGCATCGGAAAGACGACGCTGTACCGCAAGCTGAAAGAGTACGGTATCACCCATTGGGTCAACCCGCCCTCCGGCGGCCAGATCGCAGGTAAATAAGACCAGCCTTAAACTTGGCCGCGAATCAGCTCTGCATCGCTGAGCATCGCGGCCAGACTTTTCATAACACCTGTATCCCTGAATCCGTTTCACAGAGACAACTCCGGCCTAAGAAGCTGCCTCTCATCTGCATGACAGTCGATGTACGCATTTGATTCAAGGGGTACTTATGCTTTGGACAATTTTTGCCATTCTCATCATCCTGTGGCTTCTGGGCTGGGGATTCCACGTGGCCGGCGGATTGATTCATCTGCTTCTGGTGATTGCTCTGATTGTGGCCGTCATCAATCTGGTCACAGGACGCAGGGCGGTCTAGGTTACTGGCACAACGCTCAAATTTGAGCGGCAATCGTGAGTGAGCAGAAAAAACGGAACTGTGACCAGTTCACAGCTCCGTTTTTCCGTTCGCAAACAAATCTGCGCCACACTTCTCTCTGGTCAGCCGCGCGCCAACACCCCTTCAACTCTCAAGGACATCCCGAGTTCCAAGTTCTGTCTCTAATTCAACTTAGACGGAAGATCTTGGAGTTCACGGTACCGGTCACTCAGCATGGTTACAACCCAATCAAGCATCAGCCAGGAACAAGTAGCGGAGAATCTGAAGCGCCATCAGGAACTCACCCGGCGGATCTCAGAAATGGGCGAGTGGTTCCACAATATTGACCTGAACGGCGTTCTCACCGCGCCCAACCATTTTCTGGGTGATTTCCCCAATATTAAATGGAAGAGCATCGCTCCCGCTCTGCCGGCGGACCTCACCGGGGCTACCGTGCTCGATGTCGGCTGCAACGCCGGTTACCATTCCATCGAGCTTAAAAAGCGTAACGCCAGCCGCGTCCTGGGCGTGGATGTCGACGATCGTTATCTGGAGCAGGCGCGCTTTGCCTCCCAGGTGCTGGGCTTGGAGATCGAGTTTGCCAAGTGTTCCGTTTATGATGTTGACTCAATTTCAGGCCAATTTGATTATGTGCTGTTCATGGGAGTGTTCTACCACTTGCGCTATCCCCTGTTCGCGCTGGACAAAGTGATCAAGAAGGTCAAAGGTAATCTCGTTTTCCAGACAATGATTCGCGGCGCTCTCAGCAGTCCGGAGCTGCGCGACGATTACCATTTCTGGAATACGGAAATCTTCGCCAATTCAGACTTCCCCTGCATGTACTTCATTGAGAAAAAGTATGCAGGCGATCCCACCAACTGGTGGATACCCAATCACGGCGCCATGGAAGCGATGCTGCGCAGCTCGGGCCTGGAGATTCGGGCGCATCCGGAACAGGAAACGTGGATCTGCACGCCCTCGCAGGTCACAAAGGAAGACGGCAAGTTTATTTTGGACCACGAATTAGCGGGCACCCTGTAACTGGCCCAGCTCTTGTGCAAAGGTGCATGCATGGTTGAAGCAGTAATGCTGTGGAATGAGCCAAATAACCTTTCCCATTGGGACTTCAAGCTCGATCCCGACTGGAAGTTGTTTGCAGAAATGGTGATTGCCGCTTCACGGGCGATTCGACACGTGAATCCTGACCTGCCGATTGTTCTGGGTGGGATTTCCCCCATCGACCCGAATTTCATCGAACTGCTTGGCTCCCATGGCGCTCTTGATGCTGTGGACGTAGTCGCCGTGCATGGCTTTCCGCTCGATTGGAACCATTGGCAGATCCACGACTGGCCCAGGAAGATCCAGGAAATCCGCGCAGTCACCAGCAAGCCGGTCTGGGTCTCGGAAGCCGGCGTTTCTTCTTTCGGCGCCGAAGAGATACAGGTCTTTGGCCTGGAGCGCACGGCGGAGCTGCTGCTGCCGATCGTTGAGCGCGTTCACTGGTACAGCCTGCTCGACCTTCCTGCAACCTGGACCGCGACCACGCGTCATAAGGAGGCAGAAGGCAGCGCTTATTACAGGCACTATTACATGGGGCTGTTGCGCGAAGACGGCACGCCGAAGCTTGCCGCTGAAAGTTTTCCTGCCGGCATGGGCATTTGCCAATGGTTTCATTTTGAAGATCCGCGGCTTGAGATTGCCGCCGACTGGCTCAAGCGCCTGGGCGTCAAATATCTGCGTACCGGAATCAGCTGGGCTGATTGGTTCCGCCCGAATGCTGAAGCCTGGTTTGACCGCCAGATGCAGGCATTGGAGCCGTTCACCACCACGCTGACTTTCTGTTTCACCCCCGAGCACATGGGCCTTGCGCCTCATTACACCAGCCCGCCCCGGCGCGTGGATGACTTCATCGAATTCGCGGTGTGGTCAGTACGCAAATATGCGGCGGCCGGCAAGAACGCTGCGGGAAAAAAGAGCAACGCAGTCCTGATAGGAGCCGAATAGCCATGGCAAAAAACATTCTCATCACTGGCGGAGCCGGCTTTGTGGGATCGCACCTGACAGACGCTCTTCTCGCCGCGGGACACAACGTCCGCATCTTTGACAACCTGACTGAGCAGGTCCATCACGATGGCATGCCCGATTATCTTTCCACGGATGCGGAATTTTTCTATGGCGACGTGCAGGATGCTGCCGCGCTCAGCCGCGCGCTCGACGGAATCGAGGTGGTCTTCCACATGGCCGCTGCGGTCGGCGTAGGCCAGTCGATGTACGAGATTGAGCGTTACATGGGCAGCAACACCCAGGGCACAGCCGTTCTGCTACAGGAGCTTCTCCGCCGCCTGGATAGCGTGGAAAAGCTGGTGTTGGCGTCCTCCATGTCGATCTACGGCGAAGGCAAGTATCATTGCGCCCAATGCGGTGATGCGACACCCGCCCTCCGTTCCAATATGCAACTCCGGCTCAAACAATGGGAATCGGTGTGTCCGGATTGCGGATCGACGCTCAGTCCGGTCCCAACCGATGAGTCCAAGCCGCTGCAATGCAGCTCCATCTACTCTCTTTCCAAAAAAGACCAGGAAGAGTTGTGCCTGCTCTTCGGCCGTACTTATGGCTTGCCGGTGGTCGCTCTCCGTTATTTCAATATCTATGGGACGCGCCAGTCTCTTTCCAATCCATACACGGGCGTGGCCGCGATTTTTGCCTCGCGCCTGATGAACGGAAAACCGCCTATGATCTTTGAGGACGGCAAACAACTGCGAGACTTCGTCAGCGTCGAGGACGTTGTGCGGGCCAACTTGCTGGCCATGGAACGGCCGCAGGCTGACGGCATGGCGCTAAACGTCGGCTCTGGCCGGCCAATTTCCATCAGCGAAGTTGCGGCGGAGTTGGCGCGGGCTATGGATACAGAGATTCCCGCGGAGCTCACGCAAAAGTATCGTGTGGGAGACGTCCGCCATTGCTTTGCCGATATTTCCAATGCTAATAAATTCCTGGGGTATGAACCCCAGGTGCGCTTTGCTCACGGACTCAAGGAACTGGCCCAGTGGCTGCGCTCGCAGCAGCCACAGGACCGCGCCGCTGAAGCGGTGGCCCAGCTGAGCGAGTTCGGGCTTACCGCCTGAGCATTCCGGAAAGGGGAAAATCATGCCGAAGCAAGAAGTCCGCTCGGTAATCATTTTCGGCGGGGCCGGGTTTATCGGCTCCAACCTGGCGCACTCCCTGCTCACCAATACTGACGCCAGAGTGCACGTCTTTGACAATCTCTCTCGCGCCGGCGTGCACCACAACCTGGAGTGGTTGAGGAAGACCGCCGGCAACTCTGATCGCCTGCAGGTGACCGTGGGCGATGTGCGCGATGTCCGCCTGGTGGAGCGAGCGGTCGCGCGGGCCACCGAGGTTTATCAATTTGCCGCGCAGGTGGCCGTCACAACCTCAGTCGCCGATCCCCGGCTTGATTTTGAAACCAATCTGGCAGGTACGTTCAACGTGCTCGATGCTGCACGGCAAAGCGGCAACAATCCATTCGTAGCGTTTACCTCCACCAACAAAGTTTATGGCGATCTTGGCCTGGGTGATCCCGTGATCAGCGGAAACCGCTATGTGATTCCGGACCACACTGGAGTTTCGGAGTCGCAACCTCTGGATTTTCATTCTCCGTACGGCTGCTCCAAGGGGTCGGCGGACCAGTATGTGCGTGACTTTGGCCGTGTCTATGGCCTCCCGACCGTAGTATTTCGCTTGTCGTGTGTGGCTGGCCCGCGCCAGTTTGGTACAGAAGATCAGGGCTGGCTGGCGCACTTTGTCTACTCTGCGATGCAGGGCAGGCCTGTAGTCATTTATGGCGATGGCCGCCAGGTACGCGACGTGCTCTGCGTACACGATCTGATTCGCGCCTTCGATGCCGCTCGGCACAACATCCGCACCACTCGTGCTGAAATCTTTAATATAGGCGGCGGGCAGCAGAACACCGTCTCGCTGCTGGAGCTGATTGATGAGCTTGCCGCTCAAACCGGTCATCGCCTGGAGTTCACTCGCGGCGACCGCCGTGTGGGTGACCAGGCCGTCTATATTACTGACAACAGCAAGATCGCGCGCGCTACCGGCTGGAAGCCGGAAATCGATTTGAAGAAAACAATCCAGCTCCTGCAGGAGTTCTGGGAAGAGAACCACGACGTGCTTACAACACACCGGCGTGCCTCATCGGCTGCGTATTCGCCCTTCACGCTGGCGACACAGCTTTCCGGGAGAGCCGGATGAAGTTTGCCTTACTCAATCCGAATTGGGACTTTCGCGGTTCCACCTATTTCGGATGCAAAGATCCTCATGTTCCTCTGGAACTGATGTTTGCCGCCGGTCAACTGCGCGTCGCCGGGCACGATGCTTTGTTGATCGACGCGCAAACCGATAACCTCAACCTTCAGGAAGCCAAACGCCGCCTGGCGGCTTTTGCGCCCGATTTTCTGGTTGTCCCCACCGCGCCGTCGTATCTGTTCTGGCGTTGTCCGCCGCCGGAGTTGCGCGTGCCAATGGAGTGGTTTGCCGGAATGGAAAGCCCCGCAATCAAAGTGGCTATCGGCCCGCATCCTTCCGCCACTCCTGCAACCACAATTCGAAAGACCGCATGTGACGTTGCCTTGCGCGGCGAAGCGGATCAAATCCTGCCAGAACTGGCTTCGCGCCCGTGGCACGGGATCAGCGGCTGTTGCTTCAAGACCGGCGAAGGCTTCCATACCAGCCCAACGTTCGCCGCAGCCGACATGAGCGCGCTCGGCCCGCTTGACTTCAGCGACTATCACGTTGAGGCCCACTGGCACCGCCACCATGTCTTCACGGAAGACCATGGCCTGGGCGCCGAACTGGAGTTTGCTCGCGGATGTCCGTGGGCCTGCACCTTTTGCAACAAGACGCTTTTCCGAAACAAATTCCGCGAACGCAGCGTTGATGCCGTGCTGCAGGAAGTTGACGCACTGATGGCCCGCGGCGTCGGTTACATCTATTTCATCGACGAAATTTTTGGCGTCGGCAGGAACGTGCGGCGTCTGTTGGAAAAGCTTGCCGAGCGTCCGGTCAAGATCGGTTTCCAGACCCGCATCGATCTCTGGAATGAAGAATCGCTCGACCTGCTGGGCCGCGCCGGCTGTATCTCCATGGAGTGCGGCATCGAATCGATCACGCATCAAGGCCGCGAGGAGCTGAACAAGAACTGCCGCATGAACACAGACCGCATCTCAGAATTGCTGATCTATGCGCGCCGTCGCATTCCCTGGGTCCAGGCCAATCTGATTTTGACCGAACAAGACGATCGCCAGGAGATTCGCCGCTGGCAGGACACGTTGAAGTCGCATGGCGTTTGGGTCAGCGAACCAGTGCCCATGTTCCCATTTCCCGGAAGCCCGCTCTACACGCAGACTTTTGCTGCCGCACCTGACGATCTCGCCTGGGAGCGTGCCCATCGCTACTACACTTCCATGTTCGCAACGCGCGGTTACAGCGATATTCAGGAACAAACGCCGGTGCCAATCGAGGAACTGGAATGCACATCTTAGTCACCGCTGACACGATCGGCGGTGTTTGGACATATACGCGCGAGTTGGTGACCGGACTGCTGCATCGCGGCGAACAGGTTACGCTGGTCAGCTTCGGCGATATCCCTACTGCCGCGCAAACGCGCTGGATGGATGGCCTCAAGAACCTCGACTACCATCCAACCGCATTCAAGCTGGAATGGATGCTGGATTCTGAAGGCGACATGGTCGCCTCCTCACAATACCTGGAGGCCGTGATTCAGGAAAGCAAGCCTGATCTGCTCCACCTCAGCCAGTATTACTATGGCGCGCTCCAGTGCGATGTGCCGCGCATTGTCGTGGCGCACAGTGACGTCGTGAGCTGGTGGAGTGCGGTCCAGCGGAAGCAGCCGCCGGAGACAGATTGGCTGCGCTGGTACCGGCAAATCGTTGCGAGTGGGCTGAACGCCGCCACTGCGGTGGTTGCGCCTTCCCGCTGGATGCTTGACCAGATTGAGCTTCACTACGGTAAACCAGCGGCCGGCTCGGTGATCCATAACGGACGGACGCCTGCATTGTTCAATCCGCACATGACCAAGGAAGAAAACATCGTCTCCGTGGGGCGGTTGTGGGACAGCGGGAAAAATGTCTCATTGCTTTTACGGCAGGAAATGCCGGCGCCGGTCCATATCGTCGGATCGGACCGCCATCCTGAGCTGCCGAGTCGTGTGTTCGCGGCTGAAGCTATCCGGCCCAACGTACACCTTGATCCGGAGCAGGACGAAAAACAGATGGTGCAAACGCTCGGGCGAGCCGGCATCTATGCGGCAACTTCTCAGTATGAGCCTTTCGGCCTGGCGCCCGTGGAGGCAGCACTCTCCCGGTGTGCGCTGGTAGCCAGTGATATTCCCACATTCCGCGAACTCTGGGATGGCGTGGCGCTTTTTTTCCGCAACAATGACGCGGAGAGCCTGCATGAAGCGGTCGAGCACCTGGTGCGTGACCCTGGCTTGCGCCGGCATCAGGCCAACCTCGCCTATCACCACGCGCAACAACGCTTCTCCGCCGAGCGGATGGTGGACGATTACCTGGCCCTTTATCAGGCCCTGGCTCCGGCCCGGGCCCTCAGCGCATGAAGCAGCGGCTCAAAATCGCGTTGTTTTCGCATTCCCTGGTTTCTGACTGGAACCATGGCAATGCTCATTTTCTGCGCGGGCTGATGCGTGAGCTGGTGCGCCTGGGACATCAGGTGCGGTGTTACGAGGAGCTGGGCTCGTGGTCGCTCAACCACCTGATGAAGCACGAAGGCGACCGCGCTATTGAAGCCATCGATTCTTTTCGCCGCATCTATCCGGAGCTCGACATACGCTTTTACAAGTCCGGCGATGACCAGTTTCCACAGTTTCTTGACGACGAGCTCAGGGAAACGGACTTTGTCCTGTTGCATGAGTGGAACGAACCGCTGGTGGTCAACAGCGTGCTCGCGCTCAAGCAAACGCACGGGTTCATTGCCCTCTTTCATGACAGCCATCATCGCGCGCACACCAACGCAGGTGAGATCCTGAAGTTTCACTTGCACCTGGTCGATGGCGTGCTTGCCTTTGGCGAAGCGATCCGGCGCATCTATGCGGATGGCTTTGGCATTGCCCGCGCCTGGACCTTTCATGAAGCAGCTGACATTGAGCAGTTTCACCCCTTGCGGCGCAAGAAATCGATTGACGCCGTGTGGATCGGCAACTGGGGCGATGAGGAACGCACGCATGAGTTGGAGGAATTTCTGATCGGCCCGGCCGCCGCCTTGTCTGATCTTCGTGTGGTAGCGCACGGCGTCCGCTATCCCGAGCTTGCCGTCAAAAAGCTCGCTGACGCCAACATTGAATATCGCGGCTACCTGCCTAATCTTTTTTCGCCCCAGGTGTACTCGGAGAGTTTTATCGCTCTGCACATTCCGCGGCGGCAATACGCCAATGGTCTTGCCGGCATTCCTACCATCCGCGTTTTTGAAGCGCTGGCCTGCGGTGTTCCCCTGGTGTGCTCTCCGTGGACGGACGAAGAAGCGCTCTTTCGCCCGGGGCAGGACTACCTGGTGGTACGCGATGGCCAGGAGATGGCGGCGGAGCTGCGCCGGCTGCTGCGTGATGCCAGGGCCCGCCATCAGCTGGCAGAAAATGGGTTACAGACGATCCGTGAACGCCATACCTGTGCGCATCGCGCGCAGGAGCTGCTTTCGATTTATGAGGAGATCGCCGGATGAAGATTTTTGCTTTTGGCTCCAGTATCACGTCATCGTATTGGAACGGCGCGGCCACATATTATCGCGGCATTTACAAGCAGCTCAACACGCTTGGCCACCAGATCACGTTTGCCGAGCCCGATGCATACGGCCGCCAGCAAAAACGGGATGCCGGTGATTTTTCTTACGTGCAGAGTATCGTGTATCGGAGTGCGGATGATATTCCAGCGCTGCTGGCCCAGGCAGCTGAGTGTGATCTCGTGATCAAGCACAGCGGCGTCGGCGTATTTGACGAGCTCCTGGAAGAGGCAGTGCTTCAGTGCCGCTCGGCCAGAACCAGCGTCGCTTTCTGGGACGTCGACGCTCCGGCAACTCTGGCCCGTGTGGAAGCGACCGCAAACGATGCGTTTCGCCCACTCATTCCCGAATACGATTTCATATTTACGTATGGCGGCGGCCCGCCTGTGGTGGGCCATTACACTCGGTTGGGCGCTCGGAACTGCCATCCCATTTACAACGCGCTTGATCCTGAAACGCACCATCCTGTTCCACCGGATACGGCCTTGGCCTGCGATCTGCTTTTCGTCGGCCATCGCCTGCCGGATCGCGAGCGCCGGGTCGAAGAGTTTTTCTTTCGCGCCGCCCAGCTGGCTCCTGAATTCAATTTTGCGCTGGGTGGAGAAGGCTGGGAGGGCAAGCGTATTCCTGCGAACGTCCAGTGGATCGGCCATGTTGGGACCAGCGATCACAACCGCGTGAACTGCTCAGCCCGCATGGTGCTTAACGTCAATCGCGATTCCATGGCTGGTGTCGGCTTCTCGCCGCCCACGCGCATCTTTGAGGCTGCAGGGGCCGGCGCCTGTTTAATCACCGACCGATGGTCGGGGATTGAAACGTTCTTCGTGCCCGGAAAGGAAATTCTGCTGGCCGGCAGCGCAGAAGAGATTGTCGAACATCTGCGGAGCGTTTCGAAGTCGGAAGCGCAAGAGATGGGCGACCACATGCGCCGTCGTGCCTTGCGCGATCACACATATGCGCTGCGGGCCAAAGAGTTCGATGCAATTATCGCGAACGCTCTCGCCGGGCAGGTTGCGAGTTGATTTGCTGTGGCGCGTGCAACAATCACTTAGCTCTAGATGCATTTGCTTTTACTAAATGCTAAGTACTAATTACTAACTACTGATTTGCTATTTATGAAACTTGTCATTTTTGGACTTTCGATCACTTCTTCCTGGGGCAACGGGCACGCTACCACGTACCGGGCGCTATGTCAGGCCCTGCATCGGCGTGGCCACCGCATCGTTTTCTTCGAGCACAATCTCGAGTGGTATCAAAATAATCGCGATCTGACTGAGCCGCCGTATTGCGATGTAAGGCTCTTCAACAACTGGCAGGATGTTTTGCCTGCCGTCCGGCGGGAATTGGAGGATTCCGACGTTGCCATGGCCGGCTCGTATTTTCCCGACGGCGTCGCCGCGCTCGAGGAGATTCTTGCTTCCAACGTTCCGGTGAAAGCGTTCTATGACATCGATACGCCTATCACTGTGAGAAGCCTCAAGCTTCACGGCAAGGCTGACTACCTCGATTTGCGCCATTTGCCTGAGCTGGACATCTACTTCAGCTTCACCGGTGGGCCCATGCTGGACGATCTGGAGGCAAACCTTGGCGCGCCGTTTGCTGTGCCGCTTTATTGTT
Source organism: Candidatus Angelobacter sp. (assembly GCA_036557225.1). GTDB lineage: Bacteria > Acidobacteriota > Terriglobia > Terriglobales > Acidobacteriaceae > Angelobacter. Next base: position 14,709 of record DATBHX010000088.1, read on the forward strand.
CCGTCGATCCGGAGAAGCATCACGCATTGCCCGCCAACCCGAATTTCAGCTGCGATCTGAGTTACATGGGCACATATGCCCAGGACCGGCAGCCGAAGATCGAAGAACTCTTGTGCAAGACGGCGCGTCGCTTGGAGCAGAAGAAATTCATCGTTGCCGGGCCGCAGTATCCCGCAAATCTGGAATGGCCTGGCAATGTAGAACGGATGATGCATCTGGATCCGCGCTATCACGCCGAGTTTTATTGTGGGTCCCGCATGACTCTCAACGTGACGCGCCGTGAAATGGTCATTGCCGGCTGGTCGCCGTCGGTGCGTTTGTTTGAAGCCGCAGCCTGCGCCACGCCGATCGTCTCTGATAACTGGCCCGGCCTGGATACGTTCTTTACCACCGGCAAGGAAATTCTTTTGGCCGCAAGCGCAGAAGATGTGGTTCGTTATATGAGCAATTTTGATCCATCAGAGCTGCGGCGCATCGGCCGCGCCGGCCGCGAGCGTGTGCTTGCGTCGCACACCAGTGAAGTCCGAGCGAGAGAGTTTGAGAACGCAGTGGAAGCAGCTTCGACCAGAGGCAAAGCGGCGAGAGTTTTGTTCACTACCTGAGCAGCCTGCTCTTTGCTGCAGGGTAGCCGCGATCGCCAGAGTTGGATTCCGCATCTTACTAACGTTCAGCGATGAAAATTGCCCTTATTGCCCCGCCCTTTCTCTCCGTGCCTCCACAACGCTATGGAGGCACAGAATTGTTTGTCGCAGAACTGGCGCGGGGGCTTCGCCGCAAGGGCGTCGATGTCACCGTCTACACCATCGGCGAATCCACCATTGAAGCCCCGACACGCTGGCTTTATCCGCGCAGCCAGTGGCCGTTAAGCGGTGAGTTGGAATGTACCTTGAAAGCACTGAATCATTCTTCCTGGGCCGTGGCGGACGCAGCCGCTGAAATGGACATTGTTCATGGCAACAGCGCCCCGGCACTTAGCTTCTCCCGTTTTATTGGCGTTCCCATGGTCCATACGGTGCATCACACCTATGACCCGGCGTATGCCGAGTTCTATGAGAGCATTCCTAAGGTGGAGTACGTCACCATCAGCAACGCACAACGCGGCAAGCTGCGCATGCCCCGGATGCGCACCATCCACCACGGAATTGACCCCTCGCTGTACGCGGTGGGACCGCAGAAACGGCAATATCTGAGCTTTCTTGGCCGGATCGCACCGCCTAAAGGCACGCATCTGGCGATCGAGGTAGCGCAAAAGTCCGGCATTCCATTGAAGATCGCCGGCGAGATTCAGCCGTCATACCAGAGTTATTGGGAATCGATGGTCAAGCCACACGTTGATGGAAAATTCATTGAATACGTAGGCGAAGTGTCGTTACCGGAAAAAAGCAAGCTGTTGGGGAACTCGGTCGCAATGTTGTTTCCCATCCAGTGGGACGAGCCATTTGGCCTGGTGCTGATCGAAGCCATGGCTTGCGGAACACCGGTGTTGGCGACCCCCGGCGGCTCGGTCGGCGAAGTGGTGAAGGAAGGGTTGAGCGGACATGTACGTTCCAATACTGACGATCTGGCCAGATGCGCCGTCAATCTTGATCTCGATCCGCAATCAATCCGCGGCTACATGGAAAAGTTCTTTTCGGTGGAGCGAATGGCCGGCGATTACATCAATCTCTATACCGAGATCTTGCAGAACGGAGTTGCGGAGGTAGAGCAGATCGTGGCATGAGCGCAAAGTTGAGGCGTTTCGCGGGCGTCCAAGCCCGCGGCCGAAATCCCGAGCAGAGCAGGGGTCCCCGCAAAGCCCGGGGTTGGCTTTGTGGGGCAGGGTGCGAGGGACCTGATTCCGCATGAGTGCAAAGCTAATCATCCCTCAGTCCGAGCTGGTGGAGATCACGGCGCCGTATCCGGAGCCGCGCCTTGTCTATCAAAACGCTGAGCCGCGCAAGGTCAACAACCTCACTCTGATTGACGGCAAGACGTTTCTCTCCACCACCATTGCCGGTGACATCATGCCGCCCGGCGCGCCTGACGTCGGCTTCTTCCATGATGATACGCGTTTTCTCAGCCGGCTCGAGCTCCGTGTGGATGGATACCGCACGGTGGTGTTGTGTTCCAGCACGGAGCAGACCTTTGCCTCGCAGATTGAGCTGACGACGGGCAAGAGCACGACCCGCGAGACCTATGAGATTCCTGAGAACACGGTGCATATCCGCCGCGAACAGCTTCTGGCCTCAGACGTTCTCTACGACAATTTTTCTTTTGAGAATTTCAATTTCAACGAACTTGAAATCGCCGTGGAGCTGGCCTACGAAGCCGACTACATGGATGTCTTCCAGGTGCGGGGTGTGGCTCGACAGCGGTTGGGGCAATACTACCAGCCGGTGGTCCGGCATGACTCCATCGTTTTTCACTACTGCGGCCTGGATCGCGTCGCGCGGGAGACAATCATCCATCTCTCGCCTCCGCCGGAGCGGGTCGAGGGCACCACAGCGCGTTGGAAGCTGCGCTTGCCGCCCTTTAAGCGCTTTCAGCTGCACACTACCATCGTGCCGCAGGTAGAAGGCCGTCGTTCGCGCGCTGGGCGCATGGACTTTGCTCAGCAATTACGTGTTCGCCGTGATGCGTTTGCTGACTGGGATTCGCGCTCCACCGGCTTCTCTTCCAGCAACAGCATCTTTGGGCAGATGGTCGCTACCTGCAAGGGGGACTTTCACGCCTTGCGCATCCCGGAAGCGCGGGAGCACGTTGTAGCAGCTGGTATTCCCTGGTTCGCCACCATGTTTGGCCGTGACTCGATCCTGGCTTCGTATCAATCGTTGCTGCTCAATCCGGAACTCGCCGTCGATACCCTGCGCGTGCTGGCCATGAACCAGGGCAAGGAGAAGAATGACTGGCGCGATGAAGAGCCAGGCAAGATCCTGCATGAGTATCGTGAAGGCGAAATGACACGCGCAGGCGAAATGCCCTTTGGTCCTTATTACGGATCAGTGGATGCGACGCCGCTGTGGCTGATCCTGCTGAGCGAGACCTTCAACTGGACGGCCGACGAGCAGCTGGTAAGAGAAATGCTGCCGCACGCTTATCGCGCGCTGGAATGGATTGAAAAGTACGGCGATCTCGACGGCGACGGCTTCGTTGAGTACTTGCGTCGCTCGCCCCGCGGGCTCGCCAATCAAGGCTGGAAGGATTCATGGGACGCGATTATGCATCGTGATGGCGAGGTCGCTCGTGCGCCTATCGCTCTGTGCGAAGTGCAAGGCTACGTCTACGAAGCCAAATACCGCATGGCCTCCCTCTTGCGCGCCTTCGGCGATACGCGCACGGCAGACAAGCTGAAGAAAGAAGCCGCGGAGATGCAGAAGCGGCTGGAAAAAGCTTTCTGGATGCCCAAAGCAGGGTTCTATGCCATGGCCCTTGACGCCGACAAGCGACAAACGCAGGTGATCTCATCGAATCCCGGTCATCTGCTGTTCACCCGCATGTTGCCGCAGGAGCGCGCCAGGACCATCACGCAGCGTTTCATGCGCGAGGACTTGTTTTCCGGCTGGGGCTGGCGCACCATGTCGCGCGATGAGCGTATTTTCAATCCGTTGAGCTATCATCGCGGCTCGGTGTGGCCGCATGACAACTCCATCATTGCCCATGGCATGGCGCTCTACGAGTTTCGCGAGCCTGCCAATCATGTTTTTTCCACTCTGTTTGAGGCGGCCCTTCATTTCCGCGACTACCGGTTGCCGGAACTGTTTTGCGGCATTCATCGGCGCGAACACGATGAGCCGGTGCAGTATCCCGTTTCCTGTTCGCCGCAGGCTTGGGCGTCAGGCGCGTTCTTTCTCCTGCTGACCTCAGTCCTGGGCATCCGGCCGAGCGCGCCACGCAAAGAGTTGAACGTTGTTAATCCTGTGCTGCCTCCGTTTCTGGACCAGCTGAGCATTCGCAAACTCCGCGTTGGCGGCAGCCGTGTGGGACTGGATTTCTCCCGGCGTGGCGAACGCACTTTCTGCAATGTGGTCGAGGTTGAAGGCGACAAACTGTTAGTGAACGTTGCGTTCAAGAAGAGATAACAAAGACGGATGCAGTGAAGCGGAATTGGTAATTGGGTAATTTGGTAAATGAGTAAATTAAGGCCTTTGCCGCCACTGAATGTATTGTTTCTTGGTTGGTATTTTCATTTACCAAATTACCAATTTACCCATTTACCAAATTCTCCTGGGCTTGCGTGCTGCTGGTCGCGCAATATAGATTGTTTCCACGCAACAATTCCCTGGAGGCAAGAATGGCAATTAATGTCCTGATCAAGAAAACCGGGCCTTATGTGCTCAGCGGCGATCTGAGCCAGCTGGAAATCGCCGATGCCGATGGCAACAAAGTGGACATCAGCGGGAGGGCGGCTGTAGCGTTGTGCCGCTGTGGAGCGTCGACGAACAAACCGTTCTGTGATGGAACCCACTCCAAGATCGGCTTCCTGGCAGCTGAGGCGGCGGTGAAAAAAGAGGGATAAACCCTCATCATTTCCATAATTTATGCACGGGGAGCCCTGGAGCGGCTCCCCGCGGCGTTTCATGGTACTTACGCCACTTCTTCTCCACGATTACCAAAGCCCATACACGTCCCGCATCTCCTGAAAACCCTGCGATCTCAAGTACCCTTGTGTCCATGTTTTTGGCAATGATCGCTCACGTGCCTTACACCACCTTATTGGAATATATTCCGGTGGCGGCCACCATTGTGACCACGATGCTGAGCGTGGTGCTGGCGCGGGCCACATTGCGTTACGCCAAAGCGGCCGACCATACGCTGGAACTATCTCGCGAGCAGTTTGAGCGCGAGTGGGCGCCGGAATTGCACGTGCGCCTGGAGCGCGCCTCCACGGCCGACGCCAGGATCGTTCTGACCAACCTTGCTCGAGCGTCAGTTCTGCTGCAGCTGGTCCAGCTCCGCACCATGACACATGCCATGCCGTTCGAGCGCCAGTACCTGAACGATCCTCTGGTGGGTGGTAGCACCTGGACGCAACATATCGGCGACCGGATTCTGGCCATCACCGGAAACGATTTTGAAGGCACCATTGCTGCCTCCGTCAGCTTCTACGCCGCCGGACGCCTTTACCGCAGTGACTGGTTCCGCTTTGACGTGGAGATCGAGCGTGGACGGTTTGAAAAGATTGAGCCGGTCACGCTGCCGGCGCGACGCGTTCGCGTGCTCGCCACCCGCCAGGCAGACCGTTTCCGCCGCCAGATGGTCCAGGATGTGGTGCATGAGACGGTGGGAGCGAAGAAAGACGATGAAGATTTCGAGTAGCTAGTGGATCGTCTTCATCTTCCGTGACATGTAATCCATCAGCAAGTACTGACCCAGCGTTTGCGGGGTAGTGAAATAGGCTTTGCCTTTGCACATCGAAGTGACCTTCTGCACGAACTGGACCAGTCCATAGTCGGAAGCCAGCATGAATGTGTTGATCATGATCCCCTGGCGCTTGCAGCGGGAAACTTCTTCCAGCGTCTGGCTCACCACGAGCGGATCGAGCCCGAAAGCATTCTTGTAAATCCTGCCGTCTTCCAACGTGAGCGCTGAGGGCTTGCCGTCGGTGATCATCACGATCTGCTTCATGTCTTTCTTCTGGCGCTGCAGAATGCGCTGGGCCAGCCGCAGGCCTTCACGTGTGTTGGTGTAGTACGGCCCAACCTTCACGCGGGCCAGCTGCGAGATCGGCATCTCTTCCGCCGAGTCATGGAAGAGGACAAGTGACAGCGAATCGCCCGGATACTGCGTGCGGATCAGGTGCGAGAGCGCCATGGCCACTTTCTTGGCCGGCGTGAAGCGGTCCTCACCATAAAGAATCATGCTGTGCGAGCAGTCCAGCATCACGACGGTTGCGCACGATGACTGGTACTCGCACTGATGCACCTGCAGGTCAGAGTATTCGATATTGATCGGCAGATGCAGCCCTTCACGCTGGATGGCGGAAGAAAGCGTCTCAGTGATGTCCAGGTTCAGCGTGTCGCCGAATTCGTAAGGCTTTGAAGCGCCGCTGGACTCAATGCCCGTAGCCAGGTCGCGCGTATCATGACGGCCGAAGCTGGAGCGTCCGAGCGAGCCCAGCAGATCGCGCAGTGTCTTGAAGCCGAGAAAGTCCAGGCTCTTATCCGTGATTTCAAAACGCGCCTGCTGTTGCGCCTCGCCCGTCTGGCCGGGAGAAGTTGAAGGCCGCGAAGGATCATGCGGCTGGTCAATGGAGATCAGTTCCTCCTGCTGCATGCGCTCGATGAGCCGCTCGATCAGCTCCTCCACCGTGCCTTCCGTCTGCATCTGCTCAAGACGTTCGCGCATCTCGTCGTCGAGAAAATCCCCCATCTCCAGGGCCTGCTCGATGGCCTGACGAAGGGCGTCAAGCGAGTGCTCGTCCATCTGCTGAAAGTACATTGAGTCGCTGTGAAAACCCGATTCCAGCAGATAGTCGGAGAGCGCGTTGAGCAGGTCCTCCATGCTCATCTCGTCTGCGAGGTCGGCGACGTAGCGGGAATATTTTGTGTACTTCATGGTCCTTGTCCCGAGCAAAGCGAGGGAACCCTACGTTCGCACATGCTTTCTCAGCTACATCAATACCTCTTTGTACGATGCAGGCAGCCGCTGGCTTAAGTCGTACCAATGCGGATTGGTCTCAGCGAACAGTGCGACTTTCTTTTCGCGTCGATACTTTTTGATCTGCCGCTCGCGCTGTTCCGCAGTTTCTGCATCACGAAAGATCTCAAAATATATAAGACGGTGGATCTTGTATCTTTTGGTAAAGCCATCAAACAATCCAAGTTTGTGTTCTCTGATCCGCCGTTTCAAATTGTCAGTCAAAACAACGTACAATGTGCCAGTCAAACTTGAAAGCATGTAAACATAGAACACTATCTGTTACCCTCAACGTTCTTCATGGCGATAGGGTTCCCTCACTGCGTTCGGGACAGGAATCTAATTGTAGGGCCGGCGATTTCTCATCACCGGCGGCTCATCGTCGCCCCGCTCAAATGGACGCTCGGGCCGTTTGGGTTGTTTTTCTGCGCTGAAGACGCGTTCCTCGGTCCGTCCGATGCGCCGGTGCGCGTGCAGGCCTTCCAGCACAAATTCCGCGGCCGAGACCAGCACTTCAGGTCTCTCTTTCGCCTTCACGCCGATGGGAGCAAGTTTTTCTGTCAGCCCCTGAATGTTTTTTAAACCTTCCAGGATCTCCTGTGCGCTCGCGGTGTCGGCCAGTTTGATCTCCCCGCCCAGCTCGAACCACTGCACCACCTGCTGCATGTTCAGATCTTTGAAGTAGGTGTCGTAGGTTTTGGCTACGGCGGCGCGGATGAGTTCGCGCGCTACGGTGTCAGCGCCGCGCATCTCGCCTTCATACTCCAGTTCGAGTTTGCCGGTAATCGATGGCAGGGCCGCGTAGACATCGCCGATACGGGGAACAATGGTGTGCTCGCCACTGCGCAGCGCGCGTCGCTCGGCGTTGGAGATCACGTTCTCCAAAACGCTGATGGGCAGACGCTGGCTCACGCCGGAGCGCTTATCGATCTTTTTGTCTTCGCGCGCAAGAAATGCCACGCGCTCCACCACTTCGCGCACGTACTTGGGCACGTGCAACTCCAGGCCATCGCGGCGCAGCCATGCTTCCTGCTCGGTGATGGTGATGCCCTCTTCCAGCGTGGCGGGATAGTGCGTGCGAATCTCCGAGCCAATACGGTCCTTGAGCGGCGTTACGATCTTCCCGCGTGCGGTGTAGTCTTCAGGGTTGGCGGTGAAGACCAACGCGACGTCGAGCGGCAGGCGCAGCGGGTAACCTTTAATCTGCACATCGCCTTCCTGCATGATGTTGAAGAGACCGACCTGAATCTTGCCGGCGAGATCGGGCAGCTCATTGATGGCGAAGAGTCCGCGGTTCGCACGCGGCAGCAGACCGTAGTGCACGGTCATCTCGCTCGAGAGATCGTGCCCACCGCGCGCGGCCTTGATGGGATCAACGTCGCCAATCAGGTCGGCGATGGTTACATCCGGCGTGGCCAGCTTTTCTACGTAGCGGTCCTCAGGCGTGAGATACGCGATCGGCGTGTTGTCGCCATCGCGCGCGATCAGCTCCCGGCAGCGCTTGCAGATCGGTTCGTACGGATTGTCATGGATCTCACAGCCGGCGACGAAAGGCAGCTGAGCGTCCAGCAGCGCCGTGAGCGCGCGCAGGATACGGCTCTTGGCCTGTCCACGCAAGCCAAGAAGAATGAAGTTGTGCCGCGAAAGAACGGCGTTGACCAGTTGTGGAACAACCGTGTCGTCATAACCAATAATGCCGGGAAAAATCGATTCGCTGCCGCGCAAACGCGCTATCAGGTTTTCCCGCAACTCGTCTTTCACTTTGCGGGTGCGCAGTCGCTCCTCAGAAAAAGAACTTTTCCTGAGTTCGCCCAGGGTACGGGGAAGATTCATGAAGGGCCTCTGCACAGCATTATACGCCGTGTTCAGGCAGAATCACTGCACATGGCCGTTGCCGCTGGCGCGGTGGCGGGCGCGCAATGTCTTTTCAACTTTGGGAATAGTGGCGCGATAGTACTCGGTAAGCGTCTCCACGCGCTCAGCTTCCGATTTCATCTCCAGCAGCGCCTGCTTGAAGTCCAGGTCCACGGGCAACTCGTTGGCCAGGTGAAATGAGAGCGAGGGCGCATCTTTTTCAACCTCAACCTGCTGTCCCAGAACGGAGAAAAGCTGTTCATGTAACTCGATCAGCGTTTCCTGCGACGCTTTGCCGACCTGTGACGGCTCATCGTCAAAGTACGTGACTTCACCCTGAAGAAAAGACCGCTCCTGGTTAAGGCTTTCGATCTCAAAGCGCTGCAATCCCTCGGCGGCGATATCGAGCCTTCCGTCCTCATATTTTTTGATCACGTTGAGGATCGTGGCCGAACAGCCGACCGAAGCCAGCGCGTTCTCCTTCACCCGCACCATTCCAAAGGCCCGCTTCTGCTCCAGGCACTCGGCAATCATCTCCCGGTAGCGAGGTTCAAAAATGTGCAGGGGCAGCGGCGCTCCAGGGAAGAGCACGACTTCCAGCGGAAATAGCGGCAGAAGAGGCACAGCTTCATTCTATAGCAGGGACATGGAATCAGGAGATCGGCGGATATGGCGATCCCCGTGATTGGCGGCCTTTCCCGGCTGCGAAAGCGCACAGTGTTGGCTGCTCGGCTTGACTTCAACGCCCTTACAAACTACAAAACTCACATGAAACTTCAGGACAAAGTAGCGGTAATTACCGGCGCTTCCATGGGCATTGGGGAAGCGATCGCCAGGCTGTTTCTTCAGGAAGGCGCGAAGGTGGTGCTCTGTGCCCGCGACCTGGAGCGGACCAAAGCAGCGGAGCAGCGCATCGGCGGCGGAAGCGGAAATACACTAAGCGTTAGCTGTGACGTGAGCAAGCGCAGCGAAGTGGACGCTCTGGTGCATGCCGCGGTCAGCAAGTTCGGACGTATCGATATTTTTGTCAATAATGCCGGGTTCGGCTTGAACGACGCTGTTGCCGATATGAACATGGCCGAGCTGCGGAAGATGTTCGATACCAACCTGTTCGGCGCCATCGAATGCATGCAGGCCGTGGTTCCGGTCATGCGGCGTCAAGGCGGTGGCGATATCGCAAATATCTCTTCGGTCTCCGGACATATCTCTACGCCTTACATGTCCGGCTACGCGGCCACCAAGCATGCCATGAATGCCATCGGCAAAGCTGCGCGTATGGAGCTGCTGCGGCACAACATCAATGTCCTGACCGTTTGTCCGGGATACATCGCCACGGATTTTGTAAAGAACATGGTCAAGGGCAAGCACGCGGAGCGCGTGGGATCGTCAGTGAAGTATGCCGTTGGTCCGGAGGTCGTGGCAAAAGCTACCCTGGATGGGATCCTCAAGCGCAAAAGGGAAGTGATAACGCCCCGCATCTATTCGCTCTTCATCAGCATGTATCACACCCTGCCCGGCGTGGTGGAGCGCCGAATTCGCAAAGCCTTGCGGCCAACGTCGCAGGTGATAGCCGAGGCGGCGAAGAAGAGCAGTTAGCAACTGGTAATTGGCACCTAGCCAAACCTCGTTGATGCGAAACGGCAACGGTGTTGGTGTGGCTAATTGCTAGCTGCTAATTGCGAGTTGCTTTTTCGCAAGAACCAGCAAGCCATGCGTTCTTCCCGATATGGGAATTACGGGACGCTGGGTCGCGTCCGGTTTGGTGATGACGCTGGCCGTCGTTGTGATGATCTTCAACAAACTCACGGTGTGTTCCTGGATGCGGCGCAAAAACCCGGCAGCCACCGTTTCCATCATCGGAGGGTGGCTTGGCGCAGTCGGCTGCGGTTTGAGTCCATCGCCCCTGTTGAACAGATTGTGGTGGGCGCCGGCGGCGCTCGACATCATAGGAGTGCCCTATGTCGTTATTCTGGCGGCGATGGGAGTCTGGCACATCGTGCGAGCGGAAGAGCCAAGATAGGCTAGTTACCAGCTGCCAGTTGCCAGTTTGCTAATTATTCAGTTCTTCCAGCATCCCTGACATTTCTGACAATGCATGCTTGTTTCCCGTGCGGCGCGCAGCTTCCACACCTTTTTCCAGCATTTTTCTGGCTTCGTCGGTGCGCCCGTTACGTTCCAGCGTCTGCGCCGCCATAAAGTAGCCGTTGGTGTAGTCAGGATGCATTTCCAAAAGCTTGCTGAATTCGGCCAGCGCATGCTCGGTTTGCCCGGCTTGCGAGTATTCCATGGCCAGGCCATAGCGGGCAAAGGCGTCGCCGGGGTTATTTTGCAGAAATTCCGTCAGCATCTGCAGTCGATTGGGTTCAGGCATAAGAAAAATCTACCATAGGCAAGTACTTGTTCAGGAATGGCTTGGTGATTTCCGGATGCGTCTCTAAAGGGAACAAATCACGTACTCGGTGTGATTTCCACAGCCGCCTTACAAATCGTCTTTACTCTGCATTGGCTTCGGGCTACCATCACTTTTGCTGTGACTTGTCCGTACTTCTTTCCTACCGAGCGCATTGCCGCCGGCTGGGCGTTCCCAGCGCGTCTTCCACTAGGGGCAGGTTTTACTGGATCATGCCATGCCACGGCTCAGGAAGTCACTCCCACTGAAGGCGAGGTTCGTGATTTTTGTAATCTGGGTTACGCGCGCGGCTGCCCCCGCATGCCAAGAGATCGCTGTGCCGATGGCGTGCGCTTTGCCGTGGCCCGTGATGAAGGCTCCCGCGTCATACTCCACTACGTAAGCGAATGTGACCACGAGCCGGTTGAATACGGCCGCCTGGAATATGATTGCGAAGAGCAGAAATGGCCCGCGCCGCTGCGCAATGCCTGCTTACAGCGGCAGGCCGAGTGCTATCTCGCGGTCTATCTCGAGCGACGACCGCGGAAGACCTAACCCTTAACCTCCAGTACCAGTCGGCTCAAAAAAACGCGTTCGTGCGTCTGTTACTCTTAATCTGTCCAATTTCGGGATCGATGGCTACTCGAATTGGATCACCAACCTATGAGCTCTTCACAAACACACGATGGTCAAGTCCATGGGCCCGGTGGGTTGTCGCCGCGCCCGGTACGGGAATCGCAATCACAAATGGCGGAGGAAGTGTTGCCCAATGATGCCAACCCTCTGGGCACTTTACTCGGCGGCAAGCTGATGCATCTGATCGATATCGCGGGCGCTATGGCTGCGCACCGGCATGCCCGCAGCCACGTGGTCACGGCGTCCATGGATCACATTGATTTCCGCGAACCCGTGCACATTGGCGACCTGCTGATCCTGAAATCGTCGGTCAATCGCGCTTTCAATACCTCCATGGAGGTCGGCGTGAAATGCTGGGTAGAAAACTACATTGCGGGCACCACCCGGCATGTGGCGACGGCCTATTTGACGTTTGTAGCCGTGGACCAGCATGGCCGCCACAAATCCGTGGCGCACGTGGTACCGGAAACCGACGAAGAGAAGCGCCGCTATGAGGATGCAGGCCGCCGTCGCGATTTGCGCAAATGGGAAGTCGGGAGCAGGGCGAAGGCGAGAGAGTGATCTTTTCTGGAATCCCGAACCCGCGTTGTTCGCGGGTGAGGGAGCCCTATAGCTAAGAGCAACTCGCGGTTAAAGACAATTCGTCGTGAACTTTGAATGTTTATAAGGGAATAGAGTTCCCTCACCTGCAAAGAACGCAGGTTCGGGATTTCAGAAAAACCGTATAATTAAAGCTTACCCATGGCTCACGGACATCCACATGCAGCTCCGCAGCAAGGGCCTTTTCCACTGCCCGGCGTCAACAACATCATCGCTATAGGCTCAGGCAAAGGCGGCGTCGGAAAGACCACGGTTGCTGTCAACCTGGCCGTTGCGCTGGCCAAACTCGGTTACAAGACCGGGCTGCTCGATGCTGATATCTACGGCCCGAACGTGCCGCTCATGATGAGCACCAGCCAGCAGCCGCGCGTGCTCACGCAGAATCGTATTGAGCCGCTGCAGAATTTTGGCGTAAAGGTAATCTCTGTCGGCCTGCTGAACCCCGGAGACAAGCCGCTGGTTTGGCGCGGGCCCATGCTGCACTCCATCATCCGCCAGTTTCTGCAGCAGGTGGAGTGGGGCGAGCTGGACTACCTTGTAGTCGATCTGCCGCCGGGCACGGGCGATGTGGTGATCTCGCTCTTCCAGACCGTGCCGCTCACCGGAGCCGTTGTTGTTTCAACACCGTCAGATGTCTCGCTGCAGGATGGCCGCAAAGCCATTGAGATGTTCCGTACCGCGCGCGTAGACATTCTTGGCTTGGTCGAAAACATGAGCCATTTTGTCTGCCCGCACTGCCACCAGGAGATTGATATCTTCTCCAAAGGCGGCGTGGCACGGACCGCGCAGGAATTCGGCGTTCCTTTCCTGGGATCGATCGAACTCGATCCTGACATCCGCAAGGGCGGCGATACGGGCAAGCCCGCGGTCCTCGAAGGCGAAAGCTCTCCTCATGCCAAGTCGCTCTATGATTTCGCCAAGCAGGTGATCATGCGCGTAGCAGAAGTGAAGAGCAGCAGCGGACCTGGGGATGTGATTCAGGTGCAGTAAGGCGGTACTTAGTATTCAGTACTCGGCTCTTAGTCGTAAGTCCGGTTTCAGTCATACGGCTAAATGAAATCAAAGCGAAAAATTATCGTTCAGGTTGCCGTCAGCGCCGATGGCTATATTGCCAGGCCTGATGGTGACGTGGAATGGCTGAATCGCCGCGCACGGCTCGATTATGGGATGAAAGCGTTCTACCGGACGATCGACACAATTCTTATCGGCCGCAAGACCTATGACTGGGCCCTTGCCTATTGGAAGAAGACGGGGAAGAAAGATGGCATGTTCGATACCAAGGTTGCTAATTACATCTTTTCCAAAAAGCCGCCAAAGCGGGCGGCGCCTGGAGTTGAATTCGTGTCAGAGCCAGTCAAGAAATTCGCGCGGCGTCTTCGAGCTAAGCCGGGGAAGAATATCTGGATGATGGGCGGCGGCGAACTGATCGCTTCATTCCTCGATGCCAAGGAGATCGACGAATTCGATATCCACGTGGTTCCTGTTTTCATCGGTGAAGGCATTCCTCTCATTGCGCAGCGCCACAGGGACATTGCCCTCCGATTGAAGTCAATCAAAAAGTACCCCGACGGCGTTGTTCGGCTGCACTATGAAGTTGCAAAGTGAAAGGCGTCATCTTTTCGCGCACGTTGCCATGATTGAGACGTTCAGAGTGTTAATGGGGTACCTATGGCGTTGGCGAAAAATTCCTTGGTTCGGAAAACACTGGGCGGAATATTTCTAGTTTTTGTTTCCGCGGTGATCATCCTTCCAAATGTGGTGCGATCGAAGGGGATCTTCGATCCCATCACGGGAGCTTCCACAGTTCGCATCATCAACACTGCCCAGGTAGCCTACGCGACCAATTACGACAAGATCGGTTATGCCCCAACGCTCGCGGTACTCGGACCTGCGGGCAATGCCGCATGTGGTCCAGAGCATGCATGCTTGCTGGATATTAAGCTGGCGTGTCCCGAGGGTGCGGGACGAGGGTGGTGCACATATTACGGTTACCGATACAACGTTCAGACCAATTCGACTGAGCCGCCGTATCGCAATTATTGGGTTACAGCAACACCGGTACAGCCGGACTCCAAACTGGGAAACTTTTGCTCGACTGCGGATGCCGTTGTAAGGTTTGACAAATCAGCTCCCCTGTCCCGACCGTATACGTTCGAAGAGTGCGAAGGCTTACCTAAGGTCGACTAGCACTCTTCCGCCCCTAGTGCCATCTTGACAATAACCCACTAACATTCCTAAAATCTAAGGTGTGGAAGGTGTCAGTTATTTACATTAAATAGTTGTAAATAAATGATTTAGATGTTTTGTAGGCATGACAAACCCAGGACCAGGCGGGCCGCGCGAACGGGAAATTCTCACCGCGATTGTTGAGACCTATATCTCTACCGGTGAGCCGGTAGGATCGCGCACGCTTTCGCGACTCAATAAGGATGGACTGAGCCCCGCGACCATCCGCAATGTGATGGCCGACTTGGCCGATAGCGGGTTCCTGGAGCAGCCGCATACGTCGGCCGGCCGGGTACCAACCCCACAAGCCTATCGCTATTACGTAGATCAGATCTCCGGCCGGGCCGTGATCTCGCCCGCCGACCAGACACTGATTTCAGACACCTTACAGGGTACGGTCGACGTTCAGGAGTTTCTCGAAAGGACCTCACACGTGCTGTCGCTGGTTTCGAGCGGGGTGGGGGTCGCAATCAGCAACGCCGGGCCGAAGAACTCTCTTGAACACGTCTACTTCTCACGTCAGGGCAACAATCGTGTGCTGGCTGTAGTGGTGATGAAGTCCGGCGTCGTGCACGATCGCATGATGCGTCTGGAACGGGAGCTGGACCAGAGCGACCTGAACACCGCTGCCAACTACATCAATGAGAATTTTCGGGGATGGGTCCTGAGCAGCGTGAAGTCCGAGCTGGCCCGCCGTATCGACCAGGAGCGCAGCGAGTATGACCGGCTCATGAAGAGCCTGGAAGAGTTATATAAAAGCGGGGCGCTGGCAGCCGATGAGCCCACGAAGAACATCTTTGTGGAAGGTGTTGCCAATCTTGTCGGCAATGACCAGGACCGTGAGCGTCTGCGCGAACTACTGAAGACGCTGGAAGAAAAAGAGCGTGTGGCTGATCTGCTTTCCGCCTATCTCGATACCCGCCAGGAAGCGGTGCGTGTGGTGATCGGGCTGGAGGAGGCGGTTCCAGAGATGCGCAACTTTGTTTTGATCGGCGCACCGGCCCGCGTTGGCGACGAGATGCGCGGATCGCTGGCGGTGATTGGTCCGACCCGAATGGATTATCAACACACAATCACGGCGGTCTCCTATATCGCGCAGCTTTTTGACAAGCTGCTGAATGAGAAAGCGTGAAAATCCCAATCAAAAGACCAGGTGCTGTAATGGGCAAGACGAATGGAAAGGCCGACGTTGGCCTGGAAGAACGCTTGAAAGAAGACCAGTTGAAAGACGAACGCTTGAAAGAGGAGCAATTGCGGGACGAACAGGAACGTCAAGTTCTGGAAAACGAACTTCCGCCGGCCGATCCGGCGGATGGTTTTGAAGAAAAGGCCGCTGCGGCCGCTGAGCCGGCCGCTCCCAGGGTTGAAGACGAGGCGCAAAAACTGCGCGCCGAGCGCGACACGCTGTTTGACCGGCTGGCCCGTCTGCAGGCGGAGTTTGATAACTATCGCAAGCGCGCGGCCAAAGAGAACGCCGACTTCCGCGACTTTGCTGTCGCCGACGCGGCGCGCGGATTGCTGCCGGTGATCGACAATTTCTCTCTCGCACTCAAGAATGCCTCCGCCAAACCGGAAGACCTGCGCAAGGGCGTGGAGCTCATTCATAAACAGCTCCAGGACGTATTGCAGAAGATGAACGTGCAGCGCATACCGGCGCAGGGCGAGCCGTTTGATCCGCGGGTGCATGAGGCCATTGAGATGGTTGAGAGCAATGATGTGCCCGACGATCACGTGCTGGAAGAGCTGCAGCCCGGTTATCGCATCAAGGAGAGGCTGCTGCGCCCGGCCATGGTGAAGGTCGCAAAAAACAAGTAGATCGCGGCGAGAATCATATTGAGTAACTGGGCCCTTTGAGTGTGATCAGGAGCGTGGGATGGCCGAGTTGCCCGATTACTACATGGACCTGGGAGTTGATCCCAAGGCGAAGCAGCAGGAAATTGAAAAGGTCTACAGCCAGCGAGTAGCCAGGCTGCGCAGTTCAAAGGTAGAAGACGCACCGGAAGAGCTGGCGGAGGTGGAAGCGGCCTACGCCGTCCTGCACGATCCGGCTGCGCGTGCTCGCTATGACGCTAAAGTTCGCGCTGCGGATACTGAAGAAGACAAGAAATATGCGGAGATGGATGCCTACCTGAAGAGCCATCACCATCGCAAGCGGGTGAAAGGCTCCAGTGGCTGGCTGGACGCGATCTGGGACCTCTTGAGCTTTTTCAAATAGCTCATGCATCAAAATTGGGACGTTGAAGGAAGACATTGGCGACGGAAGGAAAGCGCGATTACTACCAGGTCCTCGGCGTCGCCCGTACGGCTGCCGATCATGAGATCAGGGCCGCCTTCCAGAAGCTGGTGACCGAATTTCATGCCGCCGGCAAGCCAAAAACAACGGATGATGTCGAGTGGCTTCGGCTGTTGCGAAGGGCTTATGACGTATTGAGTGACAAAGAACGGAAGCGGCACTACGACCTCCTGGGAGAGGAGATATCGGCGATTCCAACGAAGCCGGTTGGCTACGATCCTGAGAACGTCAGGAGCATGAGCCGAACCGTGGATGATGAAGTGAAAAAGAAACGCAACTACTGGATCATGAGGGAGATTTTGGGTTTCTTTTTCGGTTGGACATTTTAATTTGTGAGATCGGGGTAATTTTTGGCGACACAGGCAAAACGCGATTATTACGAAGTTCTGAGCGTGACCCGCACGGCCACGGAGCAGGAGATCAAGAGCTCTTACCGCAAGCTGGCCATGCAGTACCATCCTGACCGCAATCCGGGAAACTCTGAAGCGGAAGAGAAGTTCAAGGAGTGTACCGAAGCCTACGGCGTGCTGATGGATGCCGGCAAGCGCGCGCGCTATGACCAGTACGGCCATGCCGGCCTGAACGGCGCCGGTGGTTTCAGCGGATTTGATCCCACCAACTTCGCCGATTTCAGCGATATCTTCGGCGACATCTTCAGCGACTTTTTCGGCGTGAACGTCGGCGGTGGCGGGCGGCGCAGCCGGGCGCAGCGCGGCGGCGATGCCCGGGGTGACATAACTCTCACTTTTGAAGAAGCAGCGTTCGGCAAAAAGACTGAGGTCAAAGTCCGCCGCTATGAGACTTGCGACCATTGCCACGGCAGCGGCTCAGCCGGCTCAAAAGGGCCGACGACGTGCCCATCCTGCGGCGGCCGCGGCCAGGTGCGGTACCAGCAGGGACTGTTCAGCATCGCGCGCACATGCCCATCCTGCCAGGGAGCAGGCCGTGTCATCTCCGACCCCTGCACCAAATGCAAAGGCGAGTCGCGTGTGATGAAGGAACGCTCGATTGACGTCAACGTTCCTGCGGGGGTGGAAGACGGCACGCGGATCCGCTATCAGGAGCAGGGCGATGCAGGGGTAAACGGCGGGCCCGCCGGCGATCTTTACATTGTGCTGAAGGTGAAGCCGCACCCGTTCTTTGAGCGTGAAGGCAAAGACCTGCACTGCTCTGTGCCCATCTCATTCACGCAGGCGGCACTGGGCGCGGAGATCGTGGTGCCAACGCTCGACGGTGGCGAGCATAAGCTCAAAGTACCGGAAGGAACGCAATCCGGGACCACGTTCCGTGTGCGCGGCAAAGGCGTACCGGCGCTGCAGAGCTCAGGCAAGGGCGATATGTATGTGCACGTGAGGATTCAAACGCCTGCCAAGCTCACCAAGCGGCAGCGCGAACTATTGACGGAGTTGGGCTCGACCTTCGAAATTGAAAATAAGCCGGAGCCGCGTAGCCTGTTGGAAAAGATGAAGGACATCTTTGGCTAAGTACTATATCTGGTTCGTGGTGGTGGTGGCCGGATTGGCCGGCGTGATCCGCATCCTGCTGCCGCGCCGCTTTGCCGAACTGCAACTGGAGCGCTTTCGTGCCAAGAACGCCCTTACTCGCGCGCGCTGGCGTAGCCTGATCTTCGTGATCATGGGCCTGGTCTTTGGCTCGCTTTACTTTCTGCCCTGGGGACATCAGAGCTGGATCGTGATCGGCACCATCTTCTCGCTGCTGGGCGCGGCAGAGACCTTCTTTCAGGCACAGTTTCCCACGCTCGACGCGCTGATCTTCCAAAGCCGGCTGCTGGGGATCCTCTACCTCGGCCTGGCTGCTGCGTCTTACGTGATCCTGGCGCGCGCATGACCCGCCGCCGCTGGATTGCCGACCGTGTTGAAGGCGACCGCGCTTTTCTGGTTGGGCCGAATGCCACTCATCTCTTCCGCGTGCTTCGCGCAAAAGCAGGACAGCAATTTGATGTCGCCGCCAACGGCGTGCTGCGCCAGGGAACCATCGTGCATGCAGCGATGGACCAGGTGGAGTTCTTGCTAGGAGCCGAGGTGGCAAGCACCGTCCTGCCACACGTGACCGTTTATCTATCCATTTTCAAGTTTGACCGGTTTGAGTGGGCGCTGGAAAAGCTGACCGAGCTGGGAGTAAGCAGCGTTCGTCCGGTGATTACCCAGCGCACGGAACAGCATCTGGCCAAGGCTGCAGCCAAGCGTGTGGAACGCTGGCGCAAGCTGGCGCGCGAAGCGGCGCAGCAGGCTCGCCGGATTGCGCCGCCGGAGATCGCAGACCCGACGACATTGAAAAAGGCCCTGGCGGGAGAGCAGGGAAACCGGATCGTGCTGGCTGAGACGGAAGAACAGGTTTCGCTGAAAGCCGCGCTCGCCGAATGCCCGCCACCGCTCGCGCTGTCGTTTGGTCCGGAAGGCGGCTGGTCAGAGGCGGAGATAGAGCTGTTCAGGGCCGGCGGCTGGAAGTCTGCTTCATTGGGCCATACGATTTTGCGAGCGGAAACGGCTGCGATCGCCGCTACGGCCGTAGCCATGGCAGAGCTCGGCTAGTGCAGTTACCACATTTCACCGAGTCTCTCAGCGCAGAATGAAACGAGAATGACGCATCTGACACTACTTACCGGGCCGCTATTGAACTATTATTTCCACCTCCAGCGCGGATGAAAGAGGCTTGTATGTTCTCCACAAAATTGACGCGTGACTATGGCCTGGAATTTCCCTTTGTCTCTGCAGGGATGGGTTTCATCGCGCTGCCGGAACTTGTTGCGGCCGTTTCGAATGCCGGCGGGTTGGGCCTGCTGGGCGTTGGACCAGCACCGCCACCGGTGATGCACCAGATGATCCAGCAAATCAAGAAGCTGACCGCGCGGCCTTTTGGCGTTGACCTTATTCATGAGAACACAAGCTTCGGACCTGCGACGACGGATGCCCACATCGATGCCTGCATTGCTGAAGGCGTAAAACTGGTGGTTTTCTTCTGGAACCTTCCACCTAAAGCCTGGGTAAAGCGACTGCAGGACGCTGGAGCACGCATCTGGTACCAGGGAAGTTCGATCACAAAAGCCAGGGAAGCAGTGGACATGGGCATGGCAGCGATCATCGCGCAGGGCAGCGAAGCTGGCGGCCACAACAAATCAGACCTGGGCCTGTTTGCGTTGCTGCCGGCGATGAAGAATGCGCTTCCTGATGTTCCGGTGATTGCAGCCGGAGGGATTGCTGACGGCCGCGGCGTGGCAGCGGCGCTGGCGCTTGGTGCGGACGGGGTTTGTGTGGGTACGCGGCTTTTGGCGAGCAAGGAGGCCAACATCCATCGTGAATACCAGGCGCGTGTAGTGGCGGCTGAGGGCGAAGACGTGGTGCGCACCTGCATTTTCGGTCCCGAGTGGCCTGACCAGCCAATGCTGGTGCTGCGCAATCGCGTGGTAAAGGAATGGACAGGGCGGGATGATAAGACACCGCCGCAGCCCGACGCTGGCGTAGCGATCGGGCAGACCAGTTTGTTCGGGCATCCGTACCCCATGCCGAAATTCTCAGCCGCCTTGCCCACGCCCGAAACAACCGGCGATTTTGAGGAGATGTGCCTGGCGGCAGGAAGAGGAGTGGGGCTGGTGCGCGAAGTCAAGTCCGCGCAAGAGATCGTGAAAGAAATGATGATGGACGCCGCGCAACAACTGCGGACCCTGGATGCGAGCCTGTAAACCGCACAAGCGACGCGACGTCCTGCTTAGCCGCCTAAAGACCTGCCACCCTCAGCGCGGATTAGTCTACATTCATCACAAACAAGGTTTGCATCGCGCTGGGCGGCGTCGGCACATGGAACGGCGAACCCGAGATCAGGGTCAGCGCACCGCTGTTTCCATCCATGTTGAAGGCACTGACGTCGCTGGATCCCTGGTTGGCGACATACAGTTGATTGGCGCGAGTGAAGCCCAGCGCCACGGGATTGCTACCGGCGGAAAATGGTGAGCCCGCGATCGCCGTAAGCGTGCTCCCGGCAAAATCAAATTTGTATGCGGAAACATTATTGCTTCCCTGGTTTACGACATAGACAAAGTCATTGAAGCCAACAATGAGTTTGCCCGGCTGGGTGCCAGCCGCGACTCCTGTGCCGGTAAACGCTGTGAGTGCTCCCGTATCCTGAAACTTGAAGCCCAGCACTTTGTTGGCGCCTGCGTCTGAGGCAAAGAGAACGCCGCCCCCGAAGCGCGGGGCCAATGCCGAAATATTGGCGCCCGCGGCAAATGGCGAGCCTGTCACTTCGGTGAGGGAGCCATCCGCGTTGATCTTGAAGCCGGAGATCGTCCCGAGCGTGCCATTGGCGACATAGAGAAAGTTGGTAATGGTCGTATTAGAAAAGCCAAATGACGTTGCCAGCAGGGCTTGTGGGTTGGCCTGGGTCGCAAAGGGAGAGCCCGGAACTTCGGCCAGATGTCCGGAGGTGTCCGTGATACGGAAGCCGGAGATGCTGTTCGAGCCGCGATTCAAAATATAGATCGCGCCGAGGTCGGTGCCGTTACCCACTGGTGGTCTCAGCGCGATGTCCATTGGATTGCTACCCACAGTTGCGGTGATTCCCGTAGAGCTGGCTGCGCCGGTTGTAGGATCGAGGGCCAAGACGCTAACCGTGTTGCTGGCCGAGTTAGTTACGAATAAGTTCATCTGAAACGAACTGAGGCTAAGCAACGTTACCGCGGATGGCGCGTGGCCTGTCGAGGCAGTCGTGCTAAGCGTGATGGCCCCACTGTTAGCGCCTTTGAACGTTAAAAGATTGTCGGACGTTTGTCCCACCATGAAGATGAAAGGACCAGTTGGACTTCCGTGAATAATGTTGTTGCTGCCACAGCTAACAGTAAAAACCAAGAGAGCGATTAGGGCCGAAACAAAGATACCTTTCATAAAAGCTCCTTGTACTTACCATAGGATACATCCAGGAGCAGCTCAGGTTGTAGCTAAACTTTTACCTATGAAGGCTAGAAGTAAGCACGCTCGCCGAACTATAGGTTAACTATCAGCTCTTGTTGCTCTTGGCATTGGCCGGCGGATGCCAATGTTGTGTGAAAGAATAAGGATGTTCACCGGAAAGGGGGCGAGGCGTGGCGATCGAAAACGGGCAAACGGCCCGGCCGGTGGTTCCGGCGGATCTTCAGGCGATCCTCGACGAGTTGGATCGCACAGATCAACAAGCGCGCTTACTGATTGCCGGTTTGAGCGAGGCGCAGATCAACTGGCAGCCCGGTGGAGGTACAGGGTGGAGCGTGGCGCAGTGCCTGGATCATCTGGTCCAAGCGACTACCTTGTATACACCTGCTTTGCAGGCAGCGGTGCACAAGGCCAAGGGCTCACCTGGGCACACGTGGAAGCCCATTCAGCCCGGCTGGCTGGGCCGCTGGTTTATCCGCGAGTTGGAACCTCCGCCAAAAAGGAAGCTTAAGTCGCCAAAGAAAGCGGTGCCGGCAGCGCAGCTTAAGGGCGCTGAGGTGTTGAAGGCATATGTTGCAGCGCACGATCAGGTGCGCGCGCTCATCGACGAGGTGCGCGAAATGGACCTGAACCGCATCCGCTTCAGGAATCCGTTTCTGCGCCTTCTTCCCTGGACCGTCGGCACAGGGCTCATGATTATTGGCGCGCATGATCGCCGCCATCTCTGGCAGGCGGAACAGGTCTTGAAAGCGATGGACCAGGCATCGGCGACAAAAACCGCGTGATCGTGCGATTCCCAAAAGGAATTGCCACGGGAAAAAACCTCGTTTTCCTCAACTTAACCCAATTTAGCCATTGCTACCTTCGCCTTCGGTTCGCATAATAGAATCTACTCTCAAGGACTCAGTGGCGAGGCCCGGTTGTGCCGAGCCGCTTGTGTCCGGTGCAGAACAAGCGGCCAGATCGTCGATGGTCGGCGGTTTGGAGCGCAGCGACAAAAAAGACGGTGACGAGCTTTACTCCCAATCCGAAGCAGAAACAGGCCATCGAGCATAAGCATGGGCCAATGCTGGTCCTGGCCGGCGCCGGTACGGGCAAGACCACGGTTCTGGTAGAGCGAATTGCCTGGCTGATTGAGCAGGGTCACGCCACGCCCGAAGAAATCCTTGCCGTGACCTTCACCGAGAATGCTGCAGCCGAGTTGAAGCAGCGCGTCGAAAGGCGGCTGCGCCGCAAAGCCCCGATCTTCTCCGGAAACTTTCATTCTTATTGTTATGGATTGCTGCAGCGCAGCCGGCAGAATTTCAAGCTGCTGCTCCCGGAAGATGTTTTCGTTTTTTTGCGGCAGCGAATTGATCAGCTTGGCCTGAAGCGCTTCATACGACCAGCCGATCTCGGCCAGTTTCTTGAAGACCTGAAAAACTTTTTTGATCGCTGCCATGAAGAGCTGGTGGGGCCGGAGCGCTTCCAGGAATACGTGGACTGCCTCCGCATCGGCGGCGACGTGCCGCGCAATTGCCGGTCGAAGGACGTAGCGGAGATGGGCGATCCCGAGATGATCGAGCGCTGGCAGGAAATCGCACGTGTCTACACCAACTCCATGCGGCTGCTTGAGCGCGAGAACATGGGCACCTTCGGGATGATGATCCGCAATGCCGTGAGCTTGCTCCAATCGGACGCGGAGCTGTTGCAGCGGGAGCGGCAGAAGGCCCGGTTCATCCTGATCGATGAATTCCAGGACTGCAACTCCAGCAACATCATTCTGGCCGAGCTCCTGGCAGGAGCAGAGAAGAACATCTTTGCCGTCGGCGACCCGGACCAGGCGATCTATCGCTTTCGTGGGGCCTCGAGCGCGGCGTTTGAAGAGTTTCAAAAGCGCTTTCCGGAAACGGAAGGCGTGGTTCTCGACGAAAACCAGCGCTCGCGCGGAAACATCCTGCGCGTGGCCTTTGCCGCCATCAATGAGAATCCGCCGGTGCAGTCGCTGGGCGACCGCGTGAAGTTCCAGCGCGCTCCGCTGCAATCGGGGCGCGACCGCCGCGACCAGCAGGAAGGCCGCTTTGCTTTCGATGAGCCGGTAGACATCGTCCTCACCGCGACCCACGAAGGCGAGGCTGCCGTAATCGGCGAGGAGATTTCCCAGTTGCGCCGGCAGCGCGGGGCGGGCGAATGCTCGCTCGCTGTGCTCTATCGCCAGCACATGCAGCGTGAAGAGGTCATGGCGGAGCTGGCGGCGCGGGAGATTCCGTTCATCGTGACCGGCCTGAATGTCGTGGAAACGGCCATGGCGCGCGACCTGCTTGCCGTGGCCGGAGCGACCCTCAACGACAATGATGCTGACAGCCTCTTTCGCGTGTGCGCACTGCCCAGGTTCAACGTTTCCGCCGACGAGCTGAGAAGCAAGCTGAATGCCGCCAAAGGGCAGAAGAGCTTCAAGGCGGTTCTACAGACCATGGAGGCGGGCGCCGCCGTGCTGGCCGAGTTGAAAGAGGCGCGTACGTTCGTCGCCCAGCCCGGCGCCGGCAAGCAATCGAAGTTGAAAGCGGAAGGTGCGCTTACTTATCTGGTGCGAAAGTTCGGCTTGCCGGAAGACGATCCGGTGATTCGGGCCATTCTGCGCTTTGCCGCTGAGTGGGAAGAGAAGCCCCTGGTACGCGACGGTTCATTGCCGGAGTTCCTCGACTATCTGGTGTTCTACCAGCAGGGGCGGGGCATCATCCCGCTGTTTACTGAAGCGCAAATGGGGGAACTGGAGCGCAGTCATCCCGATGCTGTGCAGCTGATGAGCGTGCACGCGGCCAAAGGGCTGGAGTTCACTCACGTCTGGCTGCTGCGGGTCAGCTCAGGGTCTTTCCCCACATATTTCAAGGAAAATCTGTTCGAATTCCCGCCGGCGCTGCGCAGCTCCATCGCCGTGGGTGACAGCAAGGTCGTGCATGAGCAGGAGGAACGGCGGCTCTTCTACGTGGCCATCACCCGTACGCGCGACCGGCTAAGCATGAGCTCGCGTCCGGGAAAAGGGAAGAAAGATCCTACGCCGCCCGGCTACCTGCGTGCCTTAATGGGCGACCGCCGTCTGCAGAGCGCGCTGGCGACCAATGACAGTGACGGCGCCGGCTCGGCCCGGTTGCCGCTGGAACCCTCGCCCGTTGGCCGCTGGATGCTCCTGCCCCCGCTCTTCAACCAGAACGAGATGGCTCTGAGCGCCAACGCCGTGCAGAGTTACGCAACGTGTCCCATGCGCTTCAAGCTGGAGCGCGACTGGAAGATTCCCGGCGAAGCGGCTGCTGCAATGCAATATGGCTACGCCATCCACACAGTACTCAAGAATTATTACGATCCGGCGCCGCATGCGCAGGCGATGAGCATCGGGGATGCCGTCGCGGCGTTTAACACGGAATTTGCCAAAGGCTACATTGATGATCCAGTGCAGCGGCAGATCTATCAGGAACGAGGGGAAGAGCAGTTGCGCACGCTGCTGGAGTCGGCGCCGCGAGGCTCGGCTGAGGTGCTGGCAACCGAGCACACCTTCAAGTTCAAGCTGAATGGCAGAGAGATCAGAGGCCGGATCGACCGCATGGATCGCCTGGAGGATGGCGCGGTGCGCGTGATCGACTACAAGACCGGTACGCCGAAAGATCAGAAAGCGGCCGACCAGAGCCTGCAACTTTCCATCTATGCCATGGCGGTTGCGCAAATGAACCTGGCGGCGCGGGAGCTCGTGCTCGTCAATGTTCAAGACAACAGCCAGGCGTCTTCCTTCCGAACGCCAAAGCAGTTAGAGGGTGCGCGGGCAGAGATTGAAGAGGCAGCCGAGGGGATTGCCCGCGGCGAGTTTGATCCCAGGCCAGGGCAGCATTGCCGGTGGTGCGACTATCGCCGGTTGTGCCCGGCGACCGAGCAGCGCGTCTTTCTGCCGGTGCAGCCGCTGGAACAACAGAGCGGAAAAAAGGCTGCAGGTGTGAATGGATAGAGCACTTGCGAATGCTTTGGTGGCTGAAGTGTCTTACGATCGGAGTGGCCTTATGACAGTGTTAATCAACATCCTTTTGCTGGCGCTTGGCGCGGGTCTTGGCTATCTGATTGCGTGGCTGCAACAGCGTTCCAGCTCGGCCGTACTGAACACGCGATTGATAATGGTCCAGCAACAACTGGCTGCTACGCAGGCTGAAGGGGCGAAGACTTCTAAGCTCAACGGAGATTTAAGAGAGACAACGGCGACGCTCACGGCAACTGTAGAACAACAACGAAAGGCAAATGAAGAGAAAGCTGCACTGCTTGAGAGAATGGAGCAAGAGTTGCGCGAAAGCTTCCAGGCACTCTCTTCCGAGGCGCTTAAAAGCAACAACCAGGCGTTCCTGGATCTGGCCCATGCCTCGCTGGGAAAGTTCCAGAGTGAAGCCAAGGGCGACCTTGAGCTGCGGCAGCAGGCCGTAGAAAACCTGGTGGCGCCTATCGGGGAGTCGCTCAAAAAAGTAGACGAGCAGATCCGCGAGATGGAGAGCGTGCGCGACCGGGCTTACGGCGATCTTACGGCGCAGGTGAGGTCTCTGGCCGTGACGCAGGAGAAGCTGCAAAGTGAAACCGGAAACCTGGTACGAGCGCTGCGCACCCCGCACGTCCGTGGACGCTGGGGAGAAATCCAGCTCAAGCGGGTGGTCGAGATCGCCGGCATGCTGCCTTATTGCGACTTCGTGGAGCAGGAAACAGTTACTACCAGCGCAGGCAGGCTGCGTCCCGATCTGATCGTGAAGCTGCCGGGCGGAAAGAACATCGTGGTCGATGCCAAGACGCCGCTGCTGGCGTATCTGGAAGCCGTGGAGAGCACTGACGACGATGTGCGCCGGCAAAAGCTGGTTGAACATGCCAGCCAGGTCCGCACCCATATGGCGCAGCTCAGCATGAAGTCCTACCAGGAGCAGTTTGATCCTACGCCGGAATTTGTCGTGATGTTCCTTCCGGGTGAGACGTTCTTCAGCGCAGCGCTGGAACAGGAGCCCGGATTGATCGAGCGCGGCGTGACGCAAAAAGTAATCCCGGCCTCCCCCACTACGTTGATTGCCTTGCTTAAAGCCGTCGCCTACGGCTGGAACCAGGAAAAGCTGGCGCGCAACGCCAAAGAGATCAGCGCACTGGGCAAGGAACTGCATGAGCGTCTGCGCAATCTGGGCGCTCACGTTGAGGGCGTAGGCAAAGGACTTGATCGCGCCGTGGAAGCTTACAACAAAGCCGTGGGATCGCTGGAGAGCCGCGTGATGGTGTCGGCGCGAAAGTTTGCGGAGCTGGGCGCATCAGTGACGGAGGAGATTGCCGAGCTGGCCCCGATTGAAACCACCACGCGCAACCTCACGCTGGATTTCGATGACCTGGAACCGAGCACAGAGCAGGCAGAGGGCGAGCTTCCGCTGAAGACGTTTTCCAGTAAAGCGTCAGATTGATTTGCCGCCGTTGTTAATAGTCGTGGCGAGGCCAGGGTGCGCTGAGCCGCGTGCCTGAGGAGCGGAGCAAATCGTAGAAACGAGAATGGCCTTCGGCGGTATGGAGCGAAGCGGCAGAACTGATAGTCACAAAACTAAAGGGGACGCTTGCGCGTCCCCTTTTCGTTTCCTGTGAAGGACCGTTATTTCTTCTTGGCCTTCTTCTTTGCCTTTTTCTTGGTTGCCATGTTTCTATTCTCCCTTTCCATTTTTCATGGATGTGCGGTCCTAAGTAAAAAACCGCAATTGATGAATGTATAGAGGGGTTGAAAATCGAAGTCAAGAGAAAAATTGATGTCAATTTTGATTGCGGGGCCTGTGAGAGGATGCCGGACGAGGCGTCAGGGCTCGCAACGCGCGAAAAATTTCCAGATGTGATTTGGTGCTGATGCGAAAAACGCTTGAATCATGCGGGTTTCATCGCACTCATCAACGTTGGACGGCCAGTGCGATGACCAACGCAGCGAGTGATCGAGTAAATTCCAGAATCGCAACGCGAGTACCTTGGTAACAAAAAAAAATCAGCGAACAGGGAAATTCTTGTCCCGCATATCACCGCGAACAACAAGAAGCCGTGCTCTCTGCCGCTACCGGACAAGGCGGAAGATTGCGATCCCTGCAATGGAATCCTGTAACGCGTGCGCCATCATTCCCGGACGCAGGCTCTTGCGCAGGTAGGCGAGGATCCCGAAGAAGATGCCAAAGACGCCGATGGCAATCATCATGCGCCCACCCTGGTATCCATGGGCCAAGCCGAAAATTGCTCCGGACGCGACAATGCCTGCGGGTGCATTGTGAAATAGGGCGATGAACTGGCGCTGCAGGTATCCGCGAAAGATGATTTCTTCAAACAAGCCGGCAGAAACGCTCAGCACAACAAAAAAGACGGCTTCCAGGTAACTGTGCGGGGCCAGGGGAGAAAGAAGACGGATGGCGTCGTCTTTTGATTTTTCAAGATTGTGGAGATCGATGGTGCCGAGCGCGACTCGGACAGCGAAAAGCAGAAGGAGGGCGGTGATCCAGAACCCGATCGCGATCGCGACATCGAGCAGAAAGTCTTCCACGGTTTTCCAGCGGCCGCCGATGAGGTCGCGCAGACGGACGCTGCGCGAGCGAATACCGAACCAGATAATGACAATCAGAACAAGCTGGGTGATAAAAGTCCCAGCATAGAGCAAAAGCCGCGAGCCCTGGCTGGACACGGCGCCCAGCTTGGAAGAGCCGAGAAGCGAGTTGCCGAGAATCAGCGCCACAAGGATCAGTGTGTGCCAGATGGGGGCGATCAGGCTTGGTTGTGGCGGGGCGGCCGGTTGAGAGACGGTTTCAACCGGAGCGGACAAGGGTGCATCAGGTGTTGGTTGCTGATCAAAGGACATAGGTTTTGGAAGCGCGGCAGCGCCTGGCTTCATCTTATAATGGAGGGTTTGGAATTACGAAGGAGATGTTTATGGACGATGTGGTGATCATCAGCGGAGTGCGCACGCCGATCGGAAAGTTCCAGGGGTCGCTGGAGCCATTCTCTGCGCCGCAGCTGGGGGCCATCGCCGTGCGCGAAGCGGTGAAACGGGCCAACGTGGAGCCGGCGCAGGTGGATGAGTGCATTATGGGGCTGGTGGTCGCCGCCGGCCTGGGACAGAACCCGGCGCGCCAGGCTGCATTGAACGGCGGCCTTGCCAATACCGTGGGCGCCATGACCATCAACAAAGTCTGTGGTTCCGGATTGAAAGCGGTGGCTCTGGCAACACAGGCCATTCAGACCGGAAATTCCGAGCTGGTAGTGGCCGGCGGAATGGAATCGATGACCAATGCACCGTATCTGCTGCCGCAGGCGCGCAAAGGCTACCGGCTGGGAAATTCTCAGATCATCGACTCCGTGGTGAATGACGGGCTATGGGACATCTACAACAACTACCACATGGGCATGACGGGCGAGAACGTTGCGCAGAAATACGGCGTTACGCGCGAACAACAGGACGAGTACGCCGTCAACTCGCACAAGAAAGCCGTCGAGGCGTGGAAGGAATGCCGCTTTAAGAGCCAGATTGTCCCCGTAGAGCTGCCGGCCAGGAAAAAGGGTGAAGCGCCAACACTGTTTGATAAGGACGAAGGGCCGCGTGAAGATACATCGGCCGCCTCGCTGGCGAACCTGAAGCCGGTGTTCAAAAAAGACGGAACTGTGACCGCGGGCAATGCTTCCACCATGAATGACGGATCAGCTGCCGTGGTCGTGACCTCGGCTTCACGGGCAAAGCAGGTGGGTGCTCAACCGATGGTCCGCGTTGTGGCGCAGGCCACCAGTGGAACCGCGCCAGAGTGGGTGATGATGGCGCCGGTGGACGGCATCAGAAAAATCTGGGCCAAGACGGGATGGAAGCCCGAAGATGTTGACCTTTATGAAATCAACGAGGCTTTCTCTGTCCAGTCCGTGGCGGTGATCAAAGAGTTAGGCATCGATCCCGCCCGAGTGAACGTGAACGGTGGGGCCGTAGCGTTGGGACATCCGATTGGCGCCAGCGGCACGCGCGTGCTGGTCACCTTGATCTATGAACTGATCCGGCGCAACGGCAAGCGTGGAATTGCAGCGCTATGCCTGGGCGGCGGGAATTCGGTGGCGCTGGCGGTGGAGAGGGTTTAGGGGGTACATCCCGAGCGGAGCGAGGGAGCCCTATCATTACGAAGAGCTAGAGAAAAAAATCAGCCGCGAATTTGCGCGAATGAACAGGAATCAGAACCGGTTCAGTTTGCATGAGTTCGCGGCTTTTCAGCTTGGCAGAGATTATCGAGTCGAAAGATTAAATCCTCGTTACTATAGGGTTCCCTCGCTTTGCTCGGGATAAACCTCGTTATTTCTCCTCCGCCGAATCCAGCACAATCTTCCGCAATCCGCGATAGAGCGCCTGTACGACCTCGTAAACATTGGAAATGCCTTCGGTATAGCGGGTGATGCTGCCGGAGTCGAGATCAGCGGTGACGTTGTGGGCCAGCTTGCGCAGCATGTGCATGCGTTCGACTTCCAGTTGAGGCAAAACATCAAAGGGATCGCCGCCCGAGGAATTCGTCTCCACCCATTGCACAGCGGACCATGCCGTCTGCCGGATGTGCTCCACCGCATCATGAAATTGCGCGATGATGCGCGGATCAACGCGCTGGACCACCAATCCCTGCTCCACCTGGTTCAGCTCAGCGATCGTGCGTGTAATCTCCACGGGCATTTGATTGATGTCTCCTTTGCCGGCACGGCGCGAGCTTGAAAACGGCTGAGGCCGGCGGAGCGGATCTTCGTGCACAACGCGCCGCTGGTCTTCCGGGCGCAACTGCTGCGATCCTTCCAGGGCGCCGACCAGGAACTCAAGCTTCTGCTGGTCTTCCGTGCTCATGTGCACGAATTCCAGGCCGACACCCACAGCATGGTGTGAGGTCTTGACACGGGCGCGACCGCGCAAGACCGTATCGCGAACGCGAATCATGTAGACAAGCTCTGTGCCCACGGGCAGGCTGGAAACGGTTTCAACATAGCAACCGGTAAGGCTGATGTCGCTCAAATTGGCGAAGACTGGAGGTGCGCCTTCATTGCGGCGCAACTCCACTCCACCGCTGCAATGAAAACGTTGCTGGCTTCTCCTGGTTCCTGGCGCGTCTTGCATAGTGCTCCTTGCGATACGCGGCGCCGGCGCCGCTCCTGTTTTTCCGACAAAAATCGAAGGGGAAACCGGCATCTTTCCCGTGGCGCGAAGGCTCGCTCCAAAAAGGCTGTTGCGTTGTTCCAGGCTCTGGATGCCGATCTGCCTGGCTTTGGCTGCGTCGCGCCCCACCCAAACTACTCTGCAACGCGACTGCTGTGCCCCGTGCTGCAGTGAGATAACCTCGCCTTCTCGAACACAGTCGATGCCGATCAGTCGCGCGCCCCGGGTGGAAGCGTTGACTGTCCGCGCATGTTGCACGAAGGGTTTGCCATACAGGTCCATGCCCCACACTTTTACATCGAGGCTGATCTGTACGCGTGGCTCGAGTGGTTGCCGGATCATAAAAATCCCGGAGAGTGTGAATTGATGGTACTTTCAAACGGCCCCCGGATTCAACGAAACATGAACTTCGGTAACGTGCCGACGGGCAATCCATTGGAATGGTACTGACGGTTTGGGCGAGGGGTTTTGAGGCTGTCTCGGTAGTGCTGCAGTTTGGGCTCTAAATTCATCGCTTCCCACCCCAGCTCACGCAACACCGGCGTGCGCTGGGGACCCCGGCTTCGCGATGAAGGTCTGTCTGCACCCCACCGCGCCAAGACCGGGCGCGTCGGGGACCCCGCGAAGGCCCGCGATTCGCAAGCGAATCGCTAGACGCTGATACTGCTAAGGGTGCAGTTTTTCATATTGCACCACTAGCGATTTCTGAGATTGTATCAACTCTTGCTAGAATGCTCTTCCCGTCAGGAGAACGTCAGCAAGCATGCTCTTCAAGACCCAGAGCGCCGCAGTCTACGGCATTGACGCGAACATTATTGAGGTGGAAGTTGATGTCAGCCCCTCGCGCGATCCCAAAGAGAATTTCCAGACCGTAGGCCTGCCCGATACGGCGGTGAAGGAGAGCCGCCAGCGCATCAGCGCCGCGTTGAGAAATTGCGGATTCGAAATACCGCAGACCAAAATCACCATCAATCTGGCGCCGGCCGATATCAAGAAAGAAGGTTCAGGCTTTGACCTGCCCATGGCCATGGGCATCCTGGGCGCCTACGGCGGGCTGGTCAGGAAGGAACTGGCGGAGTACGTGATGGTAGGAGAGCTTTCCCTCGATGGCGGCATTCGCGGCGTGCGCGGCGCCTTGCCGATTGCCATTGCAGCGCGGTCCAGGAAAATCCCCAACCTGATTGTGCCGGAAGTCAATGCGCGCGAAGCCGCCGTTGTGAGCGGCGTGAATGTTTATCCGGTCAAGTCGTTGATCGATGTGGTGAATCTGCTCAATCGCGGCAACGGCGTTTCCCCGGTGAAAGTGGATCCGTCGCAGATGCTGGGAACCGGAGAGCCGAGCGGCGTAGCCGATTTCAAGGAAGTGCGCGGGCAGTTTACGGCCAAACGGGCGCTGGAAATCGCCTGTGCCGGCGGGCACAACATTTTGATGATCGGGCCACCGGGCTCGGGCAAGACCATGCTGGCCAAGCGCATCTCCGGAATCCTGCCACCGCTTACATTTGAAGAAGCGCTGGAGACCACCAAGATTCACAGCGTGGCCGGAGTGCTGGACGCAGCAGCAGGATTGGTGAACGCTCGCCCCTTTCGCGCGCCGCACCATACTATCTCGGACGCCGGGCTGATTGGCGGGGGAATGATTCCGCGTCCCGGCGAAGTCTCGCTGTCGCATAACGGCGTGCTCTTTCTTGACGAGCTGCCGGAGTTTCCCCGCAATGTGCTGGAAGTGATGCGCCAGCCACTCGAAGACGGCCACGTAACCATTGCCCGGGCGGCGATGTCGCTTACCTTCCCGGCACGCTTTATGCTGGCGGCGGCCATGAATCCCTGCCCAAGCGGTTTCGCTCATCGCCCCGCCCCAGATTTACATCCCGCTTAGGCTCTAGCCTCAGAATATAGGCCCCCTCGACCCCTTCACCGGCTACGCGGCCCGTTATAAGGCGATTCTGGCCTATCTACGGCCATGCTAGCCGGCAATTCCAAGGCTGGCCTGCGAGCCCGCCATCTTCCCCGAACACAGAATTTCAGAAAGGAGAACCAAATTTTGGCACAATATGGCATCTGCGCCCTTCTTTGCAGTCCAGCACATCAGGCGGATGCGGGGCGGCTCGCAAGCCCATTTGCTCCGCGCGTCCGACGGTCACTATTACGTCACTAAATTCCAGAATAATCCGCAGCATATCCGGATTCTGTTCAACGAATATTTCGCAACGAAACTTGGCATCCACCTTGGACTGCCAATGCCTGACGTTCAGATCATCGATGTCCCACAGTGGCTCATCGACAACACACCAGAGCTCAAGATCGACAATGCTGGCTTATCAGCGCCTTGCGCTGCAGGCCTGCAATGTGGCTCGGAGTATGCTGCCGATCCCGAGCAGAGTCACATTCTTGACTACTTGCCGGAAGCAATGCTCAAAAAGGTGAATAACCTCAAAGCCTTCGCAAGTGTCCTGGTTTTCGACAAATGGGCAGGGAATAGTGATGGGCGTCAAGCCATTTTCGTCAAAGCTCGCCAGGCTCGCTCTTACCGGGCCATGTTCATCGACCAGGGCTATAGCTTCAACGCCGGAGAATGGGATTTTTCAGACCGTGTCTTGCGTGGAGTTTATGCTCACAACTCCGTTTACGAAACTGTAACCGGATGGAATTCGTTCGAGCCCTTGCTTTCCCGCCTAAAACAGATCGAGCTTTCTGATTTGTGGGGCTTTGCCTCGGACATTCCCAAGCAGTGGCACGAAAACGATTCCGAGGGTCTATCCGAGCTACTAAATACTCTTATTAAGCGCAGGACTTTAGTCCGCGACTTAATCGATCAATTCCGAGTGTCGTCCCGCAGTCCCTTCCCTAACTGGACGGCCACATAGGACAGATCTTCTCTTTCGAGTGAATCCCACGTTAGCAGCGGCTCTAAAGCCGATCCTGAGCCTTTCTTTCTCTGCCCATCTTTGAAGGCTTTCTCAAGCCCAAGTATCAATTTTTCCGAAGGAGTGTTAAATGGACGAAATCCAGAAAAACCAACTGATTGAAGCATTAACACAGGCTGCTTTGATCGAGGCTAAAGAACTTTCAATTCGCTTTGCCGAGATCATCGCTTACCTGCAAAAACAACAGCACCTTCCTGCTTTAGGGGCATTATCCGGCCTTGAAGACCAGTTCAAGTTCATCGAGAGCTTGCTTAAGGCAGCTTCCAAAATCAGCCAGAAATGAGTGAAGGAGTAAGGTGATTGTCCAAAAAGAACGTGCCAACTGAAAAACCCTCGCCCAAACCGATAAGTCTTCCAAAAGCAACAGCCGCAGCAGCTAGTAGTAAAACCCCGGTTGAAATTCCAAAGATTGCCTTCGGTGCATTCAGTCCGTTTCATTGAAAGCGCATCCATGGAACTTCTGCCGGAGGAGTGCGCAAACAAAACTCAATTTAGGAGGAAACATACGTGGTTGCTGAAAAGAAGCAAACTGGTCAGTCCAAAGTGGCTGTACCTCAACCGCCACCCGAACCGCCTGCCCAACCACCTGCCGGAGAAAAAACCGGTGGGCCGGATCAACAAGGCCAGCCGCCTGCTGCGGCCGGCACAACAAAGCGCAAACCCTGGATCAAGAAAACTCCGGTTGAGCGCATCCTGGAAGAGGTCCAAAAGCAGGAAGAAAAAGTCGCGGACCTGAGAAAAGAGCTTGAGAAAGAAGAAGGGGCTCTCAGGACCATGCGCGAAGCAACCGCACTTCTTGGGGGAAGTTAAACCCCGCTGGAGCCATTCGCAAGGGTGGCTCTTTTTTTTAATCCTTAATGATGCCTGTTGACGGAATCGGCGGATTTGCTAGTGTGTAAGGCTGGTCAGGCGTGCTAAATGCTTGATTTGCTGTTGAGCTGTTGGAAACAGCGGAGGGGAGGTTTGTTGCAGGTCGGTAGCAATTAAGGAGGACATAATGGCTGCTACTGAGCCTCAAACCGACAGCAATGTCGAACCATCGGAAACGCCAGGTCTCATCCGCAAGATTCGTCTTAGAGACGGTCTTGAACGTGTCAGAACCTCGCTCAAGGCACGCGGTGAGCCGATCAGTCCAGATGAGTCGCATCCTGTGAAGGAGATGGAGCATTATTTCAATGAAGTCCTTTTCCGTCTGTCCTGCGCAGCGTCTTCATTGCAAGCGAGCGGCACTTTACCGAAAGCCGACATCATGATATTGGAAGAGGATGTCGAATTGACGAAAGAAATTGGCCGGCTGTTTTTTTTGGTTTTTGGAGATTGACCGACCCAAGCCATCACACGCAAAAGGGCACGGCTCGCCGTGCCTTTTTTCTTTAGGTTGTTATTGCGGCTCACGCTATTGGTTCACCTAGTTTCCTATGTGCGACTTTAACCGGAATATTGATCCTGTACATCCGGGTATGTCCCGGCACATTCAATATCACTTCATCAGCTTTCATTCGGGCGTGAACCTCGGACAGGGCTGGCTCAAGGCGGTCCCGAGCCCGGCTGATTAGCATTTTAATTCCTCCCTCGCGCAGGCTGCCATCTTTTAGTTGAGACCAATGAAACCGGCTTCGCAAAATACCTTCACAAATTTGTCCTTCAGTTTTGGGATATTTTTGTTGACAGAGGTAATCGATTAAGGCCGCAGTTTTGTCGGTCTGGTCAGTTGGGACTGGTGGTCCTAAATACCCGACAGAAATACCGAGCAGTTTTTCTTCCTCATCGCAGAAGGCGTTTTTCTCACCTCGGAATCCGTGTTCGAGGAGGATATAAGGTCGATAGAATTGTTTCGTAATCTGCTCATGAAACATTTGAATGAATCGCAGTAGCTCTCGAATGTCCGTCTGCTCAGGAATTACAAATGCGCCTACTAGCCGGACATCATTTTCCATTGAATTGCTGATTTGGCTGGTTACTAATACGCAATAAGGCCGTTGGGAATACCCGCGCTGAGTTCTAATATCGTTCACTTCCTTGACGAGCCGAACTGTCTGTTCGACATTGCCTTGCTCTGGACAGTAAATCATTACATCTAGGCTCCACAAACGCCGCTGAAATTCTCTCCTGGCAGCCTCAATTCCGGATCGACAGATTGCAACATGCCCCTCCATTTCAATTCTTGTTGACAAGGTTTTGCCCTTAGCAGGACTATCTGTGACGACTAAAATCTCCATAAAAGCCGCGCCCTCGTTTCGCGAGGTCAAGCATTGGCGATTGTGGGTTGAGTGGTCACGGTCGCAATCCTGAATTATTTGTGAATTGTTTGGGAGGGAGTTTCCAAAACGTGGTCAAATTGCCTGCTTACATTGATTTACAGGGATGGGAACTCAATCTGCGCACCGGGGAGTTGGTCACTAAAAGAGGCAAAACAGTTGAGCTGAATAAGGCACAATTAGGCATCCTGACATGCCTGCTTCAAAATACAGGGCGGCTTGTCCTAAAAGATGACCTGATCACAGCAGGCTGGGGTGAGGATGTATCCGTCCAACCAAATAGTCTCAACAAGGTAATTCAAAGGCTCAGAACCATTCTTGGGCGCCACGTCGTTGGCACTGTCCACGGTAAAGGGTATCGGTTAGTCCTTTCGCAGCCAATTCCAAAAGATCGAACGATAACCGCGGGTGAAGAGTTAATTCAGGTCGCACCAGACGAGTGTCACCTGCATGAAATTCCGTTTGCTGCCGACCAGTCACCTGCTAAGGTTGCGGATTATTCAGCCGATCGTGTTATTTCAATTCCACACACACGGCGGTCCTTTCTCGCATCAAGAGAACAAGAGCTTGACGAGCTTCATCGTGTCTTCAGGCATTCGGACTCGCACACTCCTGTAGTTGCGATCCTGCATGGCCCAAATGGCGTTGGCAAGAGCAGATGTGCTCTTGAATATTGTTATGAGCACATCTCTGAATACAGCATCATCTGGTGGTTCTCAGTCGTCGAACCAGCAGCTGTAGTTTTCCAATATCACGAGCTCTCAAAACGCATCTGGCCCAAGATGAGCGCTCACTCCATTCAGCACGTGATGGGCTTTCTCGCAAGAGCTGCGAACTGGCTATTGATATTTGACGATGCGGCAAACTTCCATCAGATCAAGTCATTTCTGCCGATTGCCGGCCGAGGAAGCATCATAATCACTTCAATAAATCCGAATTGGGAAGATTACGGGGCTGTCATTGAAGTGCGTCCTCTGTCGAGAGAGAACGCCGTGAGCTTCTTGCTTGCGAGAACTGCTCAAAACGATCATGGATCCGCGGATGAAATCTGTGAGTTCTTTGGCGACCTGCCATTGGGTATTGCCGCTGCCGGATCTTACATCCGGACAACAAGAGTGTCCTTGCGTCGCTACGTCGATTTTATTCGGTCAGCCCCCCATGGAATTCTGACAAAAGACCATGACTTGCCAGATTATGATCGTCCGATCATCAAAGCCTGGGAGCGATCATTGAGGGCAATTAAGGAATCATCAGTCCTGGCATGGGAAGTCATAAATGCCCTCGCTTATATGTCGAATACCCCCGTGCCACTCGCTATCTTTTTAGCTTCCCCAAAAATCCTAAGTAATGAGGATAGTGGCACCCGTTTCGATATTCAACTACGTGAGGCTGTTGCAGAATTGCACAAGTACTCATTGATCGAGATCGAAGGTGAGGCAAAGATTAGCTGTCATGTGATGACACAACGTGCAGTTCGGTTCTACTCAGAAAGTGATTACGGTCTAGAGCTGGCATTACTGTTACTCAGTGAACGCTTCATTTTTCGACCTGATCCTGAGTATTCTCATTTTGACAATCTCTGGGCTTCAGAATACTTGGCCCATCAGGTTGAAGTCACAAATCACTCGATTGCGCGGGGCGTTAAAGCTGGCCTAACGCTCGATCTCCTAAATGGAATTGCGTGGTACTACGTCTTTTACGGCAAGCTACTCAACGCGGAAGTACTGCTGGAACGAGCTTCTAAACTCGACAAACAATTGTGCGATGCCGAGAACGACGTGCCTGCCGGAATTCTTACGATGCGCTTAATTGCCCACCTTCGGGAACAACAGCATCGTGCAGAGGAAGCAGAATGGTCCTGCAAAATCGCGCTCAATCGAAGCTTGAAATCTTCTGCACCGCCATTTTATCGGTGGGAAATGGCTATGGAGTTAGCAGAACTTCAGTTCAAACATGGGAAGCTTGTGGCTGCTTGTGAATCTGCGAAACAAGCATATAAACTTGCAAAGGCTCGGCACGGATGGACTAGTGCAGCTGCTATCGAGTGTTTAGCTAGGTGTCGTTGGTATTTTAAGAGAACGGTGGCTTATGGAATTCCGGAAATGCCACCAAGTATAACGAGTGACGTTCCCGGCAGTAGGAGCCTGTGTCGCAGCGTTGTTGTGCTCGCCGATCGGATCGCTAATGACTCACCGAGGAATGCGTTAGCGGCGGAACTCGCTCGAGTCGCAAGGCTCCTTGAAAGAACCGATGCTCCTGAACAGGTTTGCAGGTCGCTACGCAAAATTGTAAGAGCACTCCCTTCTGACCGGCACTCAGACGCAGTAAAAGCATTCATTCCTGACTTGCTGAAATGGTGCGGAAGGTTTAGAGAACTTGAAGGAGCAATCATAGGTAACCGTCCCCCTGACCCAATGCCGAACATTCCCAGGGACTCAGGCAACCGAAAAGGCAGAAAAATCTAACGTGATAATCAGAGTGTAATTTTGTACGAGGGGATTATCCTCTAATGGGAGTGCCGTGATGAATTACCAATGCGATAAGAGTCTGCAGCTTGATCGCATAGTTTGGACTTTCAGTGATCGGTACCAACCAGACAAATGCTCAGCCCTGTAATTCCAATCGCACTTACGATTCATCAAGATTGCATCGACCGCATAAACTGCGAGTGCGCCAACGAGCTGGAGAATATCCAAAATGGCCGCACTCCCAGGGCATGGATAGCTTTGATCATCTGCGATGTCAGGAAACAAGCAACCGATGCAGGCCCCGCTTGTCCGCTGGATAAAGCAGTAGCCGTGGTCTGCTTTTTCCGAAACTGCAACAAAAATGACCGGAAGAGTTTTGGCGCGGAAGAACCGTGAAGCGGCCACCCTACCAGGGTTGTTATCAATCCCGCAGATGGCGACATTGCCGTCCAGATTTATTCCTCGTTCAATTGCTGTCTCAAGAGATATGGAATGGCCGGCCAGCTTGGTTTCGTGAATGCATTCCGGCTGCAAGTTCTTGGCAAGTGCGATGGCTTTATTTTTTCCAAGATCGCGGCTATAAAAGCGCTGCCGATTGAGATTGCTGGCCTCCACCACGTCTGGATCGAGGATGGTGAGGCCCCCAATGCCTTTGCGCACCAAAGCCGGCGCGATGTTGCTAATCAGCCCTCCTGCTCCAATGCAGAGGACATGGCTTTGGGAATAAATCTTCTGATCGAATCCGGCGATTTTTTCCTGCCGGTCTTCAGCACCGGGGATTTTCTTGCCCCGCAGGTCAATCGAGGTTGGTGAGCCGGTAAAGGGTATCCGAAACATGTTCTACTCCTGCGCCATAAACTGTCAGGTCGAATTTAGACTGTAGCCGGAAGAACCGGATATAGCCGTCGCGCGAAAAGATCGCGCCGATGTTGTTGCAGCCTATCGCCTCAAGGCGGGCCTGGTATTGAGTATCTATTCCTGAAGGTCTGACAGACTCAGGGCCATGACCCGGGTGGCTATGGAAGTGGGCAAGTAGCCTGTGACCGAATTTGTCAAGACGCCCGAGCAACCGATGGGTTGACTTTGGATCACCTACAACACCTATTTCCGTTCTGCTTAAGTGTTCAAACGCGCAGAGTTTGCTGAGCACCATCACGCCGTCCACCTCAGGCCCGGTGATGAAGACGAACTCTTCTTTTGGGTCTGCGGTCAACGGCTTAAAGCATTCGCGCAAGAAAATGCTGCTTACGACAAAGCGGGGATATGACAGGGGCGCTGTCAGCTCTGCCTCTATTGTCGTGAGCGAACTCAAA
>DATBHX010000089.1:0-31430 GCA_036557225.1 Candidatus Angelobacter sp.
GGACTTGTGAAGCTGCGCCGCGAGGGTATCTTCGCGACGCAGCGGTTGTGAAATTCAAATATCAGGCTGCGCGTTTGACCGGTTCGGCCGACTGTGAAGGCCCGCTCATGGAAGCGGTCAACTTCTCCATTACCTGATCAATGGTGAAGGACGCTGCTTTCTGCCGCGGTGGAAACTCTCTGAACGTCTCCAGGAACTGGGTCACAATCCCTTGCGCGGCCAGGGCAATATAGTCATGGTTCAAAAACCAGTCGTAGTAAGTGTTAGACGTAATGTCAGCCCGCTCAAACGGATCGGTGCGCAGGTTGTAGAGTTTGGGAACACGAAGGACTGTGAAGGGTTCAGCCCAGATACGAAGTGTTCCTTCGCAGCGTTGCTCCATGAAGACTACCTTCCAGTTATCAAAACGGAGCGCCGCCATGTTGCCGTCATCGTCAAAGTAGAAAAAGCCCTGGCGGGGGCTCTTCTTTTCTTTGCCGGTAAGATAGGGCAGAAGATTGTAGCCATCAATATGAACTTTGAAAGTCGTGTCACCGGCCTTGTGGCCCTTTCTGAGCTTTTCCGCAATTTCCGGCTCGCCTGCCGCGGCAAGAAAAGTCGGCAGCCAGTCGTGGTGTTGAACGATCTCGTTGGAGACAACACCGGCCGGAATTTTGCCTGGCCATCGTACTAACTCAGGAACCCGAAATGCTCCTTCCCAGTTGGTATCTTTCTCACTGCGGAAGGGCGTCATACCGCCGTCAGGCCAGGTGTTCATGTGCGGCCCGTTGTCGGTGCTGTACACGACGAATGTATTTTCCGCGATGCCCAGATCGTCCAACAGATCCAGCATCTCGCCCACATTCTTGTCGTGATCGATCATGGTGTCGTGATAGGGGGATTGCCATCTGCCGGCCTGACCAAGGCTGCTGGGTTTCGTGTGGGTCCTTAAGTGCATGTGCGTGGTGTTGAGCCACACAAAGAACGGCGTACCTGCCTTGTGCTGGCGCGTGATGAAGTCCTTGGCCGCGGCAACAAACTCATCATCGCAAGTCTCCATGCGCTTCTTGGTGAGTGGGCCGGTGTCTTCAATCTTTTGTCTGCCTACCCGGCCCCAGCGCGGCTGTTCGGTGGGGTCGTCCTTTTCTGTCGCCCAGCAGTGCAGCACGCCACGAGGACCGAATTTCTCATTAAATTTTGGGAAATCCTTCTTGGAAGGCCAGTCGGGCAACTCCGGCTCTTCCTCGGCATTGAGGTGGTAGAGATTGCCAAAGAATTCATCAAAGCCATGCACTGTGGGTAGGTACTCGTTGCGATCTCCAAGATGGTTCTTGCCGAATTGGCCTGTAGCATAGCCAAGAGGTTTCAGCAGCTCGGCGATGGTCGGATCCTCAGCTTTCAATCCCTGTGTGGCCCCGGGCACGCCGACTTTGGTCAGGCCGGTGCGGAAGCCGCTCTGTCCGGTAATAAAGGATGCGCGGCCGGCCGTGCAGCTCTGTTCGCCATAGGAATCAGTGAACAGCGTGCCTTCTTTGGCCAGACGATCGATATTCGGAGTGCGATAACCCATCACTCCATGGCTATAACAACTCAGGTTGTTGATGCCGATGTCATCTCCCCAGATGACAAGGATATTGGGCTTGCTGGTTTGCGATGCGGTCTGTTTCGCCATTGAATAAACTCCTTATTGATTGCGGTTGAGTAACGTTTCTTATTACCTGGTCCGCGCTCAGGCAATTCTTCTGATCTCGGCGGTCTTGCGTTCGATTTTGGGCGGCTTCCAGTTGCCGTTGATGATTTCTTTCCTGGGCCAGTACAGGCGCATGACAAGATTGAAGCCGTCTTCAGGAGTCGGTAGCCAGTTTGACTCCTTGTCTTTTCCGGGAGACTCATTCTGGATGTGGATGGTCAGCGAGCCGTCGTTATTGAATTCGATCTTGTCGCGGTCGCCGATGGCGTAGCGATTGATAGGGTTAGGCACGAAGAATTGTTTGTCGTTGTAAAGCGTGATCGACCAGAACGCATTAACGGGAGGCAGCTGGCCTTTCTGAAAACGGATCTCATAACGGCGGCTGCCGTTGAACGGCTGCCCGTCACTGTCTGTGGTCGCGCGTGGATAAATGGCGTCTTCGGGCAGGTTCGCGCCCAATCCGACAAATGCCACCACGGCGCGCCAGAGATAGTTGGTGCCATACTGCCCAACGTCAGTCATAAACTCCCAGCCGTTGCGCAGGTCACCGTGCGGCTTTTTGGCTTCGGCAATGATTCTGTCCTGTGCGGCGGCCACGCTGTTTGCTACTTGTTTCGCCGTGGAAGGATCCAGGGTGCGCAGGCTGAACGGGAGACCAGGGCCAACGCCAATCGCAGCAAAACGGCGAAGAGCGCCTGCATCAGCCGGCGCGGGGGGATTGTTTTTCATCAACGCGTTCAGCCGGCTGAAAAAACTGGTGGCATCGAGCCGGGATACAAGTTCGACGGGAGGAGTTTGCCTATCGGCGTCGGCATTGACCGGTACATCGTCCGGCGGGGTGTAGTGCTTTCCGAAAGAATTCAACGGCGTCAGCTTGTATTGGTCCTGGATGGCGTTGACAGCCGGGTAGTCGCGTTTGCCATTGGTCTGCGTGCGACCGAGCAGCCACACCATGCTGGTGGTTGATTTAATCTCCTTGACATCTTTGGGTAAGGGTCCCTTCCAGTCTGGTCCGGTAATAGCAAAGTGATCTTGGCTGGTGCCGGTGGTGCGCGTGCCGGGAGCAGCAAAGACATTCGTCCATGCGTCGAGCATCTGCATCAGGTAATACCGGCCATCCATTTCAGGAACGCTGAGCACGAGCGGCTCACCCCCAAGAT
This sequence comes from Candidatus Angelobacter sp., assembly GCA_036557225.1. GTDB lineage: Bacteria > Acidobacteriota > Terriglobia > Terriglobales > Acidobacteriaceae > Angelobacter. The sequence goes on from DATBHX010000089.1 coordinate 2,830, forward strand.
CGAGGAAGGAGAAGGAATACAGAGTGTCGGCATTCGGGCTGACAACGGCCTTGAGCGAAGGATCAGGGAAGGTCCGCATGTGACAGAACTGATTTACTGGAGCGGCATTTTCACTGGGCTTGGACACATTTGTGAAGGCCAGCCGTGTAAGGTCCATTAGCACCAGCGGATATCCAAAGATGTAAGCCTCGGCGGCGATATCACGCAGGGCAGAGGCAGAGATCGGTGACGCAGTCATGGCTTTGTCCTCCCTCGAAAAAGAATCCAGGGCATCGCCCAACACACGTACGCTCGGGGCCGCCTAAAAATTTAGAAGGCTGGATCCAGGGACACCTGATGCGCTGGTCGAGAAAGAGATCGGTGCGCTTGCATGGCAGTCAACGTGAAATCCAGCGCTTAACGCCGATTCAAGAAGCAGACGGCATCGAGATCAAATCCCTTGAAATCCGGCTGCAGCTTGAGCTGTGATCGCATCGTGCTCATTGCAAGACAATCCTCTCTGACTCGCCTCACGCGACCCGCTGCTTGGGAGCAGCTTGCTCTGCATGGCTGCCGTGGTCTGGAAGTTGACGCTTGCGCCGTGAGTTATACGGGAGCAGCACCAGGGCTTTCACGAGGAAATAGAGCAGGACTACGGCCGCGACATTTCTACGCTGCGCCGGATAGGTTGATGCCGTGATCGCCAAAGCAAGGCCAGGATGGCGTGATGCAGTGGCCAGGGCAAGCGTGGTGCGCTCCGAGGGGACAGGTCCGCCCAGCAAATGCCCAAAAGCGGCCCCCATCACGACGAATGCGGCAATTGCGAGAACCGTGCCGTTACCGATCATCGTTACAATTGCGGGAAACGATGCAACAAAAACCACGGCCGCTGCCGCGAGCAGGAGCACCAAGGCCAATTTCGAGAGAAGCGGCTCTGTCTTCCTGGCCAACGCCGGCGCCAGACGATGAACCAACATGCCGGCAGCCAGGGGCGCAAGAATAGTGATTCCCAAAACCCTGGCTACTGTCAGCGGCGAAATGTGAATATCCTGTCCGAACGCTCTACCCAGCAACTCAATGGTCAAAGGCACCGTAACAATAGATATCAAGGCCGCGGCGACCAGCAATCCGTGAATATAGTTTGTTCTTCCCCCGGCTCTGAGTTGCTGGACAGGAAGCACAGGCGGAACAGGCGCGACGGCCAGAAAGATCAGTGCGATCTTCACTGCCGGCCTCAGATCAAACAGCGCTGCCATAGACGCGGCAAATGCCGGCATCAACACGTCCATGGAAAGCAAAGAACGGAACAGCAGCGCCGGCCGCCGGAAGAGTGAGGTGGCATCGGACAGGCTGGCTCCCAATCCCAGCCCAAAGACCACCAGCTCAATGCTGAGCTGCAAAATGACAACTGCAATGCGAACAACGGTCATGATCGAGCACCGCGGCACTGCAGAACAATTTTTTCGCGGCCCCTGCTTTGGTCAGAAGGGGAGAAGAGCGCAGGGGCCGCGATTGCGTCAGCACGCAAACCAGGACTGCCTTTCCGCTCAAGCCGGTTGCTGAAACGCTTTCCTGTGCAGGATTGCGCGACCACCGTTGATCGTAGTAGTTGGCAGGGCATGCGGATCGCTGGCATCAGGCAAGGGCTGGCGCCTGATGACGTGCACACCCTCCAAGCGATCGATCCGGCGTTCAGCCAGGGCCCGCTCAGGATAAGCAAATACCATGAAGGCCGTGCATTTCTCGCTGCCGACTCTCTGATATCCGTGCCGCAGATTCGAATCAAAGTAGATGGAATCTCCCGGGCGCAAAGTATTCTCTTCCGCGCCTATCAGCAGCTGGAGCGTTCCGGATAACACGTGGATGAATTCAAAGCCCTGGTGCATATGTGGCTTCCCATGGCTGCTGTCTTTGGGAAAGAATTCCGCCAGGTAAGGTTGAAATTTTCGGTCCCCGGAGCCCATATCCAGCCTGGTCAAGCGATAGCAGTCGTCTCCCAGTGAATGGCTTGTGGACGACGATTCGCGCTCTTCCTTGCGCGTGATAGAGATCACCCGTTGGCGATATTCATTCTGGAAGAAGTGGTCCAGCGTGACATCAAAGACCATGGCGATCCGAAGCAGGGTTGGCACCGTGGGAACGAGTTTGCTGTTTTCAATCTTTGACAGGAGGGCCGGGGAAAGGCCCGTGCGTTCTCCCAGTTGCATAAGGCCCATGCTGCGACGCAGCCGCAGGGCCTTCAACTTTTGTCCGATCAAATAACGCCCGAGTTCTGTCCGCAGATGATCAGGAATTGGCATCTCTATGCTGTCCTTTCCAAAGAATCTAGAATCAACGCTTTCACTTACACAACCAGCTGCTTCACCGCCGGCAACTTTCACGTGCGAATCGCGCGCTACTAGAGCGCTGGTGGAGTTTCCACCGTGCGAGAGGAGGGCTGTACTCCACCAGCACCAGCTCCGCCCAGTGCCTGAAACACTGCGCAAGGCGAAGAACTTGTTTACGCCGGACGAACCGGCAGGTTGCGGTTTCGGCCACTAGAAAAACCGGGGCCCGTGTTACTGCGGTTTCGGCAGTGCTGTCTGTGACGTAACACTGCCAATCTTCGTGCTGCTGCCGTTGCTGTTGCTGAAAGTCAGGTATTCAGGATCCAGAGGCGGCAAATCCTGAGTCTGAGCTGAAACACTCTGAGGCGCCGGAAGCGCGCTCTGGGTTGGAGCAGGCATGGTTTGTGTTGTTGTCTGCGGTTGTGCAGGCACATTCTGTACCTGTGCTGCAACCTCCGCCGCAGTCATGCCGGAGCTTAGCGGGTCTGGAGCAGACGGAGCGCCCGGCGTGGAAGCCGGAGGAGTTGCTTGCGCCGTACCGCCCAGCTTGGCCAGACTTCGATTGTGTGTTCCGAACGCCTGGATAATGGCGGTTCCACCGCCTCCGATGAATGCACCGGACCATGCTCCACCGCTACAGTCGCAGACTGTCCAGAAGATTCCGGTTCCAAGCAGCGTATTGGTGACCAGATGGGCAAGAGCTCTGTTGTCTCCGGCCGCGCGCGGATCCTTAATCAGGTAGAAAGCCGAAGTGGCGCTGCCACCGATCAGAGCACCTTTAAACGCGCTCTTCCCCCCTCCCGGCGCAATGATTCCAAGCCCCAACCCTACAGCGGTGCCACCGGCGATCGCCCAGAAGTACTTTTTCGATGATTTATGCAAACCCGTAAGATCACGGTCAGTTACATCACGATCTTGTGTAAACCCTGTGTTGCTCAAGAGAAATGCAATGCAAATAACAATGGCAAGGATACGTCGATGCATTTTGTTGCCTCTCACTGCTGCGGGGAGTCGCCGGACGGGCTGCGACTCCCTGGGTTGAGCCTAAGCGGCTGGGACAATTTGAATTGCAAGACTGTTTCTGCTGGAATGGCAAGCTCGTCATTGCCGGTAAAGGCCGAGCCTGCGACTCCGGTGCCTCCGCCGGCGAGGGCGCCAATTGCTGCGCCTTTGCCACCGCCGGCTATGCCTCCAATGACAGCACCTGCGGCTGCGCCGCCCGCGCCGAGTTTTGCTGTACGGCTTCCCTTCCCCTTGCCTTGCTGCACGAACGATGCGGTGCTGATCGGGTAGGCAACGCCGTTTATGGTTAACGTGGTTAAACGAAGCGCAAGCGTCGACGAACCCTTAACCTTGCCTCCTTGTTGAGCCTGCTCCACAGTCCCGGAAGCCGTCGAGCCTGCGGGTATGGCAGCCTGCCCGTGGCTGGAAACGGGCTGCGTGACGGAAGCAGTGAATTTGTCACCCGTCTTGCTGGAATTGGACCCTAAGGCTGTGTCGAGACGCACCTCAAGCACAGTACCTGTAGGCACAATAACGGGTGGTGGAGGAGGCGCTGGCGTGGCAGCAGGAGCTTCTTGCTGGGCCGTCTGCGGGCGTTCGGGCTGGGTGCTGGGTGCTTTTTTTGCCGGTTGAGGAGCTTCGGCGTTTCCCCCGGCAGCAGGGGCAGGCGAGGATTGAGCTGAGGTGTCAGGTGTTGGTTGCGCCTCACTTGACCGTGTGTTCCCTGGAGTGCTTCGTGAGCAGGAACTGACCAGCAGACTCAAGAGCAAAATGCCTGTCCATGCTGCTGAGCGAAGTCGCATCACTTTCTCCTACCAGCGATGAAGGCTGCAACAGGTTGCCCTCATCCAGTGCGAGTCTACGTCCGCAGTTGCCGCATGCCTATAAGGTCGATTGAGTAAATACCAGAGTGCATCGGTGTAGGAATGAATTCAGGTGATTCTCGCACCTTAACCATCGCGATCCAGTTACGAGGAACTGCAGGGGAAAAGCATTGAATACTACTGTGGAACTTTCAGGAACTCTGTTTCACGGAATTCACGAACTCTGCTTTCCTGTAATGGAATTTGTGCCGAGCGGCGCCCTGGCGATTATGTGAGCCAGAGGGAATCGACAACTTTCCGGTGAAGGTGGAAGAAAGGCCTTTACTTACGTCTAGACCTTTATGACGCCCGCGACAGCTGATCCGGGGCGGTGCGATCATCCAGGATCTCACGCACCTGGCGGCCCAGATCCGGAAAGGCAAAGGGTTTTTCAATGACCGTATATTTAGGATCGAGCTCGTGCACATTGGCGTATCCGGAAATAAATACGGTTAGAATATCGGGCCGCTCTGCTGAAATTTGCCGCGCCAGTTCGTCCCCGCGCATTTCCGGCATGAGGATATCGCTGAGCAGCAAATGAATCACCCCTTTGTGCTCACGCGAAACGCGCAATGCATCAGGACCGGTTGCCGCCTCAAGTACCTCATAGCCGAGGCCCTGCAAATATGTCCGAGTCATCGTGCGAATGCCTTCCTCATCTTCGACCAGGAGAATCGTCTCATGACCTTTGCCCGGCTCAGGCTCAGGTTTAGCCTCTGCGATGGAAACCGGTTGATCGGCGCGTGGGAAGTAGACACGAAAAGTGGTTCCATTTCCTGGTTCGCTCTCTACTGTGATGTGTCCGCCGGCCTGCTCCACAATTCCGTACACTGTCGACAAACCAAGTCCGGTTCCCTTGCCAACGTCCTTGGTGGTAAAGAAGGGCTCAAAGATGTGCGCGCTTATTTCAGGTGGCATACCGTGTCCTGTGTCGCTGACCTGGAGTACCACATAGTTGGTTGAAATCTTGAGCGCATCAGTGTCGTCAGACTCCAGGGTCTCCGCTTTGGTCGAGACGGCAAGGACGCCGCCGTGGGGCATTGCATCACGCGCATTGAGCGCCAGATTCACGATCATTAACTCAATCTGCGAGCGATCAGCATAGACCGGCAAAGCCTCAGACTGCACGTTGAGGTTCAGCCGGACCTGATCGGAGAGCAGTCTTGACAGCATGCTTTGCATTTCCGAGACAATCACATTCAAGTCAATCACCTGGAAGCTGACCGGATGCTTGCGGCTGAAAGCAAGCAGCTGGCGCGTAAGTGCCGCCGCCCGATTGGTTGCCGTAACCAGCTGATTGCTCAGAGCGCGGGCGGAATCGGATAGCGTTTGATCTTCCAGAAGCTGTGAAGCATACCCGGATATCAGCATCAACACGTTGTTGAAATCATGTGCGACTCCCCCGGCCAGCCGTCCGACCGCCTCCATTTTTTGCGCCTGGTTTAGCTCTGACTGGAGCTCATGGGCTTGAGTGATATCACGAAAACTCACGACTCTCCCGGTGATTTTGTCACCGACTGTCTGTGGCTTGGAATAGCGTTCGATGATCCGCCCGTCCTTCAGCTTGAGCGTGTCGAGACTGCTCTCTTCCGGCGCGGCATACAGGCTTCTCACGTTTCTTAGAAACTCATCTGGATTTTCCAGCTGAGGCGCTGCCCAGCGAAGCAGGTCTTCCTGCAGGCCGACGGCCAGTGTTGCCGCCGGAAAGCGCCACATGTCCACGAATTTCTGGTTGTAGCTGCGGACAACCCCGTCCAGCGAAACTACGAGAATGCCGTCGGCCGTTGCCTCCAGCGTGGCATTTAATAAGGATAGAGACTCCTGCAGCTGTTTTTCTGTGTATCGGCGTTGCCGGTTTTCCAGGCGAAGCGCGGCGTTGGCCCGGGCCAACTCCATCGTTCTTTCCTCAACCCGCTTGTCCAATTCCACGTTAGCACGGCGAATCGAGTCTTCCAGCTCGCGGCGATAGCGCAAGTCGCGCGCGGTAAAGATCACTCCGGCAACATCGGGTTCATGCAGCTGATTGTTGGCAATGATTTCGAAAGGAACCCAGCGGCCGGCAACATCTCTAAAGCGGAGAATCGATGGGATAGCTTCCCCTGGTTCGCGCACCGTCTGCGCATATTCCTGTCGCGCCCGAGCACGCTCTTCTGGATGGACGAATTCAAAAACGTCGCGGCTCATCGCTTCCGCCGGAGATATACCAAGAACACGCTCAATCTGTGGGCTGACAAATTTAACCACGCCGTCACGATCAATCAGACTGACGATTTCCGAAATATTGTGAATCAGCAAACGGAACTTGGTCTCATTGGCAGCCACCGAAGCGTGCATGCGCTTCATATCGCGCACGTCGCGGTTGATGCTCAGCACCGCCTTGCGGCCCCAGTATTCAATCAGGGAGAGGCTTACCAGAAAATCCAGCTTCTCACCCCGGCTGTTCATGTGTGTGGCTTCCACGCCGGGCTTGGGGTTGAGCAGTTCAGCATAGGTAGGAACATCGTTTGTCAGTTCTCGGAGCTGCATCCCGAGCAGCTCCTTACGCGAATATCCATACACTTCGGTGGCGCATCTGTTGACGTCAAGAATACGAAAGGTATGAGGATCAAGCAGCAGTATGGCGTCAGTAATTGCGTCCATGATGGAGCGGCAAATTTTTCTCGCATTGTAGTTGCGAGACCGGTTGGCATCAGGAGACATGGTTCCCCTTATCCGAACAGCACGCCAAAACCCGGCGGCGCGACAGGCAGAGAGCAGAGTGAGACATATGCAACCAACTTGCCGACGTAAGCGAGGTCACCATCACATAGCCTCAAGAGCCGCATTCAGGTTGACGGTACCACGGGAGTTTGCGGAACGTACCATCAGGGGTTAGGACAAGAGAATTAAGTTTCGCTCCGATAAGGGCAAGGCCACGCTGCTTTAATTTGCGTGAAATTAGCGGGAGCTTGCGGTGCTCCCTGCAATCGAGAACGTGCTCGATGGCCTATTGGGGAGCGATTCACTCGCATTTCCATCAGTTGTCTGCTTTTGCCGGTAAACCATTGCGACAGATTTTGAACGAAACGAAAATTGCTGGGAACCAGGCCAGCAAAACTACGGAACAGCCATCGCGCAACGCGAAGCGGGCCGTAAGTCGTGGGAGGAATGCCCTGTATTTTTTCGGTGTGTCATTCTCGTATTTCATCGGATTGGCTGTATTGATGCCCATTCGAAAGAATGAAAGGGGACATGAATTTGTTCTGGCAGTCTGGCCAGAGGAGGCTCTCTCATGCGACGCATTTTTGCGATATTGCTGTTTGTGGGGTGCATCATCAGTCTCACGGCCGCTCAACAACCTCCACCTCCACCACCGCCTCCAGCTGCGACCCAGCCGCCGAGCGTTCAAGCCACAGACCCGGCGCAAAATGCTGCTCAGCAAGGTGCGGCGGCAGCCCAGCAAGGAGCTACTGCGGCGCAGCAAACCACATCCGCCGTTCAGCAACAGGGTGACCTCCAACAGCAGGTCCAGCAGCAACAGCAGCAAATTCAACAACAGCAGCAGCAGATTCAGCAGCTCCAGCAACAAATTCAGCAGCAACAACAAGCCCCGGCGCAACATAGCGCTACGGAACCGGCTGTGCCGCAACAGACGCAGACACAACAGCAGGCCGCAACCGCGGCAGCGGAAGATACCAAGAACCTTCCTCAATCCGATCGCGTAGAAGCACAGCGGGCCGAACAACAAAGACTCGAAGCACAAAAGGAGCTGGATCGAATTCAAGCCAAGCAGGAACTGGCCGAGCTTCGCGTGAAAGACCAGGGGCGTTTGCGGGAGTCCAGAGCGGTCCTGCATGAATTATTGACCGGGACCACAGGAAAAGTCGGCATTCCGAACTCCCTGATACGACAGGCAAAATGCGTGGCCGTGATTCCAGCGGTAAAGAAAGCTGCGGTCGGTTTCGGGGCGAAATACGGACGCGGCGTCATGACGTGCCGGCTGGGCGAAGACTTCACCGGGCCGTGGAGCGCACCTTCTATGTATGCGCTGGAAGGCGGAAATTTTGGATTCCAGATTGGATTGTCGGGCACCGATCTTGTGCTTTTGATCATGAATCCACGTGGAGCGGACTCGATTCTGCGCAGCAAAGTGAAGCTGGGCGGCGACATGTCCGTGGCCGCTGGACCGATAGGCCGCCACGCAGAAGCTTCCACCGATCTAGCCATGCGCGCCAAGATCCTGGCCTACTCACGATCGCATGGAATCTTTGCCGGCGTCGCGCTCGATGGATCCACTCTGCGACCCGATAACAATGCCAACCGGGCGCTGTATGGTCGCGAGATCAGCGCGAGAGAGATCGTGCGCAGCGGCGCCACTCCTGTGCCGACTGGAGCCGTACCGTTGCTCCATCTTCTTGATCAGTCCGCACGCGCGGCTTCAGAAAACAAACCTCCCTCTTCCGGCCAACCGCAAGCGCAAAAGTCACAGCCGCAGCAGTAAGACGGTAAAGTTGGTTATTTCCGGCTAGTTTGGTTCGTACCAAACTAGCCTATTGTTCTGGCTGCGATGATTCAGCTGGAACAAAAATGATTCGGCTATTGATGAGACCGAAGATCCTCAAGCCGCTGATTCAAGCTTGGGTACGGTAATCAATCCAATGCGGATCGCATGGTGAACGAGCTCAGCGTTACTGTGCACGCCCAGGGTGCGCATGATCTCATACTTGTAGGATTCCGCCGTTCGGGTCGAGATGGTAAGAATATTCGCGACCTCTTTCATCGTCTTGCCTTCAGCCACTAACTGCAACACTTCTCTTTGGCGCCGCGTCAGCTTGGAACCGGAAGCCGCGGGACGACGCGCGGCTTCTGACAAGATTGAAACCAGGTCAACCGGAAATCCGGCGCTAAGATATGCGCGGCCGTGCAACGCGCCTTCGATGGCGGCAAAGACCTCGTCTTTCCCTGACACTTTCAACACATAACCGGAGACCCCCGCGCGGAATGCCTCAATCGCCAGGCCGATGTCGAGGTGTGTGGTGAGGACGATGAATTTGCTCTTGAGACCGGCTTTGCGAAGAATTTGCAGAGCGTCAAGGCTGTTCAGCAGACGCAGGGCAATTTCGGTGATGATCACATCAGGATTGTTTTCCTTGGCCAGAAAGACGAGCTCGTGCCCATCTCTGGCTGTCGCCACCACGTCATAATGCTGAGACAGCAGAGTGGCCAGTCCTTCAGTGAGAATCCGGTGATCATCGGCTAAAAGAATCCTTTGTCGCATGAGAATTTGGCCCCGAGTTACTGTTGCTGAACGAACCTCATGTTTCGTTTCATGCTGCTTTCTTTACCTCATCAAGTTCGACACGCTTAGTCACAAAATGGCTGAAGAGCTGCCTGTAGGAAGGAGCGCCTTTTTGCTCCGCAACAACATTTGCTTTGCCCCAGCGACCGGGAATACCTTCCACTGCTAACGTACCCACCCAGGATGGAAGCACCGGATCAGATTCAAGGACGTTTCCTTTCGGCTCCATGCCCAGCAGCACGCGAATTCCCAGCAGTGGCGACCCTGCCGCCCAGGCCTGCGGACTGGAAGCTGTGGGATAGCGGACCGGAAAACCGGTGAGGTTGCGATCATAGCCGGCGAAGACTTCCGGCAAGCGATAGCTGAAGAATACTGACGCTTCAAAGATGGCAGCGATGATCTTTGCCGCCTCCTTGCGATATCCATAACGCGCCAGGCCTGCGGCAATAAAGCTGTTGTCATGCGGCCACACGGTCCCATTGTGATATTCGATCGGGTTGTATCCCTTCTCTTTTGTACCCATGGTACGCACACCCCAGCCAGAAAATAGCTCTGGCCCCATGAGATGCCGGACCACGTCCTCAACCTTGTCTCTATCGACGATTCCACTCCAGAGCAGATGCCCGATGTTGGAGCTAAGGCTATCCACTCTGCGTTTCTTGCCATCCAACGCCAACGCAAAGAACTTTCTCTCAGGGATATAGAAGTCTTGGTTAAAGCGCTGCTTCAATTTTTGCGCTTCGCTCTCCAGGCGTGTTGCCAGCTTCGGATCATTCCACACCTCGCGGGCAAGGCGCGCGCAGCGAATCTTCGCGTCATAGGCGTAACCCTGGATCTCGCACGTTGCGCGAGGCGTAGGCGCCAGAGTGCCGTCAGAAAACAGAATCGAATTCCAGGAATCTTTCCAACACTGATTATCCAATCCGAGATTGGTCTTGCGCTCATACTCAATGTAACCATCCCCGTCGGAATCGCCGAAACGGTCGATCCATTCCAGCGCTGCACGAGCATTGGGCTCAAGCGAGCGAACCAGTTCTGTATCACCGGTCCAGCGCTCGTATTCGTCCAATAAGACGAGATACAGCGGGGTGGTATCACTGGCGCCAAAATAAGGCGATTGCGGCCGTTCACGGAAATGCGTGAGTTCGCCAAAGCGCAGTTCATGGAGGATCCTGCCTGGCTCTTCTTCGCGGAAGTCATCGTTCACTTTGCCTTGGGAAGCGGCGAGCACACGCAGGGTGGTCGACGCCAATTCCGGCACAAACGGCAATGCCTGGTAGCTGGTAAGAATGCTGTCGCGCCCAAACATGGCCATAAACCAGGGCAAACCGGCCGCCGGAATGAAATGCTCAGGGAAAGTATCCGGATAGAAGCGTAGGGCAGCAATATCAACCAGGCTGCGCGTGTACAGCTGGCGTATCTGGTCAGGATAAGCTGTCACAGCAGGAACTTTGTCAATCCAGTGAGCCAGGTCTTCGCGCAGTCTGTCGCCGGCGGCGCCGGCGAACTTGGGCGCATGCTCCACCTCGCCTGTGACCGGCTTGACTTGCAATTCAGTTGCCCAATAGCCCTTTGGCTGCAGCGTAAAGCGGAAGAGAAACCCCTTCTCGCTGATTTCGGTGGGAGCGACGCTTGAAGCAACTACGGTCTCACGCACAAAATCGTCGCGACGATACCCAAGCACCAGTTGCTTTTCTTTGATCTGGCTGTAATACGAACCTTTTTTACTCTGCGCATCCTTGACTTCAAAGAGATCGGCGAAATCCGCGCCTATCGTGAGTCGCGCTTCTACGAATTGGTCCTCAGTGCTGTGATTGACGACCGCAAGCGTCTCGACAAAGCCTTCTCCAATCAAACGGCGGCGTACGACGGAGAGGACCGGGTTCTTGTAGATCGTGCCTGTCGGAGGGACGCAGAAGAACTGCGCATAGTAGTACTCAAGCGTATCCGTGGAGAGTACGTCCAGGTCGACATTGTTGACCACGAGCTTCCACAGAGAGAGATGCCGTGTATCTTTGTAAAAAAGGCCATCGGGCTGTGTGGGCCCAGCCTGCACGTCGCCATTTTCCTGCGACACCAGGAAAGTTGAACCATCAAGAATGCTAACCGGCCCTTCCATTTGCAACTCCTCCAACCAATGTTGAATCCGCCAACTCTGCTTATGCCCATCTGTTCTCTTTGCGTGATATTGCCCAGACCGGGCGGCGGCGCCGTATTAACGGCTTTCACTGTTGGATGTCTTCCCGGGGTAATTTACTTGGGTAACCCTATGATGAATTGCATCTGGTTGACTATGATTCAAAAACTGGCAGGGTCATTGATCTGTTGTCCGCTGCTGTCTCTTCCTGAGTAGATCCTTTGCGTCCGGCAAATGCCAGCCGGTTCGAATGGAAATTGAAGGCGTGTTGGTTCGACTGTGCAGATCAGCGAGGAGTCCACAAGGGATGTCCACTGAAGAGGCCGCCGGCGAATCCGATCTGATACACGAGCACCAGGCCGAAGATCAAACTCACTAATCCGGAAGCCAGTCCTAGTCGCCGGCTGAAAGCAAGATGCCGCCGGCCAAATACGTTGAAGGCTGAAGCAATACTCATGGTGATCACCATCATCCCGGCGACCGTGCCAATGCCGAAAACCAGCAGATACGCTACGGCCCAACGAGGATCGCGGATGGTCGTGAGCACCAGCAAAGCAACGGCCGCAGATCCTGCCAACCCATGCACAATTCCAATCATGAGCGGACGCAGCGGACCATAAAGAGCAATTTTCCCGAAGAGCCGGTCCATTCGTGCTACCGGCGTCTTATCCGGAGAGTGTGGGTGCGACTCCGGAGCGTGCCCATGAGGATGAGTGTGAATATAGTCGCCGTGGCTATGCGCATGGCTGTGCACGGTAGAGGCTTCGGCTTGCACTGTATTGGATCGAGCAGCCTGAAGGAATGCTTTAATGTTCATCGCGCCCAGAATCACCAGCATCAGGGCGACAGAAAACTCCATGCTGAGCCCAATGCGCGCGGGGATCACGAGGCCGAAAAGAATAATGCCTGCCCCAACCAACAGGATGGTCAAAGTGTGTCCCACGCCCCAGAACATGCCCGTAAGCGCGGCGCGGCCGATCTTGTTTTGGCGGCTGACGATGGTCGTGACCGCGATCACGTGGTCGGGATCCGTGGCGTGCCGCATCCCGAGAAAAAAACCGATGGCAATAATGGAAAGAAAGCTGACCATGTTCTCTGTCACTGAGAGTAGCACCAAACGCAGATTTTCGCCCTGTAACGACGCGCGATAAACCAGGCTGCCGACGTTAAAGTAAAATTCTCTGTACATGCGCCTTAGGAGGGGAACAGTTTTATGGCACAGAGACAAACCGCCATCCCGCTAAAAGAAAGTATTCGACCTCACCAGCCGGGACAAGATGTTTTCAAGACGATTCTTTCCGACGATATTGACTGGAAGCCGTTCCCCGCGTTCCCGCCTTCGGTGCGGCTGGCGGTCCTTGTAGGCCAACCTTCGGAAGAAGGCCCCTACACGATCAGGGTAAAGGTCCCTCACGGCGTGAAGTTGATGCCACACAGGCATCCCGAGGACCGGGTCTACACCGTCATTTCCGGCGTGTTTTACATTGGCTTGGGTGATCAGTTCGACGCAGACAAGTTGCAGGCGTTTCCGCCAGGCGCCGTGGTTGTTCTCCCCGGCAATACCTCTCACTTTCATTGGGCCAAATCAAGTGAATACGTCACGCAGGTGACTGCTATCGGGCCGTTGGGCCTTGAGTATCTGGACCCGAATGAGGATCCCCGGAGAGGCTCGGGGAGGTGACGCAGGCCGATGATGCGCGGAACTACAATGAGGATGTCCATTCGTTCATCGCGCAAGCTGGCACGATGTTAAATAAAAAACAATGAGTAACACTCGACTTCCATAGACACTTGCTCAAGTGCTTTGATAGCCTCTTGAAAATAGACGGAGGCATTATGCCAGAGGACGATCCACGATCGAACCAGGCAGATACGACCCGCCGGGAATTTCTAAAGACTACAGGGAGTGCCGCAGCAGCAACTGTCATGTCGGCCTACTCGCCAGCGCATGAAAAGAGCGAAGTTGCGCAGAGTGACTCGGTTGCAACACTCGCCAGTCCATCAACCGCCGCGACCGTAGTCCCGATTACTCTCCGCATCAACGGCAAGGAACACCAACTGCGTATCGATCCGCGAACAACACTGCTCGATTGCATCCGTGAGAGCGTTGTTCTCACCGGAACCAAAAAGGGTTGCGATCACGGTCAATGCGGGGCATGCACGGTGCATGTCAACGGCAGGCGCGTGGTTTCATGTCTCAGCCTCGCACTGATGCACGACGGCGAGGAAGTCACTACCATTGAGGGCCTGGGCACGCCGGACGCAATGCATCCCATGCAGGCAGCTTTTCTCGCCGCCGACGGATACCAGTGCGGATACTGCACTTCAGGCCAGATCATGTCGGCGGTTGCCCTGCTCAAAGAGCCATGCGGACCAGATGACGCGGCGGTAAAAGAACTGATGAGCGGCAATATCTGCCGTTGCGGAGCGTACGCAAACATCCTCGCGGCGATCCAACAGGTACGCAAGAACACCTGACTTTTCGCGTAGCGCAAGAACCTAAACTTTTCAGGAGGTATCTCATGCGCATGTTCGAATTTCAGCGGCCAGAGAATACGACGGCAGCGATTACGACTGCCTCCAAGGCGAAGACGGCACAGCAGGGCGCGGATGTAAGGTTCCTCGCGGGCGGCACAACGTTGATCGATCTGATGAAGTTGGAGGTCGAGACGCCAGAGCGGCTGCTCGATATCAACCGTCTGCCGTTTGACAAGATCGAGGCTACGCCCAATGGCGGGTTGAAGATTGGGGCCACAGTCCGCAATTCAGACCTGGCGCACGACCAGAAGGTACAGCGAGATTATTCCGTGCTCTCGCAGGCCATTCTTTCCGGAGCCTCAGCCCAGCTTCGCAATATGGCGACTACCGCCGGCAACCTGCTGCAGCGAACACGCTGCATGTATTTCCGCGATACGGCCATGCCCTGCAACAAACGCCAGCCGGGAACAGGATGCGCCGCCATCACCGGGGCAAATCGCATGCTCGCCATCCTTGGCACAAGCGAACATTGCATCGCAACCAATCCCTCAGACATGTGCGTAGCCATGGCAGCGTTGGAAGCAACCATCCATGTGCAAAGCGCAAAGAGCTCACGCGAGATCGCGTTCAGTGACTTTCATCTCCTACCGGGCAACACGCCGCACCGAGAAACCGTGCTCGAACCGGGGAACCTGGTCACGCATGTCACCCTGCCGCCGCCAAAATCGGGAAGCAAACAGGTATATCTCAAGCTGCGCGATCGCGCGTCCTATGAGTTCGCGCTGGCGTCAACCGCCGTTGTGATCACGATTGCAAACGGAACTGTGAACTATGTCCGGATCGCGCTGGGTGGTGTTGGCACCAAACCGTGGCGGTCTGCCGAAGCCGAGGCCTTTCTCATCGGCAAGGCGCCTGACCATGCCAGTTTTCGCCGAGCGGCGGAGGCTGCCTTGCATGGGGCCAAAGCGCAGAGCGAAAACGGATTCAAAATCGAGCTGGCGAAGCGCTGCATCGTGCATGCTCTGGAAACCGCAGTCACCGGCTGATCTCACCGGAGGAGGAAATTATGGCCACTACTCAGAATCCACCTACTGTTTCTCCCATCGGTCGCGATACGGTCCGCATCGAGGGTGCGCGCAAGGTCACTGGTGTGGCCCAGTACACCTCAGACTTTCATTTTCCGGGAATGCTTTACGCCGTTCCGGTCGGAGCAACCATCGCCAATGGGAGAATCACGAGCCTCGATACCGCTGCGGCTGAAAAGATGCCGGGCGTGCACGCGGTCCTGCATCGCGGGAATATCGGAAAGATCTTCCGTTCCACGGTGCAACCGGGGTTCGAAGGGATCTGTGAAGAGCGCCGTCCACCGTTTGAAGACGATGTTGTCCGTTACTACGGACAGTACATTGCGCTGGCAGTGGCGGAAACGTTTGAAGCCGCGAAAGGCGCCGCCGATGCTGTCCGCGCAACCTACGTCACCGAAAAGCCTAACGTTGAGCTACACCTGGAAGCGGACAACGATCCTGACACCGTGATGACCAGCTTCGGTCCCCGAGAGCGTTTGGACAGCCATCGTGGAGACCCGGACGGCGCATTCGCCAGCGCTCCAGTCAAGCTCGACTACACTTACGTCACCCCCACAGAAACCCATAATCCTCTTGAAACACACGCTACCACCGCGATCTGGGATGGACAAAGCCTGACGCTGTACGAATCGGCGCAAGGCGTGGTCAACCTGCGAGGTGTGATTGCACAGATGTTTGGCTTGCCGATCGAAAATGTCCGCGTTATCACCAAATATGTAGGCTCAGGGTTCGGAGGCAAGTTGTTCCCATGGACGCACTGTTCACTGGCTGCGGCGGCAGCCCGGCAGGTCGGCGCGCCCGTAAGACTGGTCCTGAGCCGCAAGATGATGTTTCACGCCGTGGGCCATCGGCCACGAACCCAGCAGCGCGTGCGCATCGGCGCCACACCGCAAGGAAAGCTGCTCTCACTGCAGCACGACTATATCTACCAGAGGTCAATGCTGGAGGCGCATCACGAAGATTGCGGCGAGGCCACGCCGTTCCACTACAGTGTGCCCAATCTGCGCGTGACCTTTGGCCGCGCGAAACGCAATATCGGCGCAGGAGCCGACATGCGCGGTCCCGGCGCGGTCCCGGGGCTCTACGCGACTGAATCCGCCATGAATGAACTGGCACACCAGCTCAAGCTTGATCCGGTTCAGCTTCGCATCATGAACGAGCCAAAGATCGATGAAGGAAAAGGGCTTCCCTTTTCATCGCGCCACATGATCGAGAGCCTTCAGCTCGGATCGGAAAAATTCGGCTGGTCGAAACGCACTGCCGGCATCGGCTCAATGAAGCGGGATGGTTTAACGCTTGGCTGGGGAATGGCCGGATGCGCTTGGCTCGCCGGCAGGTTTGCGGCGGCCGCCAGTGTTCAGTTGCGCGATGATGGCACCACGCGCGTGGCCTGCGCTACACAGGACATCGGTACCGGGACCTACACGAACCTGGCTCAGCTTGCGGCTTTTAAGGCCGGCGTCCCGCTGGAGAAAGTTGAAGTTGCCCTGGGCGACAGTTCCCTTCCGCCAGGTCCGATCTCAGGCGGTTCGTTGGCTACGCCTTCGATCGTCCCCGCCGTCTTCGCGGCAGGGGACGCCGCCATTGGATCTCTCAAGATGGTGGCTGTATCAACGCCCGGGTCACCCTTCCTTGGCCGCAATCCGGACGATCTGGGATTTGAAAATGGCCGTGTCTTTGCCAAGTCTGATGGCGTTGCGAAAGGCGTAGCTTTCGCGGATGTACTTCAGCGCGCCAATCTACGCCTAGTCACAGGCAGTGGCAATTCCCCAATGATGTTCGGCGATCCAGACGCAAAGTTTTCAACACACTCCTTTGGTTGTCACTTCGCCGAAGTCACCTGGCAGCCGGAGATCGCCCGGCTCCGCGTCAGCCGCGTAGTAACCGTCATCGATGCCGGCAAGATCCTCAATACGCTGGCCGGCCGAAATCAGATCCAGGGCGCAGTCGTGATGGGCGTTGGAATGGCGCTCTTGGAGCACACTTCTTACGATCCCCAGAACGGCGCACCGATCAACAGCAGTATGGCCGACTACATTGTTGCGGTAAACGCCGATGCGCCCGCCATTGAAGTTCATTTCCTCGACTACCCTGACAAAGTGGTCAACGAACTTGGCGCTCGGGGTATCGGCGAGATCGGTTTGGCCGGCATCGCTGCCGCTATTACCGATGCCGTTCATCACGCGACCGGTGTGCGTGTGCGAGAACTGCCGGTGAAGATCGAGAATCTGTTGGCTTAGAAGCTTTCGACGAAGATAGTCGGCTCTGCGCACAAGATCACTCTCCGCGCGACTATAATCTTGCGACGGAGGAATGAATGTCGCAATCGCGCAGACAGTTTTTGACTCATGCGTCCATCAGTCTTTTAGGAGCAGCCGTCGCTTCCCGCGGCAACACACAACAGACACCGGCAACACCAGCGCAGACCCCGGAGCCTGCCGCGGGCACGCCGCCGGCGTTTGGAACCGCCCCTCCGGTGGGACCACACGTGTCGTCTGCCACTTTTGCTGAAGCTGAAAAACTGATGTGGGTAGAGTTGACTCCTGCGGAGCGCGACCAGGCTGCCAGCAACTGGCGTAGTGCGATGGCCCCGCTGTACGAGCGCCGTACCGGACCGCACAAAGCCGAGCTCCAACCAACGATTGCTCCCTATTCGCAATGGAATCCAGTACTGCCTGGCGAGAATGCCGGACCAGCCCGGGATCGATTCGTTTGGAGCAAAGCCGATCCCGGCCCCTTGCCAACGAAGGACGAAGACATTGCCTTTGCTCCGGTGACCCGCCTGGCGCGCTGGATCGAGAAGCGCCAGTTGACCTCAACGCGCCTCACGAAAATCTATCTCGAGCGACTGAAGCGCTTCGATCCTACATTGCGATGTGTCATCACGCTGACGAGCGACCTGGCGCTGGCCCAGGCCAAGCAGGCTGATCAGGAGATCGCTGCGGGTAAATATCGCGGCCCATTGCACGGCATTCCATGGGGCGGCAAAGACCTTCTCGACACGGCCAATATTCCCACCACCTGGGGCGCCGAGCCTTTCCGAAACCGCGTCCCAACCACAGACGCAACGGTCGTTCGACGTCTGCACGATGCCGGGGCAGTGCTGGTCGCAAAACTAAGTCTTGGCGCGTTAGCTCTGAATGACATCTGGTTTGGAGGGCAGACGGTGAACCCGTGGCTGCTCGAAGAGGGATCATCGGGCTCGAGCGCAGGTCCTGGCGCAGCGACTGCAGCCGGCCTGGTCGGCTTTTCTATCGGCAGTGAGACTGGCGGCAGTATCGTTGGCCCCAGCATGCGGTGTGGCGTGAACGGGCTGAGGCCCACTTTCGGCCGGGTGCCGCGGACCGGCGCGATGACGCTTTGCTGGTCGCTTGACAAACTCGGCCCCATGACCCGAAGCGTGGAAGACACATTGCTGGTCTTGCACAGCATTACCGGCCCCGATCCCGGCGATCTCTCCAGCGTACCCAGCAAACTGGACTATGACGCAAACTTGCCGGTAGAAGGCCTGCGCGTGGGCTACTTTCCAGCATGGATGAAGAATAATCCCGCCACGGAAGTGGATCGCGCGGCCCTGGAGAGAGTCAAGAGCCTTGGGATGGTGCCGGTGGAGGTATCGATTCCCGATTGGCCGTATGATTCGCTCGATGTCATCTTGTTTGCTGAGGCTGCTGCTGCATTCGAGGAATTAACGCTCAGCCGCCAGGTCGATCAACTGAAGGTCCAGGTGCCGGATGCCTGGCCCAATGTGTTCCGCCAGTCGCGCTTCCTCTCTGCAGTGGATTTCGTCCAGAGCGATCGCTTGCGGCGCAAGGTTGCCCTGGAGATGGCACGTGTCTTCAAAGAGGTGGATTTGCTGCTGGTACCTTCTCTGCGTGATGAGATGCTCACTATCACCAACTTTACCGGGCACCCGTCGCTGACGCTGCGCGCCGGTTTCATTGAAGTCTCACAAGCCCGTAGCGACTGGGCGCCAGATCCTGCTCACCCGCTCCCTCGCTTCTCGCCGCCACGCCGTGTCCCGCACGGTGTGACGCTGATCGGACGTCTGTTTGATGAAGGCACACTGGGACGCGCCGGCCTGGCTCTGGAACAGAGCTTTGGCGTCATGAGCGAGCGGCCGCCGAGATTTTAGGCTGCGCGCAAAGAAGACCGGGGACGTTTAGGATTCGCTCACGTCACTGGATTTTGACGACGAAGGTGACCGTGCCCGTCTGGCTGGGATTGAGTGTACCGGTGAAGGTCCACTGAATATTTCCCGTCTGGCCTGCCGTGGGAGCAGTGACGGAGCAGCCCGTGAGACTGGCCGGCAACGGAGCACCGCATGCGGCGCTGACAAAGACCGTGTACGCGGGCGTCGCATCATTGATGACGATGTTGGAGAGGGCGCCGCTGCTGTCATTGGTGAACGTGAGCGTGTAAGTGAGGTTTGCTCCGGGCAGGGCTGTGGCCTTGTCGACGGCCTTCTCCAGACGCAGGCCCGCGCTTGTCGGCGTGCCTACCGTGGTCAGGTCTTTGAGCGTGTAGGTGGCAGTGAGTACCGGGCTGGCATTGGTATACGAGAAGCTGGCGGTCAACAGGGCGGCATCGCTCGAATTCATGGGCGCGCCGATCGGCACCGTGACCTTCATCAGGATACACAGGTTCGTTCCCGCCACCGTGGTAACCGGACCGGCGATCACCGGATCACTGGCAGCGATGACGCCGCTGCAACTGGTGTCCTGATAGAGAACATGGCTGAACAGGACATTGCTCGGAGACGATGTCGCGGCGATGGTGAAGGTGACCTGCCCGGCTGTTCCTGGAGTGAAAGTGTGCGCGTAGAAAAGGGTTGTGTTCGGAAGCGCCTGCTGCGCACCGTCCGCCTGGAAAGTATTCACAGGAACCACGCCAAAGTTTACGCCGGTAAAGAAACCTTCGGTCGCCTTGGTGAAGGTGACGGTGTCAGTGGCGCGATTGTAGCTGCCTCCCGTAGTCCCCACCGACGCGCCGGTCGCAATATAGTTTGCTGGATTGGTCTTGACGATTGCTACCGTAGTCGCGCCGGCCGTGATGAAGAGCGAATAAGAACCGTCGCTGCCCGAGACCTCCGTGTCGAAGACCGTGCTGCCACCATCGGTGGCTTTGATCGATACGCCGGAGAGTCCTGCCTCGGCGCCATCTAGAATTCCGTTGTTGGACGTGCCGCCACCGGCGCCATTGTCCTTGAAGATCTTTCCGGTCACCATGCTGCCTTTGAAGAGCCCGAAATTCTCATTGTTGAGAACACCGTTGGAAACCGTGGCTTGCAACAA
Organism: Candidatus Angelobacter sp.; assembly: GCA_036557225.1. Taxonomy (GTDB): domain Bacteria; phylum Acidobacteriota; class Terriglobia; order Terriglobales; family Acidobacteriaceae; genus Angelobacter. Next base: position 23,273 of record DATBHX010000089.1, read on the forward strand.
CCCAGTATTGGGCGCCACAAAAGCAAATCCACTGGGTGCGGCCGCCACCGTTGACGCGGCCGAGTTCGTCAGCACGATCGTGTACGTCCCAGCCGCCACATTGCTAAACGAGAATGTGCCGGCGCCGGCAGGTACTGAAACTGATTGAACGACGGTCCCGCTCGAGACCATGTTCACGAAGACGGAAGCACCGCTGGCCCATGTTTCACCGGTATCCAATACACCGTTGTGATTGGTATCGAGGTAGACGATCCCGTTGATGCCGGTCGAAGCTGACACGGTGACATTGCCGCTGAACTCCGAAGTTGCGCCGGCCAGCGTTGCCGTTGCCGTCAGCACCGTGCCTGACCCGACTCCGGAAGGTGTCGTGATCACGAATTTGAAACGGTTCGTCGTATCGGTTCCCTGGCTGATTCCGTTGATCGCACCGGGGCCGTAAGATCCAGTCGTGTTGTCCAGGTCAGACCCGGAGCCTTCCGTCAGAGTCGTCACAAAGGTTTGGCCCTGTCCAAAACCTGAGGGATCGGGATTGGCGATAAAAAACTCGATGACCGATCCGGGCCGCGCGAACCCAGTCAGCGTGAGCGTGCCTCCGCTGATGCTTGCGGTTTGCAGAACCGGATAATTCAACAGGCCATTGCCGCCGGTGTGTGTTCCGGCAGAATTCAGTGTCACGAACGGAGATGTGCCTAACAATTGATTGTCGCTCGAGGCGAGCAGGTCGATGCCGACTTCATGCGTTGGCGTGCCGCCGGCCGTTCCGTTCAGAAAAATGGAGTTCCGCGTGATGGTAGTAGTCGGTGAACCTGACGTGACCAGTATTCCAGCGCCCACGTTGCTGAAGATCACGTTCTTGCTCACCGTATTTCCGCTGCCAAAGATACGGATTCCCGGATTCACCAGGCTGGCGCCGCTGCCCGTACCGTTGCCGGTGACCGTGTTGTCGGTGAGCGTATAGCCGCCGGAACTTTGCGAGGTATCGATTCCTGGCCCCTGAGAAGCAATGAACAGGTTTCCGGTGACGGTGGCGGTTGAGCCGGTGCCGATATTCATTCCGCCGAATCCTGGATTGTTGATCCCGTTACCGCGCACCTCATTGTTCTGGATGGTCCAGCCGGTCGATGTGGATTCCAGAGCAATGCCTTTTCCCTGTGAGAATCCGATCAGGCTGTTTTGCACGGTTCCGTTGTCGCCGCCGTTGGAGCGAATATTGTCTCCGCGCGAGCGCGTTGTCGATCCCGGATCGCTGAAAGCGGTAGCACTGGTTCCCACGACCAACTGCTGCAGGCTGGCGCCGGTGCCGGCGGTCTCAATTTCAATGTTGGCGCTGCCGTTGGTATTCGCTGCGGTCCCGAAACCAAAAATGGCCAGGCCGCGTAGTTTGGTATTGCTGCCCTGAATCTGGATTCCCAGTCCAAGCGCTCCCTGAGCCACACTGATCTGGACTTCCGGCCTGTTCACCGTTGACAGCGTCAGCGAATCCACGCCAACCGTGCCGCCGGCGCCCAGAGTTCCCGAATTCGTATCGCCCACGTTGCTCGTCTGCATGGTTCCATCGATCGACGTATTGCTGTCAGTGATTGCGGGCAACTGGGTCGCGGGAACGATCTGCGCCACGCCGCCGGTCAACTGGTTCGTGAGCCCTGCGCGCAACCCAGGCACCGCAGAGCCACCGGAGATCATGAAGATGCTGGTTTCCACGCCGGCGGTTTGGCCTACCTGGCTCAGCCCAGCATTCTTCAGCGTATTGCTGTTGGTGATGAATTGACGCAGAGTCCCTTGACCGGAATCGCGCGTACTTACGATGGTGTCAAAGTTGAAACCAAAATCGATCCCGGTAACGCTACTGGTCCCCAGCGCAACGCTGGTGATCGATTCAGGGGTCGCGGTCGAAGTGGTTAGCGCTGCCAGGGTGGTGCTGCCATTCCCCGCATCGAGCTTGGTCGGGTCCTCTCCACCGACGCGATTCGTATCCGCAGTGCCTGCCGTACCTGTCAATCCACTGGTGCGAAAAGTTTGCACGCCAATGAGCGTGGAAACCGATCCGGGGCGGGTGGAGACAACCGACGAATTGACCACGCGGACGGTGTACGTCAATCCCACGGCGCCGGTCAGCGTGTAACTTCCGGACGAATTCGTGGTCGTGAAAGCGACAAAATTTCCGGACGCATCGTAAAGTTCGACGCGCGCATTAGCGACGCCTGCTCCCGCGGACGAAGCAAGGCTTCGCCCCGCGCCGCCTCCATAGTTGAGATCCTCGAAAACCGTACCGTTGATCTGCACGCGGGGAGCGCTGGCCAGATCGCCCTGCGACGTGGTCATGGTCCCGGAAAGAGCCGTGGCAACACGCGACGGCAAAGCCACCGTATAAAGCTGCGCCGGCGTTTGGTCATCCGCGACGAGCATCTGACCGCTGGCATTGAAGGTCATGCCGACGATCGCAACGCCCCCGGCAAGTCCGCTGATCGTACCCAGACTGGTAACAGCTCCTCCGGTCAGTGGGACCGTATAGATCGTCGTACCGGCAACCATATATAAGATCCCATCCGGGCCGAAGCCAATATCGCCTCCAAGGTTCGTCGGCACACCTGAGAGAGCTCCTACGGCGGTTGCCGCGCCCGTGGATTGATTAATGGTGTAGATGTTAGCGGTGTTCGTATCCACACCGTACAGCACGCCGCTCGCGGAGAATGCCAGACGCGGAATATATGGAACGGCGGCTCCTGTAGTACCGAGTTGCACAGGCGCTGTCGCCGGTGTCGCAGGGTTCCAGCTATAGACGGTCCCGTTGGCAACCTGAGTGATCAGGAAGATCATGCCGTCGCTGGCCCGCTGCGCCGCAGCGGCCGAAGCAGTGGCCGAGTAGTTGCTGAACTGGCTGGTGACCGTTCCGTTGGCATTCACCAGATAAATATTTCGTGTGCCTATGCCTACCGCATAAACCTGGTCGCGGACATCGGCCGCGCCTGCGGCAACCGCACTGGCCAGCAGAAGCAGGAGGGCCGCGCATCCGTGCACCAATCGAGAAGACAATGCCGCCGTCCGCAGAAGACAGAGCGTCTCCCGCGACGTCCGGAGGATCCTCTTTTGTTGCATGAGGCTCATTGCTGCCGGGCCTCCTTGCGCGGACTAAAGATGCTTTCATCAAACTTGAAGCGCATGCGCACAAACGCACCGCGGTGGGTTACGTTCTCGCCGGCGAGGTCATCATTGCGGAAGCCGCTGAAGTTGTAGCCGGTGGAAACCCACATGTTGGATATCACACGATATCCGAATTCAGGCCCCACTTCATATTGCCGTGCGTTGGCGGCGGCGCTGAACATGGTGCTGAAGGTCGCGCCCACGTCCCAGCGCTTGCCCACATCCCAGGTCCCGCGAGCACCGACCAGCTGTGTTGTGGCCGAGGTTGAGAGGCCGCTGGTGTTGTCCAGGTTCCACTCCGCCGCATAACGGGCCGAAAGCGTGAACGGCGCAACCACCTGATAGTTGGCGGTGGCGGAGAAGATGCCGACGTTGGTTTTTACCAGGTTGGTCGGCTGCGAATTGTCGTTGTCGTTCTTGTATTCCACCATGGCAAGGGCGTTCCAGCGATTGCGCTCATAATCGCGCAATGCGAATCCGGCCTGCAGGCGGTCCTGAATATGCCGGGTCTCCGTTGTCCCTTTGGTGGTGACGTTTGAAATAATGTTGCGGCCCAGGAATGACCAGGCATCGGACAGGCGAGCCGCGAAGCCGACGGTGCCGAGGATGCTGTCGCCGTTGGTCGAGCCGCGCCACTCCGAGCGGGCAGATGCTTTCCAGTTCTCATGCGCCGTATACTCCAACGCTCCAGTGAGAGCCAGCGAATTGATACTGACGCCGTTGACAGCGTTGTTCAGAGTGCGCACGCTTTCCACGGTCGTGTTACCGGTGAGGCCTTTCGCGATGTGCCAGTTGTTACGCAAGCCAATGGCGGCTTCGGCGTCGCGGCCGTTGATGTCGTCATGAATGCGGTACTCGCTGAATACGCGGGCATCTTTAAAATAGGCGCTCTCCACTCCGATTTGCGTGGTGTTGCGACGCTGCAGCGGATTGAGCGCGTAGATATCGCCCAGCGATGAGATCACTTCCTGCCGGAAGTAGACGCGGCCCTTGTCCCAGAACCTGTAGTTCGCTCCGAAAGCAAGAACCCGCTTGCTGCTGTCGGCAACGTCCTGCTCATAGTCGGAAGTTGCGGTCAGGCGATTGAAGTGCGGTACCGGGAAACTTATCTTGCCCTCCAGCGTGTTCATGGAGTTGGGAGTGGTGCCGGCCTGGTCCGGAGTCGCCGGCACGGCTGTGGTCTCTGCGTGGCGAAAACCAAATTGTGTCTGGATGTTGCCCGCAAAACTCTTTTCGATGCCCGCAAAACCACCTTGTTGGACGCCGCCCAGGGTCACATCTTCAGTCCTGATGTATTCGCCCAGCAAGCGCATGCCATGACCCATGGTGTAGCTGGTCTTCAGGCCATCCTCGCCTCTGCCCTTGTTCACGATGGACGTCGGGTTGTCGAAATCCTGATCAGTCCGGCTGAAGTAAGCCTTGGTCTTCAGCTTCTCGCCGTCATGCTGCATTTCCAGCCGATACCCAAAACCCAGGCCTTCCGTGACTTGATGGTCAGTACCGGCAAACTCCGCATTGAAAACGGTTTTGCCGGGCAAAGTTAGTTTGCTGTTCACGCCGAACAGCCGGTTGGGATCGGCAGGATTGGAATCATCGACCAGCGTTCCGCCCAGTTGAAGGAAGTTATTCAGCTTGACGGTGCCGGTGCCGCCGCCGACCCAGAAGCGCTCGCCACCCTGATTGACTTCATAGGTAATGCGCAGTGAAATCAGATTGAGGCTCGAATCGAGCGACGGCAGCGGGGCTTTCAGGAGCAACTCGCCTGACAGCGGCTCGAACTCATAGTCGGCGAACCGGGTGAGCTCCCGGATATCGAGAATCACGGAAGGCTGGTTCCGGTCACGAGTGATGACCTCGACTTTCTCGCTGTTCTCGACGCCATTGGGATTCGACAGGATAAACGGGCCTGAAGTTCCGTTCGCCGGCAGCTCGTCGACCACCTGGGTCAACGAATCGTAGCTCGCAAAGCCGGTCACGTTCACGCGGCGGTTGCTGTAGTGTTCCTGCACACCGGTCATGCTGCGGCTGTAGTTGCTCAAGCTGTTGGCGGTTGAAGGGCTTGAGGTCAGGAAGTCGCCATAGACAATGTAACTGGTTCCGTGATCGATGCGGAGATAAGCCTTGCTGGTCGATTGGGCATCAAAGCCACGCACCGACGAGTCGCCATAAATCGGGTAGAACTGGTCAGGCTGGATATCACGGAACAGCTGGCTCTGCGTGTTCTTATCGGAATCGTAGGCCAGCGTGACAAGATTCTCGCCCAGGATCTTGCCCTTCAGGAACAAGGCAGCGTGGCCCGATGCGCCGAAAGAACCATCCGCATTCTGCAATGAAAATAGATTCAGCTGCTGTTCGAACCCGTCATTGAATGAGGGTTGCACCGCGCTCCGCGCCAGACCGCCAAAATTGAGTTGATATTCCACCACGCCGGCTGCCAGCATCGGGCGCAACTCCGGCACGAATTCAATCCGGGCTTCATTGCTGACTCCGCCGCTGCTGACGCGGACGACCGCGGGACCGGGCTGGATCGGCGGCTGCAGATCGAATTCCGCTTTGCCGCCCTCGATGAAGACCTGCGTTCCTGGTTCGTTGGGATTCACGTCCTTGACCATCCATGAACCCGCAGAAGTCTCCAGCGTGATCGGTGTCCGGACGGTGACGGGAACATTGGCCGCGTCGGTCAAACTGATCGCGACCTTGACCATCGTCTTTCCGTCAGCAGGATACGTCCGGGCGCGTCCTTCAATCTTCAGTTTGCCCAGCTTGCTCGGCGCGATGACCGCGATCAATTCAGTGCCGCGGCTGTTGCCCCATGGATCAAACTGCAACGCCTGGACCGTGTTTCGTCCGGGCTCAAGGTTAATGCCGATGAATTCCCAGACTTCCAGCTGTTTATCTTTGACCACGGTTTTTGTGCCGACCTGTTTCGCCGATGCTTCTTTGCCATTCACCAACAGCCGGAAGGTATTCCCGGCCATACCCTTGATACGCACATTGGTCTGGGTGAAAGGCAGCACATCGTTGTCGTGAAGATCTACAAAGCCGAGGTCATTGCTGAGATTGACCAGCTCCGTGGCCGGATCTGTGGCCGGTGCAGAAGCCGGCGCTGAGGCGGCAGCCGAAGCTGCAGGAGCCGCTTCCTTCTCCAGTGAGTTCGCAGACATCGCGTTCGCGCTGCCCTGGGCGGAGGTGGCTGGATCGATCACGCCGCTTGCCGGCATCGCTTTCATTTGCGTCGGGTCTTTTTGAATCTCCTGGACATTGAATGTGGATTTGACGGCCCTCGCCACCTCGTTGTCCTCGCCGGCCTTCTTTTGCCGCGACTCGATCTCGTGGGCCATCGCCGGCGTGCAGTTGCCGATAGCAAAATCCGCTTTCTGCATTTCTCCAAAACGAAGGTCAACGAAACGGCTGCCGCCATCGCCGGCATTCCGGCTGGAAATCGCCAGCAGCCGGGCGCCCTGCGGCAGGCTCTGAGTATCGACTTTCACGATGTGCGTACGAGAAGCCACGCCATAGATACTGTATTTGCCCTGTCCATCAGTAATGGCGAAGGTCCCGTCTTCAAGATAGATACGCACGCCCGGTACACCCGGCTCGCCTGCGTCCTGCATGTGATTGCCGTTGCAATCCTGGAAGACCTTGCCCACGATGAAACCTTTATCGCTGAACGCGCCTCCAGTGACCAGGACCGCAGCGCTCGCAGTATTGGAGCGGACCGTGCCGCTGGCGGCAGAGGCATGGTTCACTGCCACGCCGATGTTCGCACCCGGACCGACAAGAACCCGGTACGTGAGGTTTACGTCAGCATTGGGGGCCAGCGTGCCGATATTAAAGACCAGCACCGGGCCCTTGCTGGGTGGATCGGCGATGGGTGCGGCATTCAGCCTGGCGCTGCGCGACTGGTAGACAAAGCCGGGTGGCAGATTGTCGGTCACTTGTACGTTCATGACCGGCGTGGAGAGCAGGTTCTTGATCTCCACGTTGTAGTCAACAAAGGTACCGATCTCAGCCTGGGGCTGCGCCGCGGTTTTTTGCACGAACAGCGGCGTCGTGGCCGTCGCATCGAGCGGAACGTCAAAGATTGCCGTCGGGTCGCTTGCTGCTACCGCGAATGTCCCGTTGTAGGAAGCCGAAGGATCAATGTTACGGCCCGGAGGCAGCTGCGCCGGCGGCACGGTGGACGGGAAGGTGAAATTTGGCGGCGGGCTGACCGAAATGCGATAGGTGCTGGGCGCTACCTGCGGGAACTGGAACTGACCGTTCACGCCAGTAACGACGTTGCTGGGCGCCGGAGTGACTCCGTCAAACTGGAGCACGGTGGCAGGCGCGTTCGGATGGCCGCCATTGCCGTCGCCGGTGACGTCAATGAGCGTGACAGAAGCGCCCGCGATCGCAGCATTCGTATGGCTGTCAAAGATCGTGCCCGCCGGATCGATCAAAATGGCAACGGCTACAGTACCGCCGCCGCATCCCGTTAGTGACGCAATCACCTGGTCATTCCGGAGAACTTCCATGATCTTGTTGCCGGAGGCAACGGGATTGGTGGCTGCGTCGCGCGTTGGGACTGAGGGCAGCACGCGAAATACGCCCGTGTTGGGGCCGGTTTCGGTTGCGATAAAGCTTTCCGTATCGCCGGTGAGCACTGACTTGAGAGTAATCGGCCTAGTCTCGACGGTACTGGGATCAACGTTGCAGGCTGCCGCATCGATCTGAATCCATAGCGGCGAGCCCATGGCCGTAGCCTGGATGGTGCGTGCGAAGCTGGAATCCAGATAATAGGCAATGCTCGGCTCCGGCCCAAAAACGGGAAGGTCTACAGCATTGGACTGAGCGATCGTGTCCGCCCCGTTGTTGAAGGCAACCTGGCTGACGTTATGAATGTTGCCGCTGGCATTGCTGTCGACGGCGACGCTGAAGCTGAACGAGGCGCTATTGCCGGCCGGTAGTGATGTCAGGGCGAAGGCCACGGAGTCAACAGTCGAGAGATTTGCGGGCGCGACGCTCACATAAGCCT
>DATBHX010000090.1:0-29411 GCA_036557225.1 Candidatus Angelobacter sp.
TGCGGGCCAGCTCCCATCACTTCGCGCCGGCAATAGCCCAGCCCGATATTCTTCTCACCCGATGCTGTGGGTATGCGCGCCAGGCTGGTGATCTCGGCCGGGGCTCGCCGGTCTGGCTCGCCGGTGGCGATTGCGGGAACGGCGTCCGCGAACTCAAACCCTGTAAATTGCCGGTGTACATGCCCGCGTGAGCGAATGCGCTCGACAATCTCTTGTCCGATATAGCAGCCCTTGGTGAAGTGCAGCGCGTCCATTTGCGCAGTTTCCTGCGGCAGATCGCGCTCACGGATGTCTTGCCCGTAGTGCGGAATGCCGTGCAGCACGCGCCACATCTCCAGCGCCTCTGCGCCTGCAGGCTGCGCTCCAGCGCCTGTAAGCTTGCTCCAGAAGTCTTGCGCATGGCTCTGGTCAAGCCAGAGCTCATACCAGCCTGGCTTTTTGTCACGCCCGGAGACGAGCGTGACCGGAACGCCATCAATCACTAGATCGCGCATTTCAAGCGGAGACAAGCCGGTGGCCTCGATCCCGGCGGCCGCCAAAACTTTGCTTGCCTCCGGTCCACAAATGCCGAGCGCTGTCAAAGAGGCGTTCGCGGGATTCAGCTCGACCTTGTCCATGATGATAAATTTCTTCATCGTGGCAATCAGCGTTTCCACCTGCCGCGTGTCAGTTTCCAGCAGCAATGATTCGCCACGATTGAAGATGTACATATCGCCCAGGATTCGCCCCTGGGCGTTGAGCACAAAATTGTAGTTGCCGCGATTCACCGCCAGGTCCCTTACAGTATTCGTGACCATGTTGTGCAGCCACCGTACCCGGTCTTTTCCCGTCACATTGATCTGCGACCGCCAGGGCAGGGCAAACACACCGCAGCCATTCCGCAAAGCGGCCAACTCATCGGCGGGCGAGCCAAAATTCAGGGCTGCTTCCACGCCGTTGTAAGCGCCAATTTGGGCCCGTTCAGGATGGAGAGCTGTCTGCGACATAGCCAATATTTGATTATAGCCAAGCCGACAGGATGCATGCCCGGCGATAATGCGAGCCAAATCGGGCTACGATGGCCGTTTGGCGCTGCTAAACTTGAGATATGCCTGCAGGGCCTCCGGACGGTAACGAGAAAGACAAGAACATGTGGCGGCAGATTGGCCGTTACAGCAATCTGGGCATCATTCTTCCTGCCTCGGTTGTGGTGGGACTGTTGATTGGCGCGGCCCTTGACCGCTACTTTAAGACCTCCTGGATCACCCTGGCCGGCCTGCTGTTGGGCTGTGTGGCCGGTTTCACCGAATTGATTCGTGGCGTCATCCGCGCCGGCAAAGACACATGAGCGAACTCTCTACCGCCGATGCCACTTGGCTCGAGCGCTATCTTGATGCTGCGTATCCGCGCATTGTGAAGCTCGCCGTAGTGCTCGCCGTGGTTGCCACATTAGCGTCGCTATTCCTGGTCGACTGGCACCGCACCGTGGCGTTAGCGGTGGGTGCGGTGATCGGAACGCTGAATCTGGTTTGGCTGCATCGCGGTGCTGACCTGATGATCCGGCGGATGCTTCACAGCGGCGCGGGCGGCCCTTCCAAACTGCGCGTCATTCTCTCTTTCCCGCTGCGTTACATCCTCGTGATCGCCGCTGTTTATGCTATATTAAAGAGTTACCCGGGGGTGCTTGTAAGCTTCATTGTGGGCCTGGCTTTGCCAGTGCTGGCCCTGATCGGCGAGAGCATCTATGAGGCCGTTGTCCTCAGCAAAACGGCACGATCCTGAAACAAAATTTTCAACATCAACCGAATTGAAGAACATAAAACAGCGGGAATATGCCTGAGCAGCTCTGGTTCACCGGAATTCTAAATCGCCTCTTCGCCACGCCGGTCACGGCGCTGCTGCACGCGCTGGGCTTTCATCCAGCGTATCCGAATGCGCCGATCACCAACGCCGTCGCCATGGAGGTCCTGGTCGTACTGCTCCTGCTGCTCTTCTTCCTCATCGTGCGCTCGCGGCTCTCGGTAGAGAAGCCAGGCGGACTGCAGCACATCGTGGAAACCGTGGAAGGATTTATCGGCGAACAGGCTGAGGGAGTCATCGGGCACGGCTATGAGCGATACGTCACCTATGCCATCGCACTGACCTACTTCATCCTGCTGTGCAACCTAATCGGGCTGGTGCCCGGATTTGAATCGCCGACGGCCAGCCCCGTCGTGCCGCTCGGCTGTGCGGTTGTTACCTTCATCTACTACCATTTTCATGGCATCCGTACCCACAAACTGCACTACATCAAGCAGTTTACTGGTCCAGTGTTGCTGCTGTCGCCATTGATGCTTTTGATCGAAGTGATCAGCCACTTTGCCCGCATCCTGTCGCTCACCGTACGTCTTTATGCCAACATGTTCGCCGGCGACATGGTGACGCTGGCGTTTTTCTCCCTGGTACCTTTGTTTGTACCGGTGGCTTTCCTGGGCTTGCACCTCTTCGTATCACTGGTCCAGACATTCATTTTCATGATGCTCACGCTGGTTTATCTCGGCATGGCCGTGAGCGAAGAGCACTAGACGTTCGCTTGAACACGCTGCTTGCGTGAGGGCCCCGTCCCCCCGGATGGACGCCAACCACCAACTTGCGGCAAAATTAATAAGGAGTGGAGAGTATGAGAAAACTTGCGTTTCTCTTTCTGCTGTTGATTGTGCTGTCGGTGGCTTCGCCTGTCTACGCGCAGGGCGGCGGCGCACCGGCGGGTAACTGGTCTGTGCCCATCGGCGTTGGCCTGGGCATGGGACTTGCTGCCGGACTGGCTGGACTCGGCCAGGGCAAGGTTGCCGGAGCCGTAGCCGAAGCGTTGGCCCGCAACCCCGGAGCACGGCCCGGCATTCAGCTGGCATTGTTCATCGGACTGGCGTTTATTGAGTCGCTGGTTCTGTTCACCTTCGTGCTGCTCTTTTTGCGCACGTCCTAGGGCCTCAGTTTTTGCGGAAAAGCCTTCGCCTTGGCGAAGGCTTTTCTATTTTCGACCTATGCAGCGCAGATTGCTGCTTGCTGGTGACTGCGTTATCCTTACCGCGGATGCCCAGCGTTCCGGCCCTTGCCTTCACCGGCGTCAGCAAACAGTACCGCGGGTTCTTTCGCAGCCAGTGGGTTACGGCGCTGCGTGATTTTTCGCTGCGCGTTGAGCCGGGCGAGATTTTTGGTTTTCTTGGTCCCAACGGCGCCGGCAAAACCACGGCTATCCACATCGCTCTTGGCCTGATGTTTCCCTCCAGCGGCCATGGCGAAATGCTCGGCCACAACTTTGGCCATGCGCCAACGCGGCGCCGTATTGGCTTTCTGGCGGAAAACGTGTCGCTCTATCATCGTCCGGCAGCGAAGCTGGTTCGATTTTACGGCGCTCTCAACGGCCTTCATGATCCAACGCTGCGCCGGCGTACGGAAGAAATGCTAAAAGAAGTCGAGCTGACCGAGGCCGCGGAGCGCAACACAGGTAAGTTCTCTCGTGGAATGCTGCAGCGCGTGGGGCTGGCGCAGGCGCTGGTCAATGACCCTGAGCTGCTGATCCTCGATGAGCCAGCTTCCGCGCTCGATCCCCTGGGACGTATGCGCGTGCGGGAGATCCTGCTGCACGCCCGCGAAGCAGGAAAAACCGTCTTCCTGAGTTCGCATCTGCTCTCAGAGGTGGAACAGATCTGCGATCGCCTGGCCATCGTGATCAAAGGACGGGTCGCGCGCGTGGGAACGCTGGCAGAACTACTCGAAGCGCAGGACCGTTTTGTGATCACCGCGAAAGGCATTGATGCCCTGATGTTCGAGGGTTCCAAACAAAACGGCTTTATCAAAATTACTGTTCCGGCGCTGGAGCAGCGCCGCGCCATCGAAAAGATATGGCTCGCAGGCGGTGAAGTGATCGCGGTGAACCCGATCCGCCGTACTCTGGAAGACCTCTTTGTCGAACTGGCCAGCCAGAACGGCGGCGGCCATCATGAGTCCGGCCATCAGGAGCAGTCGTGAAAGCGCGGGCAAACTTCCTCGTCTTGCTGGCGCTGTCTGGCTTGGCTGTGTTTGGACGTGACAATCCCAATGCCAACGCTCCCGAGCCAAGATGGAAAATCGACCTGAAAGACCGGTTCAACTTTGAAGCCTTTGACCGGGCCATCACCTTCCGCTGGACGCTCCAGCAAAATGTCGACTTTCTTTCCGATGACAAAGTGCTCGTATATCAGGTGAACCGGTCCCGTGCGCCGGTCAAGCTGGCGCCGCGTGATGCCAGTGGCGGAAGCGGGAATTTCATTCTCGATATCAGGGTTCTCAGCGCGCAGGACGGCCATGAGATCAAAGCCCTGCGCCTGACCACCAACGCCGAGGCCACAGAGGTCTTACCCACTCGCGACGGCAGGTTTCTCGTCCGCACCGGTGACGTACTCTACCTGTATTCCGCCGGATTTCAAAAGATCGCAGAAAAGCCGCTCCCGCTGCAGCGAAAAGTTATTGAAGAGGCCTGGCAGATCGATGTCTCGCCTTCTGGAAAACACATAGTTTTGGTCCACCAGCAGATCTTCAAGCGTGACCAGCTTTCCCCCATGTCCGAGATCGAAAAATCGACTGCCGACGTTGAGATTTTGAAAGAGGAGACGCTTGAAACCGAAAGCAAGTTCAGCTTGCCGTGGTTTCTGGCATCGTGGTCCGCGGGCGAGCATGTTCTGCTCAGTTCCAAGCCGTTTCCTTCCCTGGATCCCGCGCTCTTCGGATGGCTCGACTATCACGGCAACTGGACGCCTCTGTCGGTGGCTGAGTACTCTCCTGGCCAACATTGTACCTATCAGGCTACGGTGCTCGACGATCAGTTCTTTGCCGCATATGGCTGTGGCACATTGTCAGTGTGCCGGCAAAACGGTCAGACGGTCTTTTCGATCAAAAGCGCTTCGAAAGAATATGTTGGTTCGGTGAAGGGAACCGGCAGCAGTTTGGCGGTTCAAATGGAACGGCATCTGGTAAGGACTGACGGCTCGGCCAACATCCCGATTCGCGTCACCAAGCCCCTGCGCATTGACGTTTACGATACGGCAAACCGTAAGCCTGTCCTTTCTGCTCCTGTACATGGCGACAGGATCTACTATGCTGTGACGCAGCAGGGCGCATTGGCTGTGGTCGACGGCACATCCCTTGTTCTCTACCATACCGGACGATAAACGATGCGAGTCATCTACCTGCTGGGCATAAACTTTTTGAGGACGCAGTGGATCGCGCTCGCGGTCATGATCGCGTACATCGTTGGTATCGGCGGCGTATTTCGCTCCCGTGTCCATGCCGAAGACGTCATCTTCTTTCTGCGCTGGCACGCGGGGTACGCGGTGTTTCTGGCGACCATGATGGCCCTTCCCGCGTTGCACATGGAGCGCAAGACGCGTCGCATTCTCGCCGTGCTGTCGAAGGGCATTCATCGTTGGCAGCACCTTGGCGGCATTCTGCTGGGATGCGCGCTTGCGGCTGGCCTCTTCTGCGCGCTGGTTGCCGCGATCGCTGTTTGGCTCTCTCAGGAGAGTGGAATCAACGGGCAGGGAATTCCGTTGGTCGCCACGGCTTTGTTTTGCTGCTGTGTGGCTGCGGCGGCGACCGCGCTGTTCTTCTCCACGTTCCTTCACCCGCTCCTGGCAGCTGGTGCAGTATCCGTCATGCTGGGATTTCCTTTTGCCCTGGAAGCACTGGGGCGAGCGCCTGCATGGGAATTGTCTCCCGTTGCCTGGCTGTTTCACTTTTTGCAGGCGTTCGAGTTGCAGCCGCCGGGTAGCGAGATTGGGAAGATTATCGTCGCCGCACTATTCCAGACAGCCATTTTCTGGGTTGCTGCAAGCGTGGTTTTTGCGCGGCGTGATGTAACTATTTCGCCGGAGTAGCCGGCACGGGTGGTTGAGCGATCTGGTACACGACCTTACCCGGATTTTCCTTCGGTCCCAGGTCCTGAGCGCCCAGGTGCGATGAACTCCATACCCGTCCGGGGACCACGCCGAGATAAATCGTCGCGATGGCCGCAAGTACCAAAGCCAGGCGCATGGGCGCAGTCGCCGAGGCCGGAGCCTCCGCCATGACCGGTTCGCGCATATACATCACAACGATAATCCGCAGATAGTAGTAGGATGCGACCGCAGAGTTGATCAGGCCGATCACTGTCAACCAGACCATGGCGGTCGAATGTGCCGTGGCCGAGAGCGAAGCAGTAAAGACGAAATACTTACCCAGGAAGCCCACCGTTCCCGGTATGCCGATCAACGAGAGCATAAAGATCGTAAGCGTAAGCGCCAGCAGGGGAGAGCGGCGTCCCAGGCCGGCGTAATCATCCAGGCTGACGTAGCGTTCGCCATTAGCCGCAAAATGGCTGACTACGGCAAACGCGCCCACGTTCATGGCTGCGTAGGCGGCCGTGTAGAAGATTGCCGCAGACTTCCCGGCTTGGTCCCCAGCAGCAAAAGCTACGAGCATATATCCGGCGTGCGCGATGGACGAATATGCCAGCATGCGCTTCACGTTGTTCTGCACGAGCGCTCCTAAATTCCCCAGCGTCATGGAGAGCGCAGCGGAAATCCAGATCAGCCAGAACCACTTGGTTGGCGAGGTGGCAAACAGCACACGCAGCAACACAGCAAACGCAGCGGCCTTGGGGCCAGTGGACATCAGGGCCACGATAGGAGCGGGCGCTCCTTCGTAAACATCAGGCGTCCAGATGTGGAATGGAGCCGAAGCCACTTTAAAGCCCAGGCCTACGATCATCAGCGCTGTCGCGGCGATCGCCAGCAGGCTGAAATTGCCGGCGCCGAGCACAGCCTGGATATCTGGAATGTTCGTAGAGCCGGTGGCGCCGAACATGAGCGCCACGCCGTAGAGGAAAAATGCCGTGGCAAATGAGCCGAGCAGAAAGTATTTGATCGACGACTCTGAGCTGCCGGCGTTGCGGCGGCGATATCCGGCAAGGACATAGGTCGAGATCGAGGAGATTTCCAGAGCGATAAAGATCAGCACCAGCTCAATCGCCGATGACATCAGCACCATGCCCACAGTCCCAAACAGGATCAGGGCGTAGTACTCGCCGCTGCGGATGTTTTGCGCGTCAAGGTATTCGAGCGAGGCCAGAATGCAGATGGCGGAGATGGCCGGAATCAACAGATGAAAGAAGATGGCGAAATTGTCCACGCGCACCATGCCAAACCAGCCCGGGCTGGAGAAGCTGGGATCGCGGTGCATCCAGGCAATCTGGCAGAACGTGGCGGCAATCGCGGCAATTGTCCCGACCAGCGAGATCAGTCCCAGGCCTTTGCGGCTGGCTCCTGGCTTGAGCAGAGGATCGGCCATCATCACGATGATGCCGAAAGCAGTGAGCACCAGCTCAGGCAGGATGCGAATGTAGTCAACTGTTTGAATCGGGTGCATTGATTATTTCCCACCTGGCGCGGCCGCAGATATTATCTCGCGCGCCGGAACTACCACGGCATTCGTGCACTGGTCCGGGCACGCCTTCTGCTGAGCAGCCGCTTTTGGTACTGTGCCGCCGACCGCAGGATCGATTGATTTCATCCAGTACGGCGAAGCTACGCCCATAATCAACGCCAGTGCCACTAACGGGACCAGCGAGATACGCTCGCGCCGGTCGATGTCCCCCAGCGTACGGTTCTCCGCGTGATGAATCTGGCCGTAGAAGACCTTTTGGTACATCCAGAGCAGGTAGCAAGCGCCCCAGATCACGCCGCTGGTCCCCAGAATGGAGAAGAGCATGGCATGCGAAGCGGTGCTCTGGAACGTTCCGCTCAGCACCAGGAATTCGCCCACAAAGCCATTCAGCAGCGGCAGGCCTACCGATGACAGCACCGCCAGCAGGAAGAACGTAGCGTAGACCGGCATGGGTGTTGCCAGGCCGCCGTATTCCTTGAAATCGTAGGTGTGTTTGCGCTCGTAGATCATGCCGGCCAGCATGAACAGCGCCCCGGTCGAGATGCCGTGGTTGAGCATCTGGTAGACCGCGCCGTCTGTGCCGGCCTGAGTGAAAGTAAAGATTCCCAGCACCACAAAGCCTAGATGGCTGACCGACGAATAAGCGATCAGCTTCTTGAGGTTCGGCTGCACTAGCGCCACCAGCGCGCCATAGATGATGCCGATCACCGCCAGCGTGTTGATCCAAACCGCATTCGTCGCCGACTGCGCCGGGAACATGCCGACATTGAAGCGCAGCAAGCCGTAGGTACCCATCTTGAGCAGCACGCCGGCGAGCAGGACGGAACCGGCCGTGGGAGCTTCCACGTGTGCGTCTGGCAGCCACGTGTGCAGTGGGAATAAAGGCACTTTTACGGCGAAGGCGATAAAGAATCCAAGGAAGAGCCACTGCAGCGCCATGGGTGAAATGGCGCCGTTTGTTGCGATGAGAGCGCGGAATGCCTCGAATTCAAAACTATGTTGCGGGCCGGGCGTGTGCACGTACAGCCAGATGATCGCTGCCAGCATGAAGACCGAGGCGACCATCGTGTACAGGAAAAATTTGACGGCTGCATAAATCCGGCGTTCGTGCCCATACATGCCGATCAGCAGCGCCATGGGAATCAGCGTGGCTTCCCAGAAAACGTAGAAGAGGAACATATCCAGCGACAGAAAGACGCCGATCATCGCCATTTCCAGCAATAGAAGCAGGACGAAGAATTCCTTTACCCGGTCGTGAATCGATTTCCATGAAACCAGCACGCTGAGCGGGACCAGCAATGTGGTGAGCAGCACCAGCCACATCGAGATGCCGTCCACGCCCAGATGATAGTGAATGGTCTGGCCGATCCAGGGAACGTTGATGTCGAACTGAGGCTGGAAGCCGTGCTGGCTGTAGTCAAAGAACCTGACGATATGCAGCGAGAACGCGAAGGTCAGCAGCGAGGTAATCAGCGCGCCCCAGCGCAGTGCGCGGTCATTGCGCGGCATCAGCATCAGCACCAGCGCGCCCACTGCCGGCAGGAATGTAACGATCGTGAGGATTGAGCTGTTCACTTGCTCACCCCCAGCCAGATCATGAAGGCAATAACCGCAGCGCCGCCCACAGCCACCCACGCGGCGTATGAGCGAATATTGCCGGACTGCATCCGCCGCAGCTCATTGCCGATGCCCTTTGACGTGCTGCCGGCGCCGTTGACCAGCCCGTCAATGATGCCCTGGTCGACGCCGCGCCAGAAGACCACCGTGGAGAGCGCCAGCAGCGGTTTGACGAAGATCGCTCCATAGCCTTCGTCAACGTAGTATTTGTGCAGCACCATGGCGTATATGCCATGCATCTTTACCGTAATCCGATCGGGAAGGTCGCGCTTCTTGTAATAGAGGAGCCAGGCGAAGAACAGTCCCAGCGAGGCCGCAACCACCGAGGTCGCGGCAAGCACCCACTCTTCGCGAGCATGTTCTTCTTCTTTTGCCGGCAAGGTCCCATTCTCACCGGCCGCCAGCCGTTCCGCCCCGACATTGCCGGGTGACTCCAAAACCGGCGACAGGAACGCTGAAATCTGGTTGTGACCGCCCATGAACTTGGGAATGCCTACCCAGCCGCCAGTGAATGACTGCACAGCCAGAATCACCAGCGGGAGCAGCATCACCCACGGGGATTCATGAACGCCGCCATGCCCGTGGCTGTGATCATCGTGACCATGGTTGTCTGCGTGAGAAGCAGCGTGAGCTGCCGCATGGGCCGGCTGGGCCAGATGCGCATCGCCCAGGTCAGCGTCAGGTTTGTACTCGCCAAAGAAAGTCATGAACCAGAGACGGAACATGTAAAACGACGTCAGTCCGGCGGTAAACAAACCGACGGCCCAGAGAAGATGGCCGCCATGAGGGCTGGTGAACGTAGCGCCAAGAATCTCGTCTTTGCTGAAGAAGCCGGCCAGCGGCGGGAACCCGGCAATCGCAAAAGTCGCGATGGTCATCACCCAGAAAGTGACTGGGATCTTCTTCCGCAAGCCGCCCATGCGGCGCATGTCCTGCTCACCGCCGATGGCGTGAATTACCGAACCGGCACCGAGGAAGAGCAGAGCTTTGAAGAACGCATGCGTCATCAGGTGGAAGATGCCCGCCGCGTAAGCTGCCACGCCACAGGCCAGCACCATGTAGCCCAGCTGCGAGACGGTAGAGTAAGCCAGTACGCGTTTGATATCGGTCTGGGCGAGGCCCATGGTGGCGGCGAAGATCGCCGTCACGCAGCCGATGACGGCGACAACAATCAGCGCGTTCGGTGCAAGATTGAAGATCGAGTGTGAACGGGCGAGCATGTAAACGCCTGCGGTAACCATGGTTGCGGCGTGGATCAACGCTGAAACCGGCGTTGGGCCTTCCATCGCGTCCGGCAGCCAGACGTACAGAGGAACCTGCGCAGACTTGCCCGTAGCGCCAAACAGCAGGCAGAGACCGGTGATCGTAAATACTCCCCAGCCGATTTCCGGTGTGTAGTGCCCGTTGGCAATCTGGCCGAAGACACTGTCATAGTTCAAGGTACCAAATTGCTTGATGATCAGGAACATCCCGATCAGAAATCCGAAATCGCCGATGCGGTTGACGATGAAGGCTTTTTTGCCGGCGTTGGCCGCTGAGTCCTTGAGGAAATAGAACCCGATCAGCAGGTAGGAAGCCAGTCCAACACCCTCCCAGCCAACGAACATGAGCAGATAGTTGTTGGCCAGGACCAGCGTCAGCATGAAGAACATGAAGAGGTTCAGGTAAGCGAAGAAGCGGTAGTAGCCGCCTTCATGCGCCATGTAGCCGACGGAATAGATGTGGATCAGGAAGCCAACGCCCGTGACCACCAGCACCATGATCATGGAAAGCTGGTCGAGGTAGAAGCCGAAGTGCGCGGAAAAGCCCGAGGTCCAGATCCAGGCGCCGTGATCTTCAATATAAGGAAGCGGTATGCCGCTGCCGGGCCACGCCATCCACACCGCGCGCAGGGCCCACGTGAATGACGCTGCAGTAAAGAGCAGAGCAACGGTGCTCACCACGGCGTTCTTGAAACGCCGGCCGAAGAGCCCGTTGATGGCTGCGCCTATCAGCGGCAGCAGGGGAATGACCCAAAGATTCAGGTTCTGGTTCATAATTTCAGCAGGTTCACCTGGTCAACGTTCAGAGTTTCACGGGTACGGAAGACCGAGATAATGATCGCCAGTCCAACCGCCGCTTCGGCCGCAGCCACTACCATCACAAAGAACACAAATACGTGGCCGCTTAGTGGGACAATCGCTGCGCCGCTCGGCAGTTTTCCTGGATTCGAATTCCAGTAATTGGCGAACGCCACAAAGCTCAGGTTCACGGCGTTCAACATCAGCTCAATCGACATGAAAATGGTGATGATGTTGCGTTTGAGCAGAAAGCCAAACACGCCCAGCGAGAACAGCACCGCGCTCAGAATCAGATACCAGGAAAGCGGGATCATCAGCCCTCCCTCCTTCCCAGCACCACTGCGCCCATGATCGCGATCAGGATCAGCACTGAGGTGACTTCAAACGGCAATAGAAAATCCTGAAACAGCAGCTGCGCGATGTGATGGGTATCGCCGAAGGCGATGTTCTGGCTGGAGCCAGTGGAGGCCCCTCCCAGCTTTGTGCTGTTGTGGACCAGAAGCCAGGCTACGGTCCCGGCCAGCACCACAACTCCGGGCACGCCGGCAAACAGCGCAAAGTGGCTGCCGCGCGTGCGCTCTTCCGCGCCGGCATTCAGCAGCATGATGACAAAGACAAAGAGCACCATGATGGCGCCGGCATAGACAATGACCTGAATCGCAGCCACGAACTCAGCGCCCAGCAGAAGATAAATCAGCGCCAACGAAGCCATAACCACAACCAGCGAAAGTGCGCTGTTGATGGGATGACGCTGCACCAGCAGGTTCACTGCTCCGGCCACGCAGATCACGCCGAACACGATGAAGAGTATCTGGTGAATGATCATCCAGCTATCCCCTCCACGCCACGATAAAGCTGGTCACGATGATGTTGGCAATGGCCAGCGGCAGCAGAAACTTCCAGCCAAAGGCCATCAACTGGTCATAGCGGAAGCGCGGCAGCGTGCCGCGAATCCATATATAGAGAAAGATGAAAAAGAAAACCTTGAGCGCGAACCACAGCACCGGCAGCAGTTGTTGCAGCAGCAACGGCAGGCCGGGAATCGAAGGTCCGTGCCATCCTCCGAAAAACAGCAGGCTGGCCAGGCATGCCACCGTGAACATGTTCACGTATTCCGCCATGAAAAACATGGCGAACTTCATGGAGCTGTATTCCGTGTGATAGCCGGCCACCAGTTCCGTCTCCGCTTCCGGCAGATCAAAGGGGATACGGTTGGTTTCAGCAAACGCCGCAAGCAGATAAATGAAGAAGCCGATGATCTGGGGGAAGATGAACCAGTGAGGAATGTTGGTGTTATGCCCGGCCAGGAACCATGTGTCGCTCTGGCTGTTCACGATCCCGCGCAGGCTCAGCGTGTTCGCCAGCAACAGAATGCCGACCAGCGAAAGCCCGAGCGCCAGTTCATAGCTGATCATCTGGGCGCTGGCGCGCAGCGAGCCGAGCAGGGAATACTTGCTGTTCGAGGACCAACCGGCCAGCGCGACGCCGTACACGCCGATCGAAGTCA
This sequence comes from Candidatus Angelobacter sp., assembly GCA_036557225.1. Taxonomy (GTDB): domain Bacteria; phylum Acidobacteriota; class Terriglobia; order Terriglobales; family Acidobacteriaceae; genus Angelobacter. The sequence goes on from DATBHX010000090.1 coordinate 12,604, forward strand.
CACCGAGAATGATCAGCAATCCGATATTGATGTCGCTGATGCCGGCCGCTTGAGTAATGCCGCTGATCTGCAGAGCGGTCGTATGTCCTGCGATGGTAATGTTCTCACCGAAGGGAATCACGGCGATAGAAATCAAGGACATGGTGAGCGCCAGCGCCGGGGCCAGTATGAAAAGGCCCTTGTGGACGTTGTCCGGCACCATATCTTCTTTCAGGATGAACTTGACTCCATCCGCCAGCGGCTGCAGCAGGCCGAACGGGCCTACGCGCGTCGGGCCCCAGCGGTTCTGAATGCGCCCCACCAGCTTGCGCTCCAGCCATGTGGTATAGGCCACACCGGTCAGCATGATGAAGACCACGAGCGCAATTTTGATTACAGCAACGATAATGAAGGTTGTTGTGTCCACTGATTCCTATCCGAAAAACTGCCTTCAGGCGCACAGCGCGCTTCTTCAAATGCCTTTTAGCCTAATCTGCTTTGAGCCGCAAAATCCTTGTAATTAGCACCAACTGCTTTGGCTAATTGCTAGTTGCCAATTGCTAATTGCTCACTCCGCCATCACTTCTTTATTCACCGGCGCACGATGGCTCTCAATCACATCGTTCAGCACCTTTGAGTAACGTCCCAGCGTGCCCGAAGTAAACAGCGAATCATTGGCCGGCGAGATCTGCACCAGTCCGGCAGCGGCCCCGGCCTTGCTAAGTTCGGCGGCATGCATGTGCTGATCATTGCCCGCCAGCAGATTCAGCCGCGAAAGCTCATACCCGGACACCAGCCGCTGGATCTCATCCAGGATTGCCATGGGATCGAAGGGGCTGAGGCGTGGCTCCAGGCCATTTGCAGCCAGCCAGACCGAGTGTCGATCGGCTTCACCCGACTGCGCACCGCGTGTCTGGCCCATGTCGGCCCGCACACCCTGGCCGAACGGCACCAGCTTGCGTACATCGACGCCCATGCGCTCGGCGATGCGCACAATGATTTCAAAATCGCTCTTGATGCCGGTGATGTCGCCGGCTTTCTTCAACATTTGCAGATCGCCGCAGGTATTGGTGAAGGTCCCGGCTTTTTCGTAAGCCGAAGCGGCGGGTAGCACGACGGAGGCCCAGCTTCGCCGGCTGGGAGAACTGGCGCCGTTCTGCTCCTGGAAGAGTTCCAACGTCACAATAAATGTGTCAGAGGCCCCCAATAGCTCCAGGCCGAGATCGTCCGGCGCGTCTGGGCCGACCACGATGAGCGCACCCAGGCGGCGTTCTTTGATCGCCTGTTTCATCTCCGCCAGGCTCAGGCCCTTGCCTGAAGGAAGCTGGCCCCAATCCTCGGCGAAATTCTGGCCCGAACTCAGCGGCGTGTATCCGGGCAGCAGATCAGGGTAAAGTCCCATGTCCGCAGCGCCGCGCGAGTTGGCGTAGTCACCCAGGCAGATAAATTTTGCTCCTGAAGCGGAGCCGAACTTGATCAGGGCCGCAATGTCGGCGCCCTGGATCTCCGAGCCAAAGATAACGATGAGGTTCTTCTGCGCTTTCAGCTCATCGCGCAGCTGCTTGAGCGCATCATTGGAAGCACCGGCGCTGGTGAGCGATCCCGCAGCGGCGTCTTCGCCATTCAGGAAGGAGACAAGTTTGCTTTCACTGCCCGCAGGAATCTGAACAAAGCGCACAGCCTGGCGGCGCAGCTTGATGGCCTGCGAATTCACGACATAAAGCCTGGCGCCGTTGAGACGGACGTTGTTGCGAATATTCCATGCCAGCAGCGGGTGGCGCTCTGTGGGATCATTGCCGACCAAGAGAATAGCGGGCGCGCTGGCTACGTCGCGCATGGTGGCCGTGATGTTTTCCTTGCCGGCAACCGCGCGGGCAAAGCCGGCAAAGTCCGCCGTACGCTGATGGTCAACATTGTTGGTGCCCAGCACGGTGCGGGCGAACTTCTGCAGCAGGTAGTTTTCTTCGTTGGTCGCGCGATTGGATCCGATCACGCCAATCGCCTGCCCGCCTTTGCTGTCCCGGACCTCACGGAGCCGGCGGCCCACGTGTTCAATCGCCTCTTCCCAGGTAGTGGGCGTGAGCTTGCCCTCTTTGCGGATCAGCGGCTGGCGCAGACGGTCGGGATGATCGAAGAAATCAAAGGCATAGCGGCCCTTGATGCAGAGGAAATCGCCGTTAATGCCGCTCTTGTCGCGATTATCGCCGCGCACGATGTCCATGCCTGTATCGGAGCGGCGCACGCCCAGCGTGGTCTTGCAGCCATCACCGCAGTGCGTGCAGATGGTGCCCACGTGCTTCATCTCCCACGGACGCGTTTTGTAACGATAAGCGCCCGAGGTCAGCGCGCCCACCGGGCAGATATCGATGCACATACCGCACTCTTCGCAGTTGAGATGGTCACCTTCATTGGGCGCGATCACAGAGCTGGAGCCGCGAAGCTGCACGCCAAGCGCGGAGACATCCATAGCTTCACCGCAGACGCGCACGCAACGGTAGCAAAGGATGCAGCGCGGACGATCAAAGAAAACCACCGGAGACCACTGCTGCTCTTCCTTGTGCAGCTTGCCTTCCATGTAGCGCGACTCGGCAGCGCCGTACTTAAACGTCATGTCCTGCAGTTCGCATTCGCCGCCGGCATCGCAGACCGGGCAGTCAAGCGGATGATTGCCCAGCAGAAGCTCGATCATCGACTTGCGCGCCTGGCGGACTTCATCCGTATCGGTGGCGACGACCATGCCATCGGTGATCGGAACCGTGCAGGCCGTCTGCAGCTTGGGCATCTTTTCAATACGCACCAGGCACATACGGCACGCAGCCTGTAGAGCCAGTCCGGGATAGTAGCAGAACGACGGAACTTCAATGCCCACGGCCTTGCAGGCTTCAATCAGAAGCGTACCTGCAGGTGCGGTGACCTGCTTGCCGTCAACGGTGATGGTGACGTTTTTGACTTCGGCCATGGCTATTTAAGGTCCAATCTGGTTCTGATTTCTTCGATCTGCGCTGCATGGCGCTTGGCGTGCATCGCCATCGCAACCAGCATTTCGCAGATGCTGACCATCCCTGCCGCCGGATGAGGGTGCTTAACCTCACTGGCACGCAGATCGTCGCTATACTGCTCCAAAAACCGGATCACACCAGCGCGCGTTGTTTTGAATTGTTCTGCGGCCTCGGCCAGGGTGGCAAAGCGACCGATCGGCTTTGCCGTCTCCGGCGATTCCATCTTGCGCGTGCGGTTGGGAATCATCTGCAGGAACGCATATTCGCGGTTTGGCGCATCGGCGGAACGCGGCGTGCACTGCGTACTGATCAGCCTGAGCTGGGTGGTCTCCGCTGTCGTCAGGTGCTCAACCGTGTCGAGCACCGACCAGCAGTCCGGAGCAGGCTTCAACCGGCTTTGTTCTTCCGTGACACCGGCAAAGCTATTGAGGAATATCTCGCGCGTCTCCTGCAATGCAGCCAGCAGGAACGGCTTGTCAATGACAATTGGCGTAGCCGGATTGGGTTGTGCGCTCATGATCAGTGTGCCCCCACCACAGGAAGTTCAGTGATCTTGGCCGACGGATCGAATGGACAGGGACGGCCTTCCAAATGCGCTTCAAATTCGCTGCGCCACTTGTCGACAATGGACATGGTTGGAATCGCCGCGGCATCGCCCAGCGGGCAAAAAGTCCTGCCAAGCATGTTCTGCGCCAGATACTTGATGTTGTCGATGTCCTTGCGCAGGCCGCCGCCATTGTGGAACCGTGTCAGCGTCTTCTTGAGCCAGTCTGTGCCTTCCCGGCACGGAATACACCAGCCACAGCTTTCGTGCTGATAGAACTTCATGATCCGCAGCGCGAATTTGACCATGCAGGTCGTGTCATCAAGCATGACCACGCCGCCGGAGCCCAGGAATTCGCCGCGCTTGGCGAACGAATCAAAGTCCATGTTCATCTGCTCGGCTTCTTCCGCGGTAAGAATGAAAGTGGAAGATCCACCGGGCACCACAGCTTTGAGCTTGCGCCCGTTGGGTATGCCGCCGCCCACGTCATAGATCATTTTCTTGAGCGGATAACCAAGTGGCAGCTCATACACGCCGGGCTTGTTGATGTGTCCGCTCAGGGCGAAAAGCCGTGTGCCGCCATTCTTCGGCGGACCGTAATCGGCAAACTTCTGGCCACCCATGAGAATAATGTGCGGTACAGAAGCAATCGTCTCGACGTTATTAATCACCGTCGGGCCGCCCCACAGGCCAACCACGGCAGGGAAGGGCGGACGGATGCGCGGGATGCCGCGCTTTCCTTCCAGAGACTCCATCAGCGCAGACTCTTCGCCAACTTCGTAAGCCCCGGCGCCCGTATGCCAGTAGCAGTCAAATTGCTTGCCGCTGCCGAAGATGTTCTTACCCAGGAAGCCTTTCGCGTAGGCGTCGGCGAGCGCTTTGCGCATGATGTCCACCAGGTAGCGATACTCGCCGCGAATGTAGATAAAGCCCTGCTTCGCTCCCACCGCCAGTCCGGCGATGATCACACCTTCGATAACGGAATGCGGATCCTGCTCCAGAATTGGGCGGTCTTTGCAGGTGCCCGGCTCGCTCTCATCGCCGTTGACCAGGATGTATTTCGGCTTGGCCGATTCCTTGGGCACGAAGCCCCATTTCATCCCGGTAGGGAAGCCCGCTCCGCCGCGTCCGCGGAGGCTGGAAGTCTTGACCTCATTGATGATGTCGTCCGGCGCCATGGTCAAGGCTTTTTGCGCAGCTTTGTAGCCATCGAGCTTCAGATAGGTCTCGATGTCCGTTGCGCCTTTGCCAAAGCGCTTGGAAACAACTTTTATCTCGTCGGGATGGGAAGTGAGTTCAGCCATGTTTACGAATTGCCAATAATGCCAAAAGTGCCAAAGAATCCAAATTGCAAAATCATTTGTTGCGTTTAGCTGTTTGTCTGGAAGCCGAGAATATAGCTGTTAGCTCCCGAGCTTCTTGCAAAACATCGTCCAGACGTTCTTTCTTGATAATTCCTAAATCAGCAAGCAGCTCAATCCAGAAAACCGATTCATCGGCTTCTTCTACGACTATGCCAATTTTCGAGATAAAATCCGCTCTCGATCTTGCATGGCATGCAGAACGATAATTTGCTCCAACAGCGGTGCCGCATCTTAAAAGCTGTCCACCAATAATCTGCGCTTCTTTACTTTGTGGCAGAGCCTGAAACAGTCGAATAATACGGATGGCGAACTCTTTGGTTCGTGCCCGCAATTTTTCTGTTCTGTTATCCATCTTGCCCCGTTCAAAAATGCCGACCTGTCTTCCAATTTGGATTCTTTGGCAATTTTGGCATTTCTGGCAATTCTCGTTACTGCCGTGCTTTCTTGCGGTAGTGCTCTATCACTGCTTCCATCTTCTCGCTCGTCAAATTCTCATGAAAATCGTAGTTGACTTGAACCGCCGGCGCCCAGCTGCAAGCTCCAATGCACTCAACTTCTTCCAGAGAGAACACGCCATCTTTGGTCGTTTGCTTGTGTCCGATCCCCAGCTGCTGCTTACAGTGCTCCAGAATCTCTTCGCCGCCGCGCAGCATGCACGAAATGTTGGTGCACACCTGCACGTGGTATTTGCCCATCGGCTTGGTGTGCAGCATGGAGTAATAGCTGATCACATTGCGGACTTCGAGTTCCGTCAACTCGGTCTTCTTCGCCAGGTGCGCGATGACCGCATCAGAGAGATAGCCAACCTCGTCTTGACTGTAGAGCAGCATGGGCACAAGAAAACCCCGTTTCGTGGGGTATTCCTTCATTTTCTCGGTAAAGAATGCGTCGAGTTTATCGCTTATTGCAGCCATGAAATTCTTCGTTGATTTGGTAATTTATTGCAGCTACCGAAGTCCCGCTGCGCAGAAGCTGTTTACCCATTACTTGAGCTTCTGTACTCTTTGGCAGTGCCCGAAAAGCCGCACAATACGAATCGCAAATTTCTTGGTTCTGTCGCGAATCTCTTCCGGGCTACTCACAATTACCAAATTACCAAATTACTCAATTACCAAATCCTTATCGGTCAATCTCTCCCAGCACAATATCAATGCTCCCGATCGCCGCCACCACATCGGCGATCAGCCGCCCTTCGCACATCTGAGGTAAAGCTTGAAGGTTGGCGTACGAAGGCGAGCGCATGTGCACGCGCATGGGTTTGGCGGTACCGTCGCTCACAATGTAATAGCCCATCTCGCCACGTGGCGACTCAATCGCCTGGTAAACCTCACCTTCAGGCACGGTAAAGCCTTCGGTCACAATCTTAAAGTGATAGATGAGAGCTTCCATCTGCGTCTTCATCTTCTCGCGGTCGGGCAGCACAACCTTGGGGGCTTCAGCCTTGGTCGGGCCCGAGGGCATGCCTTCCAGAGCCTGCTTGGCAATCTCACGCGACTCGCGTAGCTCCGCAACTCGGCAGAGATAGCGAGCCCAGACATCGCCTTCTTTCTTCACCGGGACTTTAAACTTGAAGTTTTCGTAACCGCAATAAGGCATGTCGCGGCGGAGATCAAAGTCAATGCCGCTCGCGCGCAGTGAAGGGCCGCTCAAACCAATGGCCAGACCATCTTCCGCGCTGATCTGCGCTACACCCTTCAAGCGATCGATGAAGATACGGTTCCCTGTCAACAGATTTTCGTATTCATCAACTTTCTCAGGGAAGACATCGAGAAACTTCTTTACCTTTTCAAAGAAACCAAGCGGAGGATCAAGCGCCAGCCCGCCAATACGGAAGTAGGAAGTCATCATGCGCTGGCCGCTGACCATCTCATAAATACGCAACAGGTCTTCGCGCTCGCGGAAGCAATAGAGGAAGACCGACATCGCGCCGATGTCCATGGCATGCGTTCCCAGCCAGACCAGGTGCGAGCTGATGCGCTGGAGTTCGGCCAGCATCACCCGCATCCATTGCGCCCGCGGAGGAACTTCCAGTCCCAGCAGCTTCTCCGCTGCCATCACATAGCAGAGGTTGTTGACCATGGGACAGAGATAGTCGATGCGATCGGTCAACGGGACTATTTGCTGGTAGAACTTGGCTTCGCAGGTCTTCTCGATGCCCGTGTGGAGAAAGCCAATGTCCGGCATCATGCGAACAATGGTCTCGCCATCGATCTCCAGCAGCAGGCGCAGCACCCCGTGCGTCGACGGGTGCTGTGGCCCCATGTTGAGGACCATCGTTTTATCTTCAGTCGGGTCCAGTACCGGGTTGGGGTTCAAGTGTCCCATTAACGATAACCCTCCACCGGATAGTCCTTGCGCAGCGGGTGGCCTTCCCAGTCTTCCGGCATCATGATGCGGCGCAGGTAGGGATGGCCAAGGAAGCGAATGCCGAAAAGATCAAAGACTTCGCGCTCAAAAAAGTTGGCCGACGGCCAGACCGGCGTGATCGATTCGACTACGGCATCATCGCCTGACAAAACCACTTTCAATCGAACACGCTCTTTGTGCTTGATCGAGAGCAGGTGATAGGCGACTTCAAAACGCGGTTCGCGCGGATAAAAATCGGCGCAGGTCAGGTCGGAAAGAAAGTCAGTCAGGACTTGCGTTTTCAGCCGGGCACATACATCGCGGATGGCTTCGCGGGCAATAAAGATCGTAAGCTCGTTGCGATCCAAGCGTGCGCCCTGTACCGCGCCGGCCCTCCAGGAAAGCAGGTCGGCAAGCACGCGGCGGTCTTTGAGTTGTTCCAGGTCGGTGATCACCGGCGTCAGCGGCATTAGCCCTCACTCCTCTCCGGTTTGTTCCAGTCCAGGATCCCCTTCTTCCATATATAGAAGAAGCCCACCAGGACCAGGCCGATGTAGACCAGCATCTCCCAGAAGCCAAACCAGCGGGAACCGGTGAGCCGGGGCAGGTCACGAAAAACCACCGCCCAGGGATAGAGGAAGACGGCTTCCACGTCGAACAGAATGAACAGCATGCCGACCAGGTAAAACTTCACGCTGAAACGCTGCTGCGCGTCGCCCGTGGGAGTAATGCCGCATTCGTAGGCGGTGTTTTTGGCGCGCGTCCACTTGTGCTTGCCCAGAAGCTGGGAAAGAGTGACCATGACCGCGGCCAGACCCATGGCTACGATCACCTGGATCAACAACGGAATATAATGAGCGAAGTAGCTGTTCTCCGACATGCTAGGCCTGTACAGAAAGTGCGATCGCTGTGTGCTGAACATTCGAATGTAATTTCCCTGCGCTGGGGTGTCAAGGCCTTGACTTTGCACGGAGTTAATGGTTCTTAATCAGTGTGTAGCGGCAGTTGAAATCAGAACACCACCGTGGCCGGTCTAGGAGCCAAATTTTTCCCGGGTTATGACCATCTTTGGATTCAATACTGATGTAAAGCACGCTGACGTGGTTTATCACGTTCAAAGTGAGGCCCGCCAGAACGATCTGCTGCTCCAAACCCTGGTCTTTGTAAAGGGCCAATGCGTGGGCAAACGCACCGTTTCTTATGCGCACCAGGTTGCTCAACCGGAATTTTCTACCGAAGCCATTCATGAGCTGTTGAAATCGCAGCACAAAACGGTGCTTGACGCTATTCAGCAGGGGCAGCTTGAATCTGAACTCGGCGCCGGCAATGAAGTACAGGATGTCGGCGGCTCAGGCCTGTCACTGCAGTGGACTTCAACTCCTGCCCGTGACGCCGCAGCCTTGCCCGTAACGTTTCATGTGCTCGATTCCGGCAGTCCGGCGATTGGAGCTGCGATTGTGGTGCGCGGCGTGATCGCCTCCGATGGGCTGGAACTTGCTCGCGGTGTAGCCAATGATGCGGGCACGGCCGAAATATCGATCCCTCTAACCGAAGAAGTGCTGGCGCGCGGCGCGGTGATGGTGCAAGCCACGCGCGAAGGGAAGTCCGCGACCAGGAAATTCCGCCTCAAACGATAGCTGGCCGTCTCGCGATTCAGCAGCTCCGCTCAGAGGATGATTTATCCTGAGCTCAGTGCGATCGCCTGCCAAATTCGATCTTCCAAAAACTGACGCCATCGTCGTCGGTTCCGGCCCAAACGGGCTTGCGGCGGCAATCCGCCTGGCCCAGGCCGGCAAATCAGTTGTCGTGCTTGAGGCAGCGGATTCTCCCGGCGGCGGCATGCGCTCTGCTGAACTTACCCTGCCCGGCTTTGTCCATGACGTTTGCTCTTCTGTTTTTGGCATGGGAATCTGCTCACCTTTCTTCCGGACATTGCCGCTGGAAAAACATGGACTGGAGTGGACCGTCCCGCCCGCAGCGCTGGCGCACCCTTTTGATGATGGCAGCGCCGCTTTGCTCTACAAGTCCGTGGACAAAACCGCAGCCAGCCTGGGCGCGGACGGAAGTCGCTATCGTGCGCTCATGAGTGACCTGGTTGCGCATGCCGACGAACTCTTGCAAGACGCGCTGGCGCCCTGGCACTTCCCGCAGCATCCGTTCCTGTTTGCTCGTTTCGGGTTGTCCGGCATACGTTCCGCGGCCTCTTTGGCCCGCGCACGCTTCAAGACCGAGCAGGGGCGCGCCTTCTTCGCCGGCCTGGCTGCGCACTCCATGCTTCCCTTGGAAGATCTCACAACCTCCGCTGTAGCCCTGGTGCTGGCCATTGCCGCGCACGCCGGCGGCTGGCCCTTTGCCCGAGGAGGCTCGCAGCAACTTGCCTCCGCGCTGGTGAAGCAACTGGAATCGCTGGGCGGAAGAGTTTTGACCGGCCATCGCGTCGCATCGTTCGATCAGCTTCCACCGGCGAGGGCTGTGCTTTTTGACGTTACGCCACGCCAATTACTCAACATTGCGGGTGAGAAGCTCCCAGCGGGCTATCGACGCAGGCTGGAGCGCTACCAATACGGCGTTGGCGCTTACAAAATCGACTGGGCATTGCATCAGCCCATCCCTTGGCGCGCCGCGGAATGCGCTCAGGCCGGCACCGTCCACCTGGGAAATTCGCTCAAAGAGATTTCTGCCTCGGAAAAAGCACCGTGGCATGGAGAAGTTTCCGAACGTCCGTATGTTCTGCTTACGCAACCCAGCCTGTTTGACGCCTCCCGGGCTCCCGCAGGCAAGCACACGGCATGGGGCTACTGCCACGTGCCCAACGGCTTCCGTCGCAACGTGATGGAGGCAATCGAAAAACAGGTGGAGCGCTACGCCCCCGGTTTTCGCGACTGTATTGCGGCTCGCTCCATCATGGGGCCCATCGAGTTTGAACAACACAACTCCAATCTGATCGGCGGCGACATCGGCGGCGGCGCTGCATTTCTGAACCAGCTCTTTTTGCGTCCCACGGCAGGCCTCTACTGCACTCCTGTTACTGGCGTCTATCTCTGCTCAGCTTCCACGCCGCCGGGCGCCGGCGTCCACGGCATGTGTGGATACTTCGCCGCCGAAGCCGTCCTCAGCGAATCCCGCTGATTCTCTCCACTCTGATCATTATTGACGCAGATTCTCCACCGAACCGCCAATTGCCTTTTGCTTGCAAATGAAGTACGTTTGCCCGACGTACTCCCATTGACCAAGAGCGAGGGTTGAGCATGTTCTGCTTCCGATGCGGCGCTTCTATGCCCGACGATTCCAAGGTATGCCCCCAGTGCGCGACTCCGGTCGAAAACGCGCCGGCGGCGCCACCTGCCCCGGCCGCTCCGCCGGCTTCGGCATGGTTGAATACGCCTCCGGCACAGCCGCAGTATCCGCAGGGCCAGCCATATCCACCGCAAGGCCAGGTCTACGGACAGCCGCCGGTTACCGAAGGAAAGGCTACCGCCAGCCTGGTCTTCGGCATACTGTCAATCTTATGCTTTGGGATTCTTGCTGGAATTCCGGCGATCATCCTCGGACACATTTCCCGGAAGAATATCGAGCGCAGCATGGGCCGTTTGGGTGGTGGAGGCATGGCGATGGCCGGCCTCATCATGGGCTACTGCAGTGTCCTCCTCTCCCTCCTTATTCTTCCTGCTATCGTGATTCCCAACCTGATGCGGGCAAGAATCACTGCCAATGAATCGGCAGCTCAAAGCACCTTGCGCACCATCAACACTTCGCAAGAGACTTACTCTACGACGTTTCCGGAGAAAGGCTATGCGCCCGACCTGGCCTCTCTTGGTCGTTTTCAGGGTAGTCCTTGTAACTCGGATCATGCCTGCCTGATCGACGATGTACTGGGCGACGTCCGCTGTACCGCCGGCAACTGGTGCACCAAGTATGGCTACCAATTCTCCCTGAGCCGTGAAGGAGACTGCCCCTCTCAGGAAGGCTCCGGCACTCAATGCACGTACGTTGTTGTGGCTACGCCCGTCAGCATCAGCATGGGCGATCGCAGCTTCTGTTCCACCAGTGACGGCATCATTCGCTACCGCCGAGGCGTACGTCTTACCCAGCCGATTTCCGCCGAGCGATGTTCTTTATGGTTGCATTTGTAATTGCTCTTGATCGCTCGTGCCACCGCCAGGCATCCGCATTCGCCAATTACTAAGGTGTCTTTGCGATCGTTCCCGTTGATTCATCCGCGAGAAAAACAGTCCAACTGCCAGAGCTGCATCTGCTTCTAACCTAAATGGATATATCCGCATGGGGACGTTTCGTCTGGCGGAGACAAGCAGTTCCCCCGCCCCCAATACGTCGTTTTTCCACCGGGCTACGCGCATTCTTCCCGGCATCATCGCCGGCGCTGCTGACCTGGACCCTGCCGCTGTGCTTACGGCGACGGTCGCCGGCGCCAGCTTCGGCACCTCTCTCGGCTGGGTGGTAGTGCTGTGTGTTCCGGTGCTGTTCAGCGTTTTTGCGGTCTCCTCCCGTTTGGGCCATGAAACAAAAAAAGGCCTGGTGCAGCTGGTGCGCGAGCACTACGGTCCACGCGTCGCCATGGCCATTGCGCTCATGGTAGCTGCTGTCAATATGGCCATGATCGTCGGCGATATCGTCGCCGTGAGTGACAGCTTTTCTCTCATTACCGCCCTGCCGCGTATCTTCTTTCTTGCCGTAGTTGGTTTCGCGGTCTGGTATGTGCTGATCATCGGGAATTACCAGAAGACCACCAAAGTTCTGGGCACGCTTACGCTGATCCTGATCGCTTACGTCGTAGCCGCGTGGCGCGTTACCGACTCCTTCTTCGTCCTGGCCCGTGACGTGCTTCTCCCGCACATGCAGGTCAATACCGACTACATGATGGGAGTAGTCGCGGTCTTTGGTTCCTTGCTCACGCCCGATGTCATCGTCTGGCAGACCAGTTCCAAGCGTGGTCTGCCTGAAGGCCTGGCTCGCGCCCACGTGACCGAATCTCACGCCGGGACATTTGTCGCCTGCCTGGTCTCGCTCTGCGCCATGGTGGCTGCCTCGCATCTTCACGTCGCCGATCCCTCCAATATGACCACGCGCAGCGCCTCGGAGGCCCTGGGTTCTTTCGGCTTTGCCGGAACCATTCTTTTTGCGCTCGGCATCATCGCCTCCGGCCTGATCGCGTTGCCCATTCTCGTTGCCTCACTCTGCTTCAGCGTGGCCGAAGCCATGGGCTGGAACTCCGGCCTCTCCGTGGAACCCTGGAACGCACGCATGTTCTACGTGATGATCTCTATCACCGTCTTTCTGGCTGTGGTGATCGATTTCTTTGGTGTGCACACCGTGCGTGTACTGTACTGGTCGCAGGTTCTCGCCGGGATTGTTCTGGTCCCGATCTTTGTCTTCATTCTTCTGCTCTCCAACAACTCCCGCATCATGCGCACCACCAACACGCATTTTGAAAACTTCTGGCTGGGCTGCGCCGCCATGGGCATGTTGATTTCGAACGTACTGTTCTTCTGGTTTGTGTTGAGATAGCGGCCCAATTCTGGCTGCCAGGCTGAAAGGAAGCCCCGAAGTAACTAACGTCTGATGTACGGTCGTGCGCCATATTCATCAAATCATCATTTGCCGTTAACTTCGACTTAACTGCGCTTTGATATTTCTGGCGCATGAGAATCCGTTGGGGCAGAAAAGCTCCACTGACTTCGCCTGTTTCCCCGAAGAGCAGCAGCTCCGTGCGCCAGGCCAGGGCGGTTCACGCGCCAGCCGGAATTTCCCGTGAAGTTGCCATCTCGCTGGCGCGTCAGGCCATCGCTGCGCCCTACCGCGCCTATGTTGCTGCGACAGAAGAGGAGCGTCGCGCGGTATACCGGCTGCGCTTCCGCGTCTTTAATCTGGAGTTGCAGGAGGGCCTGGATTCAGCCTTCGTCAACGGCGAAGACCAGGATGAGTTCGACGCATTTTGTGATCACGTCATCGTGGAAGAGTGGCGTACTGGAAACGTTGTCGGCACCTATCGTCTGCAGACGGGGAGCGGCGCGCGCAGCCACCTTGGCTACTACAGCGAACGCGAGTTTGATTTTTCGCCGTATGAATCTTTGCGCGACTCCATGGTCGAGCTCGGCCGCGCCTGCATCCATCCTGACCATCGCAAGTATGAAGTGCTCATGCTCTTGTGGAAGACCGTTGTCTGCTACGTCCGCGACCGTGGCGGGCGCTATCTCATCGGCTGCAGTTCGCTCAGCTCGCAGGACACCCAGGCCGGCTCTTCCATGTACCACAAGCTGCAGGCGAATCTGGCGCCTGTGCATTTGCGCACCCTGCCTACGGCTGGCTACGCCTTCGACCTGCAGGAACCCGTCGTGAAAGCCGATCCTCCCAAGCTGCTCCGCACCTATCTGGCCCTGGGCGCAGAAATCTGCGGCCCACCCGCACTCGACCGCGAATTCAAGACCATCGACTTCCTGACCCTGATGGATTTAAATAGTCTTTCACCGGCAATCCGAAGCCGGCTCTTTTGAACGCAGGTATTCTTAAGCCAGGGTTGTTTTTAAGCTTGAGTGCGGTCGTATCTCCAATTCGTCGTTTGCTGCGCCTGACCTGGCGCTATGCTGCCGTAGTTTTGTCCATCTTCGGTTGTCTTTTGGCGTATCTGTTCAACGTGCTCACCGGCAGAACCAGCCCGGAACAGCGCGCTCAAGCATTGCACCGCTCGAGCGTCCGCCTGCTTCGCTGGCTCGGAGTGAGCTATTCGAGTCAGGGAACCGCGCCAGCCAGCGGCCTGATTGTCTCCAATCACCTCAGCTATCTCGACATCCTTTTATTCAGCGCAGTTGCTCGGTGTGTCTTTGTCTCCAAGCGCGAGGTCAAATTCTGGCCGGGCATCGGCTGGATCGCTACGCTTGCGGGGTGCATTTACATTGATCGTGCCCGTCACCATGGCACTCATGACGTTCAGCCGCAAATGGCAGCCACGCTCACCGCCGGCGTCCCCGTGGTTCTTTTCGCCGAAGGCACAAGCACTGACGGGAGGCAGGTGCTCCCTTTCCGCTCGTCATTGTTTCAGCCAGCCGTCGCCAGCCGTGTTCCGATCTCTGCCGCCTGCCTCAGTTATGACATTGAGGACGGCGATCCCGCGATCGACGTTTGCTATTACGGCGACCATGTTCTTGGACCACACTCTCTAAATCTCTTTGGGAAGGGAAATGTCACCGCGAGCGTGCGCTTTGCCGATTGCGCGAAAATCTATACGAACCGCAAAGACGCAGCCCGGCAGCTTCATGAACAGGTTTGTGCGCTGAAGGCTCAGTCTGCGGCTGAGGTCTCACGCGTCGCTACGGCCGTGGTTTGATAAATATCCGCACACAGCGCGCGCAGGATTTCGCCGATGCTCCAGGCCTGGGCAAAGCAGCCCTGCGGGCGATGCGGCGTGTCAGCATCAAAGATCTCTGAAATCTGTCCCAGCCCGGCCTCGCTCAGGTGCTGCTCGATCCCCCGCAGTAGCTCATGTGCCTTGGCCCGTGCCTGTTTCGTGCCGCCATTCACTCGCACATACGCCGAAACATACGGCCCCAACAGCCACGGCCATACGGTACCCTGGTGATAGCCCGAATCGCGCGTGTACTGATTGCCGCCATACGTTGGGCGGTAGCGCGAATCAGCGCGATTCAGCGTACGCAGCCCTACCGGAGTCAACAAGTCGCGCTCTACAACGTCCAGAACCGCGCGGCCCTGCTCCGGAGACAACATGGAGTGATGCAGGCTCACGGCGAACACTTGGTTTGGACGAATTGACCCATCCCGCGATTCGCCATCCACCACGTCATACAGGCAATTCGCATCCTTGTTCCAGAACGTACGATTAAAAGCCTCGCTTACCTTCGCTGCCAGGCTGGAATATTTCTTGCGGCGTTCCTGGTCGCCAAATCGGCCCGCGAAGTCTTCCATGACGCGCAGCGCGTTATACCAGAGCGCCTGGATCTCCACCGGCTTGCCGCTTCGCTGCGTCACCACCCAATCGCCGATCTTGGCGTCCATCCACGTGAGCTGCGCTCCGGGCGCGCCGGCATTGAGCAGACCGTCCTCTGCGACCTTGATGTTGTAACGCGTACCCTTGATATGCCAATCGATAATCTCCTTAAAAACCGGATACAGCTCCTGCCGGATAAAGTCATAGTCGCCGGTGGCTGCGGCATAAAGGCGCGCGGCTTCAAAGAACCAGAGCGTTGCATCCACGGTATTGAACTCTGCCTGCTCGCCGGAATCGACAAAGCGGTTCGGCAGCATACCCTGGTCCGTGTGGCGGGCAAAGTTGCGCAGGATGCTTTTGGCCACGTCTGCCCGCCCGCTAAATAGGGTCAGCCCGGGCAGCGAGATCATGGTGTCACGCCCCCAATCCATAAACCACGGATAGCCGGCGATCACGGTCCAGTCATTGCCGCGCCGTGCAAGAAATTGATCAGCTGCAACGGCTAGCGTCTGTGCCAGAGGATCATCGACGGGCGTCGATGCTGCCAGCCTCTCACGGCGCTTCAACTCTGCCGCGCGAAGGGCGCCGGCCTCGCGGATGTCGTGTACCTCGGTGGAAGCGATAATCTGCGCGTCGTGGTCTTTGCTCAGCTTCCACGAGAACACGAGCGGGTTGTACAGGTCTTCAATGTAGTCAAGGCCACGCGCCCGCTCCTCGCGGAACAAAAAAGTCTTGTACCAGTAACCGTGGGAATCCACCCCGTCCGCATTGTGGGCAAAGCGCAGCCGCGGCAGCGTGGTGTAGGGCTGCACGCTGGCCAGGTTGGGCCGTTCGTCGACTGCTCGACTCAATCCGTCGTTCTGGTGCGTAGTGGAGTGATAATCGCGGAATGCAATCAGCGGCCTGACTTCCAACACCGGCGTCGAGCCCGAGGGCGCCGCAAGCAGCTTGTACTCCACCTGCACCGTGTTGCTGCCCTGGGGCATAAAGACCGTTTTCTCCAGACGCACGCCATCGACCTCAAACGTCCATGTAGGAAACGGATCAAGCCGAAAGCCGCTCAGTGCGCGATATCCCTCAGGATGAATCGCTCCCGAGTACTCATTGGTCGAAAGATCGACACGCTTTCCGCCCAACACCAGTGTCTCTTCCAGCTTCGATAGCAGCAGCATGCGTCCGCCAGGCGGATTCAGAGCTGCGGTCAGCAAACCGTGGTAACGGCGCGTATTGGCTCCCGCGACCGTACCGCAGGCAAAGCCGCCCAATCCGTTGGTCTCCAGCCATTCCCGGCTGAGACCGGCCTCTAAATCAGTGCAGATGTCTTTTTCTAGATAAATCATCGTAGGCCTGGAACAAATGAATGTTGTCCCTGGCAATTCTAGTTCGTCGCCATGACCACGCGGCGATCGCGCTCCACAACAGATCAACCAGTTTTCTCAGCAGGAATCTTCACCCCAGGTTTTTGAAGACTGCTAACGCCGCGTGTTTGTTTCCTGCCTGGTCTGAGCTACCGTTGTTGCAATGCCGACCGGCCGTTTCTGTTTTGTAAAGATTTCATCAATCATGTTGGCGACAAGTCCAGTCCAGCCGGTCTGGTGGCTCGCGCCAACACCTGC
>DATBHX010000091.1:0-47900 GCA_036557225.1 Candidatus Angelobacter sp.
CCCTTTGTCGGTAATGCCGGCAACCAGGCCGACACTACGATTTACCAACCCTCAGGGTCGCAAACGGTAGCCAATCAGGTTGCGGCGGTGAACAACCTGGTTGCAGCCAGCCGCAATAAGAGCAACTATTTCATTGCTTCGTCGACAACGCTGGCCAGCAGCTACGGCACCAGCACCTCGCCTGCCGTTGTGGTGATTACGGATTCGGTCCTCAGCCTGCAAAACACAACCCTCTCCGGGTTTGGCGTGCTGGTTGTCCCCAGCGGCCTGGAGATCAGCAATGCCAGCCTGTTCTGGAATGGCGTTGTACTGGTCAACTCGGCAAGCGGGCATGTGAGCGTTGGTTCCGGGGCCAATGGCTATATCAACGGCGCCTTGCTGCTTGCCCCCGGAGCGGTCTTTAATTTCTCGAATAGCTCGTCGCTAAACGCATCCTTCCGTATCAGCTACAGCTGTGACGCCGTTGATCTGGCATTCAGTACGCTGCCCTTCAAGGTTGTTTCAACGGCTGAAACTTCGTTTTAAGCCATCGATTCCTGAGCGGCCCATTGTCTGGGCGATTCGTCATCTTATATGAGCATGTTGCTTTGACCGAATGTCTTAATGACGTCTTTAATTGAAGATATGGGAACCGATTTGCGATTTGGATCGTATTAACAAGCAGAGGCGACGATGACCTTCCTGTTGTGGTGTATTTTGCTGGTCCTCTGCTGGCCGCTGGCGCTTCTGGCGCTGGTACTCTATCCCCTGGTGTGGTTGATTCTGTTGCCTTTCCGTATTGTAGGCATCGCTGTTGGAGGGGTGCTGGAGTTCCTGCGGGCCGTGATTATGCTTCCGGCGCGGGCGCTGGGCGGACGCCGGGCCTAGACTGCGATCACGCGCTGAACCTGAGTCCTGAAGAGTCCTAAGCGCAGCCGAGGGCGGCTGCGGTCCACAACTGCTTCTTGGTGGCGGGTAGGTTCACTGACCCAGCTATATCCCGATAATCTCACCTTTGTCATTCACGTCAACGCTCGCTGCGCGGGAGACCTTCGGCAGTCCGGGCATCAGCATCATGTTGCCGGAGATGACCACCACAAAGCCTGCGCCGGCGGAGAGCGAAACATCGGTTACGTTAAGCGTCCAGCCGCTGGGAGCCCCGAGTAGCTTGGGATTGTCGCTGAACGAGTATTGCGTCTTGGCGATGCAAACCGGCAGCTTGGCGAAGCACCAGTCTTTGAGCTGATGCAGCTTGGCTTTGGCCTTATCACTGAGATTGACTCCGGCAGCGCCATAGATCTTTGTCGCGACCGCGGCGATCTTGTCTTCCAGAGAGCTTTCCAGAGAATAGACAGGCTGGACGTTGGCATTGGGATTTTTGTCGATTGCCTCGACCACTTTTTCGGCCAGCGGCGCGGCGCCGTCGCCGCCTTTGGTAAAGGCTTCGCTGAGAGCGCTCTCGACGCCCTGATCCGCGGCATAGCTGGCCAGCAGCTTGAGATCGGCGTCTGAGTCGGTGGGGAAGCGATTGATGGCCGCGACCACAGGCACACCGAACTGCTTGAGGTTCTGGAGATGCCGGACAAAGTTGGGCAAACCGCGCGTGAGATCGCCTTCGCCCTGCGTGCGCAGGCTCTGCACGGTCGTTACCAGCACGGCGCAGGCGGGAGCAATTCCCGAGGAGCGCATGACGATATCAAAATATTTCTCCGCGCCCAGATCGGCGGCAAAGCCGGCTTCATTCACAACGTAGTCGGCCAGGCGGATTCCCATGTTGTGCGAAACCACGCTGCTGGTGCCGTGCGCGATATTGCCGAACGGCCCGGTGTGCACCATGGCCGGCGTACCTTCGGTGGTCTGGACAAGATTAGGAAGGATGGCCTCAGTGAGCAGGGCCATCATGGCTCCTGTCGCGCCGAGATCGGCGGCGCGCACGGGTTTGCCGGAGCGCGAAACGCCGATGACGATGGAATCGAGCCGGCGACGCAGGTCCTGCAGGCTGGAAGCCAGGGCCATCACGGCCATGACTTCCGAAGCGGCGGTAATCACAAAGCCGGAGTTGCGCGTGAGCGCGCCTTTTTTCTCGCCGATATCGAGGGTGATGCGGCGCAGGGCGCGGTCATTCATGTCCATGGTGCGCGGCCAGGTAATGCGCTCAATATCGAGATCGAGATCATTACCGTGAAAAATGTGCGCGTCAATCAGCGCGGCGAGCAGGTTGTGCGCCGTGGTGATGGAGTGGAAGTCGCCATGAAAGTGGAGGTTGATTTTCTGGCTGGGCTCGATCTGCGACAACCCGCCGCCGGCCGCGCCGCCTTTCATGCCAAAGACCGGGCCGAGCGATGGCTCGCGCGAGGTAATGATGGCCTTCTTGCCGATCTTCGTGAGTCCCTGGGTGAGGCCGATCGAGGTCACGGTCTTGCCTTCGCCGGACGCGGTCGGGTGCGTGGCCGTGACCAGGATAAGTTTGCCTCGTCGCGGAAACTTGGGGTCGCTCAGGATATCGAGCTTGAGCTTGGCGCCGTAGCGGCCAATGGGTTCGAAGTAAGATTCAGGCAGGTTGAGGCGCTGTGCGATCGTTTCGATGGGCAATAATGGCTGGCTCATAGATGATTAGCTTGTAGACGCAAACGGACGAGTTTAGAACTTTCGCTGGGAAGGGGCAAGTATCACAGTTTGAACCTCTGCTGTATAAAGTGGCCGCAGACTGCGGGTGTGGTACAGTTTGACGGCTTTCGGCAACGCGAGGTCCCTCACCCCTACTCGCAAGCTCTGCCCATTCACGCCAAAACCGGGCGTGAATGGGGCCCGAAAACGCTTGCTCGTTGACGGGGATTCGGGATGACGAGCTTATCAAAATTTTCAAACTGTACCACTACCAACGAGGGTCTTTGGAGGCTGAGATGAAGGCATCTGTGTTGTATCGAGTTGCGGCGGTTCTTCTGCTGCTTTTTGCGGCAGGGCATACACTGGGCTTTCGCCAGTCCGATCCCAAGTGGGGAGTGGATGCTCTTCTCAGTTCAATGCACTCCATTCACTTTGATATACAGGGTTTCAACCGGAGCTACTGGGACCTTTTTGTAGCGGCCGGATTTTCGATGAGCGTGTTTTTTGTGTTCTCGGCGATCCTGGCCTGGCAGCTGGGCGGACTTCCAGCGGAGACTTTGGCGCGCATGCGCGGCATTGCCTGGGCGTTCGCCCTGTGTTTTGCCGCGATCACGGTTGTGAGTGTGATGTATCTCTTTATCATTCCAATCGTTTTCTCGGCCCTGGTGACAGTGTGTTTGGCTGCGGGGGCATGGCGGGCAGGGAAGCAGGCCGCCGCGGCCGCGTCGCAAACGGCACGATAGCAAAATTCGCCGAGTGGCGGAACATTGCAAAGGGATGAAGTAGGGCTTAGACGGTCCGTCTACCCCAATAAAATGAGAGGCCTTTATTCAGTAAATAGGTAAACACCACAAAAGCAAGCCAGCCTGCGCCACCCTGCAGCCAGCACATAACCACGGCTACGATGTTCAGCGAGGCCAGGACCCAGAAAAGCAAGTTCTGACCGCTGCGCCATTTGAGGCTATCCACAATGCCGAGTGCCGTGCCCATGACGGCGAAGGCTGTCTGCAACACTTTCATGCCTAGGCCATACCCGTGGTACAGGGCTGTCAACTGTTTGGGAAAGTGAAGCATGCCCTCGTACCACAGGGCAGCGATCAGGAGACCCACCATGATGGGAACGGGGAGATCTTTGAGCTGCCAGCCGGGTGCAGGCGAAGCCTTGGAATCAGCATATTGCTTGTCAAAGCATGCCTTGCAAACCCTCTCCATGTCTGCTAATTCTGCGTCGCAACCAGGACACTTGGCCATCAGGGTGCATGGTAACGGTTCGAGTGAAGACCAGCAACGGTACAAACGGGCAAGCTCTTTGTAGCTGTGGCTGGTTGCAAAGGGATGGCAGCAGCTGCGCGGTTTCCCTTCATTCCGGGAAAGGGCCACAGGCAAGAGTGCCTGTGCCACAAGGAATACAAAAATGGCTGGTGGAATTTCTCCACTAGCCTTGAGGGTCGTTCTTGTTTTTGTTAATTGTTGGTTGTTTGGTTAGAGCAAGACCAAGTATTCAGGTACAGGACCACATGTTTCAGGTCGCAAGCGTTTCAGGTACCGCGGGGGACGCGTCTATGTTCATGAAATCTGGAGAGTTATTGCCGAGCTGATGTGGCCGATCGGGCAAGAGCCATGATGCTTCATCCGCACCTTTTAAGCGGGAATCTTAATCTAGTTGAGCCTGTCCTAATATTCCCGACAGGTATCGGCCTTCAGTACCACCTCGATTTCCCAGATGGCCCGGCCGTTGTTTGTTGGCTCGGTCGCTTCTCTCGCTTACTCCTCAGCTTCAAGCATTTCGGCATGAATATCTCTGGCCGCCTTCAAGCCGGATTCGTAAGCGCCGGGATAAGAACCGTTATAGATCGCGCGTGCGGTTCCTTCTCCGGCAAAGAACAGTCGCTTGGTTCCTTTTTTCGGCAGCGGTTCAGCCAGAATCTCCCGCCGATACCATTGCCCAGGTTCCGCCACCGAATAAGCGCCGAACGAGGTTGCATCAAGGCTCCAGCGCGTTAACCGGATCCCGTCTTCTTGAATGTCCGCATCGATATTTTTTTCACCGGATATGTTGGAAAGAGCGGATTTGGTGATCGCAATCGAGAGATCGTCGCATTGCGGGTTGCTTTTACCGGAACCGTGTTCCATACCTTCGCACCGCTTCTCCAATGCCTTTGCCCAATCTCCGCCAAAGAAACCAATCGCGATGTTTTGGTTGAGCGGCTTGATTACGAAGCCCATAACCACCCGGTTTCCATTTACCAGGGGCAGCGGAGGCTTCTGCTTCTTCGCAAAGTCCAGCGCCTTCGCTGGAAGGTCTCCTTCATAGAGAATCCATGAGTTCATCGGCTCTTTGGGAAAAATATCTCGAGTGAGCGGGACGATCACCTTCTGCATGTTACCCATCTGCAAACGCTGAATGGCCTCAAGCTTTTCTGCCGGCAGTTCCGGCTTAAACGCAATCTTATTTTTCTTCAGCACTCCAACTGAGACGGTAACCAGCGCATTCAAGCCTTCAAAGACTTTGTCCCCGGCACTCACCTTCACGCCATCTGCCGAATAGTTCACCTCCGTGACCGGTGAGTTCAAGCAAACCGGCAAGCCGTCGCCTAGTTTTTCAACAAATGCTCCCATTCCTCTATCAATGAGGTCATCTTCTCCGGCTTCGAAGAGAGCACCGTCCACGGCAGATGTCTTGCTCAATTCAGCGGCGCTTTCCAGAGGACCGGCATTGGCAATCAGCAAAGGAATGATGGCTTTGAACTCCTTGCCGCGAGGGACGTAATGATTCGCCATGTCGTTGGTGACACGCAAATCTTTGTTCGCGATTGCGCAGAATTCCTGGGGCGAGTGAACGGGCCTCTGGCAATCGCGTACAAAAGAAGCCTTGCTTACCGGAATCCTGCTCTCCAGATCGCGGCAAATCTCTTTCAGGGGTACGTGTTTTTTGGAGAGGTTTTTATATTCGCTGCAGGCAAACTGAGCCAGCGCGTACTGATCCTCAGCGGAGCCAGCGGCCAGCTTTACCGCATCTTCGTATTCTTCGAGGGCGCGCTCAAAGACTTCCTGTTCTTTCTCGGTTGCTTCCTTGCTGTTGATAAAGTAGGGAAGGTCGAGATTTGTGCGCTGCCGCTTGAAGCCCATGGCGTCAACCAACCCAGTGAGCGGGTTGGTGGGAATGCCGTGAATCCATGCGCCTCCGTAATCGATGGGAACCTTATCATCGCCGATATAGCCCACATATCCCCGGCCTCCGATCCGATTGTTCGCTTCCAGAATCAGGACCGAATGGCCCAAGTGCTGCAACTCCCGCGCCGCACTGAGTCCAGCAATTCCCGCTCCGACGATGATTACGTCGTATTTACGGGCCGAGTGCTGCCCGTTCGATGGCGCGCAATCCGCTTGGCCCACTGGCCCGGGTACAATTTCCTGTGACGCAGCCCATTGCGAGTGCGCCGTCACCACCAGAAGCACACATGCCAGATGGAAAAGTATCAATTTCAGACGGGAACAATACCAATGCCAGATTGAGAGCAGGGAGGTGCGAGTCCCTTTTAGCATGAGTATCCTCAGTTTTCGAAGTGGTTTGAATTGTACCCCATACTCTCAATGCCATAAATATGCTGCCACCCCTGAATCAATTTATTTTCCGGCAGCAAGGGTCTCTTTCAGGAACGCAGCTACGGACTCTGTAAGCGCGCGAGGCCGGGCTGCGATCGAAGTTGCGAGAGCCTGGCTTCTCACCAGCCGGTGTCCTGCTACACGCATGATCTGAAGTGATCTTTTCGAACCCTTCAGCGCGTACTCCGGCAAGATCGAATAGCCGAATCCCGATTCCACCAGTCCCTTGATGGCCTCTGTATCCGAGGCTTCCATGATCACGCGCCGTTTCAATCCCAAACCGTCCAGGAAGCGATCGATCACGGTTCTCATATTGCTGTGTTTGGGGTAGAGCAAAAACGGAGCGCCGTCGAGCTCCTCCGGCCGCACTGTTCCGATATGACTGCCGCGAACGCGATGAGCGGCCGGGCGCACCACCAATAGTTCTTCGTCAAAGAGAGGAATGATGCGCAGGTTGTCATTGCGTACCGGCAGGGAGATCAACCCGAGATCGAATTGCCGGTCGACCAGCCCGGCCACAATCTCTTCCGTAGCCAAAACGGTCACATGAAGGTCCAGGCGCGGATAACGCTTGCGCAGCATTTTGAAAGGACGACCCAGGCGATAGATCAACGTTGTGGCGCCGGTGGCAAAGTGAAAGGGGCGGGCATCCCGGACGGTGTCGTCGGCGAACTCCTGTTTGAGCTGTTTGAGCCGCATGCTGACCACGCGCGCGTGTTCCGCCAGCCGCAGCGCCGCCGGGGTCGGAGTCAGTCTTCTTCCTGAGCGTACAAAGAGCTCCGCGCCCAGTTCGGAAGAAAGAGATTGCAGTTGCAGGCTGACGGCCGCCGGCGACAGGTGCAAGCTTTCCGCGGCGCGCGTCATCGTTGGCGACTCCAGAACGGCAAGGAGTGACTCAAGCTGGCGTATTTCCACGAGTGGACCTCAAAGACAGGAATTGGGATTTCGAGCCGTTTTCCATGATAAGGCAATGTTTAGTTACATTAAACGAAAACTTAAAATCTTTAAAATTGACGAAACATTAACATTGGGCGTACTTTCCCGGACGGCCATGACTCGCAACAAAATTGCGCGGGACGAACGGCGGAGATCACCTTTATATATGTCTTCCCAGAAAACTGGTGGTAGTATCCCTCAGCGCGGCGCTGCAGCGGAACCGCATATCCCAATGAGCGAGCCAGGCTCTCAACGAGGAGGGAGTCATGCGAGTTAGGCAGTTACGCGCGATCCTGGTCATCTTCGGCCTTCTGGCCCTCATGTCTGTGCAGGTCCTGGCGCAGGCCGTCAACAACGCCCAGATTCACGGCGTCATCACTGATCCAACCGGCGCCGCGATTGTCGGAGCACAGATCACCGTTACCCAAACCGATACCGGAATGGTGCGCAGAACGGTAAGTAACGCCGACGGCGTCTTCGCCCTGCCCAACTTGCCGGTTGGCCCTTATAACCTTGAGGTAACAGCCCAGGGCTTTCAGAACTATGTCCAGACCGGCATTACGCTGCAGGTCAGCCAGAATCCCAGGGTTGACGTGCGCATGCGCATTGGCACCGTGGCCCAGGTGGAAGAGGTCCGTGGCGATGCCATCATGGTCAATACGAACGAGACTTCGGTGTCGACCGTGATCGACCAGAAAAGAGTCGTCGATCTGCCGCTGGACGGACGCCAGGCCACCGACCTGATTCTTCTCGCCGGCGGCGCCGCCAATACAGCGATCCCCGGCAATGATCTCCTGAGCAGCAAAAACTACGGCAACGGCAACGTGACCAGCTCCGTCACCGCCACCATCTCCGTAGCCGGAGGCCAGCAGAATTCCAATAACTATCTGCTGGACGGCGGCGATCACGTCGACAAATTCTCCAACCTGAACATGCCGTTCCCGTTCCCTGACGCGATCCAGGAATTCAGCGTGCAAACCAGCACATTGTCCGCCCGCTACGGCGAGCATGCAGGATCTGTCGTCAATGTGGTCACCAAGTCCGGAACCAATCATTTCCATGGCGATATTTTTGAGTTCATCCGCAATGACGCAGTCAATGCGCATCATTGGATTGCTCCCGGCGTGGCTCCCAACCCCAATGACAACGCGCTACGCCGCAATCAATTCGGCGGAACGCTGGGCGGACCCATTGTGCCGGGCAAAGTGCAATTCTTCGTCGGCTACCAGGGGACGCGCAATTTCCAGATGGCGGCGCCCACGCAGGTGATTGTTCCTACAGCAGCGGCATTGACCGGCGATTTCAGCACCATGTTCTCCGCTGCCTGCCAGTCGAACGCCAAAGTCAAAACCATCAAGAACCCGACCACCGGCACTACTTTTGCCGGCTCGCAGGTGCCCACGGGACTCTTCAACCAGCAGGCGCTGAACGTGCTGAAGCTCGTTCCTGTCTCGAGCAATCCTTGCGGCACGCTCACACTCTCGATTCCCAATACTGGGGATGAGAATCAGGGCGTCTCGCGCGTTGACTGGATGCAGAGCACAAGGAATACGGTGTTCGGCAGATACTTCATCAGCGATTTTTCTGATCCGCCGATCTTTGATGGCTCCAACCTGCTCACTACGACCAAAGCCGGACAGCTGGCGCGGAGCCAATCGCTGGTGCTGGGCGACACATTTACCTTGAGCCCGGCCATCGTCAATTCGGTCCACGTCACGGCAAATCGCATGGCCATCTTCCGCGGTCCGGCGGGCAATGTTCCCAATCCCGGCGCGCTGGGTATCAATGTGCCCAGCCCGGTGGCAAATGATCTGGTGATCAGCATCAGCAATTACTTCAACGTGGAGAGCGGCACTGCAACGGCCGGCCACTTCAACAACAATTCCCTGCATATTGCGGAAGACATCGACTGGTCGAAAGGGAAGCACCAGCTGGCTTTCGGGTTTGACTTCATTCACAGCCAGCTCAATGAGCTCTCAACCTTCCAGAGCGACGGACAATTCACCTTTAGCGGCGCATCGGGCACAGGCTCCAGCGGTGACGCGCTGGTCGACTTCATGCTGGGCGCCATGTCCAGTTTTGCTCAGGGGAACAACGAACAGGAAAACTGGCGCCAGAACTATTACGGACTGTATGCCCAGGATAGCTATCGCTTCCGTCCGAACCTGACCTTGAATTTTGGTCTTCGCTGGGAGCCTTATTTCCCGGCAGCCGACCGTTATAACCGCGGCAGTCATTTTGATCCCGCCGCTTTTGCCGCCGGGACTGTAAGCCAGATGTTTCCCAACGCGCCTCCGGGGCTGTTCTATTGCGGAGACTCACAAACTCCATGCTCCTACGTGCAGAGCCACTGGGCCAACTTCTCACCGCGCGTCGGCTTCAACTGGGACCCACGCGGTAGAGGGCAGGAAACCATCCGCGCCGGCTACGGCCTGTTCTACGACAATCCTGAAGAGTTCTACTTTGACCGCTTTGCCGACAACAGCCCGTTCGGTAGCGGTATCTCCTTGTCTCGCCCGGTTGGCGGATTGACCAACCCATATCAGAGCCAGACGGTGCCGCCCTTCCCGCTGGCTTTCCCGACAGCCGGCAACGCCTTCTTCCCCAAGAACGGCGTGTACATCAACCTGCCGACCAACCTCCGTCCCAGCTATGTCCAGCAATGGAACCTCTCGATCGATAAGCAATTCGGAGTCAACTGGCTGCTCTCTGCCACCTATTTTGGCAACCGGACCAACCACATCTGGCTGGGCTATGACGCCAATGCTCCTGTCTTTATCACCGGCAATGATTGCGCTTCTTCCAGCACGGCGATACCGACGCATGGCGCCGGCACTTCGCCTTGCTCCACCACGGCGAATGAGCAGGTACGCCGCGTGCTGAACCTGCAGAATCCGGCGACGGGCTCATTCTTCTCGAGCATCTCCACCGCCTCGGACGAAGGCAGTGCTTCTTATAACGGATTGCTGGTAAGCGTGAACCATCGCCTGAACCACAACTTCACGGTGCTGGCCAATTACACGTACTCGCACTGCATCAGCCTGGGCGACTTCGGCGGCGAACTTTCCAGCAGCCGCCTCATTACCAATCCCAACAATTTTGACGCCGATCGTGGCAACTGCTCCTTCGACATCCGCCATATCTTCAATTCGTCACTGGTGGCCAACAGCCCCAGGTTCTCAAGCGGCTGGATGCGAATACTGTTCAGTGATTGGCAGCTTTCCAACATCCTGGGCTACCGCACCGGCAATCACTTCTCCGTACTGGGCGGAACCGATTCGTCGCTGACCGGAATCAAGCAGGACCGCGCTAACCTGATTGGGGATCCGAACAGCGGCACCTGCCCGAACGGAGCATCGGTGGGCAGCGTTACCTGCTGGTTCAACACCAGTGCGTTCGTCAATGGGGCCGCTGGAACATTTGGGACCTCGACCCGCAACATGCTCGAAGGGCCCGGTTTCCTGACGTTCAACACTGGCGTCTCCCGCCAATTCAAGGTTCGTGAAAATCAGAGCCTGATGCTCCGTGGCGAGGCATTCAACCTTCTCAATCATCCGAACTATGCCAACCCGGTTGCCACCAACGCCGGTCTGGGCACGTCGGCCAATCCTCCTGCTGCTCAGTTCGGCAAAATCACCACGACGCTGGGCAGTCCGCGAGTATTCCAGCTGGCGGCGAAATATATCTTCTGATGCGCGGAAATGCTGTGTGAGGGAAGCCGCGACGAGCGGAAGATGCGTGGACAGCAAGTTCATTCGAGCTTGCTGTCCATTCAGGAGGGAGCGGTAAACGGGGTCGGTGATGAATCAGGGGCCAGAGCACCACAAAATCCGGATGCGTGTGCTCGTTGCGTTGTGGATCGGCCTTGCTGGGATCCTGTATGCGCAAGATACGCGCCAAGTCACCGAGCCCAAGGTCCCAAGGGTCTGTATCTCGCTTTCTGCCCGCCTGACAGCCCAGAACGGCAAGCTGCCCGACGCTGCCGAAGACAATCGCGATACCGCGCGAATTCAGGAAGCAATCGACCACTGCGTGGCTGGCCGCGCGGTTGAGCTTCGCGCCGACGGCGAACACAATGCTTTCTTGTCAGCCCCGCTTGAATTAAAGCCTTCGGTTACCTTGCTGGTTGACGAAGGCGTTGTGCTCCTTGCTTCACGTGATCCTCGCGCGTACGACGTACAGCCCGGCTCCTGCGGTCTGGTCAACCATGATGGCCGTGGCTGCAAGCCGCTGATCGTCGCCCGCGCCGCTCCGCACAGTGGGGTGATGGGCCTGGGCGCTATTGACGGTCAGGGCGGCGAGCGCCTGCTGCATCAATCCACGAGCTGGTGGGAACTGGCGCACCAGGCCAAGATTGAAGATGCACGGCAGAATTGTCCGCGCCTGCTCCTAGTTGATTCGTCCAATGACTTCACTCTCTACGGGATTGCCTTGCGCAACTCGCCCAACTTCCATGTGATGGTCAGCAAGACCGATGGCTTTACCGCCTGGGGTGTGCGGATTGATGCACCGGCCAACGCGCGCAACACTGACGGCATTGATCCTTCATCTTCGACCAACGTCAGCATTGTTCATTCCTATATTCGCGCCGGAGACGACAACGTCGCCATCAAAGCCGGCGGCGCCGGTCCGGCAACCCACATCACCATCGCGCACAATCATTTTTATTCCGGCCATGGCATGTCGATCGGCAGCGAGACCAACGGCGGCGTAAGCAATGTTCTGGTTTCAGACCTGACGATTGACGGAGCAGACAATGGAATCCGGATCAAATCTGACTTGAGCCGCGGCGGTTTGGTGCATGAGATTGTCTACAAAGATGTGTGCATGCGCGACGTGAAGAACGCGATCACCATCTCACCGTTCTACACGCAGGCCGCGGGCTCGCTGGTCCCGGTTTATCAGAATATCTCTCTCCAAAATGTGCGTTCCGTCTCGCCGGGGAAAATCGAGTTGATTGGAATCGATTCCCAGCATCCGCTGGACGCGAGCCTGGACGGAGTCGCTGTCGGTCAGATGCAGTCCAGCGATGTCCGCATTGCGCATGCGCATTTCAGCGTTGGACCCAGGCCCGTTACCTTCATGCTCCATGGAGATGACATCTCGATCGCAAAGAACAATGGCCCAAGAGAGCCGTGGACAAACTTAGGTTGCAAGGATGCATTTGCTCCGTTCCCATCTTCTGCCACAGTCCGACCAGTCGAAAAATCGATGAACGATGAAGAGCCGCGCGCCTACATACCACGTTCGGAAGAGAGGCAGCAGGTCACGGTCGCCGCGGACGGCTCTGGAGACTTCAAGACGGTACAAGAGGGAATTGACGCGCTTAGCGAAAACGGCGGAACGGTTTTGATTAAGGCGGGCATCTATGGGGAAGTCGTGCACATCGCCAAGCCGCATGTGCGCGTGCAGGGAGTGACAGACGATCCGGCGAAAGTTGTCATCGTCTTTTCCAACAGCGCCTACAGCTCCGGCGGTACATTCTATTCCGCCACGGCATTTGTGACCGGCGATGATTTTTATGCAGAGAACCTGACGTTCCAGAACGACTACAGCCTGAGTCACGGACTGCAGTCGCAGGGCTCGCAGGCCATTGCGGTCTCCGTGCGCGCCGATCGCGCTGTTTTTCGCAATGTCCGTTTTCTTGGCGCACAGGACACGCTCTTTGCCGCCAGCCGTTCATGCCAGACCGACTCCGGCCCCTGCATTCCCGCGCGGCAGTATTTCTACAACTGCTATATCGAAGGCAACGTGGATTTCATTTTTGGCGACGCCATCGCGGTATTCGATCATTGCCATATCCATGCCGCTGCGCACCCACAGGTCTATGTTACGGCCCAGAGCAAGCGATACCCGGAACAGCAGAGCGGATACGTCTTTGATCATTGCAGGATCACAGCCGATGGCGGCGTGGGAAAGGTTTTTCTCGGCCGGCCGTGGCGGGCGTTCGCAACAGTAGTGTTTCTTGATAGCGAGTTGGATGAAAAAGTTGATCCGGCGGGCTGGTCGGAGTGGCATGCCGGTGAAACGTCGCGCCTGGAGACGGCGTTCTACGCTGAGCGCGCTTCTGCCGGTCCGGGAGGCAGTGCGGCAAAGCGTGAAGCCCATGCGCATCAACTAAGCGATGCTGAAGCCGCAAAATACGCAGCAGCAAAATTTCTGGCTGGATCTGACGGCTGGAATCCCGTAGTCAACGAAATGAAAACGGCGAGCAAGCAATAAGCGGAAGAGGAGCCTGCAGCGGAAATGAGTTTCCGAAACAAAAATCGCATCACCCGGCGTGAATTTATCAGAGGGACAGCTCTCCTCGGCGGAGCTCTGGCGAGTTCCAGTGTGCTATCGGCCCTGACCGTTCCATTTCCGCGCTCGAGCTTTGCAGGTTACGTTCCCGCCGCGGACCCGTGGTCAGAGCTTCCGGCGATCCTGGCCCGGATCAAGCCGCCTGCATTTCCAGACCGCGCATTTGACGTAACCAAATTCGGCGCCATCGGTGACAACAAGACCGATTGCACAGAGGCATTCCAAAAGGCGATTGCAGCGTGCCATGCGGCCAGGGGCGGGCGAGTGCTGGTTCCAGCGGGAGAATTCCTGACTGGCGCAATCCGCCTGAAGAGCAACGTTAATCTGCATATCAGCTCCGGCGCCACCGTGCGCTTCGCGCGTGATACTCACAAGTATCCGCTGGTCTTCACTCGCTGGGAGGGCATCGAGCTGATGAACTACTCGCCCTTCATCTATGCCTTTGAAGAAGAAAACATCGCCGTTACCGGCGAAGGAACCATTGACGGCAATGCCGACTGCGACCATTGGTGGCCATGGAAAGGCCGGAAGATGTGTGGATGGAAAGAAGGCGATCCCAACCAGGCGGCTGACCGCGCGCTGCTTTTTGAGATGGCGGAGAAACGCACACCGGTCAGCCAGAGAGTCTTCGGAGATGGCCACTATCTCCGGCCACAGTTTATCCAGCCTTATCGTTGCAAGAGTGTGCTGCTGGAAGGCGTGACGCTCAAAAATTCGCCCATGTGGCAGGTGCATCCCGTGCTATGCACCAACGTCACGGTGCGAAAGATGACCATTACCGGCGCCGATCTCAATCGCGAGTCCGGGCCAAATACCGATGGCTGCGATCCCGAGTCGTGCACAGACGTGTTGATCGAAGACTGCAATTTCAATACTGGGGATGACTGCATCGCCATTAAGGCCGGCCGGAATGAAGACGGCCGCCGCGTGAATGCACGCTCAGAAAACATCGTAATCCGGGATTGCCACATGAAGGACGGACACGGTGGTGTGACTATCGGCAGCGAGATTTCCGGCGGCGTGAGAAATGTTTTTGCTGAGAACTGCCGCATGGACAGCCCGCGGCTGGACAACGCGGTACGGATCAAGAACAACGCGATGCGCGGTGGAGTCCTGGAGAACATTCACGTGCGCAACATCGAAGTAGGCGAAGTCGGACTGGCGGGGCTGTCAATCGATTTCTTTTACGAAGAAGGCGAGGCCGGCAAGTTTACGCCCGTAGTCCGTAATGTCGACATCAGGAACCTCACCATGAAGAAGGCGCAATATGCGCTGTACCTTCGCGGATTCAAAAATGCCCCCATCGGCGATGTGCATTTAATTGATTGCAACTTGCAAGGTGTGGAAAAGCCTAACGTGGTCGAAAACGTAAATGGCCTGCAATTGAGCAACGTTCATATCAACGGCAAGCTGGTCAACGATCGTGGCTAGAAAATTGAACTGCTGCAGGATTGAGTTAGGAGTACTTAGGTAAGACGAAAGCGGCGAAATGGGATTCATAACTGAAAATTTCCTTTTACAGAGTGAAACGGCCCGCTACCTCTATAAGAAGTATGCCGCTGGGCAGCCCATCCTCGACTATCATTGCCATCTTTCCCCCAAAGATCTGGCGGAGAACCGGCGCTTCGGCAATCTGTTCGAGATCTGGCTGGAGGGCGACCACTATAAATGGCGGGCGATGCGGGCGAATGGCGTTCCCGAGCGCTACTGCACAGGCGATGCCGATCCCTATCAGAAATTCCTGGCCTGGGCTGAGACGGTTCCACATACCTTGCGCAATCCGCTGTATCACTGGGTACATCTGGAGCTGAAACGTTACTTCAATGTCGACAGCCTTCTTGACCACGACTCTGCCGCAGCCGTCTGGCAGGCTGCCAATGCGCGCCTGATGGATGGTGACCTGTCCGCGCGGGGAATCCTTGAGCGATTTCACGTAACCGCGCTCTGCACCACAGACGATCCGACCGATTCACTGGAATACCACGCGCAGATCTTCGAGTCCGGCTGTGCAACGCGCGTGTTTCCTGCGTTTCGTCCGGACCGGGCTCTGCGCACCTGGGACTCTGCGGGTTTCAACCGGTGGCTCGACAAGCTCAGCGGCAGATCGAATATTGAGATTGCACGGCTGGCTGACTTCCTCGCTGCATTGGAGAACCGGCATGACTGCTTTCATCAGCATGGTTGCCGGCTCTCTGACCACGGTCTCGACTACTGTCATGCGGAAGGCTGTACTGAGGCCGAGGCGTCCGCGGCGTTCGTCAAGGTGCGCAGCGGATACCCCCTAAGCAGCGAGGAAGCAGCCAGGTTTTCCAGCTACCTGATGATCTTCTTTGGCCATCTTGATGCTGCGAAGGGATGGACCAAGCAATTGCATCTGGGGGCCTATCGCAACGCCAACGGTCGCATGCTCAATGGCCACGGCAGGGATGCAGGCTTCGATTCAATTGGCGACTGGCCGCAAATTGCGCTGCTCGGGAAATATCTTGACGTGCTCGATCGCGCTGGCGCTCTTCCCCGGACGATCATTTACAATGCAAACCCCGCGGACAACTATGCGTTTGCAGCCATGATCGGCAACTTCCAGGACGGAAACATCGCCGGCAAGATCCAGTTGGGCAGTGCCTGGTGGTTCCTGGACCAGAAGGACGGCATGGAGCAGCAGTTGAATGCTCTTTCCAGCTGTGGTCTGCTGTCACGGTTCGTGGGCATGGTCACGGATTCTCGTTCCTTTATGTCGTATCCCCGGCATGAGTATTTCCGCCGCGTTTTGTGTAACCTGCTGGGCAATGAGATCGAGCGGGGAGAATTGCCGGATGATGAGGAATTGGTGGGCGGCATGATCAGAAGAATCTGCTACCAGAACGCCGCAGAATATCTCTGCCTGCCGATGGTGCATAACACGGTGGAGGCTTCCTCTGCCGTCGTCGCGAACGGACACGGATTACCGGTGCGTGGCGTGGAAACTCCACGCGTTGAACACATGGAAAAAGGGTCTTAGAGTGGCAGTGCTGGCAAACACGGTTCCTCTCCACAGTGTGGCGATCGTGGTGCACCCTGACGACAATGTGGCGGTCGTGCGTGAGCCGCTTTCAGCAGGCATCGCCATACAGCTTGCCGATGGCCAGATCATTGAGATGGCCGCTGCAATCACGCCTGGACACCGCTTTGCCTTGCGCGATCTAGCCCAGGGCGCTTACGTCCTGCAGTATGGTCAGCCGATTGGAACATCGCTTGGGATCAAGCGCGGACAGCCGGTCACGCATGACAACATGAGCGATCACGTGCCAACCATTCGCGAGGTGCCCGCGGATCTGGTCACGGCGCCGCCAGACTACATCCCCGCCGATCAGCGCCGCACGTTTATGGGCTATCGCCGGGCGGATGGCCGCAGCGGCACGCGCAACTTCGTCTTGATCATCCCCACCAGCATGTGCGCGAGCCATGAGGCCATGCAGGTAGCCACGCTGGCGGAGTACACGCTCTTTACCCGCGAGAAATTCCCCAACGTCGATGGCGTCAGCGCTATCCCTCACAGCAAAGGCTGTGGCTGCCAGGAAGGGGCGCCAGTTGAGCTGTTGCTGCGCGTGCTCTCCAATTACGCCGATCATCCCAACGTAGGCGGCGTGGTTTTGCTGGAGCTGGGCTGCGAAAAGACCAATCTTTCCGTGCTGGAGACCTACCTCGAACGTCTGGGCCGCAAGCTGGATAAGCCTCTGGTGAGAATTGGGATTCAGCAGGTCGGCGGCACGCAGGCCGCGATCCAGGCAGGCTTGCATGCAGTGGAAGAAATGCTGCCTGAAGTGAACAAGGCGGTCCGTCAGCCGATTCCTGTGAGCGAACTGGTTCTGGGGGTGAAATGCGGCGGCTCAGATGCGTTCTCCGGCATCTCGGCCAATCCCAGCCTCGGCTACGCCTCTGATTTGCTCATACGGTCTGGTGGAACGGTGTTGATCACCGAAGTGCCGGAGTTCTGCGGAGCAGAGCATATTCTGGCGCAGCGCGCAAAAGACGCCGTCACGGCCCGTGCGGTCTACGAAATGGTGGACTGGTACAAAGACTATGCCGGCAAGTGGGGGGCGGTGCTCAACGAAAATCCGAGTCCTGGGAACGTGAAGGGTGGTCTGCTCAACATCACCATCAAGTCGCTGGGAGCCATTGCGAAGGCCGGCACCACGCGGGTGGAAGGCGTGACCGATTACGGTGTTCCTCCGCGAGGCAAGGGGTTGTTTCTGATGCAAGGGCCTGGCTACGATCAGGAGTCGACGCCCGGCTTGGTTGCTGCCGGGGCGAACGTGGTTGTCTTCACCACTGGCCGCGGCTCGACGATCGGCAACGCGATCGCCCCCGTGATCAAGCTGGCTTCGAACAACAGTGTTTTTGAGCGCATGGCTGGTGACTTGGATCTCTCAGCCGGCGACATTATTGAGGGCAAAGCGACAATCGCGGATGTCGGCGCGAGAGTGTTTGATCATATCTGCCGCGTTGCCGGCGGAGAAGTTCCAGCCAAAGCAGAGATTCACAAGCACCGCGAGTTCCAGGTGTGGACGCAGTCGCCGATTTCGCTTTGAAGAATCGGCGCATGAACGAAGGCTGAGGGAATTAACTGGTGGCAGAATCGATTTTATGGGATATCCAGCGCTGGATCTAAAAGATAAAACGGCAGTAGTGATCGGAGGAACGTCGGGCATTGGCCTTACGCTGGCAAAAGGCCTGGCGCAGGCGGGCGCCAACGTGGTTCCTACGGGACGCCGCACAGACCTGGTTGAGTCTGCAGCCGGAGAAGTGCGAGCGACAGGACGCAGGTCGCTCGCAATGCCGGCGGATGTGACCGACAAATCCAGCCTGGAAGCATTACTGGCGGCAACGGTCAAAGAGTTTGGTTCCGTCCAGATCCTGGTGAACTGCGCCGGCCGGACCAAGCGAACGCCTACTCTGGATGTTTCCGAAGACGAATGGGACTGCATTCTCAAGACGAACCTGAACGGAACGCTCTATGCCTGCCAGGTTTTTGGCCGGCACATGATCGAGCGAAAATATGGACGCATCATTAATATTGCGTCGCTGTCTTCCTTCGTCGCCCTGTACGAAGTAGCAGCTTATTCCGCCAGCAAGTCCGCCGTGGCGTCACTGACGCAGTCGCTTGCCATCGAGTGGGCCAAACACGGGGTCTGCGTCAATGCGCTTGCGCCCGGGCTTTTTCGCACCGACCTGAATGCTCACCTTCTGGACGGCACGGCGCGCGGCAAAGAATTCCTGCAGCGCACGCCCATGGGACGTTTCGGACGATTGGAAGAGCTGGTGGGTGCGGCGGTTTTCCTGGCCTCAGACGCCGCCAGCTTTGTTACGGGGCACCTGCTTGTGGTTGACGGGGGGATCCTCGCCAGTGGAGTGAATCAGTAGATGAACGCGTCATTAGGGAAACTTTTATCGGCACCGATCCGGGAGTATTTATGAGTACTGCTCAACCAGCTTTGCCGCAGCAGCGGATGGTTTTTCGTAAAACGAATGGGCACAAGGGACGCCACATATCAGTTACGCCCGTGAACAGCACCAACAAGCACCTCTCCTACGGGCGCATCATATTAGACTCGGGTACTCCCAGTGCATCGTTTGACAATGGCAACCAGGAGACTGGTCTGATCTGCCTCTCTGGGCGGGCGACCGTGGGAGTCGGGCAGGATATTTTTCACCTCGGACAGTACGATTCCATCTACATACCTCGCGATCGCCACATCGAGGTCAGCACGGGCCAGACCGTGGATTTTGCCGAGTTCACGAGTGATGTCGAAAGGCAATATCCTCTGCAATTCGTCCCTTACGCGGAGATCGCAAAAAATCCCGCGCTCAAATTCAGCACAGGAACACCCGGCCAATCGCGGCATTTGAGTATTTGCCTGGGTAAGAATGTTCACGCGGGCAGGCTGCTGGTGGGCTTTACTTTCTCTGATCCGGGCAACTGGACCAGCTGGCCGCCGCACGAACACGCCGCCATGCTGGAAGAGATGTACGTTTACTTCAACATGCCCGCGCCGGCATTTGGGATCCAGATGGTCTATAACAACACCGAATATCCCGAACTCATAGTACCGGTGCGCGACGGAGACGCCGTGTTGATGCCGGCTGGCTACCATCCCAATGTTTCTGTGCCCGGACACAGCATTGGATTTCTTTGGGCGATGGCCGCTCATCGCGAAGAGGAAGACCGCCAGTTCGGGGTCGTGAACGTGCAACCGGCCTTCAACACCAATGGGTCAGGGCTGGAGGCAAGCCGCAAGTAGATCACCCTATGAAGGTTGAAAACAGCATCGTAACTACGCCTGCGGCCAATGTTTCTGCAAACGCTGTGCCGGCCATCTCTGCGCCTCGCGAGAGTCTGACGCAGGCGGTTGGTCGCTATCGCTGGACCATCTGCGCGCTGCTGTTTTTTGGCACTACGATGAATTACGTTGACCGGCAGGTGCTTGGCCTGCTGGCGCCTGAGCTGCAAACCAGGATCGGCTGGAATGAAGTGCAGTATGGATACATCGTGACTGCTTTTCAAGCAGCCTATGCCCTGGGCCTGTTGCTGATGGGCCGTTTGATTGACGTGATCGGAACGCGCATTGGCTATGCGCTCTCCATTGGCATCTGGAGTCTTTCGGCCGCGGCCCATGCGCTCGCGCGAACTCCTCTGGGCTTTGGCGCAGCACGCTTTGCTCTTGGCCTGGGCGAAGCTGGTAACTTTCCCGCAGCCATCAAAACAGTGGCTGAATGGTTTCCCAAAAAAGAGCGCGCACTTGCCACCGGCATTTTTAACTCCGGCGCCAACGTAGGCGCGACCGTTGGTCCGCTGCTTGTACTTTGGGTCGCCAGCCGCTACGGATGGCAATCGGCTTTTGTCTCCACCGGGCTTTTGAGTTTTATTCCCATCATCTTTTGGTTGCGATCGTATCGCCGGCCACAAGAGCACCCGCGCCTTTCCGCCGCCGAACTTGAGTACATACAAAGCGATCCTGTCGAGCCCACAACGCAGGTCCCGTGGGCGCGGCTTCTGCCCCATCGCCAAACGTGGGCATTTCTGATCGGCAAGTTTCTGACAGATCCAATCTGGTGGTTCTTTTTATTCTGGCTGCCCAAATTTCTGAACACGAGCCATGGTCTGCAACTCACTGCTCTGGGGCCACCGTTGGTGGTGATCTATAACGCGGCGTGTGTAGGCAGTATCGGTGGAGGCTGGCTGTCTGCGCGGTTCCTGAAGGCGGGCTGGACAGTGAATCGCTCGCGTAAAACGGCAATGCTGATTTGCGCGCTGACCGTCGTGCCGATTGTCGCCGCAGCCAACGTGCACGACTTGTGGGTCGCAGTTGCGCTGGTAAGTCTGGCGACAGCGGGCCATCAAGGGTGGTCGGCAAACATGTTCACCTTTGCCTCTGATCTATTTCCACGCAGAGCTGTGGCGTCTGTGGTTGGGATTGGCGGATTCGGCGGAGCAATCGGAGGCATGCTCATTGCCGCGTTTACCGGATGGATCCTCCAGGTCACCGGCAGTTACGTGCCGATGTTCGTGATTGCCGGTTCGATTTACCTGATCGCGCTCCTGCTCATCCACGTGGTTACGCCGCGCATGGAGCCGGCCAGGCTTGAAGCGTAGAGGGGTTCTTGATTCAAACGATGCCGCTGAACATCAAACCCAAAAAAGGGAACTGCTGGGACCTGATCAGCCTGGGCGAGGTGATGCTGCGCTTTGATCCCGGTGATTGTCGTGTAGCCACGGCGCGCACGTTCACGGTCTCAGAAGGCGGCGGCGAATACAACGTGGCGCGCGGATTGAAACGCTGCTTCGGCCTGGAGACGGCCATCGTTACCGCCATTGCCGACAACGCCGTGGGACACTTGCTGCAAGATCTTCTTTATCAGGGCGGAGTCGACCAGTCGCTGGTGCGCTGGGTGGATTACGACGGCGTTGGGCGCACCGTAAGAAATGGACTGAATTTCACCGAGCGTGGATTTGGAATACGCGCCGCGCAGGGCTGCTCTGATCGCGGGCATACTGCCATATCGCAACTCAGGGCCGGCGAGATCGATTGGGAAGAGATCTTTGGAGAACGAGGAGCCCGCTGGTTTCACACTGGCGGAATCTTTTGCGCGCTCTCTGAGACAACGCCGGAAGTTGCGCTGGAGGCGATGCAGTGCGCACGCAGGCACGGAACGATCATTTCCTACGACCTTAACTATCGCGAATCACTGTGGAAGGCGGTTGGCGGCAAGAAGCGGGCGCAGGAGGTCAATCGGCAGCTGGCGCCGTTGGTCGACGTGATGATTGGGAATGAAGAAGACTTCTCGGCGGCGCTGGGCTTTGAGGTCAAAGGCATGGACGAGCATCTATCCAATCTGGAAGCAGAAGCTTTCAAGAAGATGATCTGCGCCGCGCGTACTCAATTCCCCTTTCAAGTGGTGGCGACAACGCTGCGCAAAGCCACGACCGCCACCAGAAACGACTGGGGCGCAATCTGCTGGGCGGATGGCGTATTCCATGAAGCAGCGTGGCGCAACGAGCTGGAAATTTTTGACCGCGTTGGCGGCGGTGATTCTTTCGCGTCGGGGCTGATCTATGGTTTTCTCTCCGGACAATCGCCGCAGTGGGCGGTGGAATGCGGCGCGGCGCACGGCGCTCTGGCCATGACGACTCCGGGCGATACCACGATGGTTACACTCAAAGAAGTCACACAGGTCATGAAGGGAGTCGGCGCGCGGATCGCACGCTAATCGGCAGACCATGACAAGCGCACAAGTTCGGGAACGGATTCTCGATATCGGCATTATTCCGGTGGTGCGTGCTTCTTCGGCGAGAGAAGCCTTCTTGGCCGTGGAAGCTGTGGCCGCGGGCGGCATTCCCATTGCTGAACTAACCATGACCGTTCCCGGCGCGATTGATTTGATCGCAGACCTGGCGCGAACGGTTGGAGCAGATATCGTCATTGGCGCGGGAACCGTGCTTGACGCGGAGACGGCACAACGGTGCGTCGATGCCGGAGCGGAATTCATTGTCAGCCCAGGATTTGATCTTGAAACGGTCAAACTGGCCAGGCGTCTGGACATGCTGGTGATGGCAGGCGCGCTCACGCCGACCGAAGTCATCACCGCGTGGAAAGCCGGCTGCGATTTTGTGAAGATCTTTCCCTGCGGGAACGTCGGCGGCGCCAAATACATCAAGGCGCTCAAGGGACCGCTGCCCCAGGTGCCAATGATCCCTACCGGCGGGGTCAATCTTGAGACGGCGGCAGATTTCCTTCGCGCCGGCGCTGCGGCGCTGGGCGTCGGCGGAGAGTTGATTGTCCCAGCGGCGCTCAAGTCCGGCGATGGTAGCGAGATCACGCGGCTCGCCCAGCGGTTCCTGGGCGCGATCGCCGAGGTGAAGAGACCGATGGCCGCAGTTGCTCAGCCCAAGTAATCCTTTTCTGTGAGGGAAGATCGATGAGCGAAAAGAACCAGGTTTGCGCCGACTATTGCTTCGTGCAGTCGACTTCCCGAACCACCACTTCGCCGGAGCCGGGCCTGGTCCGCCGTATAGGCGCCTTCAACGAGAAACTGCTGCTGGCTGAACATCGCATGAATAAAGGATGGGTTGGAACCCGGCACCAGCATCCGCATGAGCAGGTGGTCTACGTGGTGAGCGGGCAGCTCTCGGTCACGATCGGCGATGAAATCTTTACCGCGGGCGCAGGTGACAGCTTCGTGGTCCGCGGTGGAGTCGATCACCAGGCGTCAGCCCTGGAAGACTCGGTTGTGGTCGACGTGTTTACTCCATGCCGTGGAGACTATTTGTAGGCGTTACCGTCAGTGGTTACTCCCGTTGGCAGCGTAGAAGTCCCTAGGAGCCTCGTGTTACGCGCAGGTAGGCGCACTTTGTGTGACCACCCAAACTTCCCGACGGCTTCACCTACTATTGTCAGACGTGCCGTCATGCTTCTAATTTAGCCCTGCTCTGCGTTTTCAACGTCCCGATCACAGATGACAAGCCATCCACCGGCGGAATGTGACACGAACGCGGCCCGGTTTAGCTCTTGCAATGCAAGATGGCAAGATCCTCATTCATTTGTACGTAGACAGATATTGACGAAGAAAATTACCCATTATGCTCCCGACGAGAGAGCAGAGGGCTCATCAACCGTGATGACAACTTTACGCACACTGGTTTTCCATCTCGCATCGCTTAACAAAACCCAAAGAGAAGCGAGCCAATGGCCACTATTATGTGCGCACGCGGCGTGGAGCTTGACTCCCCCTGTTTGTGGTTCAAGACCCGCCGGTGCAATCAGCGTGCCGGCACTGGCAGCGATCCACTCATCCAATAATTGAGATAACACTTTGAAAGGGGCTTTGTCAGCCGCAGTTTTCGCTGCAACCGTGAATTTCTTCGCTGCCCCCCAATTCTGAGGCAGCTCGAAATCCACCAGCCATTTCATTGGTGCGAGTTGCAAACACGATAAGTGGATACCTCACTGCCGAGAAGACCGTCTCCGTCTCCGAGTTGTCGTTTTTGAGCATACCAGGGAGCCAACAGGGCCCGTTCTTCATTGAGCATCTCAATACGGGCTTGTCTCAGTTCAGGAAAGCGTTCCATTTTTTGCTGCCAGACGCCTTCGACGAGAAAATCTGGGTCTTTAAACAAATCGTGGTGGAATTCGTAAAGAACCCAGTTGCGTGGCAAATGAGTGAAATGTTTGACATTGGGATTCTTTTGAAGCACGCCAATGTCAACTATGCAATTGTCGCGGGCTATAAAGGTGTCAAAACTCATTGACTTAATTATCAGTATGCATCTACTAATACCGCCGTTCCCCACTCAAGTTCAGTAATCGCCAGATACGTGTCTGCCGCTACCCTGGCCAAGCCGTAGGCCAGAACTGGCAAGAGCACTTTATAGTCGAATCGAAAATCGTACTCAATGGCCCCCGGATTGGTCAATTCATAGTGAAGATCGACCCACGACGGTAAGGGGATTAAAGATTTACTCACAGAGTCATCAAAAGGAATTGTCCCTGCCACGAAGCGGGTTAGCGCAGCTAAGTAACGGTTAGCCGCTACCATACTTGAGGCAGATAGCCGTTTAAGCGTCAACTTTCCTCTTTTGGTACTGTCATTACCGTAGATAAAGGCAAAACTAGGCAGTATCTGCTTCATTACACTCTCCGCGCCGTGAGTTAAAGAGCTTTGCAACCAGAGTTCCTGAAATGGTTAAAGACATTAATTCGTAGGAAGCAGAGTGTCAAATTAAAACAACTAAACTATAGGTCAATATTGTCTTGTATAGGTGATATATAGGTCAGCGGTATTCCAGTTCACTACCTTACCGATCATTTTCAACAGGCTAGAGGACCAGAAAGGCTATGTTTGAGAGCGACGAACGGCTCAGCTTATCAAAGTTTTGGGTCTTCGGAGAACCTATATGAAAACGCCGAACAATACCGAAGCACGGGGCAAATTGATTGCTCTGCTAAGAAACGCGGTGCGCTCCCAGATCGAGTTTTGGGGCTTAGCGCGAGAAGTCGCTGAGTTAATCGACGTGGAGCTATCTCTTGTGATTGAGTTCTGTCAAGACGCAGCCATCTTCGCCGAGACCGGCTTGGAATTGGGACAAATCGACCTTGAGCGTATTTTGCGATTGGCCAACGCAAATCCGTCGAAAATACGGACAGGCGGCTCCTGGACTATGTAGCGTTGCCGAGCACTATTCTCCCAACAAACTGCACTCATTTGCCTGACTCGTCTTACCCGCCCGGAACCAGAAACGGATTTTTGTTTTTCCTATAGATTAAATAGAGCCGGCGGTATTCTGCCGGCCCCGAAGTACAACAATGCGTTTACTGGATCGTCAACGTGCCATTCACGAGGCTTACCGTGTAATTGCCAAGTGCCGGGCTTGGGTCCGGCGTCGGGATGATTGGATACGTGCCAGCCACGCTCGTCTCGTCCGCCGGAGTGCTATATGAGGCGGTCACGACATCGTTGTTTTTCAATCCAAGAACCGTTCCGGTGAAGACAGGGTTAGGATCGCCCACCAGCCGCGTAGCATCCGCGGCCTGAATGATCAGCGGCGCCGGGCTGACGGTGAGCGTGCCATTGGTTGAAGTCACCACATAGTTGGCCAACTTGTTTGTCGGATCAGCTAGTACAGGCACGATCGGATACGTCCCTATCGGGCTGGTAGGATCGGCGGCACTGGCAAATGTGGCCGTGATGTTGTCACCGTTTCTTACGCCGACAAGCGTTCCGGTGAATACCGGGTTGGGATCACCGTAAAGCCGGGTCGCGTCGTCAGCCGTTACAGACAGAGGCGCGGGATTGACGACGAGGACGCCATTAATAAGGGTGACGGTGTAGTTGCCGAGTTGGTTGTTGGGATCAACCAGCGTCGGAGTGATGGCATAGGTTCCGACCGGGCTGGTTGGGTCCGCTGCAGCCGAGAAGACCGCGCCGATGCTGTCGCCATTTTTGAGTCCGGTGATCGTCCCCGTAAAGGCCGGGTTGGGATCGCCGTATAAGCGGCTGGCATTTGCTGCTGTTACCGTTAGCGGAGCCGGAGTGATGGTGAGTGTTCCGTTGTTGATTACGACCGTATAGTTCCCGGCCTGGTTATTTGGGTCCACCAGCGTCGGCAGGATTGCATAGGTTCCCACAGGACTGGCTGAAGTCGCGGTGGTGCTGTAGGTCGCGCTGATGATGTCGCCATTTTTCAATCCGGTGATGGTTCCGTTCAATGCCGGAACCGGATCACCGAAAATCATGCTGGCGTTGGCTGCGGTAACCGTCAACACTGCTTGCGAGATAGTGAGCGTACCGTTGTTGATAGTTACCGTGTAGTTGCTCAACTTGCCGGCCGGGTCAACCAGCGCAGGCACGATTGGATAAGTTCCGCTCGGGCTGGTGGCTGTGGCCGTGGTGTTGTAGGTAGCGGTAATGTTGTCGCCGTTCTTGATCCCGACGATTGTACCGGTGAAGACCGGGTTCGCGTCGCCGAATGCACGCGTCGTATTGGCTGCAGTCACGCTCAAGGGCGCAGGCGTAATCGTAAGCGTTCCGTTGTTTGACGTCACCGCGTAATTACCCAGCTTTCCGGTTGGATCAACCAGCGCGGGAACGATTGGGTATGTTCCCACTGTGGCGGTGGCATCGACGCTGGAGTATGTCGCAGTGATGTTGTCACCATTCACCAATCCGGTAATCGTTCCACTGAAGGCCGGGTTGGGATCGCCATACACGCGAGTGGCATTCGCTGCCGTTACCGTAAGCGGAGCCGGAGCGATCGTGAGCGTGCCGTTCGACAGAGTTACCGCATAGTTGGTCAGTTTATTGGTCGGATCGCTCAGCACTGGCGTGATGGGATAGCTTCCAACACTGCTCGTCGGGTCGGCAACGCTGGTGTAAGTAGCAGTGATGTTGTCGCCGTTCTTCAATCCGCTAACGGTGCCGGTGAGGACCGGGTTGGCAGCCCCATACAGGCGGCTGGCATTCGCAGCAGCCACAGTCAGCGGAGCTGCATTGACCGTCAGTGTGCCATTGTTGATCACGATGGTGTAGTTCGCCAGAGCGCCCGTGCCGCCGTCAGATAGTGTGGGCACAATAGGGAAAGTCCCAGGCGCGCTGTTCGCGATGGCCGTGGTTGCGTAGGTTGCGGTGATGGTGTCACCGTTCTTAACTCCCGTGATCGTGCCAGTGAAGACAGGGTTCGGATCGCCATAGAACCGGCTTGCATTGGCAGCTGTAACCACCAGCGCCGCTGAGGTTACAGTGAGCGTTCCGTTGTTCGCGGTCACAACGTAGTTGCCCAGCTTGCCCGTTGGGTCAACCAGCGCCGGGATGATGGGATAAGTTCCCGCCGGGCTGGTAGCTGTGGCCGGGCTGGAGAATGTAGCCGTAATGTTGTCGCCATTCCTGATGCCGACGATGGTGCCGGTGAAGGCCGGGTTAGGATCGCCAAAGGCGCGAGTCGCATTGGCAGCAGTCACTACCAGGGGCGCCGGAGCGACAGTTAACGTTCCGTTGTTGATGGTGACGATATAGTTCCCAAGTTTGCCCGTCGGATCCACTAACGTGGGCACGATTGGGTAGGTCCCTACCGGACTGGCCGGCGTAGCCACGCTGGCATACGTGGCTGT
The DNA here is from genome assembly GCA_036557225.1 of Candidatus Angelobacter sp. Taxonomy (GTDB): domain Bacteria; phylum Acidobacteriota; class Terriglobia; order Terriglobales; family Acidobacteriaceae; genus Angelobacter. The sequence goes on from DATBHX010000091.1 coordinate 27,567, forward strand.
GATGTTGTCACCGTTCAGCAGGCCGGTGATGGTTCCGGTGAAGAGCGGGTTGGGGTCGCCATAGAGGCGGGTTGCGTTCGCCGCCGTCACAGTCAACGGAGCCGCGGTCACGGTCAGCGTTCCGTTGTTGGAGGTCACGGTGTAGTTGCCGAGCTTGCCGGTCGGATCCACGAGTGTCGGCACGATCGGATAAGTGCCGACATTGCTCGTGGCCGTGGCAACGCTCGCGTAAGTCGCCGTGACGTTGTCACCATTCTTGATGCCTGTAATAGTGCCGGTGAAAGCCGGGTTAGGCGCCCCATACAGGCGAGTGGCATTCGCAGCAGTCACGGTCAGCGGCGCCGGATTGACGGTCAACGTGCCGTTGTTGATCACCACCGTGTAATTCACTAGCTTGCCGTTTGGATCCACGAGAGTGGGCACAATGGGATAGGTCCCCACTGGGCTCGTTGGATCGGCGACGCTGGCATAGGTTGCTGTGATGTTGTCACCGTTGACAAGTCCGGTGATCGTCCCGGTGAAAGTCGGGTTGGGATCGCCGTAGAGGCGGCTCGCGTTGTCTGCAGTCACCGTCAATACTGCGGCGGTGATTGTCAGGGTGCCGTTATTGATGGTCACCGTGTAGTTGCCCAGTTTTCCGGTTGGATCAACCAGCGTGGGGATGATGGGATAAGTTCCCGGCGCACTGGCTGCAGTAGCGGGACTGGCATACGTAGCGGTGATGTTGTCACCGTTCTTGATGCCCACGATCGTGCCGGTGAAGACCGGGTTAGGCGCGCCGAATGCGCGAGTTGCATTCGCCGCGGTCACAGTCAAGGGCGCGGGACTCACCACCAGGTTGCCGTTGTTGAACGTGACAGCATAATTCCCGAGTTTGCCCGTCGGGTCGCTTAAGGCCGGCACGATTGGGTAGTTGCCCACGGGGCTCGCCGGCGTTGCAACCGAGGTGTATGTAGCAGTGATGTTGTCACCGTTCACCAGCCCGGCAATCGTTCCCGTGAATACAGGATTCGGGTCGCCATAGAGGCGCGCTGCGTTGTTGGCAGTAACCACCAGCGCAGCAGCAGTGACCGTCAGGGTGCCAGGATTGTTCGTGACTGTGTAATTCCCAAGAACGTTGTTGGGATCGACCAGAGTTGCAGTAATGGCATAAGTTCCCACAGGACTCGTAGCTGTTGCCGTGGTGCTGTAAGTTGCAGTGACCACGTCACCGTTTTTCAAGCCTGTGATAGTGCCGGTGAATGCGGGATTGGCTGCGCCATAGGCACGGGTGGCATTATCCGCGGTCACGGTCAACGGCGCCGGATTTACCGTCAAGGCGCCATCGACGAATACGAACACATAATTCGTTGCCGTTAGTGTCCCCACAGAGCAGGTGATCGGATAAGAGCCTGCCGGGCTCGCCGGTGTGGCAGTGGTCGAGCAATCAGCCGCGCCAGACACCACCGCGATAGTATCGCCGTTTACAAAGCCAGTGATGGTGTAAGTCAGTGGTGGATTGGCATCGCCATAGAGTCTGGATTGGTTATCTGCCGTGACAGTCAGTTGCGCCTTGGTCACATCCAGTGTTCCGACGGCGCTGCTGGCAAGGAAGTTCGAATCGCCGCCAAAGCTGACGGTAAATGCAGAGGGATGCGTTCCGACCGTGATGGTGTCTAGCGGAAGGCTATTCACCGTGGCCGTTCCTGTGGCGTCTGTCACAGCGCTGGCCAGGTTGCCGCCCAACTGGAAGGTAAGAGTCTTGCCTGCGATGGGAGCGTTGGAAACGCTGTTCTTCAGGACCGCGGAGAGCGTAGCCAAGCCGCCATAGGGCCCGGTGCCATTGGGAACCGTAAGCGCTGTGGCAGCAGGTGTTCCAACTGTCACCGATGCGGTGGCAAAGTTATTGCCGGGAACCGCGTCAACCGCGGATTTGTTGCTGATGATCGCCGTGTTGCTGATCACCGTGCCGTTGGCGGCTGTAGTTGGCGTGGTTGCCGTCAGGATGGCCGTTTGTGTTTCGCCATTGGCGAGGGAAGCGAAAGACACGGTCAACGTTTGACCGGTGACCGTGTTTCCTCCGCCGCTGGTGGCATCAGCGCCGATCTGGCTATAAGTAAAAGTTGTGGGCGAGGGAACAGATAGGATTGGGAATGTTCCGTTGAAGCTTGAATTCGATACTCCCGAAATCGAGACCGTTTGGCCGGAAAGCAGAACGTGCGGCGCGGTCGTGGTAATGGTTACAACGCCGCTCACGCGCTTGGCTCCGCTGGCGGCCAGAATGGGTATGGAGCGCGCTGTGAGCGGAGCTCCGGCGCAAACGCCTGTGCCTCCAACGGGGACTTGGCAGTTCGGCGTAGTAGCGCTGCCGCCGCCGCTGGTGAGGTCCGCTCCCGTTTGGCTGTAAGTAAAGGATGAGCCGTCCGGGACTGACGCGATGGCAAATGTGCCGTTGAAACTCGAGTCGGCTACCCCGGTTATCACCACAGTTTCCGCGACAAACGCATTGTGGGGAGCCGTTGTGTGGATGGTCACAACCCCGCTGGAACGCTGCGCGCCAGTGGCAGCAACGATTTTCAAATTTCCGCCGGGATTGGTGCCGGCGGGTACTGTGTCTGAAATGACAGCTGACGCCGCGGAGGGACCATTGTTGGTGATGGTGATCGTATAGACGATTGGGCTTCCGGCCACGACAGTGGACGACGCCGATTTGGTAATGGAAAGATCGGCGCTGGCACAGGAGCGCGGAGGATAAGCCGCCAGGTCCTGGATTTCTCCCGGCCGGCTGATTGCGGTATCACTCAAAGGCGTTAACAGGCCGCCCGCGTTGATCCTGAAAACGGCCACTCCAAAATTGTCGTCTGCGATGTAAAGAAATCTTCCGCCCGCATCCGTGGCCATTCCCGCAGGAACATGGACCGTACCGGCGCCGCCGAATTTTCCGACGTTGCTCAAGCTGCCATCGGCATTGAGATTGAAACTATTCACACTCGTGCTGGCCTGATTGCTTTCGAGCAGCAGCGTGTTGTCAGGGCTGAGACGAAGATCGTTCGAATTAGTGCCGGTGCTATGGAAAGGGCTTCCGGAAACGGGTGTCAGCACACCGTTTGCATCGACCGTCCAGGCGTCGGTGATTGTGGTGGTGCCACTGGCCTCGCCGCCATACAGGCGGTCGCCGGCGCAGCTGAAATCCAGTCCGGAAATAAATCCCGTGCCGGTCTTCGGAAAAGGCGATCCCGCAACAGGCGTTAGTACGCCGGCAGCGATCGTATAGACAGAAACGCTGTTCTCATTTGAGACCGCTACGAAATTGCCGTTGGCGGAGATGCTCATACCGGCCATGGGCGTGCAGCAATTCGAGGTCGAGGCAAAGGGCGTCAACGCTCCGCCGGCGCCGACGCTGAATGTCTTGATTTGGCCATTGCTCGAGGCCAACAGGAACGCCCCGTCGGGCGTGATTGCCAGAGAGATGCCCTGGCATCCATCCAGGGTGAGTCCGCTGGCGAAGGGGGACCCTGGCGCCAAAGTCAAGACTCCGGTGGCGGGATTGATCTGGAAGACGCTGATGGTCTGGTTCCCTGTATTGGCGACAAACATCAAGTTCGTGGCGCTGCTGATCGTGATTCGGTTCAGCCCATAGCATGAAACAGGCGCCCCTACGCCGCCGGTGGAAAAAGGCGAGCCAGGCAAAGGCGTGAGGGCGCCTGTCGATGACACGGAGTATGCGTTGACGGAGTTTGCCACTGTCTGGTCATTCACGTAGACATAGTTGCCTTGAGCTTGCGCGAATGAGGGGATCGCCACTGCAAGCGCCATCAATAAAGCGGTCAGGAGCCAAAGTGTTCTACCCGCTTGCTTCGTGGTTGTTGCATGCAGGGACGCCCGGCTGGAAGGCCGTGAGGGAATCATAGTTTTCTCCTAAATCAAACCAACAGCGCCGCTCGTCTAACGCGAGCTAGCGTCATAACCAAACTTGGGTTGAAACAGGGTGAAGATCCGGAAGAAGGTTGCTTTTCTTTACCCCCGCGCATTTCGACAAAGTCGCATTACGATACAAGCAGAGAAGTCTCCGCAGACGCGAGACGCATCAGCACACAAAGCCAAGCGGCCTGATAAATCCGGCCGCAGGCGACGCAATCACGCCAGGGACACTACCGCGCAAGTTTTCTTCGTGGGTTCGGGCTTCCCAGGAAGGATGAAAATGAAAGCCATTAATCGAGGAACGCCAGTTGGTGGCTTTATCGGCCTGTACTGGTTCAGCTAGCAGAGAACCGGAAGGAAGGAATTTTCTCTGACCTCGACAACTTCGCTCGTATTCTGTCGCCGGGACATTAGGAGGAGATTAAGCATTTATTAGAAATTCAAAAATGTTGGCATTTCACGGCAGGGGCTGGTAGGTCATGGCTGAGAATCGCCCGGCCTTACCGAAACTAGCATCCATTGACACGAGTTACAGATTGCAGAAACAAGGGAAAAAGGCCGGCATAACTAGCTGCCGGCCTTCGGTTGTTTGTTCAACCGTGTTCACTTGACGAACAGCAGAGCAAACATCCCGCTCAACTAAGAGATTCCTTCAAGGTAATCCCTGAATTGAGCCCGGCTGCACTCAATTCGCTTAAGTTACCTCTAATACTGCGTTAGCACAAGGCGCATTTCGCGCTTGCCTGCAAAAACTTAAGGTTTCTTCGATGGGACTGGGGAGCTAGTCTTCTTTTTTGCCGCTGGTTTAGGCGTCTCAGTGGCATGACTTCCTTCGTCGCAATATCGCAGTGTACTTACCTGCGTCGCACCGCCTTCAATCACCGTCGTAATCAGCAGACGGTTGTACTCTCCGGCCGCCAGGGGAGGGATGGTTCCGGCTTTAAGCCGTGCCACGACGAATGGCAGCGTATCGGCATTTGCGACGACAAGGATATTGCCTCCTCCCGCGTACATAAGGTCGCGAATCAACGTATTCGGATCTTTGGCCGGGATCACGACCGGCGTGATTTTCAATTGTGTTGCGAGCGCGTTTGCCGTCTGCTGGGCGCTCTTTGCATCGTTGACATAGATTTGCTTGATGCCAGCCTCTTTCATCGTGCTTGCCAGACAAGCAGCCCTTCGTTCACCCGCTGGGGTAAGTGGCGAATCAGGCGTCTGAGCCGATGTTTCCGCATTACGAACCAGGTAGATAAGGCGAGTTCCTTGTTGGCACAGCGCCCAGCTAGTCGTAAAAAGCAAAATAAGGAAAATGATGCGCACAGTGAATCTCATTCTTGGGCTTTGCCTCCCTGATCTCTGAGTCTAACGTGTTGCGCATGAGTTTCGCAGGAAAAGTTGTGCTGCGATCAAATCAAGAGTAACCAAGGCAGATGAAATACGTGCGACTGGAGTTTACCTTCGCATAAAGACATCGAAAAGGTCCTGCAGACTATGGTAAGATGCGTCATCCCCCCGAAACTCAGCCGCAAATTCAAAGGTGAGGAACTGTCTTTCTTATGATTCGCCCCCTTCCAACCGTCTTTCTTTGTGCTATCGTTGCCAACCTTGCCTGGGCCCAACCGCAGGCCACTCAGCCCTCCGCGGCACAGAACAATCAGACAGTGGGAAGTGCACCGGCGGGGGTCAAGCCGCCGAACATCGGAGAGCAGGTTGCATCGGACACTGCTGTCGTTACAGTTCACGGCATCTGTCCCTCCGGCCAGGCGCAGACCGCGGCGAAGCCTGACGCGTGTACCGTGGTCTTTACCCGCGAGCAGTTCGAGGCCATGGTTTCATCCATCAATGTCACCAACCAGAAGTACACACCTCCGGCGCTGCGCGTTTTTGCTACTGACTATGCCACCTTGATGGCGCTGGCCGAAGCAGGTGAAAAAGAGGGGGTCGATAAGGACCCGCGGTTTCAGGAATTAATGCGGATGGCCCGGACACGCTCGCTTGCGGAATCTTACCGGCGGTTTCTCCAGGAAAAGTACGCGAATCCTTCGACCGAGGAGATTGAGCAATACTATAAGCAGAACATCGGCAAATTTGAGCAGGTCTATATCCAGAGAATTCAGGTTCCCAGGGTGAATCCAAAACGGCCACAGGAGAAGCGCCCGGAGTTTGAAACAAAGGCCAGGGAAGTAGCCGCTGATCTGCGCGAGCGAGCGGCAAAGGGGGAAGATATCACTTCACTTCAGGTGGAAGCCTACAACTCGCTGGGCCTGGCCATACAGCCTCCACAAACAGATTTGCCCGTCAATCCCCGGCCCACGTTCCTGCCCAACGTCGAGCAAGACATCAAGAACTTAAAGCCGGGTGAAGTTACAAAAGTAGAATTCGAACCTTCTGGATTGAATATTTACAAGCTCCGGAATCGCAGCACTATTTCACTCGACGTCGCCCGGCCGGAAATCGTTCGGCAGATCTCGCAGAGCAAAGTCGACGCCGCCTTGAAGGCCGCAACTGGCGGCGTGCATTCCGACCTCAATGAGCAGTACTTCAATCCGCGACCAACAGGCGCTCCCCAACCCGCACGTCTTCCCGCCCGGATGTTGCCTCCTGGAGCGGTGCAATCGAATCGTCCCGCTCCCACAGGAGCAGTCCCTGCGGGCGGCGCCACCCCTGCAGCAACTCCGGCCAGTCCTGCGGCGCAGAAAACGGCCACTCCGAAGTAAGCAGTGTTCAAGCTTTGCCTTTCGAACGGGTGAAAGGTGCACTTGCTGCTACTTGACTCTCACGTGCCCGATCGAGATCGGGTTTGACCCATCAGAGCCATCAAAGCTCAGATAGCCCGTGGCCAGGAGCGTTGTCTGGCTGGAGACCACTGGAGCAATGTAATTCACCGTAACTTTGACTTGTGTAACGGTAGAGGCGCCACCACTGCCACCCGATGACCCGCCCAGATATTCAATATTACAAGTGGGGATGTTTATAGCCATGTCTCCTGGTGTTGGCGCATAGCAGGAAGCAGGATCGCTGCTGTCAGAGCCGGTAACAACGGCTGACGTGATCCTCATACGGCTGTCGATGGCCATGGCGAGCATCAGCTTATTGGCACGAACTCCGGTTGAGTTTTGCAGGGTCCAATTGAGCGTTCCGGTCCTGCCTCCAACCAGGTCCTTCGGTATGGGATTGGCGGAAAGGGAAATGGAAACGACCGGTGTTGCCGGCGGCGGGTTTCCATGCAGGGAGGTTCGCTCGACTGGAACGGTGGAGAATGTAGCCCCATCGCCATCGATGCCGGTAGCAGAAGAAGATAGCGTGATTGCGCCGCTGATCATTTGGGCCACGACGTTGACCGCAATCGATGCGCCGGGATCCAGGCTGCCAAGCGAGCAGTTGAGGCTTGTGATTCCTTGTCCTCCCAGCTCGCAGGTTCCCTGGCTGGGCTGCGCAGCAATCAGGTAGGCGCCGTCCGTCGAACCAAGCACATGCTTCAAGACAATATTTGAATCTACGCTCTGCGACGTATTGGTGACCGTAACGATGTAGCTGGGAACCACGGGCGTATCCTTAAAGGAATATGGTCCGGAGATGGCTACTGCCGGAGCGGAAGCATTTTGTCCATAGCACGCAGCGGTTACGCAGACTGCGAGCACGATGATCCGAGTCATTTTGCGGGCTGGAGTGCAAAGCATGTTGAATTGAGTGGATGGAAACAGAGTTCGGACATTCATGGTGCCTTCCCCTCTCGCAAGCATTTACTTGGAGAGCTTTCGTAGAGATTTAGGAGGCATCATCCGCGGTTGATTCGTGCGGCAGGGAAGCTTTCCGGATTCGCCGCTCGACCAATGAAGCCGTTCTCGTCGTTGACTGGGTTTGTGCGGGCGTTTGTGTGTGGCGGAGCAAGCGTTCAGCAACGAACTTGCGTGCTTTGCAGTGGAGTTTCCGGGCTGCCAGGGTGTATACGCACCCGGGCAGCCCGTAACTTTTACTTAGCGTTGATGACGCTGGTAACTGTGTTGTTCTTCGTGTTTGTGTCCGTGCCGGCAAAGCTGACTGAACCAATCGAAATGATGGCCCCGGTTTGGACAACGTTCACATTCACGGTTACATTGAACTGCTGTACTGGTTTGGCTCCGTTCTTTCTGGAGCCGCCCAGGTTGGCAGAGGTGCAAGTTACCGTTCCCCCGGCAGTACCCGGCGCAGGACCCGTGCAGACGCCAAGGTCGGCAGGGAGGTCTGTGGTAACTGATTGGAACACCAGCGCTGCCGGCAACGTCTGCGTAAATACCACGTTGCTTGCAGGAACGCTGGTCGCGTTTCTGATCTGCCAGTTGTAGGGATCAGGTGCGCCCGTTGGCAGCGTGCCCGTAACAGTGGGTCCACCATTCTTGGCCCCGCCCGACAATTGCAGATCGGTTGTAGTTCCGGCCCCGGCCCCGGAGGGCGCCTGGGTTGTCGCACTGCCTGTTGCGGCAGTCAGCGCTGTACCGGCTGTGTCAGTTCCATGAACCGTTGCAGAGGCTGTGATGGTCTGGTTCTGCATCTGAACGATGAACGGAATCCGCAATACCGCTCCTGGTGCGAGGTCTCCCAAGCTGCAGGAGAACGTAGTGACTCCCGTTCCGCCTCCGCTACAGGTACCCTGCCCAGTTTGCACAGACACGAGGTTCGCGACAGGCTGGATCGTCGCGGTTCCTCCTGCGCTACTGGCCACAGGCTGCCCGACCTGACGGAACGTGAACGTGCTCGCAGTCGGAGTGTTGACAAGCACAAATGTGCCGTTGAACGAAGGATCGGTCACCCCTGAGACAGCGACAACTTGGTTCGGGGCAAATTGCGTGTTTGTCGTGGTTGAAGCTGTCACCAGGCCGGTTGCATCACGCGTTATCAGCGAAATGCTCGCCGGAACTGTGCTCAATGTGCCGGCAACCGAGACGCCTGAAGCCGGGAAGCTCGAGGTGTTCGAAACCGTCAGAGTAAAGGTCAACAGTACCGGGGTCGCCGTCACTGAAGTGGGACCGCTGATGCCTGCGGTGAGAGTTGGCAGGTGCGTACCAGACGGAATAATTGCCGCCGATGGCGCCGACTCCGTGCTGTTACCGGCAATGTTGGTTGCATGCACGGTGAACGTGTAAGCGACACCGTTGGTCAAACCGCCAATCAGCGTGCTGTCAGTATTTGAGCCAAACGTCGGCGGAGGAACTGTTACCGTAATACCACCGGGGCTGCTCGTGACCGTGTAGCTGGTAATCGGCGAACCACCATTGCTGGAAGAAACGGTCCAGGTCACAAGGGCCTCCGTGTCTCCTGCAACTGCGGTCACGCCGGTCGGAGCGCTCGGAACCGCAATGCCCGGCGGCGTTACGATATTGCTTTGCGCCGAGAGAGGACCGGTGCCGGTGGCATTGCTGGCAGACACGGTGAACGCGTAGGAAACTCCGTTGGTCAGCCCGGGGATCACAAGCGAGGTTGGCGGGAAGGGCGAGCCGGCCCCAGGATTGACAATGATGTCCGCCAACGGCGCACCGACAGAGATAAAGCTGTTGTGCACGGTATAACTGGTGACCGGCTGTGCGACCTGCTCCGGATTCCAGCTCAGCGAAACCTGCGCGTTTCCGGCAACTGCCACCACGTGCTGAGGTGTTCCGGGAACGGCTGGCGCAGCCGAGGTCTGAGTTGTTCGCCACCAGCGCGCAAGCCCGTTGGGTGGAGGCACAATCGCCGCGCCTGGATCTTCGGATGAATAAATCACCAGGTTCGCCGGATCTGTGGTGTCCAGTCCCGTGCCGATCACAGCCGCGAGGGGCGGGGTCGGGAGGGGATCGTTGATATAGGTCAACGTAAAGGTCTGACCCGCCGGACCACCGGCAACGTTGCCGACCCATGCAAGCTGGGAACCCACACCGAAGTACAGGTTGTTACCGTTCGTTGCCGGATAATGTTGATCGCCTTCAATTGTCACCGGCGCGGCGATTTGCGCCAGTACGGGGATCACGGTTCCGTTCGCGGTTGTGCATGCCGCCGAAGGCGGAACCAGGCAAGTCGTGTCTGCATTCGGAATTACGAACGGAGATGTGCCGTCGCCGCTCCACAAGTCGTGGCCGATCCAGGCGAGTCCGGCCGAGGTTGCGCCATCAGGAGTCGTTGCTACCAGTTGCACAAATTGCGCGCAGGAAAGGAACCCATCGTCGGTAGCCGTAGCAGGGCTGTTGAAGCGGAAAATCTCGCCGCTATCTGAGAACGAAACCCACAGATCGCCTTCAGGGCTCAGCGCCGCTCCGTTCGGCGTTTGGCCCACTCCCAACGGGCAGCCGAGACCGCCGAGGAAGCTGGCTTTTCTTCCGCCTGCGCCGCCGCCAAGTGTGAATGCCGTGGTGAGATCCAGCATTCCCTGGCCGGAATCCCCGGCAGGATCGAACGCGATGCGAATGATGCCCTGGCTGGCGCTGTTGTTGTCGGCGAAGTAGAGAAAATGCCGCGCCGGATCGTAGGCAAATTGTCCACCAATTGGAATTGCGCCTCCGGCCTTGCTGACGTTGTACGGGCAAGCGTTGGTGCTATTGATGTTCCACGGTCCCGGAGCGTCGAGCTCGGGATCCATACGGCACGGGCCGGAAAAGGTATCCGCCACCCAAAGGTGCCGTACGGGCCGGCCGGTGAATACGCTGATGGCCGTGCCTTCCAGCACGATTCCCGCCTCAGGGTTAGTGTTGACGCTGGCAGGATCATTGACGGCGGAGTCTGAGAACAGGATTGTGTTGGTGGTGGGAGTGATTGCTGTTTGGGCGCTTACCGGCAGTGCGGCGAACGCTAGAAAAATCAGTAGACAAAGCCAAAGGGGCGCTGAAGCGTTCAGCCGGCCCGAACATAGCTGTCGGGCAGCCGTAGTTGACGGTCTCATTTGTTGTGCCTTCCCGTCCTGAGTTCATAGACTCAGGATCTTTTTTCTCCTAAATCGGCAAGGCATCATCCGTTTTTTGCAACAGCTTTCGCGCGATACCCGCTTCGGTAGCGCGTACCTCGTTGGCTTCCCAACCGGGAGAGAATTCGTCCTGTAAAAATCCGGAAGACAGGTGAAGACCTAAAACGGGCAGAATCCACCGAGGTATCTAAGGTTTAAGCTGTAACCATTAGAAGATCGTTGGTAAAGGATTAAAGTCTCTAATGATTCACCATCGCTTGAGACGAACGACGAACATCCGCCGAATGCGTCGGCTTAGAGCAAGCACTTAAATGTTGGCTCTAAGGAGCAACTGTTACATTTGCAGTAATTAAACCCCCTGCGCTGGATCGAATCGTGACTACGCTCGGTTGCGGGACGTTTTGCAGAGTCAGCGCAAATGATCCTGTGGCAAAAGGAACCACTGGCCCCATTTCGCCCGTGTATGGCTGCCCAGTTGCCGGATTGATGGTGGGTTCCTCACCGTTAGGACCGGCAAGCGTAACAAAGAGCCTGACGCCAGGCGTAGGATCGTCGACGCCCACATCAAGGCGCGCGAACGACTGACGATAACGCGCTTTCGTGGCGATGATCGTGTCCCGCACCGGGTTTACGGTTACGGTCGTCGTGGTCGAACTCGACAGGCCATTCGAACTCTGTGCGATCACGGTAAAGGTCAAGTCCAGAGGCGGATTGCCGATCGGAACTGTCGGCGCGGTAAAGCTGTGTGCCGAGCCATCGGTCGCGAGTGGTGTTAAAGCAATACCTGGCGGGGCGGTCCAGGAGTAAGTCAGTGTTCCGCCGGATGGATCAACACCATTTGCGTTGAGTATCACAGTGCTGCCGCTGGATACGGGATTCCCTGGGACAGAAGTGACAACCACCGAAGGCGGCGTCTCGGGCGGAGGAACCGAAACCGGCACCGCTGCGAAGGCAATGGCAGCGTTTGTAGTGTTGTTCCCGCCGACGGTCAGCTGGAATGTGAGTGTTAGGGGAGCGGAAACAACTGGCGCCAGGAAGGTTGCCGTTGGCGAGTTTGCATTGTTGATGGTTACGAAGGGATCGCCGGGATTGATAACCTGAGTCCAAACAAACGGTCCAGTCACCGGCGTGCTTCCGGTGGATTGCAGTGTAACCAGCGTACCCGCCACAATTGGATTTGCGTTTGCAATGAAGCTGGCGAGCGCGTGCGCCTGTGGACTTGGGTTGCTGACCGGCTGGCAAACTGGAGCCGGCGCCGCTGCGCCGGGCCACGGATTCAACTGGCCAATCGGTTGGTTGGAAAATCCGGAGCTAGCCTCAGCTCCTAACTGCTGCAATTGACTGTCAAAGACAGTTGACGGCGCTGGCCAGGGGCCGGTCCCATTTACAAGGAAAGGAAAATCTTCGAAATTAAACGTTACAGGCGCTCCGCCTGGAAGCAGGACTTCAGGGAAGATGAACTGAGGGATGGGCAGCTGAAACTCGTCGAAGACGAGGCCGTTGTTCTGCCGGCCGGGATTGCCTCCCGAAACCTGGGTGCCAACATATTGAACGGGCGGCAAGAATGTGCCGCCAGTCGTGGCACGGAACTGATAGCGACCCTTCCTGCCGACCAAAGGCAGACCGGGTTCTACGGGAAAGTTCGAAACCCAGGCAGGACGCCGGAAGCTGAGAAAGCCATTACAGTCGATGTCAATGGCAGAAATATCGACGTTACGCATCGGATCCGTCATAAAGCCTATTACAACGGCCTGCCGGGCTGTCTCCTGAGGAAATGAAGGGTTCGGAATACCTCCCGTACCCATTATCAGGGTTCTGATATTGACATAGGCGGGATCGGTCATCGGGAATGTATAGATTCCTGCGCTTGTGTCCTCGATATCGGTGGCAGAAATATAAGTGTTGCCTTGCAGGTCTAACGAAAGCGTGCCCACCACGGTGACAGAGTCTCCAATCTCAAACGGAGCTTCCGTGTATGGGTCTTGCGGAAACGGATTAAGAATGTCCGGCGCCGCGCCGGGCGCATTCATGGTAAAGGTGCCGATAAGATTCCCGGTGGCATCGTGCGGACGGTTTATCTCCGGGCATTGGGGATCGTCGAATCCACCTGCCGGATCAAATGTGCCGGTCGCCGGATCATACGTGCCTGGAGCGACGCGTGGAATGCACATGGGATATCCGGTTGTTGAGTGGATAGTGAAGTTGCTTTGGTCAGCGGCGAAACGCGGATCTGAAACAACGCCCGGCGCTCCGCTTGCCTGACCGATGCTGTAACGTCCTTTGTTGAATAGCCTTCCATTGAGGTCGACGATTTGAATCGCGGGGTCGTTAATCTGTACACGATTGCCATTGACGATGAGCGTGGCGTTGGCGTAATCAATTTTTTCGATGAAGCCTGAAAACACGTTGGTGGCCTGTTGTGAGATGAAAACCAGGCCGGCAATATAGTTGCCATTCACTATGTTTCCATAGATATGTGCTTCGTAAGTGAACGGCGATCGTACGGTATCCGTTTGTGCCAGACCGGATTCGCCGGGCACAGCAGGTTGAAAGCTACAGCTCGACGAAGACGTACATACCACAGCGCCGGGATTTCTTTCGAACATCTCTTCCCAGGTCATCGCGCTATTGGGAAACATCACGACTGCATTCTGGGGAACTCGGATCACGTCATTGTTGATCTGAATCCAGCCTCCGCCAGACTTGCAGCCGTCGGGAACTGGAGCCACCGGAGCCGGTGTGGGCGTTGGCGCGGGTCCAGACAGAGCTATGTTCAAAGGCGTGGTTGGCACAACCGCACTGCACTTTGCGTCCACTGATGCGTATTCGATAAATCCCAGCGTCTCAAAACCTGCGGGTACTGTTTGATAGGCAGGTACTTTTGCCGGCGACGGGGGAACCGAAGGCGTGTGCAGCAGTTGCGTGCGGCCGGATGCCGTGGCAAAGAACAGCAACAGAGTAATCACTGCCATCTTTGATGTTTTTGTTCCAAGCTCGTAAGCCCGCATTTTTATAACTCCCTTCGCGATCCGTGTGTTTGTTGGCTTCTACCGTTCAAGAGCTGTAATGCTGTTCTGCATCCGCTCATTCTTTGGCCGCTAGTTGTGCTGGTTCTTCAGCAAGTTGTCCAGAAAAGTGGGAAGGGGCGGGCCGCCGTTTCGCCCGACGGCTGGAATTTCCAGAAGTTGTGTCACCGCCTGTCCTGGGTGTGCCGGGTCCTTCTGCACCGGGGATCCATTAGCGCCTGCCGGATGACCGTTTGGCGTTAAGAGTTGCGGATGATCAAATGGCGCCGCTTGTGCGACAGTACGGGGATCCGTCAATGCATTGCGGAGAAAATCCACCAAATCTTGTTTTTCTTGCAACGTAAGTCCCAGACCTAGCGGCTCAATATCGGGGTCCATGATGGATAGCTCTTCAACGACATTGAAGTCTCCCCCGCGGTTGTAAAACTCCACCACCTGTTCCAATGTAAGCTGGCTGCCGTTGTGAAAGTAAGGCGCAGTCAGTGCGACATTGCGCAGCTGCGGCGCCTTAAAAAATCCGGTACGCGCAATATCGTCCCCGCAATTCAGGGGAGCCTGGGAAACGCCGTCGCCTGGGCGCCCGGGAATCATCACCGAAATGGAAGGATCATTACAGACTCGTTCACGCATCTCTTCTCCCAGAGAAAGAGGCATGCTGGCGATCGGGTCATTGCCGGCCAACCCAACGTCCTCTGCGCCTTTGCGTACGCCGATGTGGTAGAACCCGGTGTCATAAACCCGCACGCTGCCATCGCCCATCACCATCCGTTCCAGCGGATCGGGCGCAACCGTATCGACCGCAGCATTGGAAAGCTCAGGGCCGCCATGGCACACCACGCAGCGGCCTTTCGTCTGGAACAGCTCGAGTCCACGCAACTGCCCGTCAGTCAGGGGGACGGACCCGACGGAATATGCAATTTTCACAGGAATCCGGGAAGGCAGTGCGTCTTGAAAATTCATTACCACTATGCCGCTGCTGTAATCGACCGTGCCGTCCATGCCCGCGCCGATGAAACGTCCCCTGCCATCATCAAAGGCATAGATATCCTGATCACTGGCATCAAGCTGCGGATCCAGCTGAAGCACCGATATGCTGTAAGGGGCAATGCCTGGCTGCAGATGGATGGTGAAGGTGTTGTGGAGATCGTCTCCCACCATATTGTAGGTGATTTGCTGCTCGAGATATTTATCCAGCGGAGTCTGGTCGGCGATCAGCGTACTCTCATACATCTGAATGGCCACTCCCCAGAACAGGGAAAAGTTGTATTCCATCTGGCTGTATTCAATGGTGCTCGCGGGACACGTCTCAAGACGGGCCGGATTGATCTTGGACTGGATGCTGCCATCAGCGGACACACAAAGATGCAGCGGAAAATTCCACCAGTCGGCCTGGAATGCCTTTTGGACGAGTGCTGAATAGCTTGTCCGCAGGCCCTTGTCAGGAGCGCTGGAAAGAGCCCCCAGCACGCTGTCAGTTGTATCCACCATCTGCTTTGCCAGGGGCTGCCGCGCCAGGAGCTTTTTACCTACTTCATGGAAGTTTCGATCATCGGCAGACATTTCCACATTGCTCAGAATCGGGCCAAGAGATTGCGAGCAAAGCGCAGAGTTCTTCATGCTCACCAGCGCTGGCACTAACTCGCCACTTTCGTCGGTCACCATCAGGTGAGATTGCGTGTCGCGGGCGCCGAATGGGTTATTGCCATTGCATACGTTCTGCGCGCGTCCATCCCAGAAATTACGGAAATTGAAGACGGCGTTGACCGCGCTGGGCGTATTGCGCCCAGTGACCTTGCGGGTATTGATCCGTTGTTGGGAGTTGTCTGGATCGGGGAACGAGAAAACAGGGTCAACGATTGAACTGTCGGTCTCCACGCCACTCAGCAGGCCCACCTTCAGATTCCGTGGATTCGCCTGTACCGTGCAGTTGTTGGAAACCGGTGTATTTTTTGGCTGCCGCGATGTTACGGGCCGACTGGAAGCGCCGATGGCCGGCACAGTGCTTTGCTCTGCAGTCTCGATCGTGAATGAGCCTTGACAGCTTCCTCCCGTGGACGAGCCGGATGGGAGGATGGACTCGGTCGTGATTGAGATTTGCGCGTTGGTTGTGGCAAAAACACCCTGTGATCCGGTTACATCATTGATGTCAGAAATTACGCTGCTGTAGCGATCATTTGGGTCAGACAGCTTGTGAAGCGGATAGTCGCCATCGTGGTACCCACCAAAACCTGCCCTGGAGGTACCAGCATTCAAGTGATAGTTGGGCGCACCACCGAGATCAAAATTATTGTCCCCTGCGTTCTGCCCGGGGTTTACTTCATTGATGGCTCGACTATCCGCACCGGCGTTGAAGTGACAGCTGGCGCAGGCCTGCGTATCATCACTCCCGGCCTGCATGTCCCAGAACAGCGCCTTACCAAGTTGAATTGCAGCTGTCTTGTCGGCAAGGATTCCTTCCATGCCGAATACGGGCGGCACAGGGACGGTCGAGAGAGGAGCCAGCGGCCGGAGGGGAATCACGACGGTAGAAGAACCGCTCGTGTTCTGAGCTCGTACGTGCTCAAAGTAACCGAGGCCGGCAACAATAGCGAGGACAGGTAGACAAATCCGCGAAAAGGCGAAACGCCCGGAAGACATCGGCTTCTCCTAAACGCGGGTGCCGGCAAGGTGCAATATACAGTCCTGCACTGCCTGACACTGGAGCCAATTGTTGTATCGCTGGATTAGAGCTGCATTGAAACTGCATTAAATCCTTTAATGGAAGTGCCTGTCCGACTATGGTATGCAAAATCCGGCAGATCTATATTTTCAGACTGCAACCGCTCCCATCAGGCATTGCTCAAGCGGACAATGAAAAAGAAAAGGATGAATGTGAGCGCCAATACCAGAGCTATGAGAAGGAAGAACTGCTTCAGTTTGCGTTCAATACTTCGTTCGAGTTCCTCGATCTGATCATTCTTGGTCTTCGATATCGCCATGGCTAATCTCCGCGCGAGATTCGGCCGAACTTGGTGCATTGCCAACACTATCGTGCATCTATATTGAAGTCGACATCATTCAAGAGCCTAAACTTGATGGCCTAACCAGCGTTTAACCTGGCACGCGATCAGGCCCTTACTCTGGGTTGATTTGCTGGCACATCCTTCATCAACGATTGATGTCCAGAGCAATGCCGGCGTTTATGCCGGTGTTGCTCAACGTGGTCGAGGAGCCGCTGATCACGTGCGTAGGCGCAAGATTGCCGTTTGCGAGGCTGAAGCTCGTGAAAACTTCAATCGAGCCGCTGCCGGGGTCGGCAACATAAAGCGTGTCACGCGCCGAGTTATCGAGAACTATCTGGTTCGGGCTGACAAAGCCGGTATTACTGCCGCTGATTGTTGCCACGGGGGAAAGATTTCCATTGGCTGTGGCTGCGCCCGCGTAAACGGTGATGCTGGGCGGCGAGGTGTTGCTTACAACCAGGCGGCCTGAGCTATCAATCTGGAGACCGATGGGACTTCCCAAACCTGTAGCTGCTCCGACGATCTGCCGGCTCGGACTAACGGCCCCGTTCAATGTACTGGCATTGTCGTAGATATCGACTGCGTCGGCCTGAGGATTCGTCACAAACAGGCGATCATTTGCGGAATCGATCAGCACAGAGCCAACGCTGAAGCCCGGCTGGATATCGCGTGCGAAGGGAACGTTTCCGTCAGCGGTTGAAGCCGATGTGAACACGAGCACATCAATGTCGTCGGCGACATACAACAGGTCCCTGCTTTTATCCAGAACCGGCTGTATCGGTAAAAACAGTCCTGTTGTGCTTCCTGTGATCGTACGAGACGGCGCCGTATTTCCTGATTTCGTGCTGGCCTGGTCGAACACCAGGATTGAGGCGTTGGTCCGGTTGGCGACAAATAACTTGTCCGCCGAGGAATCCAAAGCGAGATAGATAGGAGTGTTCAATGTGGTTGCGGCTCCTGTGATGGTTGCGGCCGGGGCAACGTTTCCATTTGCAGAAAACGCATTGCTGAAGCGGACAACATTGTTCAGGCTGCCGCTGGTAACGTAAAGCTGGCCCGTCGGGGCAGGTCCAGGTGTAGGAGTGGGTGTTGGCGTAGGAGTGGGTGTCGGTGTTGGACTGGGGGTTGGGTTCGTTGGCGTGGGTGTCGGAGCTATGTCTGGTCCACCACCCAAGGTCCGGCGCGGCGAAATGACACAGCCGGTAAGCAACACACTCAGAAAGAAGACTACTAGAAGATGGAACCCAAGCTTTGACCGCACCGGAAGCACCTCAGTCTGGGATCTGGAGTTCGTTGGCTCAAGGTATCCCAATTTTCATCGGCTCCTTCGAATTGAAGGAGGTTACATCAGTTACTGTTTGCGAACTCACAAAGACCTTGACGAATGCAAATTCTTTTCGGCAATCAGGTAAGTCTTTATGAAAAAGGCCGGCGCAAAACTTGCAGCGCCGGCCTGTACAGTTGGTGGTTGTTACTGGACTACGTATACGTGTCCTTGTCCAGTTGAACCTGTTCCGGGAGGCCCATCCTTGCGAATGACGCCTCTCTGCCTGGTTTGCGTTGGGATGGTCACGGACGGATCATCACCAATGGCCATGATGGCTGTGCCCTCGTTGCCGCTGAAACCGAGAGCGCTGACCGAGCCAACCTGTGTGCTGGAGCTCAACAAAGGATCAATCGTTCCATCTGTGACCCATACCTGCTGAACGTTGCAGACGAAATCATACTGATCAACTTCGGGGAACTCAGCCAGTCCTCCAGTGACGCCGCCGTCAGGGGAAACAGTGCCGGCGGGCAGTCCCAGCGTTCCGATGTAGAACGCAGGAATGGTCGTTGGATCATCCGGAATTCCGGGTGAGAGTTTTACACCTGCGGGCGGCAGGCACGCTGGCCTGATCGTAGCCGGCCCGATAGCGAAGCCGCCTGGATTCTCCACGATGATCTGTGGAGTCTGGAGGCGAGCAATCGCACGCTTTACAGGCGAGGCGCTACCCTGAGACATGCTCGGTGAGGCCCTGAGCAGGTTGGTTACGACGCCCTTCTTGATGAATTGGCCCGCGATCGGCGGCGGTCCAAGTTCGGAGAGATACAGGTCATTGCCGTTGAAGGCCATGCTGATTACGCCAATGCCGTTGAAGAGTCTGGCAATTTGCACCGGAGCGCTCGGAGCAGTAGCGG
The DNA here is from genome assembly GCA_036557225.1 of Candidatus Angelobacter sp. Classification (GTDB taxonomy): domain Bacteria; phylum Acidobacteriota; class Terriglobia; order Terriglobales; family Acidobacteriaceae; genus Angelobacter. The sequence continues at coordinate 46,583 of DATBHX010000091.1, forward strand.
GGTTGGTGATCTTCTCGATGAATCCGCTGTCAGAGTACCCGAGATACAAAGCACCGTCGTTGAATGGCCCGGTGGGCAGGGCCACGGTCTGCACCGTGATGCCTTTGCGGCTTCCGACGCCGTTCAGGAGTCCGTTCAGGGACAAGCTTCCGCCGGTTGCGCTGGGCGTGAAGATGAACCGGAAGATGGTTGAAGTGAGTCCAGAAGCGTCCGGAACATATACGATCTGCCTGCCGGTCCCATCAGGAGCGGATGCAGCCGGTTGTCCGGGGAAGAAGTTGATGTTGTTGACGTCTTTGAAGCAATTGCTCAGCGAACCGGCGCCAGTGATCGGATTCTGATCAATACGGCAGAAGCCGAGGGCTTCGTCAGAAACCCACCAGTTGCTTTTCAGCCACAGGAGACCACGCGGGTGCGTAATACCTGAAGCCAAAAGGAGGGCTCGCTTGGCGGCGATGGGGTTCTGATTGTTTTCCTGGCCGGGCCCACCGATAGAACTGATAGCGCATCCTGGAGGATTCTGTATGGTGGCCGTGGTAGCCCTGCCGTCGCAGACAGCTTCCGGCGTCAGCGTCGGTGAAGCAGCCAACAGCCAGGTCCGGCCGGCGTTAGCCACGGGCGGGATCAATGTTGCCGGCGGGAAAAGAGCGTTGACGAACGGATCATTGACGACGGTCATGTCTTCAACGAAGCTGCCGTCAGGCAACGCTGTTGGAGTAAGCGTCTGAAGAAAGTTCAAGCCTAGAATCAGACTGTAGTGCTGGAGCGTACCCGCCGGAGGAACGGTGCCCTGCTGGTTCCAAACCTGCATGAGGCCTGGAGTTGTGGTGTCATAGCGAACCACACGGCTGCCGTTGCCAAAGTAGAGGTAACGGCCATTCGGTATAGTTGAAATGAATTGGTCGGAGGCCATACCGGCGTGTCCGAACAGATTCCGGAACTGGATAACGCCCTGGCACTTGGGGAAGGTGTAGTTGCAAAGGTCGGCGTTCTGGATACGGTTGATGAAATCGACATCGAGCATCCAGAGGTCGTGGCCGATCCAGGCCATGCTGGTCGGGCGTCCACCAGTGCCTTCCGTCGTTCCCACTCTTTCGATCTTGTTCCCTTGAGGCGTGAAGGTCGGAGACAAGGGATTCAGCACTCGCCAGATGTCGATGTTGCCAACAAAGCCTACATACAGCTTTCCGTCTGGGCCCAGAAGGGCAGTGGAGGGCAGGTTCCTGCCGCTGATCGGCTGGTTGTTGGTGAACAAAGACCCCGCACCGGCGAGAACCACAGTATTCGCCGCGTCAATGATCGTCTTTCCAGGGGTATT
>DATBHX010000092.1:0-54499 GCA_036557225.1 Candidatus Angelobacter sp.
CGATGACCTCAGGCGGGACCAGCAGCAGGCATGGACTGATCATAGGAGCAGAAATGCTGTCCGATCAGAATACGTTTTTTCCCAGCATCGATGCCGTGGGCCTGGTGATGCACGAACTGACGCACTTTCAGCAGAAACACCCTGATAATGACCTTCTGGCCAAATGCATGCGCGAGGGGACGGCTGATTTCGTGGCGGAATTGGCGAGCGGCCATAACCTGAATGGCCGCAATAAGAACTACGGCGATTCACATGAAGAACAGCTCTGGGCGAAGTTCCAACAGGATGTAGCCAGGAACCAGAACCAGGACGACTGGCTTTATAACTATTTCAAGAAGGACCGCGCCGGCCCACCGGACCTGGGTTATTACATGGGATACAAGATTTCGCAGGCCCTGTATCAGTCAGCGAAAGATAAAACAGCGGCACTGAGGGTAATTATTGAGATGCGGGACCCGGAAAAAATTTATCAGATGAGCGGCTATGGCAAGCGCTTTAGTTCCCAGGCGGTGGGTCAGTGAAGCTGCAACTGGTTCGTCACGCCACGCTGCTGCTGGAGTATGCCGGTATGCGGATTCTGCTGGACCCAATGCTGAGCGAGGCAGGCGCCATGGCGGCGATTCAGAACTCGCCGCAGCCCCGTCCGAATCCGCTGGTACCGCTGCCCATGCCGGTTGAGCAGGTGCTCGACGGCGTTCAGTTGGTCCTGGTCACGCACACGCATCGCGACCACTGGGATGATGCCGCAATCCAATTCGTACCCAAAGACCTTCCCTTGCTGTGCCAGCCGGAAGACCTGCAGAAGATGGAAGCGGTGTACTTTGTGAATGCGTCAGCGATTCACGACATGAAGCACTGGAGCCACATCTGCGTCACGCGGACGCCGGCCCAACACGGTACGGGCGAGATCGCGCGCGCCATGGCGCCATCCAGCGGCTACGTTCTTACGAGCGACGGCGAGCCTACGGTTTACATCGCCGGCGATACGATCTGGTATGACCAGGTGGCCGAAACCATCAAGCTGCACAATCCCGGGGTGATTGTGGTGAACGCCGGCGCGGCACAGTTTCTGCATGGCGATCCCATCACCATGACCGCCGGCGACGTGGTGCGCGTCTGCCGGGCGGCGCCCCATGCCAAGGTGATTGCCGTGCACATGGAAGCCATTAATCACTGTCTGCTCACCCGCAAAGAGCTGGCGCGCGAGGTTGTGGCATCTTCCGTGCATGTAGAAATTCCGGAAGACGGTGGGCAACTGGATTTTGCCTAAGGATTAGGAGCACAAGCGGGAAGCAGCATTCAATATGCACGTACTTCTTGCGCCTTACCCGGTAGTAAATACACGCCCATCTCGTTTCTTCTGTTGCAATAAGTTTTGTTTGCAAGCGCAAAAAATTCAGAGCTGCACAACTCTTTTGGCTTATAAGGGTTCTTATCTACGAGAGCAGCAGGCCATGAAATGCGAGATTTGCAAAACGATTGAACGGCTGGGGCTGAACGATTCGGCGCACGACCTCTGGTACTGCCCGGATGCGACGGTGGGCAGGACCGCACTACGGCGCAGCCGCGGCTACTTGCAACAGATCGGCCGCCAGATTCGCTTCCTGGCCCGTGTAAACTCCCGAGCCTACCGTGCCTGGGTCGGCGCGCATGCACGCCTGGTAACGCTGGGCCTTTAGGGTCACCGGCTGGCGATTTTCCTACCACACGCAAGAAACTAAATCTTTTCCTGACAACATGTTCGCGTCGCCCGCCATGTCTTACCGTGGCCGGGGGCCCCCCGGCGGGTTTACAATCTAGGCCAAAGAAGGCAGCTTTCAGCTCCAGGGCATATCAGGGCCGATAATCTATGGATCCTTCCATTCTTCGCCAACTCAAAAAAATTGCAGGCAAAGACGCGGTGCTTGACCGTCCAGAAGAGCTGATGCTCTATGAATATGACGCCGGCGTGGACAAACATCGGCCGGGAGCCGTGGTGTTTGCCCAGACGACGCAGCAGGTGTCGCAGATCATGCGCCTGGCCAGCGACAAGAAGATTCCCGTGGTGCCGCGCGGCGCCGGAACGGGGTTGAGCGGTGGAGCAATTGCACGTCGTGAAGCGATTGTGCTCTCCCTGGCGCGGATGAACAGGATTCTGGAGATCGACGTACCGAACCAGCGGGCCGTGGTCCAGCCGGGCGTGGTGAACCTGGAACTCAGCAATGCTACGGCGAAGTATGGCTATTACTACGCACCCGATCCATCGAGCCAGAAGGCGTGCACGATCGGCGGCAACGTGGCGGAGAATTCCGGAGGTCCGCACACACTGGCCCTTGGAGTTACGGTAAACCACGTGACCGGGCTTGAGATCGTGCTGCCGAATGGCAAGGTGGTGGAGTTTGGCGGTAAAGCGCAGGATTCAACCGGTCTGGATCTGACCGGATTTTTTGTCGGCTCTGAGGGCACCATGGGCGTGGTGACCAGGATTACGGTGAAGCTGACCAAGCTTCCGGAACACGTAACTACGCTATTGGGGATTTACAACACGGTGGAAGATGCGGCCAATACCGTGGTTGCGATCACGCAAAGCGGCATCACGCCGGCGGCGCTGGAAATGCTGGACGGCTGGATGGTCCGTTGCGTCGAGGCGAATGTGCACGCGGGCTATCCGGAAGATGCGGCGGCGGTGCTGCTGATCGAGTTGGAAGGAATGAAGGAAGCGGTGGAAGAGCAGGCGGAAGCGGTGAGCGCCGTCTGCATGCAGCAGAAGGCGCGGGAGGTCCGGCGCGCGCGCGATGAAAAGCAGCGCCAGCTTCTCTGGCTGGGACGGAAGACCGCTTTTGGCGCCGTCGGCCGCGTGACGCCGGCTTATTACACGCAGGATGGCGTGATTCCGCGAACCAAAGTTCCGTATACGCTGGCGGAAATTGAACGCATCAGCAAGAAATATGAGCTGATCATTGGCAATGTCTTTCACGCCGGAGACGGCAATCTCCATCCGCTGATTCTTTTCGATAACCGAGACCCGAAGCAGACGGAGAACAGCAAGAAAGCGGCCAAGGAGATCATGGCGTGCTGCCTGAATTTTGGGGGCTCCATCACGGGCGAGCACGGCGTGGGCATGGAGAAAATGGGACTGATGACCGCCATGTTCACGGAAGATGATCTGGAAGTGATGGTGCGGCTGCGCAACGCTTTCAATCCGGAGTCGATCCTGAACCCGCAGAAGGTGATTCCGGATCTGCACTTCTGCCGCGAAATTACCGGTCCGCTGCCAAAAGCCAAAGTCGAACCGGTGGCCGATGTGACGGTAGGAAGACTTCCCGTATGAGCGCTGTGACCACTCCGGTATTGATGGATCGCGAATTGGCGGCGATTGTCGGCGAGGCGCACATCCGCCGCACGGCCTTTGAGATCAACGGCGTGATACCAGGAGTGGCGGTTTCGCCGGCATCGCCGGAAGAGGTGGGAGCGGTTTTACGTTTTGCCAATGAGCGCGGGCTGGTGGTTGCACCGGCGGGCGGCCTGACCAAACAGCAGATCGGCGGCGTGCCGGAGCGGATCGATATTCTGCTCAGCACCACGCGCATGAACAAGATTGAGCAGTATGATCCGGGCGATCTGACGATTTCCGTGGAAGCAGGGATGCCCTTTGCCGAGATGCTGCGCACCCTGGGCGAGCACCACCAGTGGGTGCCGTGCGATGCCGCGCAGCTTGACCGTGCGACCGTTGGCGGCTTGCTGGCCACAGGCGCGGCGGGGCCGCTCAAATCAACCTTCGGGCACATGCGCGACTTCTGCATCGGCGTGCAGTTTGTGACCACCGATGGCAAGGTCGCCAAAGGCGGCGGTCGCGTGGTGAAGAACGTGGCCGGCTACGATCTGATGAAGTTGATGACCGGCAGCTACGGCTCGCTGGCAGTGATCACGCGGGTGAACTATAAAGTGTTTCCGCGGCCACGGCAGACGCGGACCTTTGTGTGCTCGTTTAGCTCGCTCGATGAAGCTTTGAAGTTCCGGACATTTTTGTTTCAGTCGCCGCTCACGCCCATGTGCATGGAGATCATCTCGCCGCGAGCGCCGGAATATCTGCACGATCCCGGACCGGTGCATGATCCTGACGACTACGCGCCGGAGTACCCGCTCTTTCTTCCACCGGTGCGGTGGCAAATTGCTCTGCGGGCCGCCGGCAGTGACAACGTTCTGGCACGCTATGCACGCGAGCTGGGTTCAGCCGTTACGCAAACTTTGGAAGGAGCAGCGGAAGAGCAATACTGGAGCTGGATTTCGCATTTCGAGCAAAGTGTGCTGGCGCGTCACCGGAATGCCATGGTCATCTATACGCATCTGGAAATCCAGGGCTTAGGGCCTGCGCTGCAGGCGCTGGAGCGCGCAGCGCCGGACTACAACCTGATTCCTGCGGCGGTCGGCCGTGCGGCAACCGGACACCTGGTGCTGGCGCTGATGCCGCTTGCCGTCGATCCGCCTTCGGCGATGCAATTTGCCAACTGCGTCTCGGCGTTTCGCGGCATGCTGCCGCCCGGATCTTCGGCGGAAGTTGTGCAGTGTCCGGTGGAGGCCAAGCCGCACTTCGATGTCTGGGGGACCACGCCGACGGATGTCAATATGATGCGCGCGGTCAAAAAGGCCATTGATCCGAAGAACATTCTGAACAGGGGAAGATTCATTGTCTGAGATCACGACCGCTACGGAACCCCAGGCGCAAGTGCCGCTGGCGAACCCTGCACTGGCCAAAGATCGCCCGAGCTGGGAACTGCTCTCCACCTGCGTGCATTGCGGGCTCTGCCTGAACCACTGTCCGACGTACAAGGTGCTGAGCAATGAGATGGACTCTCCCCGTGGACGCATCTACCAGGTGCTGCAGGTGAACGAAGGCAAGATGGAGCTGGGCGATACGTTTGCCACGCACATCGACCGCTGCCTGGGTTGCGTTGCCTGCGAGATCGCCTGCCCTTCCGGCGTGAAGTATGGGCGGATCGTGGAGCGGGCGCGGGCGCAGATTGAGCAGGGGTATAAGCGGCCATTCGTGCAGCGCACCTTGCGCGGCTTTTTCTATAAGAAGGTGATTCCCAATTTTGTGATGTTGCGCCGCGTGGCCGGGCTGATGCGCTTGTACCAGCGGTCTGGGTTGCAGACGCTGGTGCGGAAGTCTGGAGTGCTGAAGCTGATCGGCGTGGCTGACCTGGACAAGCTCTCGCCGCAGATTGACCAGGAATTTTTCTTCGACCAGATCGGCAAGGTTTTTCCTGCTGCAGGGGAGAAGCGCGGCAGGGTCGCATTTGTCGCGGGCTGCATCAACAACGTCGCTTTTTCGCATCTCAATCGCGCGACTGTGAATGTGCTGACGCAGAATGGGATTGAGGTCCATATTCCCGCAGGCCAGGGATGCTGTGGTGCACTGCACGCGCATGCCGGTCTGCGCGACGAGGCGCGGGAGCTGGCGCGACACAACATCGACATATTTCTGGGCGGCGACTATGACGCCATTGTGACCAACGCTGCCGGTTGCGGGTCAAACATGAAGGAATATGACGACCTGCTGGAGAACGATCCGGCGTACCTCGGCCGGGCGAAAGAATTCAAAGCCAGAATGAAAGACGTAACCGAGTATCTGGCGGGCATTGGCTTGCGTGGGCCGAAAAGGAAGATCGGCCAGAAAGTTGCTTATCAAGATCCGTGCCACCTGGCCAATGCGCAGCGTATCCGTACCCAGCCGCGTGAATTGCTGCAGGCCATCGGCTGTGAACTGGTTGAGTTGCCGCACTCTGACCAGTGCTGCGGCAGCGCCGGAGTCTATAACGTCGCGCAGAACGAGCTCTCGATGCAAATTCTTGAACGCAAGATGGAAGATGTAACTTCCGTCTCCTCCGACATGGTGGCCACGGCGAATGTTGGCTGCATGATCCAGCTGCGCGCCGGAGTGAAGGAACGCGGGCTGCAGTTGCCGGTGAAGCATGTGATCGAGTTGCTGGATGAGGCGTACGGAAGCAGTAGTTAGCAATTAGTTTTTAGTAGTTAGCCAAGCGGGTTGTGCGAGCAGCATGGGCTAAGGGCGAGCACTACGGCTATTTCGAATACGTTTCCAACATTCGGGGCAAGCATTCCAAGATGTCAACTCACGCAAAACCCGAACCCAACGTCCAGCAGGCGGTGCCGTTTTTCGGCGTCACGAATATGGAAGCTTCGCTGCGCTTCTATGTCGACGGGCTGGGCTTTGTGATGACGAAGAAGTGGACTCCCGATGGCGATGGCAAGGTGCGCTGGTGCTGGCTGGAGCACGGGACGGCGGCCCTCATGCTGCAGGAGTACCGCAAGGACCATCATCCGAATTCCGGACGTCCGCCGGGAGAATTGGGAGTGGGTGTCGCAGTCTGCTTTCTATGCCGGGATGCGCTCGAGATTTACCATCAGGCGAAGGCGCGTGGAATCGAGGTCAAGAGGCCTTTCGTCGGGAATGGAATGTGGGTAACGGGGTTGCGCGATCCCGATGGATACCGGATCGAGTTTGAAAGCTACACCGATGTGCCGGAAGAAACAGAGTATTCGGAAGGGTAATATTTGTTGCCGGTTTATCTCCTGAGCAACAGGTTCCTGGCAGATTCAATGCACGCTGCCTGCATCGCTCCAGCTACCTCGGGCTCCAGCGGGCAAACTTCGAAGTCTCCGAACAAAAGGCCTCCAACAGCCGGATCGTACACTCGGTAAATGCTTGCAGGGAGTTCCGGGTTCTCATTGTCAAGGCTCAAGCGATCAACTGACGGGCCGCTGTAGATCCCGAGAAGCCGGTGGGTCCCCACCTTCCAGAGACGATATGCCGGGGTCCCGTTATAAAACGCCAATCTTCCGTGGGTCCAATAGCATGAGAGTGCGTTGGCCGGAGTCTTGCACGGGATACGCCGCTTCTCAGCTGCTTTGCCAGCGGGAACGCTCAAGAGAATGACCAGAAGAGCCCAGGTTGTTGCCGGCTTTCGCATGTGGCGCATGCTAGCAGGGAGACATGCCGTTTACAAGAAACAGGTGAGTTCAACTCCAGTGATCCAACTCACAGCAAGGCTCTTCCGCTGCGCGCAAACTACTCCTGGATCCGCAGAGTAACGTTATCCCGGTAACGTTACTGAGCTAGAGGATACCAAGGAGGCTTCTAAGGTCTTTGAGCGATTCGTGGTTTTGCCCTCGCCTAGAACAATTGAAACACTATGAATACAGTCGTGAATAAATTCGTTATGGCACATGACCGGTATCTGGAACTGGACCGCATCCGTACGGAATGCACCAATGCTGTGGAGCGCGAGTCGATCCACATTGCCATCATGACGGCCTATCTGGAAGTGCAGTACCACGCACGGCAGATCGCCGGCCTGCAGTTTGCCGACGGAATGGACTTTGCCGAAGCGAACTAGTCACTGGCCAGACACCCCTGGGCGCGGAATTTGCGTCCAATTCCTTACGCCACTGCTGTACTATGTACCTGTGCGCCGGAGTAGCTGGTGCTTCGGGGCCTAGAGTCAAAATCTATGGGAGGTGGCTCCCCCATGCCACTGGCTCGCATCTTTACTCACCATCCGGAGCGGACCACCGCTCTTTCCAGTCAATTACGGGAACAAGGCTATACGATCGAAGTGGTCAGTCCTGACCAGGCGCACCTGTCTCCTGCCGATCTGGAAATTGAATTTGACATTTGCGAACGCGCCGATGTACTGGAGCGCGCTGCCATTCTGGCCGACGAACTGAAGGCCGATATTGCCGTAGCGCCCGGGGCCATCCAGGCCGCAACGAAGGCGGCTCCGATCCAGAGAGCCATTGTTCCTGAGGCCGGCATCGGAGAAGGGAGCGATCGCGAGCGTGAATTCGAGGACGCCTTTGCTGCTTCGTCTGAGGCGGGCCAGGAACAGAGCACACCGGTGATCGAAATTCCTGTGATGGAGCGCGCGCCGCTGCCGCCGGTGGCTTTTGCCGATGAAGCTCCTGCAGCGCCCATGCATTCTGAAGTGGTGAAGCCTGCCGATCCTGTGCCCTACCTGGCCCAGCTCATGCCGTTTGGCACGCCGCAGGTTGATGCGGAAATCCCGGGTGCAGAGTTGCGGCTGGAGAATTCTCCGGAGCGGGAGCCGGATCGGCCCGCGCTGGTGGAATTTCCTCAGAGCGCTTCTGGTGCGCCTGCGGGGCCGAGCATCTGGCAGCGTGGAGCAAATTACACGGCCAGGGCCGTGGCCAATGCCAGGGCAATCGCCGCCTCTGCGGTTGTGTCATTCCGCGAACAATCGCAGGAATACCGGATGAAAGCCAAAATCCGTTCCGCGGAAGCGCGTGCAGCGCATGAAGCACGCCTGCTGGATTTGGAGCAGCGGCAGGCGGAAGCGCAACAACGCGCCGCTGAATTGGAAGCCGCCCGTGAAGCTGCTGCTGCCCGGCTGGTTGAACTGGTAAGGCAGCGCGATCCGGGTTTGCAGGGGCTCAGCGAAAGCCCAGCTCTCGACGAACAGAAGTTGCGCGAAGAAGCTTTTCTGGGGCAGGAGCGCAAAGCACCGCCTATCGCGGCTTCTACATCACGTACCACCGGCAATGACACCTGGTGGCATGCTGCCATGGCTGTGGTAGCGAAAAAACGTCCACCCATGAGCCCACAACTGCGCGCCGTATTGACCGGAGCAGCGGCCGTGACCGTGTTCTTTATCATCGCAATTGTGCTGGGATCGTTGTATCCGCGGAGTCCGCTGGCCCAGCCTACAGATCAAGCTTCCAAGAAAACGTCCACGCCAAGCAGCAACGTTGCATCGCAGAGCGCGAGCGCAGCTACAAAAGCCAGCGTCGCGGCGCAAGACAAGCCGTCACCGGCGAAGGCAACGCAATCCTCAGCCGCCACTGTTGCCCATCAGCAGGCGCCAGCCTCCAGGCAAGACAAGCCGGCTGCACGCACGGAGCAGGTGCGGCAGATCGCAGCCCAGCAGGGTGAGGAAGAGGTGGGCGATGACGTAGTGATCCGGCACTTCCAGCGTCCCGTACCCACGCAGAAGCCGAAGCAGTCAGGCCAGCAGGCGGGGCTGAAGCACTTCTCTGATCTTGACGCGAGCCCATCGCCGCGCTGAGTCTTTTTCGCACGAACCCAGTTCGAGTTCAGGCGGGAGTGTTTTTATCTTCGTTTGGGAACGAGGCTGGGTCTGGGAGCGGGGCTGGGCACCAGCCTGATGTTTACCCATTCACGTGAGGACGTCAGCGGAAAATCGAGCCGCTGAAGGGTGTCGGCAAAGCCCGGGCTCTGGACCTTGAGCAGGTGGGGCTTACGCGAGAGGTGGGGAATCACATATCGACCATACGATGTGGGTGCAACCTCCTTGTCGTCAAGGAAAACTTTGACGTTCGGCGGGCTCGAAACCACGATCGTCTCCACACCCCAGAAATACCACGCGCCGGCACCAGCCAGAATAATCACCAAAACCAGAACCAGGACGAGCGTTCCTATTGACCCGCTGCCGGATGGCTGTTGCGCCGGAGTGTAGGTTGAGGAGTCAGCGTAGGCTTGCGGACTGGGTTCAGGCGATGGTATTGGAGCCGGCTCCGGCGCCGGAGCAGCTGCGGTGGGGGATTCTGTTGCCGCTGCAGAAGGTATACCGGAAGCGGCGCTAGCTGGGTTCGCTGGTGTTGCAGGAGTGGCGGCGCTGGGCGGGATTGCTTGCGTTTGAGAGAGAGCAGGAGCCGTGGTGGCTGCTGCCCCCGGCGCGCCGGCCGGGTGTCCGCAGAAGGTACAAAAGTTGCTGGTGAGCCTGCTGCCGCACGAAGTGCAGTACATTCCAGGCGGTGCGTTCGTCCGCAGGCTGTCGAGCGACGGTGTTAGTGAGGAAAGTTCGGGAGCTTGAACGCCTTGGGGCGGTTGAAGCCGGTTGCCACAGATGGTGCAAAATGCCGATGATGAATCAACCGAGGCTCCGCAGGATGAACAAACCACAGGAGGCGCAGACCGCGCTGAGACCAGGATCGTGCGTCCCGTCGACTGGCCGCATGACGTACAGAAATTTACAGTATCAGCGACTTCAGCACCGCATGATGGGCAGAGGGCCATTCCAATCGTCCAATGAAGCTTGAATATCGATACTCCGGAGCCTTGGTAGTAAATCAGCTTCCTTCTGGATTCATCGCTAACCCACCCCAGCGAGCCAAAATTGGGCTCTCCGGGGGCCCGGACGCGATGAACGTCTGTCTGCACCCCACCGCGCCAAAAGCGGGAGCGTCGGGGACCCCGCGCAGGCCCGCGTGCCGGCCCGCCGGTACGCTAGACGCTGATACTGCTAGCGGTTCAGTTTTTCAAACTGAACCGCCAGCGGCCTATTTAACTGACGAGATCTTTTCCACCAGCTCCGAGTAGTCGGTCTTCTCGATCCCGTAAACCTGCTTGTTAAACTCGTCCACCTTCTGCGAGTAATTCATGGAGCAGAACTTCGGCCCGCACATGGAGCAGAATTTGGCGTCTTTGTAGTAGTCGTCAGCCAGGGTCTCATCGTGCATGGAGCGCGCGGTCTCGGGATCGAGCGAGAGAGCAAACTGCTTTTCCCAGTCGAAAGTGTAGCGCGCGTAGCTGAGAGCATTGTCGCGGTCCTGCGCTCCGGGACGATGCCGCGCAATATCGGCCGCGTGCGCCGCGATCTTGTAGGCGATGATTCCGTCTTTCACATCTTTTTCATTGGGCAGGCCAAGGTGTTCTTTGGGCGTGACGTAGCAGAGCATGGAAGCGCCGTGCCAGCCGATCATCGCCGCGCCAATGGCGGAGGTGATGTGGTCATAGCCGGGTGCAATATCGGTGACCAGCGGGCCCAGGGTGTAGAAGGGCGCGCCGTAGCACCACTCCACTTCCTTATCGACCTGCTCTTTGATCTTGTCGAGCGGCACATGGCCGGGTCCTTCGATCATGACTTGTACGTCATGCTCCCAGGCCTTGCTGGTGAGCTCGCCCAGCGTGCGCAGCTCAGCGAACTGGGCTTCATCGCTGGCGTCGGCAATGCAGCCGGGACGGAGCCCGTCACCCAGCGAGTAGGAGACGTCATACTTCTTCATGATCCTGCTGATGTCGTCAAAACGTTCGTAGAGGAAATTCTGCTTGTGGTGATGGGCCATCCATTGGGCGAGGATCGCGCCGCCGCGGCTCACGATGCCGGTAATGCGTTTGGAGATCAGCGGCAGGTACTGCACCAGCACGCCGGCGTGGATGGTCATGTAATCGACGCCCTGTTGTGCCTGTTCTTCTATCACTTCAAGCATCAGGTCCGCGCTCAGGTCTTCAATGCGCTTCACACGCGAGACGGCTTCGTAAATCGGCACGGTGCCGATGGGAACCGGGGAGTGGCGCAGAATGGCTTCGCGGATCTCATGAATCCCGCCGCCGGTAGAAAGGTCCATTACCGTGTCGGCGCCGAAGTGGACGGCGGTGTGAAGCTTTTTCAGCTCTTCATCGACATTGGAGGTGATCGCTGAATTACCGATGTTGGCGTTGATCTTGCAGAGGGATGCGACGCCGATGGCCATGGGTTCCAGTTCCGGATGGTTAATATTGGCCGGAATAATCATGTGGCCAGAAGCGATTTCATCACGCACCAGCGTGGGGGGAAGCTTTTCCCGGTCGGCGACATAAAGCATCTCTTCTGTAATCAGCCCCTTGCGAGCAAAGTGCATTTGCGAGACGTTTGCGTCGCCGGTGCGGGCGGCGTGTTCGCGGCGGCGGGTAATCCATTCTTCACGGGGCTTGATCTGCTGGGTGGTTTCGCTATTCGGGGTACTCTGGAGTGTGCTCATGGCTATCACCTTAAGATCGGAAACCCTTTATTATACCCGCCATAGAATCGGCGTGTGATCTGGATCACGCATCTTCATTCGCCCTCTTGACCCACATTCAAAGCGGGGATAACCTTTTGAAGTAGCCATGTCTCAGCAAACCAGCAAATATGTGCGCTTTGGGGTGGCGGTCGCAGCGATTGTGATCGCGATGACGTATCTGGCCTATACCGGGATTGTTGAAGGCAAGAGCTATTACTACAATCTCAAAGAGCTTCGCGCTCAGGATACTTCGGTCTACGCAAAGCATTTGCGGGTTTCAGGATTTGTGCAGCCGGGCTCCATCAAACAGTCAGGCTCCCATGCTGAGTTTGTGCTGACCGAAGAAGGGCTGACAATGCCGGTGGTTTACAAAGGCTCAGAGCCGCCGCCGGACACCTTCAAAGACAATGCCCAGGCGTTGGTCATCGGCTCCTTGGGACGCGATGGCGTGTTCCATGCTACCGAGCTTCAGGCGAAATGCGCCTCAAGATACGCTCCGCAGCAGCCGCAAGAGGGAGCGCCCGCCCAACCCCAGTCGAAAGGATACTGAGGACGCTGACTACTGACGCGCTCCCGGTCCGCACAGAAAACGTCTCCAAAATTTATGGCCGCACTGCCGCGGTAAGAAAAGTGTCGCTTGAGTTGCAGCCGGGGCGGTTCTACGTGCTGCGCGGCGAGAACGGTGCGGGGAAATCGACGCTGCTGCGAATGATCGCCGGCCTGAATGAGCCGACGGAAGGCCGTGTCCTGATTTTTGGCGAGCCCAACAAGAAAACGCTCCATCAGGTCGGCTACATGGCGCATGCGCCGCTGCTCTATGACGAGCTTGACGGCATGGAGAACATGCGTTTTTTCGCTCACCTGTATGGAATCGATTCTGATGCGCCGCTGGCGGAGGCCATTGAGCGTGTCGGGCTCGATCCGAAGCTTTCACGACGAGTGGGCCAGTATTCCCAGGGGATGAGACAGCGACTCTCGCTGGCTCGCGCAATTTTTCATTCACCGCGACTGTTGCTGCTCGATGAACCGTTTTCCAATGTCGATCCCGAGTCTGCGCTGCAGATTGCCAAACTGCTGGCCGGCATGCGCAGCGCCGGAAACACGATTCTGCTGGTCACACACCAGGTCGGGCTGCTGGCTGAGCTGGCGGATGAGTTTCTGCTGCTTTCGCGGGGAGCGCTGGTCGATCGCGGCCCGATGCCCGGAGTTAAAGCATGAGCGCGACTACGGTGAAAAGCGTCGCCGCGGACGCACCGCAGAAGAGCATGTCGATCACCCGGCTCATGTGGGTGAATGTAGCCAAGGACCTGCGGCTGGAGTGGAGATCGCGCGACGTCTTCAACTCCATGATGTTTTTCGCGCTGGTGGTGGTGGTGGTCTTCAGCTTTGCTTTTGAAAGAGAGGATTCACGCCCGGTGATGGGTGGGCTGATCTGGATTGCTTTTCTCTTCTCCACTACTATGGCTCTGAACCAATCCTGGGCGCGCGAGCTGCGCAACGGCGTGCTGGACGCATATCGGGTTTCTCCCGCGCCGGCAGAGGCGCTTTTTCTGGGAAAATGCCTAGGTAACTTTATTCTCGTGGTTCTGCTGGAATGCCTGATGGCCCCGCTTTTCGTGGTCTTTTACAATTTAAGTTCCGTGGGGCCGCTGTGGCAGCTGGTAGTGATTGCCCTGCTCGGGACCTGGGCGCTGGTGGTGAACGGAACTTTCTTCGCCGCGATGTCACTGCGCACACGCAACCGCGAGCTGATGCTCCCGCTGCTACTGCTGCCGATTTCGATTCCAGCGGTGATCGTGATGGTGAATGCCACCACCGCGGTGCTCGGCGGTGAAAGCTCGCCGGCGACGCAGATGAAATTTCTGGCAGGATTCTGCGTGATCTTTACCGCCGCATGTTTCCTGCTGTTTGATACGGTGTTGAACGCAGAATGAAACCAAAACTGTTTTTCCTCCTTGCCGCATGCTCCGCCGCCCTGCTGGTTTACAGCACCTACCAGGGTTTGTACGTCGCGCCAACGGAAGAGACCATGGGCGACGTGCAGCGGATCTTCTACGTCCACGTTCCCGCGGCCACGGTCGGGTTCACCATGTTCTTTGTCAACTTTGTGTTCTCGATCCTTTATCTGTGGAAGCGCAGCCCGGTAGCCGATGCCGCGGCCGTTACCACGGCTGAGGTCGGCGTGGTCTTCTGCTCGGTGGTGCTGATTACCGGCCCCATCTGGGCGCGTTATGCCTGGGGCGTTTGGTGGTCGCCGTGGGACATGCGCCTGAACACCACGCTCATGCTGTGGCTGCTCTATGTAAGCTATCTGGTGCTGCGTAGATCTTCGACGGCCGGCTCAACTTCCGTGCTGGCTTCGGCGCTGGCGATCTTTGCCTTCCTCGACGTGCCGGTGGTCTACATGGCCAACCGCTGGTTTAAGACACATCATCCCTCGCCGATGATTGGAACGCCGAATCTCGATCACCGCATGCAGAACGTTCTCTTCCTGAACATGATTGCGTTCCTGGTGTTCGGATCACTGATTGCCTGGTTCCGATACGAACTCGAGCGGACCGCGCAAAAGATCGACGCCGCGCATGTGCGGTGGGCCGCGGGCGGCGGTACTGCGCTATTGCTCATACCGATGATGTTTCAGGCAGCTCCGCGGCATGTGAATCCAATGACCTATCTTTGGGGTGGATATCTGGCGGCCTGGGGAATCTATGCCGGCTATCTGATGTTCCTGATGAGCAAGCTGGCGAAGCTGAAGAAGGAAGAAGCGGAATTGCGAGGATAGTTCACCGGCGCGGCGGAATTCCATTACGGATGTTTTTTCAGCCGTCTCTCAGGCCGGAAGGATACTGATGCCTTACCATTTCGAGATCCGATGCTTCCATTCCATGGAGCGCACCAGGAAGACGGTCAAGAGCTCTCAGGAAGCGATTGACCGCTCCTCGAAATTGGTCAAGAAAACACGCGCAGCAATTGATGCGAGCCAGCGCAGAAAGCAAGCAGCCCTCGATCACCGCATTCGGCATGAATACAAATTTGTCGAAGGCCCATCCGTCGCGATGGATGGTTTAATCTCCGCCCTCACTAAAAATGGCTGGAGGGTAATCGTCATGTCGACGTCCACGCCATTTTTTACCAGCGTTCTTCTGGAGAAGCGCGCCCTGCGGTTTATCCCTCTCACATTCCTGGATTCATAAAGCCGCGAATTGCTTGTTCCAGTTAGACATGACGCTCTCAATTTGCTTCCATTACCAACCCCTTTAATGACAATAAGATAAGAGCTAAGCAAGAAAATCTCTTGACATGTTACCTAGTGTTGTAGTTATGTATAACACTAGTTGACGTGCAGAAGATCCTGAGTGGATCGTCTCCCGAATTGCAGGGCTTGGTCGCCGACGCAACATGAGAGAAAGAAGCCGTCAGCAAGGAGAATCAACAATGAAATCCATTCGAGTTATGCTGTCCTTGGTTGTGCTGTTGTCCTTCATCAGCGCTGTTGCACAAACAGCCTCACAAAAAGGGCAGCCACAAACCGACGCCGAAAAATCATTTGCCCTACTGAAGAGCCTTGCCGGAAGCTGGGAAGGACCAGTCAAGATGGAGGGCCACGATCACGGAAATGGGAACGGAGCTCCGGAGAACGTTCAAGTATCGCTGCGCGTGACCTCCCGCGGCAATGCCCTGGTGCATGAAATGGGAGATCTGAACCGGACGGATGATCCCACCAAGTACGACCATCCGGTCACGATGTTCTACCTGGATGAAGGGAAACTGAAGCTGACCCATTTCTGTGACGCGGGGAACAGGCCAAGCATGGCGGCCAAGATCTCGCCCGACGGAAAGACGGTGGAATTTGATTTTGCCGGCCTCTCCGGGAGCGACAAGTACGGACACATGTATCATGCGGTGATCACGGTCATCGATGCCAACCATCACACTGAAGAGTGGACATTCCAGCTTCCCGACGGTAAAACCATGGGCGGGCGGATGGATTTACAGCGGGTGAAACCGCAACAGGCCAGCGCCCGGTAGAGGAAACTGGAAACAGAATGGACCTTGAGTGGAATGACAGCCAGCCTATATACCGCCAGCTTCGCGACCGCGTGGTCGAGATGATTCTGGACCGCGTACTGAAGGAAGGGGATCCGCTGCCTTCGGTGCGCACGGTGGCTGCGGAATACCGGGTCAATCCGCTCACCATCCTCAAGGCCTATCAGCAACTGGTGGATGAAGAGCTGGTGGAAAAAAGGAGAGGTCTGGGAATGTTTGTAAAGGACGGCGCTCGTGATCTGCTGCTGGAGGGCGAGCGCCGAAAATTTCTGGCCGAACAGTGGCCGCGGATCTCGGCAACCATCCAGCGGCTTGGCCTGACGGCGGAAGAGCTGTTGAAGAGCGCGGAAAATGGCCGCACACGTCCGTTGAACAAGCCGAAGGACAGAGAGGAGGAGCGCTGACGCTATGGCATGCATAGAGGCACGTGGCCTCCGCAAATCCTTCGGTACAACCGTTGCGCTGGATGGTGTTGATCTGCGCGTGGACGAGGGCCGTATTCTGGGGCTGATCGGCCCCAACGGCGCCGGCAAGACCACGGCGCTGAATGCGATTCTGGGTCTCACGCAATATCAGGGTGAGTTGCGCGTTCTGGGGCGCGATCCCTGGGCCGAACGTGAGCACTTGATGCGGGACGTGTGCTTCATCTCCGATGTCGCCGTGCTGCCGCGCTGGATCCGTGTGACCCAGGCGCTCGACTACGTGGCCGGCGTGCACCCTCGTTTCGATCGCGCGAAAGCCGAAGGGTTTCTGGAGAAGACCACCATCAAGCGAACGAGCAAGGTCAAGGAGCTCTCGAAAGGGATGGTGGTGCAGCTTCACCTGGCGCTGGTGATGGCAATCGACGCGAAATTACTGGTGCTGGATGAGCCGACGCTGGGCCTGGACATTCTTTATCGCAAGCAGTTCTACGATTCTCTGCTGAATGATTATTACGACCGCAGCCGCACCATTCTGATGACCACGCACCAAGTGGACGAAATGCAGGACGTGCTGACCGATTTTATGTTCATCCATCGCGGACGGATCGTGCTCAACTGCAGCATGGAGGAGTTCGAGTCGCGGTACACGGAGTTGATGGTGCATCCGGAGCGGCTTGAAGCGGCCCGCGCGTTGAAGCCGATCCACGAACGGCAGGCACTGGGACGCAGCATTCTGCTGTTTGAGCGCGCCGATCGCCAGCAGCTAGCCGGTATTGGCGAAGTGCGCACACCGAGCATCGCTGACCTGTTTGTGGCGGTCGTGGGCAATCAGCAGGCGCAAGGAGCAGCGCAATGAACACCTCGGCCAACACACTGCCCACGCCCGGGGCCGGCGCGCAGAACGTGCGGGCCGTGACGTCGGCTTTCCGGCCATTCTTGTGGTCGGTGCGGCGCGAAATCTGGGAAACTCGCTCCATTTATATTGTGCCGGCAGTTTCTGCTATCGCGCTTCTTGCCGGTCACCTGGTCATGACGACGATTCTGCGGCTCCGCATGCACGGTGCATGGCCGTCGGATCCGGAACGACTGCACAAGCTGCTGGGCACGCATTATGAAATGGGGGCAGTGCTGATCATGGGCGGCGCTTTTCTGGTGGGAATCTTTTATTCACTCGAAGCGCTGTATGGAGAACGAAGGGACCGAAGCATCCTGTTCTGGAAGTCGATGCCGGTCTCCGACCTTACCACTGTGCTGTCGAAGGCCGCAATTCCTCTGGCGGTTCTGCCGCTGCTGAGTTTCGTCATCACGGTGGCCACGCAGGTACTCATGTTGCTGCTGAGCAGCCTGGTTCTGCTGGGGAGCGGCGTGAGCTGGTGGACGCTCTGGGCGCATTCCTCTTTGGGCCATTTTCCGGTGATGCTGCTCTACCATATTGTGACGGTCCACGGCCTGTGGTACGCGCCCATTTATGGCTGGCTGTTCTTTATTTCGGCCTGGGCGCCGCGAGCGCCGTTCCTATGGGCTTTTGTTCCCCCGTTCCTGATTGGTGGCGCGGAGAAGCTGGCATTCAACACGACGTTTTTTTTTGATCTGCTCTTACACCGCTTGCAGGGGCCGGAGGCTCCAGCGCCGCCGGGCTCCAACATGATGGACATCATGTCATCTTTAGGACCGCTCCAGTTCTTGAGCGAGCCGGGACTATGGATCGGGCTGGCGATTGCCGCGGCTTTTCTGGCCGCAGCAGTGCACTTGCGGCGGTCGCGCGGGCCGGTGTGATTTGAATCGGGAGATCGGGAGATCGGGACATCGGGATCGTTTTATCGCCGAAACGATCTCACCGCAGATGACACAGTCTTGTCCCCGTTGGCTCTTAAGCTCTCAACTTTCCGGCGGAGGAATATAAGCGCCCTTGCGGCGCATCTCCGCGATCCATTCCTTGAGAGGGTATTTTGATGCCAGCAGGCGGCCGGCTTCTTTTTCGACGTCATATTCCACGCGACGAATGGCCGGCACGCCGTTCTCGATCAGCAGATAGGAGCTGCGGGGATCGCCGTCATAGGGTGAGCCGACGCTGCCGCAGTTGCAGACGGTCATGCTGCCGACTTTCCGGATGAATGGCCGGTGGATGTGGCAGTAGACGACGATCGAGGAGCTCAGCGTCTTGTACGTGCTTTCCAGTTCAGCGTCGTCCGCTGTATCCAGGGGAGCACGCCAGAGATTACCCGGGCCAGCATGGAGCAGCACGAGGTTTTCATGACGTAACTCCGTGGGGAGTCGGCGCAGCCATTCGAGGCGTTGCTCGCCAATAAGCTGGCGTGTGACCGGGGAGCACACATCAAACAGCACGTGGAACAGCGGTTTCAGTTTGGGTGCAGACGTTTCAAGTGCTGAGCGGGCGCTTGCATCCCAGAGCATCTCGTCAGTGTTGCCGAGCACGCCCTGCCAGCCTTCATGGATGATGCAGTCGATTACCCCAGCGGGGTTGCAGCCGCCGTAAGGAAGATCGCCGCCGTGAAAAACCAGGTCAGGTTTTTGCCGGCGGAGATCGGTAACAACGGCGTCGAGGGCCGTGAGGTTACCGTGAACGTCAGAGAGAATGGCGATGCGCATGGAAGAAGTAATACAGAGCTAAAATAGCCTGGATGAAGAGGCTTACACAACTCGGCGGTGCCGGATTGTTGATTCTCCTCGTCTCTATCATTTTTTGGCCGGATTTTTCCTGGCAACAGGCGCGAGCCGCAGCCAAACCCGATGCTGCCAGCATTGCCGATCTTGTGCGCCGAGCGGTCGAGAATTACAAGGCCAGGCAGGCGCAACGCGACAACTATACCTACATGGAGCGCGTTGTTCGCACCGAGTACAACCGCAACGGCAAGGTGAAAGGGCGCCTCAGCGGGACATACGAGATCATGTTTCTGAAAGGAGCGCCCTACAGGCGGTTACTGCGGACGAACGATCAGCCGTTGTCGCCGCAGCAGGAAAAATTGGAGCAACAGCTTTTGGAAGCCGAGGCCAGAGCACGCCAGGCCGGAGCCAACTTCAAGCCCGTCCGCACCTCTTTTTCCGCTCCGGTCGAGCAGCTCACGGAAGGATTTCGTCTGCGAGGGCGTGGCAAAGAGCTGCTGAACGGCCGCGAGGTGCAGGTGGTGGAGGCGATTCCTGCAGATGACTATCGCCCCGCCGGCCCGGAACAGGAGTATGCGAGGCAATTCCAGATGAAACTCTGGATCGATATGGCGGAGGCACAAATCGTGAGGGTGGAATCCAGGGTGGTAGGGGAACGGGCCGCGATCGATCAGACGCTTGGGTTGTCCTGGAGTGGTTCGTCTGCCAGTCCGGAGTTCTCCACGGTTAAGCAGCGAGTTGAGGTTACGCACGGCACCGTGAACGACATGGAATGGACAAAGGTGAACGATGAAGCGTGGCTGCCCGCACGGAGTTACTGGAAGACGGCGAAGATGACAATCGTAGGCCTCTCATCGAAAGGGAAGCCGCTGAGTTTTCCTACAGAGCTGACGTGCACCTATTCCGACTACAAGAAGTTTCGCGTGGATACCCGCATCGTGCCCCAATAAAACGGTAGACTAATAAGATGCCTGAAGTCGCGAGCAACTCTCTTACTAACGCATCTTCTTCCTATCTGCGCTCGGCGATGCACCAGCCCATTCACTGGCATGAGTGGGGGCCGGAGGCGTTTGCGACTGCGCAGCGCGAGAACAAGCCGATCCTGCTCGATATCGGCGCGGTATGGTGCCACTGGTGCCACGTGATGGACCGCGAGTCGTACGAGAATCCTGAGATTGCGGCGATCATCAACCAGCACTTTGTCGCCATCAAAGTGGACCGTGATGAGCGGCCGGACGTGGACAGCCGCTATCAGACGGCGGTGCAGGCGATCAGCGGACAGGGCGGGTGGCCGCTCACGGCATTTCTGACACCGGAAGGGAAGCCGTATTACGCGGGCACATACTTTCCTCCGAATGACGGGCACGGGCGGCCGAGCTTTCGCCGCGTGCTGCTGACGCTGGCGCAGGCTTTCCAGGAGCGGCGTGGCGAGGTGCTGGAGTCGGCGGAGAGCGTGATGGATGCGATCGGCCGCGCGGAGGGATTTGCCGGGCAGTCAGGGTCGTTGAAGGCGGAGTTGATTGACAGCATGGTGGAGTCGGCGGTGAAGCTGTTTGATGCGGAGCACGGCGGGTTCGGATCGTCGCCGAAGTTTCCTCATCCCAGCGCAATGGACTTGCTGATGCAGCGTGCGGCGGAAACGGGCAACGAGCAACTCCTGATCATTGTGAGCACCACGCTGACCAAGATGGCGCAGGGCGGTGTTTACGACCAACTGGCCGGAGGCTTTCATCGTTATTCCGTTGATGAGCACTGGATTGTGCCGCATTTTGAAAAGATGTCCTATGACAACTCTGAGCTGCTGAAGAACTACGTGCATGGCTATCAGCTCACAGGCGCCGAGTTCTTTGCTTTTGTAGCGCGCGACATCATTCGCTGGATGGACGAGTGGCTTACGGACCCAGAGCACGGCGGTTTTTATGCTTCGCAAGATGCCGACATCTCCCTGGAAGACGATGGCGACTACTTTACCTGGACCATCGATGAAGCTGAAGCGGTTCTCAGCAGCGACGAACTGCAGGTGGCGATGCTCTACTACGACATCGGCGAAGTGGGCGAGATGCACCACAATCCGGCGAAGAACGTTTTGTACTTGCGCGCGAGCCTGGAAGAGATTGCCGAGCGGTTGAAAAAGCCGGTTGAAGAAGTGGAGGCGCTGCTGGATTCGGCGAAGACGAAAATGTATGCGGCGCGGCTGCAACGGCAGACGCCATTCGTCGACAAAACTGTTTATGTAAGCTGGAATGCGCTTTGCATCTCGGCTTATCTGAAAGCTGCACGCGTGCTGAAGCTGGAGGGCGCGCGGCGGTTTGCGCTGCGATCGCTGGATAGGATTCTCGCGCAGGCCTGGGACAGCAAATCAGGATTGCAGCATGTGATCGCGTACTCTGATCCACAGGCAAGCAAGCGCCACGTGGCCGGCGTGCTGGATGACTATGCATTTACGATCATCGCCTGCCTGGATGCTTATGAAGCTACGGCCGATCTGAGCTACTTCCATTTTGCGCAGAAGATCGCGGACATGATGGTCGCGCGGTTTTACGATCCGCGTGAAGGTGGCTTTTTCGACACGGCCGCAGGCCCTGAAGTTGGCGACGGTCTGGTGCTGGGTGCGCTGGCAGCGCGGCGCAAACCGTTGCAGGATTCACCCACACCCGCAGGCGACCCTGCGGCGACGATCGCGCTGCTCCGGCTGCATGCATACACCAATGATGCACGCTACCGCACCGCTGCCGAAGGAACGCTGAAGGCATTTGCGGGGATTGCCTCGCACTACGGATTGTTTGCCGCGACCTACGCGATTGCCCTTGATATGTATCTGCAGCCGCACACGCAGGTGGTGATCAGTGGAAGCGGCGCCGAGGCTGATGAGTTTGAAGCTGTAGCGCTCAGATTGTTGTCACTGAACAAGTCTGTTCTGCATCTGCCTGAAGGCGAAGTTGTGCCGCAGATGCTGCCACCGGCACTGGCAGAAACAATTCCGAACCTTCCGGCGATCAAAGAAGGGAAGACAGTGGCTGTGGTGTGCAGCGGATTTACTTGTCAGCCGCCGATTGAAAATCCAGAGGAATTGAAGAAGGCGCTCACGCGGACGTAAGCGCCTGGAGGAAAGTTCAAGCTATTTGTAGGCTTCGAGCACTGAAGCGGCGCGGTTGAGGGCGTCGGTCAACACCTGTAGTTGATCGGTGACGAGCTGCGGATTCTTGGCGTCGATCGCCTCGTTGACTCCGGGGATCACCACGGCGGCGTAACCGGTGTACTGGCCCGGAGCATAAATCGCGTGCTTGAACCAGGGACGATTGGGCAATCCCTGCGGCGTGAGCAACGCACGTTCGGCAGCGATGAGAGCCTGGTTGAGCCTGGCGGCGTCGGCCGGTGGATCTTTCTGGACCGCCAGCACGTGGGCGCCAGCGGTCATGAAGCGCCTGGCCGCTTCGGACGCGGGGTTGAAGTCGGGTGCGCTGGAGCCGAGCATCTGCCGCGCTTTCTCGCGCGAATTGTCGACGTACGCGCCAATCTCTTTGCCGTAGAGTTCGTAGTCGTAGGGCAGGACGTCGGCCGAGGCCATGTGCAGCGCCTCAATACCGAAGACGCAGGCCATCTCCTGTTCGTAGACAAACGTTGGGTCGGCAAATTTCTTAAACCAGTTGAAATTGTCAAAGGCCGAGTGATAGACGCCGTACGGGCCGGAGGAGGTCATGTCGGCAGAGGGAATGCCCAGATGTTGAATGAAGACGCTGTAGTCGGAGCCGCTGCCGAGATCGCCGACCGGAACATCGTTTTCAACACGCGCGTTGGGTGAACGATTGGAGCCGCCATCGGGACCGCGACGTCCGGCCTGGTTCAGGCGGGATTCTTTCCAGACGTTATAAAGCATGCCACCTTTGGGACTGGGTACGACTTTGGTGACGTCACGCACGAAACCCTTCAGGCTGGGGACGGCCGAGGCGCCAAAATTCGGACCGGTTACGGCGACGTCAAGATTAAAGTACGCGGCGGCGTGGGCCAGATCTTTCTCGTGTTCCTCGCCCCACTCGGTACTGCCGATTAATCCTTCTTCCTCCGCATCCCACGAAGCAAAGATGATCGTCCGCTCGGGCTTCCAGCCATGCTTCAACAGCTCTGATATTCCATGCACGCTCTCGAGCATCGCCGCGGTGCCGCTGTTCGGGTCCACGGCGCCAAAGACCCACGCATCGCGATGGTTCCCCAGCACCACCCACTCATCGGGATATTTCGTCCCCGGAATTTTTCCCACGACATCCCAGATCGTCCAGTAGCGATAATCCTGCTTCAGATGGATCTTCACCCTCACCGGCCCGGGCCCGACGTGATATGTAAACGGCAATGCGCCCTGCCAGTCGCGCGGTGTCTCCGGCCCAGTCAGGTTTTCCAAAATCGGCCGTGCGTCTGCGTACGACAACGGCGTTGTCGGGATCTTCGGCATGTCCGTCGCTTGTGCCGGCGGCACGCGTTGCGACTCCGGCAGATTCGTCACCGAAGCGAATCCCGGCGTCGTCGGGTCGCCCGGATACTTAAACATGTACTGAATCGATCCGCGCTGCACGCCGCTCTCCGGACGCCACGGCCCCTTCGGATACGCATCGCCCTTGAAGTAGCCGTCATCGATCGGGTCGGAATAGATGATCACTCCCGCTGCGCCGTGCTCCTCCGCCACAAAACTCTTTACGCCGCGAAAATTATCGCCATAACGGACAATCACAATCTTCCCGTGCACGTCGACCTTCATCTCTTCCAGCTTTTTGAAATCCTCCGGCCGGCCGTAGTTCGCGTAAACGACATCCGCCTCCACGTCCCCTGAAGGCGACGACCCGTTAAACGGCATCAGCACCTTCGGATTGTCCGCCATCGGATCGCCATCCACATGCTCCGGCCGCGGCCCATTCATCTTCACGCCCGCCGGCGCCGTAATGCTTACGCTCACCTCCGCCGGACGATTCATCCACACCGAATACTTCACCGTTTCGGTCTCCAGACCCGCCACCGCAAACATCTTGGCTACGTAGTCCGCCGTGGCCTTGTCCTCGGGCGATCCCGCCACGTGCGGCTGTGCCGTCAGGATCTTCAAATGCTGTTCCGCGCGAGCCGGGCTCGGCACCTTCAGAAATTCCTGGTCGACCTGCAACTGTTTGGCGAAGTCGCGGAAGCCAAACATCTGCGTGGGCGGATTCTGCCCCGGTGTCGGTGTCGCCGATGTTTGCGGCGAATTCCCGCTTCGGGTGGTTTGCTGGGCAAAGCCGTTAGGAATCAGGCTGCTAAGAATCAGACTGCTAAGAATAAAGATCGCTACAATGGCGACGAGCTGGGCGCGTTTCAATGGGTTCTCCCGATTCTCAAAGTTCTTTTGAAATCTAATTCCTGTTTCTAGCTCCGTCATCCCGACGGCCGTTTAGCGAGCGCGCGCCGTCTTCAGCGCGCGAGTCCGGGGCCCCCACCGCGCCGCTCTTGCGCGGCTGGGGTGGGAGTAGGCCGGAGGGACCTTGTGCTAATCAGGGGCTCAAGCTCCTGAATCTCTCCAAGGAAAGCCCCAGACATCGGATCGCGGGCGTTAGCCCGTCAGTAACCTGCAATGTGAAGAAAAAAGCTTACACTATAGAAGATATTAATTCGAACTCCCACTTCAGGTTGTACCGAAATTGAGTACGGAAGCCGAGATAAACGGCGGCGCAGCACCGGCGTCGCTGAGTGAAGCAGTCGTAGAACCGCCGCGCGCGGAGGCCATCGATGGCCCAGCCGCCAAAGCCGCCGTCGCTGAGGCTGCAACAACCGAGGTTCCTGCCGCGCTCCGTCACATCGCTGTTACCACCACCGTCATCGGGGCCAATGCCAGCGCTGCCCAAGCCCCCGTCGAAGCCGACGCCACTTCCATCATCGAGATCCCGCGCCTCGCCCGCGCCTTGCGCCATCGCGACTTCCGTCTCTTCTGGACAGGTAACTTTCTTTCTAACATCGGTACCTGGATGCAGAACATCGCCCAGGGCTGGCTGGTGCTCAAGCTTACCAACTCGCCCTTCTGGCTCGGCGTGGTGGGCTTCTCGTCGTCCATCCCGATCCTGCTTTTTGCGCTCATCGGCGGCGTCATTGCCGACCACGTGAACAAGCGCCGCCTGCTCATGTTCACCCAGTCCGCCATGATGGTCTTTGCCTTCACCATGGCCGGGCTCACCTGGCTCCATCACATCGATGTTTACGGCATCGTCCTGCTGGCCCTGGGAACGGGCATCGCCATGTCGCTCAATACGCCCAGCTACCAGGCGCTGGTGCCGCAGCTTCTGCCGCGTGAAGACCTCACCAACGGCATCGCGCTCAACTCGGCGCAGTTCAATATGTCGCGCGTCATCGGGCCTACCCTGGGCGGATTCGCCATGGCCCTGGTCGGTGAAGCCGGCAACTTCTTTTTGAACGGCCTGAGCTTTCTTGCCGTGCTGGTCGCGCTCACGCGCATCAACTACCATGAGCCGGCTGCTCAAAGTGAAAGCGATCTCTGGGGATCGCGTTCAGACGGCAGTGCGCCGCGTACGGACGGTGCCGGAGCGCCGCGCGCTGGTGCTCCATGGGCCTCGCGAATCGGCAGCATCCCGACTCCGCGTCCAGGACACTTCTGGGAGAAGATGAAGGAGGGCTTCGCCTATGTCTTTGCCCATGCCGGCATGTCGTCGCTCATTCTGGTCGTGGCCATCGGCAGCCTGCTGGCCATCCCGTATCTAACCTTCGTACCTTATTTTGCCCGCGATGTCCTCGGCTCAGATGAGCCCGGCCTCGGCATCCTCATGGCCTGTTCCGGCGCCGGAGCTTTTCTCGGGGCCCTGACCATCGCCTCGTTCACGCATATCCGCCGCCGCGGCGTTTTTGTGGTCCGCGCCGCCGCCGTCTTTTACCTGGCCATCATCGCTTTCACCTTCTCGCGCAACTTCTATCTCTCCGGATTCTTTCTCGCCCTGGCCGGCTATTGCATGATCGTCTCCGTGGCGACGGTCAATTCGCTGCTCCAGCACCTCGCCGCCGACCAGATGCGCGGCCGCGTCATGAGCATCTACTCCACGGCCTTCCTCGGCCTGCCGCCCATCGGCTGCCTGGTTGCCGGTTCGTTGACTCATCTCTTTTCTGCCGCTCACGTCATCGCCGGCATGACCGCCCTGGCCCTGCTGGGATCTCTGGGCGTGTACTGGAAAAGGGAGGGGTTGCGGGAGTTGGATTAGTTTTTCTGAAATCCCGAACCCGCGCCGTTTGACGGTGAGGGAGCCCTAAGAAATCAACATTTGGACTATATAACGCTCAAGAGGTTCACGGTCGCCATTGCGATAACGTACTATCAATTCCGAATAAGGAGGATCTGGAGGCCTTGGTTCGATAGTCCAACGGTTCGGCCAATGTCCGTAGCGGCCCAATATGCTCCAAACGACAAGTCTTCCCATGTGACCGTTTCCGTTAGCATATGGATGAATTGTCAAAAAATGCACGAACACTTGGCAGGCACACACAACGATATACCTAAGCTTCTCCCGATCCGGGAGCAAGACATTTCCATCCAAGGCTAATAGAGCAGCACGAATGGTAGCACCTAGCTCTGTCATCAAAAATTTGACCGTGTCTGGGGTCGCACCGACGCGAGGATCGCCTTGAATACCAACTGAGTAAAACCGCAGACACCGAAACAACTCTCCACGGTAGTGGCCTGCGTAATACTCATACCGAACAGGCACGAGGTCGTGAAATACTGCGCGATGACTTTCCCGTGTGTCCGCCGCAACGGTCAATGTGCTTTTTGCTTCTGTACGAAGATCGAAAACGATATCAGCGATGCGGACAGATATGAGTCCCCGATTCGGGTGACCGTTGTATTCCCATTCAGGACAATCCAGAGGATGCATCTTACGTTCAGTCCGTCAGATCACGAATATCCGCTGAGAGTCGGTTTGCCCACTCTCTGATGTCACGTCGTACTCCTCTTTCCTGCAGGGCACGAGTCAACAACTGATCCATTTCCGCCGTTGGCTCTGGCAATGGACGGGATTCGCCAATGGCTTTGATGACACTGCGCAATTCGTCTATTGCAGACGTGAACTCCGGGGCTAAGCTAGGTTGGCACCAAGCGTGAACGAATTCTGGAACCGGCTCGGCAGACATCCCGATTGCCCAACGCCTAATAGCGGTGCGATGTTGATTTACAGAACCGCCACTTACAACCATTGGTTTGGCAACTTCTGGGAAATGTTCCCCCCACTTCAAGCCTCTCACGTACTGATGGGCGTTGCACCTGCGAGAGCGATGTCTTTTCGGACGATTAAGCCACGGTTCAACAACTGCAAGATCTGGCATCTACTACCTACTTTCTCCAGAAGCTATCAGCCTTACTTTCGTGCCTGCCAAAAACTTCTCCAAGGATTTTGCTTTTAGTTCGGCACGATCCAAAATTTCCCTTAAGGCGCTTACGTCATCGTTGTCTAATGCGACGTAGATTTCGTTTACTCGTGAAGAGTCGTCGTGATAACTGATTCGTAGTGTATGAACAATCATCGCCGCCGGAGGGGGGCCTGAAATGTCGTTCGAATAAATAGGCCGTATGTCGGTTAGAATGCGTGCGCTACAAAACGTTCGTTCATACTCTGCTTTTAAAGACATCGCCTTGACAGAAAGATTTATGGAATCAATCGTCAGAAGAGCTGCAAGGCGATCCTTGAAATCATCCAGACGGTTGACGTGAAGCTGCTCTTGCAGCGCATCGGCGACATCAGCCACAAATGCAGGGACGTCCACATCAAAGTATGACCTCACACTATAGAGTTCAGTGACTGCATTCTTCAGGCGCTCCGCTTCATCCTGTGTCAATTCAGGAATTGCTGGAACGTCCTCCGGTGATTTCTGGAGGGCAGATATGAATGCCTGCAGAGAGTTCGAAGAGATGGTTCTGATACGTTCTAGGGTGGGCAGCTGCTCTTGAGGAATCTTCAGTCCCGGCAACTCTGATGCTCCCTGTTTTTAGTCTTACTTCGATGCTGGTGAACCATGAAGCTTATATTTCCTTTCTTCCTATGTCAATGAATCAATAACAGCGTTAACCCTATGGTTAACATTTTACCGCAATGTTTATCTTTTGATTCATGCTGACGTAGAAGTGTTTTCCGGGGTGAGATGCACAAACGAACCAACGATATTGAAAGCCCCTCGTTCCGTCGATGTGGCATTATGTGATTATGCCAAAGCGGCCTAAGGATAAACCCATTCCGGCCTCATCGGACAGCACGCCCCCTTCCCCAGCGTCCGTCATTTCTCAATACATGGCCCAGATTGGCAGCAAAGGCGGGAAAATTGGCGGCAAGCGGCGCCTGCAAACCATGACCCCCAAGCAGCGGAGAGACGTGGCTGCAAAAGCGGCAAAGGCCCGTTGGGGCAAATCAAAGAAGAACTCAAAATAACATTCTATCTTCTTGACATGCTTAAACCGCTTAAGCATAATGTTTCTACGGGCAACGCCCGGTGCTGTCACACCGAACGTGCCCTGACCAACATCGCCTAACTAGGAGGCAAACGATGGCTGTTCATAAAGCTAAACGCTCCAATTCTTCAACGCAACTTCACCCCTCGCGCCGTGCCGCCAACAACCCACAAACCGGCCCGCTCCCTACACCCCAGATACTTGATCTCCTGCAGAACCTCAACCGTGGATACGGCACCGCCCTGATCAACCTGGACAATCTGCAGCTCATCAACACCGCGAATCGGACCAGAATCATCTCGATCGACCGCCTGCGCAACATTCGCAGGCAGACAGATCAACTTCGCGCCCTGGCCAACCGCGAACTGCTTGTCGTGCTGTCAAACGCTCGCCACCAATAACTCACGATCGCGATCGGGCGATGCAGGCCGCACCTGCTTCGCCCTTAGTCTCCGCGCCTCCGCTTTGAGCTCTTGCCTTTCCGATTCCGCGCGATTCCGGCGATTTCGTGCGATTCCGGCGATCACATGCCTTTCAGGCATTTCCTCAGCTCAATCACCTCCACCTCCCCCGGACACTCCGGCCAGTTATGCACCCAGCACACGATGATGTCGCACCGCTTCGCATCATGCTGATGTTCCAGAAAATTCCTGCTGCACATCTCAAACTCAATCCACACCCTCTGCCACTTGCCCGGCCCGACCTCCCGCAACGCCTCGCAGTCGGGGAAGGCCGTCTGTATGCGTTCCACCTCAAACCCCAGCGCCTCCGCCACCCGTCCAAAGACGAACATCACGCCGCCTTCGCAGGTCGGCTCATTGCGTAATCCCGGCAGCCTCGCCGGCGGTCCATAGATCGGACGCCCCGGCAGCATCTTCCGTCGCGGCTGAGGCTCGTCATGCGCTACACGCTCGCTCACCCCGCGCCTCGCCGTCTTCCTCCGGCCCTCCCACGTCGTGTGTCCCTCCCACTCTTTCACAATCGTCAGCACATCTGCCCACACCGCCTCTTTCTTGCGCTCTTTCACCACCGCGCAGAACCTCTCTCCCACACGCGACCACGCGCCACATCGGTTCAGAAAACTGTTTGCGCCAAAATTGCCCGCCCGCCGGTACTCCATAAAACTCGGCGGCCTGCCCATCTTGCGCGCGAGATGCGCCCAGTCCTCCAGCAGCGTCAGCGTATCCAGTCGATGCCCGACTCCCCGCGCCGCCACACCCGCGCGCTTCATCGCCTCCGCCAGGGTTCCAAAATGCAGCTTGATCAGGTATTTCGTGACCTTCGTCATGCGCCATATCTCCGCATACGTCGGCGTGCGCCCCAGCTTCCTTGCACACTTCTTCAACCGGGACAGCGTTTCCTTTTTTGTCATGGGTCTTTCTCCAGGTGGTAGGTTGTTTCGCATTGCTGGTCTCGTTCTGCTGATCGCTGATAGCTGATCGCTGACCGCTAAACAAAAAAGCCACCCGCAGGTGGCTCATGCTTTTTGATTTTTGTGGCACAGGCACCGGGGCCCCCGGCACGCGCGGTTTTCGCATGCTGGGGTGGAGGCACTCTTGCCTGTGCCTATCAACTCGTGGGCGATACATCTTGTGGACCGCAGGCGCCCCTCGCCTGCGCTAATCGCAAATAGATTTTCCAGGCCACGGGGTGGAGCAGGGCTTCAGCCCTGCGTTCAAATGCTCTTATGCAGCCGGCTTTAGCCGCTGAGGTATTTTTTAGGGACACACCAGGCACACTTCTACAGTAGAAGGTGAAGGCAGAGAAAAACAAAAAGCTAATTGCCAGATGCTAATTGCTAATGGCCGCCTTCGAGGATGCAGGCCGATTAGAAAACAACCGCAGGCTGGCGCCGCTCCCAACCTGCTACTCTCACTATAGCCGAAAATAAAGCGAAGATCAACACAATTTTCACACCTGAACTTTGCGGCCAGCGGACTGCTTCCTTTACCATCCCCTTATGAGAAAGACAAAGCCAGCCAAACGTCGCCCAGCCACAAAACGCACCGCCCTCAAGAAGGCAGCGAAGAGACCCATTTCCCCTACCACGGTCGAGCAATACATTGCTGCCGCCAACGCAGCGGCGCGTCCGGCGCTGAAACAGATTCGCGCGGCCATACTCTCCGTGGTGCCGGCGGAATCCGTCGAGATCATCAGCTATCAGATTCCCGCCTTCAGGCACAAGAAAGTCCTGGTCTGGTATGCCGCGTTCAATGAACACTGCAGTCTGTTTCCCACGGCGGCGGTGGTCGGACAATTCAAGGACGAGCTGCGGGGCTACTCCACCTCGAAGGGCACGGTGCACTTTCCGCTTTCAAAGCCGATGCCGGTCACGCTGATCAGGAAGATGGTGCAGGCGCGGCTTGCCCGTACGGCTTAAGGTTCGGCAGCAGTGTGTTACCCTGCTCGCGATCCAAATTTTTTGCCCTCAAGGTGATCTGTTGAAAAAGCATCTATCTATCATTGTGTTTTTGCTTTGTTCGGCAATGCTTCGCGCGCAAACCGTGGCGCAGTCTATGGGCTACGCGCACACGGAAGAGGTCAACATCTTCTACACCACGCTGGGCATTCCGGGCTCGGCGCTTCCGATTATCGCGATCAACGGAGGGCCGGGGCTCTCGCACTCGTACATGGCGCAGAACGATCTCTGGACTCGCATCGCCAAAAACCGTCTTGTGGTTTTCTATGATCAGCGTGGCATCGGCGCTTCCAAGCCGCTGAAGGCTGGTGCTTCTCAATCCGTCCTTTCGCAAACAATGGACGCGCAGGTCGCCGATCTTGATGCCGTGCGAAAGACCCTTGGCCTGAATAAGGTTGCGGTGCTCGGCGATTCCTACGGTGGGCTGATCGCGATGGCCTATGCCGCGGCGCATCCTGAGCATGTAGCGAAGCTGATTCTCTCCGATTCTCCCGGCCCTAACTGGAAGAGCATTGTGCGCGTCTTGCCGCAGGTTTTTCCCGACATCGAAGAGCAGAATGAAAAAGAGACGCAAAGCCTGGGCGCGAACACTGAAGCGGCGGCGCGCACCGGCCTGCGCAACCACTTCCGCATGCTCTTTTATTCGCCGGAAAAACGCGATGCCTACATGAGCCACATGGGCGATCTCGGCATGGAGCCCGCAGTCGGCGCAGCCGTGAGGCAGGCCACGACCGATCTCGATCTCACGCCCAAGCTCGCCGAGTTCAAGTTTCCTACGCTGGTGATCAATGGCCGCTTCGATATGAATGTTGCTCCGCTCACGGCATGGCAGTTGGCGCACGCCATACCCGGAGCAAAGCTTGTCTTCTTTGAGCACAGCGGCCATCTGCCTTCGTATGAAGAGCCGGATCGATATGCCGCCGTGCTGGAAGATTTCTTGAATCAACGGTGAGCCGCGCAAATGTCCGCTGAGCGTCACAAGAGAAAGGGAACTACTTAAATCGGCGACGCAGGCGGATGAATCGTTTGGCCACGATCGCATCATCCAACAAATCGTACGCAAAGAATCAAATCCAAGAGAAGGACACCCAATGAGTGACCACTATCATGATCCCGCAGATCTGCGGTTATTGAAAGAGATGGGCAAGCTTGCGCCCACAGAGTTCAACGCCTGGCTGAACCTGGACAAGATTGTCGGCCGTGATGAGGGCGCGATTCCCAGGAAGTATCGTGAGCTGATTGCGCTGGGCGTGGCGTTCACCACGCAGTGTCCGTACTGCATTGAAGTGCATACAAGGGCGGCGAAGGCCGCGGGCGCGTCGCGCGAAGAAGTGACAGAGAGCGCGTTCATCGCTGCTGCTCTGCGTGCCGGCGGGGCCGCGACCCATGGCGCCATGGCGCTCAAGTTTTACGACAAAGCCTGAGCTCGAAACAACTGGGCCGGGGAAAGCAATAGAGACCCGATCTGCAATCCCCGGCCCGCCCCAAAGCTCAAGCGCGGATGGCGACTACCTCGAGATATTCGGCGTCGACCTTGGTGGTGTTGCCGGTAGCTCTGTTATGCGCCGACCACAACGCGACAAGCTCGCTGCGCAGCTGCGCCTGACCTCTTGCGTCGAGTGTCGCAAAGGCGCGCGTCATCGGGCCGTAATTGTCGCGGAAGAATTCCACGACCGCATCCGGCGGGAATGGATAGTCGAAGTTGTACATGTGCAGCGAACATCTCAGGCCGGAAATTCCGTTGCTGAAACGCTCGCGCACAATGGCTTCATCGCCCCACAGCACCGGCGAAGG
The DNA here is from genome assembly GCA_036557225.1 of Candidatus Angelobacter sp. Taxonomy (GTDB): domain Bacteria; phylum Acidobacteriota; class Terriglobia; order Terriglobales; family Acidobacteriaceae; genus Angelobacter. The sequence goes on from DATBHX010000092.1 coordinate 32,567, forward strand.
CATGCCTGACGGAGCAATATGCCGTGCGATGGTTTTGAACATCTGTCCGATAAAGCCGCCTGGCGTCCAGTTGGCCATGGCGATCATGCCTCCGCGGCGGCACACGCGCGTCAGCTCTTCGGCCACCAATTCCGGTCGCGGTGCGAACATCGCTCCAACCAGGCTCACGACCGCATCGAACTGGCCATCAGCAAAGGGCAGCGCTTCGGCATCGCCTTCTTCAAAGTTGACACTGAGCCCCTCAGCTGCTGCTCGCTCGCGGGCATCTTCCAGCCAGTTGGTGGCGATGTCACAACCCGTCACCTTGGCGCCGGCGCGGGCGGCGATCAGGGCAAGCTGTCCGGCGCCGCAACCCACGTCAAGCACGCGGGTTCCAGGCGTGATGCCGAGCCGCCAGAAGAACAGCTCAGCATCGTTCTCCATATAGCGGGAGAAAGCGTCATAGTCTCCCGTCATCCACGTTGTCTTCAGCCGGGATTTGAGCCGCTCAAGCTGCTGGCTGGTGTGTATCTCTTGCACAAGCGTATTCATCCGTCTGTCTCCTTGCGTATGTTTCCTGATTCGGGTTTCGCAGTCTTCGACCTGCCACTGTGCCTAGCTTGCGCGCTTGGCAGGAGCCTGAAGCAGATCGTCAGTCTCTTTGCGCGCTGTGGGGCCGACCGGCAACAGCATCGGCACCTGGCGGCGATATTCCGCGTATTCCTTGTGCAGCCGGACCAGGTCGCGTTCCTCGAATTGAATGGCGATCAGAATGTAACCGGTGGTCGCGAGGGCAAAGACCAGATGTGCCGCTGTCATCACCGGAGCAGCCCAGAACGTCAGCAGCCATCCCACGTACAGCGGGTGCCGCACGTAGCGATAGAGACCGGGCGTATCAAACTTGAGCGATGTATAAGGACGTCCCAGCAAATACAGCCAGACCTGGCGCAGTCCGAACAGATCAAAATGATTGATGAGGAACGTAGCGGCAAGAACCAACAGCCAGCCGGCACCGAACAAGCCATACAAACCAATCCTGCCGGCAGGGTTCTCAACATTCCAAATCACGCCACCCAGTGGCTGCCATTTCCAGAAGAGCAGGAACATGGCAACACTGGAGAACAGTACATAGGTGCTCCGCTCGACCGCGGTGGGCACAATGCGTGTCCACGCTTTCTTGAACCACTGGCGAGCCATGATGCTGTGCTGCACGGCAAACAATCCCAGCAATGCCAGATTGATGGCCAATGCCTGCACCAGCGGCAACTGCGGCCCCGAATCAATCGACTTGGGCACGCCAAAATTTCCCAGAAAGCCAACTGCATACACAAAACTCGCGAGAAACGCGAGATAGCAAACGGCGCCATAAAAGAACGCCGCAATCCGTCCGAACATATTTTCTCCTTTGGGGTCCTGCGGGCTCAGGCTCTCTCAAACAACTCAGAATGGTCCCTGTGTACTCCATTAACACGCACGAGCTGTTAAAGCGTCCTTCGCTTCATCTGACTTTTTTCTGCCGTTTTTCTGACGGCGATAAAGGGCTCGATTCGCACCCGTTTAGGGACGCAAAGGGTCAGTCATTGGAAGGACTTGGGAGAAGAATTCTTGAGTGGGCGCGCTCGCAGGCCAAACACGGATTTGCAGGACTCTCGGAGAAAAAGGTGGGTGATTGTTGCTGACGAGCTCTTGACTATAAACTCGTGCTTCCCCTGGCTCTTGATGCATGTCACGTTGTGAATGGTCGCTTGGAGGGTCAGGCTGCTGTCCGGCTCAGACCCCATTCCGAGCCGGACCTTGAGCGGCTTCCATTACTCACCCCACGCGTTGCGGCTTGCCCATCTTTCCGGATCCATCTGCCCTGAAAACAGCAGGACCGTCCGGCCTTCTGTATTTCCCAGCTCAATCCTGATTGGCCATCCCGCAGCATTTCTCTTGACGTCAAGCGTGTTTGGCCCCGAAACCTCAAACAGCTTGGTGTTGCCATTCACCTTTACCTTGATCGAGATGACCTGAACGCCGTTCGCTCCCCATCGCGTCGTAACGCTCAGCAATGGATAAGAGACGCACTCCACCACCCATTCGCCATTGCTATCGCGGCGCTCGATCGTAGTCTCTAGGCCCTTCAACTCGCGCGTCAGCCAGGCACACAGAATTTGCCACGATGTCCGGCTGAGCGCTGGCTCAGGACGGGTGACCTCAGGACGCGAAATTGCACTAGCTGCTTTACTCTCAACAATCGTGCTCATAATGGCCCCCTTTTCAGGCGAGATCTCAGTTTTCACTCCGCACAGACGATCCCCAGCGCCTGATCTTCTTCATGCAGCGTGAACGAAGTGGAAGTTGCAGCGGCGAAATCATGCCGGTCAGCGTCTTGCGACAGCTCCGCCGGTAAAAAATCCTCTTCCGCTGCTTCTTCACGCAGCTCCTCCATCAGCTCTCGGTGCATTCTGCTTAAGACGTCGAGCAAAGGCTGTGGCGGCCGCTCTTCCAGGCCGAAAGCCCTTGGGTTGTTGAGTACGTTTCCCAGCCACAGATAAACGTGTTTGACGCGGTCTTTCATGGCCACTCCCCTCCGCCGTCAGCAGCCGTTGGGACAACCGCCGCTGGACAGCCGCCTTGCACACTATTAGTTCACTCGCTTTTGCCAATGGTGGCTGTGATCGCGATCACAAGAGGGAGAGTGGGCCAGTTTGAAAAACTGCCCCTGCTCATTTTCAGCAGACCTTCGCGACGGGGCTATTTGGAGGTGACGGCAGCGTTTTCCTTGAGCGCATCGTGCGCCAGCAAGTGCGGTAAAGTGCTCGCCTTCCACAGGCGGTATGCCAGGCCTGCCATGGCGACCGAGCTGAACAGCGAGTAGCCTGCCAGCCAGACAAGCAAAATGTGATCGTCAGTGACCCAGCTTGAAAGCAGCATGCCACCGAAGATTACGGAGCCGCATCCCGCGGCAGCCAGAAACCACTCATCGCGTAAATGCCGGCGAATTTTGCGCGCCATGAGGATCTCGCATACGCCAATGAGCAGCGCCCATAGGGCGATGATCCAGACTAGTTGGGCCAGAAGTAGTGACGGTATCACGATCACCAATACTCCGGCCGCGCAGGCTCCCAGGCCGTCCAGCAAAAGCAGCCAGCGATCGTGGCCGCGGCTGGAGCGGCGCAGTGACGCCGCCAAAGTAAAAATCCCCGCGCCAAAGGCCAGCAGCCCGAACAGCTCGACCGTGGAGGCATGCGCGAAGGCGCGCAGCAATAGCGGCAGCTTGGCTCCCTCGACAAACCAGATATAGCCGGCAAATACCAGCGCAAAGGCCGCGCGGCAGGCGAACAACCACCAGTTAGTGATCATGATTCTCAGCATGAGGGCCTCCCGCTGGCCGGTTTATCCAGGCCTGCCGATTATAGTGTGATTCGTCTGCCGCTCAACCATGTGTGACGGGGATCACGCAAGATTTTAAGGAGCGGTTTGCTGTGACCATTACCGAATATCTTGCGACATGGCCAAAGAGCGTATTGATTTTTTTCGGGGTCTCGTTGCTCGCGCTTGTGGCTGCGGCCGACTACCTCACACACACAAACTACCTGCTGGAAATCTCTCCTTACTATCTTGTGCCCATCTCTTTCTTCAGCTGGTTCATCGGCAAACGCTCCGGGCTGGCGCTCGGGATCGTAAGCGTCATACTCGGTTTCGTCATCCGGCTGCGGGGCGTTCCGCCTGCCATCGCCTACTGGGATACTCTGGTCCGGCTTGCGTTGTATATCAGCGCCATGCTCATGATCGTTCAGCTCAAAGCCCTATATGAACGTGAGCGGCATCTCTCGCGTATCGATCCGCTCACCCGGATCGCAAACCGCCGTGCCCTGCTGGAGGCCGCGGCTGTTGCCAAGAGCATTTCCGATCGCCGGCAGGTGCCGCTCAGCATTTCCTATCTCGACCTGGACGGCTTCAAGCAGCTCAATGACCGGCTGGGCCACGGCGCCGGTGACTGTGTGCTCACCGCAACCGCCGATGCCATCAGCAGGGCAGTGCGGCCCAGTGATGTGGTCGCCCGCATCGGCGGCGACGAATTCGCTGTCTTGCTGCCGGAGGCCGATGGACCTGCAGCCGCCGGTATCCTGCGCCGCGTGCGCCTCGAGCTGGATGGTGTGATGAAGCACAACCGCTGGCCGGTCACTGTCAGCATTGGGATCGCCAGCTTCGCTCCGCCGCTCGACTCCGTATCGGAGATGGTTCACGCGGCCGATCAGGCGATGTATCTCGCCAAAAAAAAGGGAAAGAACCGCATTGAACAGCACATCGCCAGCGTGGTGAGCACCGGTCTTGAGCAGCAGGGAAGCACTAGGGAAGGATGACCGCCGCGCCATCGATCGCATCATTCTTGATCGCAGCCAGAGCTTCGTTGGCCTGACCGAGCGCGAACACGGTGGCCCTGGGCTTCAGCCGAATCTCGGCTGCAAGTTCCAGAAAGTCGCGGGCATCCGCCCGCGTCATGTTCGTCACGCTACGAATCTGTCGCTCTCCCCACAGCAGGCGGTCATAATCAAATTCCGGAATGCGGTCCAGATGAATCGCATTGATGGCTACCACACCGCCCTTGCGCAGGCTTGCCAGAGCAGCCACAACCACATCGCCGCTGGGCGCGAAAGTAACGGCCCGGTCGAGCGGTACCGGCGGCTTTTCACTTTCGTTGCCCACCCAGGTTGCGCCCAGTGCAGCAGCCATCTGCCGGTGCGACGCGCCTCGCGTCGCGACATAGACTTCACAATCCCACGCCTGCAGCACTGCAATGGCAAGATGCGCCGAAGCGCCGAAGCCGAACAGCCCTACGCGCTCTCCGTGTTTTACCTCGGCCACGCGCAGGCTGCGGAAGCCGATGATCCCTGCGCACAACAGAGGCGCAGCCTGTAGATCGTCAAGAGCGGCCGGAAGAGGGAAAGTGAAATCGGCGCGTGCCACCGCATACTCAGCATAGCCGCCATCCACGGTGTATCCGGTGAAGGTCGGGGCGTCGCAAAGGTTCTCCATATTTTGACGGCAATACCAGCAGCTGCCGTCCACGCCTCCTACCCACGAGACGCCAACGCGGTCACCACGCAAAAGACCAGTCGTTCCCGCGTCTGCAATCTCACCCACGATCTGATGGCCGGGGATGATTTGCGGGTGCTGCGGTGGTAGTTCGCCTTCGACGATGTGTAGATCGGTCCTGCACACACCGCAGGCGCGCACGCGGAGAAGAACGTGACCTGGCTTGGGCTCAGGCTTTGCCACCTCCCGGATTTCCAATGGCCGAGACAGGATGCTTCGCGGCGAAGTAAGGACAGCGGCTTTCATAGCGCAATCGATCTGCGTGTTGCTGTGAAGTTCAACCTCATATTAGCTCTTGCGCGGGCCGCTTCCATTGCGTGCGACCAGTGAACGCAACGTAGAACTGCCTTCCTAATTTAACCCGTCATCCCGACGGCCGTGTAGCGAGCGCGCGCCGTCTTCAGCGCGCGAGTAGGACGGAGGGACCTTGCGCTTTTTTAATTCGAAACCGCACGGCAGCTCAGTCTTACGGCAACGTCGCTGTTCCTCACAACCTTTCCGTTTTGATTCTGTCCGTGCCATTTTGGGATTTCCCAATCGACGCGCGCTTCGAGCATACTGTCTGCGCTTTGAAAGGAGAAAGCGAATGTCGAACCAGAACATTGAAACCAGGGTACTCGCTCGTGCGGGCGCTCGTGTCCTGACTTATGAGGAAATCGCAAAAGTAACCGGCGGTGAAGACTGCCACCTGCCGACATCCCATGTCAGCCGGGATGCTTCAGGCAGACCCTTGGACATCACCACCGACTAAGTCCGCTTCGTTTGGACCACGATCGTCCCTGACCGTTTCTTTGCCGGGCGGACAAAAAATACGAGGGCTGTTTGCGTGAAAGACATGGCCTTCATCCCCAATGAAGTAGTAGGTTCACGCGCCCAGCCCTCGCAAGGCTACAACTTATGCGGTTCCAACCCTCTGCCATTCCAAGGTCTGGGTTGGGGGTCCTTCTTTTTTAGGACCTGTCGTTCGGCCCGCATAAAAGCAGCTCTCTCCGTCGAAAAGCCGGATCTTTCGATAGTGGTGCAGTTTGAAAAACTGCACCACTAGCAGTATCAGCGTCTAGCGTCCCGGCAAGCCGGGACGCGGGCCTTTAGGCAGACGTTCATCGCGAAGCCGGGTCCCCAGCGCGCGCCGGTGTTGCGCGAGCTGGGGTGGGAAGCGATGAATTTAGAGCCCAAACTGCACCACTACCAATCTTTCCAGGTCGATGGTTGCATACTAGTCGTAGTCGTGATTCCATGCTGTGACTGTCATCACATAGCGTCGCGATTACTTACCCTGATTGAACAAACTCGTTTCGGCTATTTCCTGTTTTTATGTGGAAAACAGTCTTTCTCCTCGTGTCCCAACCAGACACACTTGTCGTGCCAAAAAGACTCTGAAGAAACTACTCTGTGGCTCGCGCTGGATGAGCGAGACAAGTGTTCCAAATTGGGAAGGCACATTACTTTTTGAGAGGACTCGCATGATTTTCGGAAACATAACTTCACAACGTGGAGACGCGCGCAACGCCGTCAACATGCTAGATTCACCACGATAGCCGTTCCGGCCCGGCTTCATGGAGTACGCATATGAAAATCGAGCCTGTTGTAATGGCTTTCCTCGTGCTCACGGTTGGAGCGATAAGAGTTGGGGATTCCGGCAAAAAGCCGGCAAGTCCGGTAGTGGCCGGGGCAAGCGAATGCTGCCCTCCGCCCTGCCCACCTCTTTGTCCTCCTGAGCCGCACTAGAAACGAAGGGGACTGGCCAAGTACAATTGGGCCGGCCCTGCATTAATTTATTGCAAGAGGTCCAGCCCCATGTTCGAAGTCTTTCCCCTCTTTTCGCGGATCATGATGATCTCCAGCACGGTTCTTGAGTGTTGCCTTGCCCTCATGCTCCTTCGCTGGGATGCCTGGAAACGTTATCCGGTCATGAGTGTCTTTGTGACCTGGCAGGCCCTCGGCGGATTGGCCGCTCTGCTCATTGCCCGCCTGGGATCGCCGATGACCTACTTCGCTGCCTTCTATGTAATCAACATCCTCGGCAGCATCGTCGCGTTTGCGGTTGCTGTCGAGCTCTACTTCAACGTTTTTGATCCACGAATTGGCTTCGCCGCCTGGAAGCAACGCCACGTCGTGGTCATCATTTCGGTATCGTTGGTCGTGGCAATTACGGTCGGGCTTCTTTTAGCGGCTAGAAACGGCGGATCGTTGACCAGAACGATGGTGACGGTTGAAGAGGTTTTGAGCGTGGCATTGTGGGCGACCTTCTGCGCTTTATTGATCTACTCGCGATCGGTGGGATTCACCTGGCGTCCGCGACCTGCAGGTATTGCCACGGGGTTCATGCTTTATCTGACCGTCTCCGCTGTCTCTGTCCTGGTCCGGGCTCGTTTCTCGCTTGCCGCTGCGCTGATTGCCGGCCAGGTTGGGATGGCGGCTGAGTTCCTTTCGCTCGCATGGTGGCTGGGCGTTTTTTGGGGCGAGGAAAGGCTCCCGAAAGCGGTCACCTACGAACAAGTTGGGGAGACGATGGCAAACTATAGAAGGATCTCTGAAGCGGCCGCCCGGCTCTTGTAGGGCACGTTTTTCTGTTTGCAAATACTCGAGTGTGTGTGCCTAATGACCGCGAGCTTCTGCAATCGTTTTCTTCAACTCGGTCAGCCCCGCCTCCAGCGCTGCATCCCTGCCGGCAAGAAAATCCTGGACTGTTCGTGGCGCCGATACATCCGGCTGGACACCCTTGCCCACAATTCCACCTCTCACTTCCGTCGACGTTGACACCCGTGCCGATCCCCCGCCTGGAAGCGCGAACGCAACCGGATCGCCTGTGCTTCCGCCAGTGGCTTCGCCCACAATTTTGCCGCGCTTGAGCTGTGAAAAAACTTCGGCAAACACATCCGTCGCGGAAAGGGAACGCGGTCCCGTCAGCATCACAACGGGTTTTTGATAATACTCGTTCGGCTGGGCTGCCCACTCCGTGGGTTTGGGCTCATACCATCCGCCAGGCGTTCCCCACGCGCGCATGGTGGCAACATACTCCCGTGATTTCCATTGCGGCGGAGCAAAATTCTTCGCTACCAGATAGCCGATGATGTTGTAGGCCACAACCCCGCTTCCGCCGTCGTTTTCGCGAACATCAATCACTAGCCCATCACTCGCGCGGATCTCCGCCAGATGCTTCTCGAATTCCTTCTGCACGTCGTTGCTGGCAAAACTGTTGATCGCAACATAGGCGATATTCCCAGGAATTTTTCGGTATTCAAATGCGGGATAGGCCGTCTGGTCGGCATAGGGCGTGCGCGCAATCTGCTTCTCGAACACCTCACCGTCCTTTGCCCGGAACTCGACGGCAACAGGCTTGTCACGCGGCCCCGCCATCAAACCGTAGGAGAAGACCTTTACTTCCACATGCTGCGGAGAATTGCTGGCAACGTAAGGCCTGCGGTTCTTGTCGGCATATTCGCGCACCGGCACTCCGTCAATCTTCAGGACCTCCAGCCCCGCAGTCACGCCTGCACTTTCCAGCGCTTTGCTCTCGACTCGCGTTACAAACACGCGGTTTTCGATCACATCCAGGCGCAGGGGAGGCGTGGCTTCCATCCGCTCAGCCAATTCCTTGGGCAGAAAGACATCGGAGTGACCGTCCTTGAGCACCGCACACATCTGTTGCAGGACGCGATAATACTCATACGTGCTCTTGGTAGCGCGCACTCGCGGGATGAACTCAAGATAGGTTTTGTCCCAATCGAGTTCCGAAATCTCCGCAAAGTGCGGAAAGTTGACCTTGACTTCCATCCAGAAACGGGCCAGCCCGGCCAGCTTCAGGTCTTCACTGATGTCCTCTTGAAACGGGCCGCCCCAGACTGCTGCGCTGCCCCAGATAATTCCATCGCGCTCAAACTGCTCTTTTCGCGAAGGCTGCTGACTCTGCGTCTGTGCGCTTGCCACGCCAAGTGAAAATGCTTGCACTGCCAGAATCGAAACGAGTACGGCACGACTCACGATCATTTGCTCTTCTACTCCGATCTAAAAGAGCATTGGACTTGGCTGCCGGCTATTTGGTTAGCGAAGAAGATCGTTGAATACAAGAGCGCGGAAGGAATCGAACTTGAGCCGATTTGCGGGCGTCTGAGCCCGCAGGCGAAATCCTGAGCGAGCGCAAGCCGCGAGCCGAAGGACCTCTCCAGGAGAAAATTCAAGGGCAGTGGTGAGCGTGGAAGGAGTCGAACTTAAGCTCTCTTCGCCAGTCTCCACACATCGGATTTCTCCGATGTGTGAGACTTGCGCGCTGACTACGCCGCCGATTGCGCGGCTTTCTTATACCGGGGCGCGAACACCTCCCGGGCAAACTGCGAGAATGTAACCTTGCCGGTGCGTTTTTGGTCGCCTTTGTATTGGCCCTGTATGGTCGGAAATGATTGTTCCATTTCCACCAGCAGCGCTGCCATCTCCGGCGACATTCCACTCTGGCTCATTGCGGCCGCCAACTGGTGGCCCGGAACGGTAACCACGCGGATTTGTTTCCCGACGGCCTGCCCGGCGATGCCGGCCCACTCGTCCAGGGAAATCTCTTCCGGACCCACAATGTCAACCACATGATGGCCGTCGACCGGTTTGGTCAGAAACTCAGCGGCAATCTCGGCGATGTCCTCAGTGGCGATGAACGGCGCTGTCGACGATCCCGGGATCGAAGTGAAGATGCTGTTTTGTCCGATGATCGTCGGCAGCGAGAAGAACACGTTTTCCATGAACTCGTTCGGGCGCAGCGAGACGATGTTCTTCCCGGCAGCCCGGAACTTCTGTTCCGTCTCGTACAGTCCAACAATCGGCCCCGTACCCTTGGGCAGGAATGCTCCTGCGCTTGAAAGCTGGACCACATGCAAGTCGGGATGCTTGCGGATCACGCTGGCTCCGGCCTCGGCCATGCGGCGGGCTATGCCTAACGGATCGTGCGAGGTCATCTCAGCAGGTGTCAGCCAGAACAGCGCGTCGGCGCCGCGCACCGCCTGCTCAACAATGCCGGGATCGCTGTGCTCGCCGGTGATGACCTTTGCGCCGCGGCTGGCCAGGTCCTTCACCTTCTCCGGATGGCGGGCGATCAGCGTGACATCAGACTTGCGGTCAAGAAGTATGTTTGCGAGTTTGTTACCGATGTGGCCGGTAGGAGTGGTAACTACGATTTTCATTTATTTTTGTCTCCTTACCGGTAGAGATGTGCTGAGTTTCCCTTGCGTTGCAGAAAGTCAGGCACTTGCCTGTGGATTACGCGAGGCACTCCCGGTAGCGTCTCGCTTGTCCTGACACCTAATCCGTTCTAGGTGGAACCCGGGCGTCTTGCCGAGGCAGTAGGTGAACTCGAACTCCTCGCCCGCGCGCCAGCCATTCACCACGAGATTGCCGTCCGCGCCGGGTCGGGAAGGTCCCCTTTCGGGCGCGTGAAACGGCTGGTGGCGCGATGGATGGAGAGGTAGAAGGTTGGCAACGCCAAGAGTGTGAACAGGGTGGAAGTAATCAATCCGCCTGTCATGACAATTGCGAGCGGTCGTTCAATTTCGGTCCCATGAAGCCTCAACAGCAGGATCGGGAGCAAACCGAGAATGGCGGTTGCTGCGGTCATGATTTTTGGTCTGACGCGCCCGATACTGGCTTCCCTTACAGCACCCTCGAAAGGCTTACCCTGGGCGACCAACAGGCGAGTCTGGGTTACCAGCACGAGCCCATTCTGTACGGCGATTCCAAATAGACCGATCAATCCGACCAGCGACGAGACATTCCAAGTCTCACCACTAATCAACAGCGCGACAATGCTGCCGACAAAGGCAACCGGCAGTGAAACCAATATGAGGCTGGCGTCCAACACAGAGTCGAGGGCGAGGTAAAGGAGCAGGAAAACTCCAATCAAGGCGACCACGATTGCAATGGTGAGGGATCTGCTTGCGCGTGCCTGACTCTCGATCTTTCCCCCAACATCGAAGAAATAGCCGGTCGGGAGTTGTAGCTCCTTGGACAGACGTTCACGCACCTCGCTCGCAGTGCTGCCCAAATCCCTTCCGGCAACTCCCGCCTCGATGGCGATGCGACGCGTGCCTGCCTCGCGCCGGATGGCGCCGGGACCGAACGTCTGCTCTATATCGGCAAGCTGGCCCAGGGGGATACGCGAGCCGTCGTGTCCGTCTATCAACAGGGTCCTGATCTCGTTTGGATGGTGACGCCTCTCTTCCTGCAGGCGCAATACCAGATCGAACCTGCGCTGACCAACCCATATCTCAGATTCTTCCTCGCCCGCCAGTCCGATACGAATGGCGCGCACCACATCGCCCGGTGTTAACCCGACTCTTGCGACTGCCGGCCTGTCGATGGCGATCCGGAGTTGCGGCATTCCGGTCAACTGTTCTGCTCGCAGATCGGTGATGCCGCGTATGCCTGCCATCACGCTGCGAGCCTTATCTGCCAGCTCACTCAACTGATTCAAGTCCGGCCCAAAGACTTTGACGGAAAGATCAGCGGGCGTTCCTCCAAGGCCTTCGTCGATGCGCATTCCCAAAGGCGTCGTGAAGAGAACCGAGACTCCAGGCACCGACTTCAGCCTGTCCCTCATCGCGTCTTCCAATGCGTCTTGCGACCGCGACCTGTTGGCTTTGAGGACAACAAGCACATCAGAAGCGGTGTGTGACATCGGGTCTTCGGTTCGCTCGGCTCGCCCGGTCCTGCGAACAACATCGTCCACCTCCGGGAATTCGCGCAACTCGTCTTCGACACGATGGTTCATCCGGTCTACCTGATCCAGCGAAGCTTCCGGAGGCATAACCGTTTGCAGCAGAAGAGCGCCTTCGTCCAGCTTTGGCATGAAGTCCGAGCCAACATAAAATGCCAGGGCGAGCGCAGGAATCGTGATAAATGCACACCCTGCCATCACTGTCTTTCTATGACTCAGGCACTTATCCAGCAACGGAGAGTAAATGCGCTTGAGCCAGCGGATAATTGCCACGTCGTCCGGCTTACTTTCCGTTCTACGCTTCAGCAAAATGCCGGACGCAACCGGGACTACGGTCAAAGACAAGAGCAAAGACCCAGCCATAGCGCTTACGACTGCGGCAGCCAGAGGGCTGTACATGCGACCCTCAATCCCGCTCATCGCAAACAGAGGAACGAAGACGGCGATCACAATCAGAGTAGCGAAGACAATCGGCCGTCCCACTTCCATTGCCGCATGTAACGCACTTTCCGCCTTTGATTCTTTCGGGTGCGTTGCCAGCCTATGCACGATGTTCTCCGTCATGATTACCGCGGCATCTACGAGCAAGCCCACGGCAATCGCAAGACCGCCCAGGGTCATCGTATTGATGCCGATGCCGGCGGGTTTAAGTAACAGACCGGCAAGGGCAATCGAGAGCGGCAGCGTTAGTGTTACGATCATCGCCGCGCGCAAATCTCCCAGGAGCACAAAGAGCACGCCAATCACAAGAAATGCCCCCAACAGAATCGCCCGGCTCACGCCGCCCAGAGCACTGGTGACGAGTTGCGATTGGTCATAGACGATGCGAAGCTCAACACCTTTAGGCAGGGTTCTTTGAATGTCCGCAATCGCGGTTCTGATCCCTTCAGCAACCTTGACGGTATCGGCGCCGAATTGCTTTGTTACCCGGCAGCTCACTACCTCGCCCTTCAGGCGATGAGCAATTCCGCGACGCACCGCGGGGGCTTCCCTGATTTCGGCAACATCACCGAGCACCACCGGGGTAGTGCCACGCACTGCGACCACTGTGTCGCGGATATCTGCCACGTTTCGGGCCCGCCCAATAGCGCGGATGGTCCACTCCATTGAGCCTTCAGTAACGAAGCCGCCCGCGGCATTGATGTTCGTGCCTTCGACTGCGTGCAACACCTCATCGAGCGTAATGCGGCGAGCCGACATTCGCTCTGGGTCCAGCTGGATTTGAAATTGCCTGAGATATCCTCCCAAACGCTCTACAGCCGCAACACCGGGAACAGCGAGCAGGCGATTGCGCACGTCGAACTCGCTCAGATCGCGCAAAGTCATCAGGTCCACAGTCCCCGGCTGCGCTTCAAGAGTGAATTCAAAAATCTCGTTTAAGCGCCCGGTCAAGCTTGAAATGAGCGGAGCATCTGTTCCCGGAGGCATCTGCGATCCTGCTTGCGCAACCCGCTCCGCGACGAATTGGCGTGAGCGGTAATAGTCCGCATCCGGCTCAAATTCAATCGTGATTTGCGTCACTCCCAATTCCGAATTCGAGCGGATTCTTCTTACATCCGGCAAACCAGCAAGCGCGGCTTCCATTGGGATCGCTACACCGGTTTCAAGCTCCTCTGCGCCCATCGCTGGATTCTGAACAATCACATTGAAAACCGGAGCAGAGAGGTCCGGGAAGACATCACGTCGCAGGTCGGCAAGCCAGACCGAACCCAGGGCAGCGCCGGCAAGCACAAGGAAAAGCACCAGCCCTCGCTTGGAGAATGATTTTTGCAATACCTTGTTCAGCATCTGGTCCTCAATCGTGTTCGTGCTCTTTGCCTTCACCGCGGGCCTTTTCTGCTTCTGCTTTGAGCAAAAATGCGCCATCCACTACAACCGTTTCACCGGGCTGCAGTCCTTTGACAATTTCAATTTCCCCTTCAAGGTCACGCCCGCGGCCGACTTGCCGCAATTCAAATGTGTCCTGGCTCTTTGGAATGAAGACATACCAATCATTCTCTATGCGCTGCACTGCTGCGGTCGGCACTGCAATGATTTGCTGGTATGCCTCGCCAAACGGGACCCAGGCGGTGGCTGACATGCCGGGACGCAAGACGCCGCTACCGTTTTCAACCGCGATGCGAACAGGAATAGTTCTGGAGGCAGGGTCAACCGCGCTTCCAATCAACGTGACTTTGGCTGGAAAAGTACGCCCAGGCAAAGCCGGAAGTGTGACCCTTGCAGCTTTACCGGCTTGCAACAACACCGCATCACGTTCAAAGGCATGGACGTTTAACCAGACCGTTTTCAGTTCAGCGATCTTAAAGAGCGGCTGGGCCGGGTCTGCAAGCTGGCCTCTGAGTGCTGAACGTTCGATGACAGTACCGTGAATCGGAGAGCGCAGGACCAGTTGCGAGCCGCCCGTCTCGTCTTCGCCGGCACCAAGGGCTTGAAGAGCAGCTCTTGCCGCGCGTAAGTCGGCCTCGGCGGTGGCAACGGCTGCCTCAGCCTCTTGAACGTCCCGTTGCGCCACGATGCGTTCCCCCGCGAGCCTCCGTTTGCGTTCTAACGTCTGCTGCGCTAAATGCAGTCTGGCTTCCGCAGTCGCCTTGTCTGAGCGGGCCTTCCCGAGTTCGGTACTCTGCAGGATTGCCAACTGCTGGCCCTGGGTTACCGATTGACCCGGCGAAACGTTGATTTCAACTACACGCGCCGAGACCGGTGCACCTACCTGCGAATAGGCATCCTCATTCACGGCGACTTCACCCAGCAAGCTGACCCCCTCCCCACCGTGACGCCTTTCGACCGTGCTGGTCGTGATGCGGAGATCGCGCAACATGTCATGCTCGATTCGGAGCAGATTGTCGGGCGATTTCGCTTCCTGCCTCTGGCCGCCCTGCTCCGTTTCGGCCGGCGGTTGGTTCGGCGTTTTGCTGCAACCTGTTATAAGCAGCGCAAGCATGATCGCTAGTGGCCGGCTCATCGCAACACCCCCGCTTTCGATTGCAATTCAATGCCTGCGACAAACGCATCAAGCAGTGCATTTACGTACTGCAGCCTTGTTTCCAGCGTGTCTCTGCGAATCAGCAGCAGTTCGGCAAGCCCCAATTCGCCTTCCTCATAGCTGCGTTTCGATAGAGTCTCGTTTTCATCGAGCTTCGGCAGGGCACGACGTTCAAGCTCCCTGACGGCTTCAACACGGTTTGTGTAGGAGTCAAACGCCGACTTAATCTCATTACGAACCGCCGTCTTTGACGATTGCAACTCAGCTCTGATTCGATTGGCGCGCGCATCCCCTGTAGCGGTCTGCTCTTGTCCGCGGGAAAAAACAGGGATCGTGATGCGAATCCCGGCTTGGGCGATATTATCGCCCTGGTCCCGCTGATACCTGCCAATGACTCCGAAGTCAGGTGATCGAAACGTATTTCCAAGCCGCGCATCGGACTGCGCTAGTTGCAACTCGCTTTCCAGCAGCCTGATGTCAGCACGGTTCTCCGCACCCTTGGTAAGGGCCTCGAGGTCATACTCACCGGAGGCTTTCAGGTCGCCCGATATGGAGAGGTCTTGGTCCGCGGGTATTCCAAGCAAGACGCGCAAATCGCCCAGGAATTCCGCCAGTTCAGCGCGTCCAGAGAGCACGGTGGCATGAGTCCGTGCGGCGGCGCTACTGGCGAGATTGACTTCAAGGATGGGAATGTCACCAGCCTGGAAGCGCCTTTGCGCTGTTTCCAGGAAGGCCGACGCTACCTCTTCACTCGCCGCAAGAGTCTTCAACTTTTCGGACGCGGCCAGGCTTTTGGCAAAGCTCACGGCCACATCGCGAAGCAGCTGCCTTGCGGCTTCACTGCTGGCTGCGATTTCTCGCGAGACACCAGCCTCCGCGCCGGCGATTCGCGCACTACGCCTCCCCAACGCCTCAAAGTCCTGGCTCACAGAGACATCGGCTGCCGTGAAGTTGCCCGGCTCTGAAAACCTTGGACCCGCGGTGCCTTCCACTACGGGATTCGACTGCAAAGGAATCGAAACTCCACGGACGCGGGCTCGTGCCTCCTCGATTCTTCCCCTTGCAGAAATGAGAACTGGAGCGTTTGTTCGCGCACGGTTGAGCGCCATTTCCAGCGTGAGAACATTCTGAGCCTGAGCATAGCTTGGTCGAGCTGCTCCCCAGGCAAAGAGCAAAAGCATGATTGCTATTGGAGATCGCACCTTCATTGAGACCTGCCTCTGATAACGAAGCCAAACAAATGGAACTTCAACCGCAGCGAGTCAAAATGCCTGCCTTCCACTTGAGATCGGAGTACCGGCTCGCGGTGAGGCAAAGCTATTTCGGGCGCTGTGGTTCAGGTGATGAGGGCAGGCTTAGGCTTGAGGAGGGTGATAAAGGATCGGACTGTATTCCAGCGGTGAACGAGCTGGCTCAGAGGGCGAATACCGTTCACTGAAAACCAGCGAGGGAATGCTGAATGTAGTAGACGGAGTGATATGGGAGCAGCAACAAAAACAGTCCTCGGGTCCAGATTGGTCGGGTAAATTGTCGTTCTGGGCTGCTGAGCCAGCCTGAATTGAGGATGGCTGAGCTGATTTGAGTCCTAACGTACTGCCCGGGACGGATTCAAGATCGTCGTTTTGACACACACCAGGAACGCTCAGATCCAGTAATGCCCAGATCAGGATGAGCCCTGCTGCGACCTTGCGCCATGTTGTGGGCATCTGAGGCCGATTATAACCTGATTGTTTGGCTTGAACTGCCTGAAATCCGCCTTCTCTGGCCAGTACGGCCGGGCATGTTCCCTTGCTAACGCCCAGTTAGTAATCGTGACATAGAAAATTTAAGGGCAGTGGTGAGCGCGGAAGGAATCGAACTTGAGCCGATTTGCGGGCGTCTGAGCCCGCAGGCGAAATCCTGAGCGAGCGCAACGCGAGCCGAAGGACCTCTCCAGAGAAAATTTAAGAGCAGTGGTGAGCGCGGAAGGAATCGAACCTTCAACCTACTGATTAAGAGACAAGTCAGTTGAAGTCGTCTTCAGTGCACTTTCATTAATTGAAATCAACAACTTACCCTAACTTGGCCCGCACGGAAACAGTCTCGCAGAGGTATCGAAAAAGCCCACTTTGGCGCATACCGGCTCTGACCGTACGGCACACTTACGGCACACCTACGGCACACCCCTGCAACAAAAAGTGATGGACAATATTCTGCCTTGAGGAAGGATTGATATGTCTGGCCGCACCAAGGCGGCCTAAGATTCTCACCAGATTGGTCTGACTCTGACTTGCCAGAGCCGCGCTCATAAACCCCCTGGTCGCACATTTTCTATTGCCGCTTTGGCTGCATTCAAAGTTGCCTGAGTCTCGCGGGCAATCTTGCCTTTCGCGACAAAGTTGAGGAACTTGGCTTTCAGACCTTTGGTTGAATAATAGTGGCTGATCTCCACTTTGGTTGAAGAATCGCCGAGCTTGCGGAACGTCGTTTCTACCGTGTAATCGCTGAGAATCTTACTTATGCCGAACGTGTCCTCTGGCAAAACAGTGACGATCTTTTCGAACGGAACGATTTCAATATCCTTTTCAATGCAGGTATGCTTCCCGCCCGAGAGATGGCATTGATACGACACGCCTGGTTCGCGAATCGCCTTCCCATCAATAAGATCAACTTTGGAGACGCGAGGGTGGAACTCCGGGATTTTCGTAAGATCCATACTGAACGACCACACTACTTCCAGCGGTGCACTGATGATGACTTCTTGCTTGGATCTAAACGGTGGTCGCAATCCTGCCTCCAAATCGTCGGGTGGCCTCGCAAAGATACGCGAACGAGATTACCCGTGGCCACACATACCCAGCATGAGTTCTCATACACCGGACCAAACCATAGAGAAAAAGCTTCGGCGTGGTACCTCGACGGATGGACAGGAACGGGCCGGGGCGGCCAAGCACAGTCGTTCGACGCCGAGACATCTTTCACAACCGATGCGGCAAAGTCCGGACCATTACACATTCTTGGGCGAGAAAATTGGAAGCCTCTCAAATCGTTCGTCCACCTGCCGTTAATCCATCCATCAGCTTTTGATCGATCTGTTCTAGAGACTGCGGAACCTGGGAGTAGTCCATCTGCGTAGATAACTGCTGCCCGGAGGTAATGACATAATGGACGAAGTCCTTC
The DNA here is from genome assembly GCA_036557225.1 of Candidatus Angelobacter sp. GTDB lineage: Bacteria > Acidobacteriota > Terriglobia > Terriglobales > Acidobacteriaceae > Angelobacter. The sequence goes on from DATBHX010000092.1 coordinate 50,467, forward strand.
AATACTTCGCGCTTTCTACGATCCGGCCCATCTTTAGGAATGAGGAGATAGGTCATTCCACTGATCGGATAAGCACTGTGCGCCGCTGCCGGTGGCTGAACGATCGAGGAGCGCAAATCAGTCTCAAGCTGGGTTTTGAAAGCATCGATTGCCGCTGTCGCCCCGCTCGCGCTCGGGCTGACCCATTCTCCGGCTTTGTTTTGTATCTGTGCCACAGGCAAATGGTTTTCGGTCGCGTAGTTCAGTTCTACATAACCGATGCCGCCCTCGCTTTGTTTGACAAAGCCCGTTACGCCTTCGCTGCCCTTGCCGCCAAGGCCGACAGGCCAATTCACCGAAAGCCCCTTGCCGACTTTCCCTGCCCAAACCGGGCTGACTTCGGCTAGATAAGTCGTGAAGATATTCGTCGTGCCACTCCCGTCCGAACGATGGACAACCACGATTGGCTTGTCAGGCAATTTCGCGCCTGGGTTGGCCTTGGCGATTGCAGGATCCCTCCAGTTCTTGATCGTTCCCAGATAAATTCCCGACAACGCCGCAGGAGTCAATTTGAGTGGTTGCTTTAAATCGGAGAGATTGTAAGTGATGCACACCGGGCCGGCGCTTTCGGCAATCTGGATCAAAGCCGGCATGCCTTTCAATTGTTCATCGGAGAGCGCCACGTCGCTTGCTCCAAAATCAACCAGATTATTCTTGACCTGCTGGATTCCGCCGCCACTCCCGATGGACTGATAGTTGATCTCGACATTGGGATGCAACTGGCGGTATTCCTGCGCCCATTTGGTCATAATCGGAGTGACGAAGGTGCTGCCAGCTCCTATGAGTGTGATGGTTCCCGATTCATTTGAGCTGGATCTGCTGCACCCGGAAAAAGCAGCGACGGCCAGTAAAGCCGCAATAAGAGTATGACTTGTTCGAGGCATATTGGTCCTCCGCAATATGTAACCCGGAGGCATCGTAATCGCTCGTTGTTAATTAGCAGTGAAAAACAAGCGCCGAGTTGCGCCAAAGTAAGCGCCTATGGTGAATTTTGTCGCTCACTTGCCGTTGGGAGTGGTAGGAATGATCTGCTGCAAATGTGCTGCAAACACTTGCACGCTTTTTCTAGGTAAGTGAATTGAGATCATGGTGCTAAACTCTTTTTGTTAATCCCATCAATGAGATGCAACCCGAGCGCCCCATCACGTCGCGCGTGCGAATTGTTTTTATCTCTCTGTTCGCCTCTTTTTTGGTGCTGGGGGTCGCTCTTATCATCCAGTGGCTCGTATACGATGATTGGTTGCGCCAGACGGGGCCCCTACGCATCGCTGGAACTACCATTGCAGCGTTGATTACCTTCGGGTTCGTGCTTCGCTGGCAATATGCGGTTCGCGAACAACAGCGCGAGATGATTCGGCGCTTCGAACTCATCTCGCACATGAACGACCGCATTCGCAACGCACTACAGGCCATTGAGTGCATGACATACGTCGCTCACCCAGAAGCGACAGAAGCCGTAAAGCGAGAGGTCAACGCCATAGATAGCGTTCTCCGTGATGTTCTTTCAGATGCCGAGAGCACAACGGCCGAGCGTTCTCGGAAAAATCCAATGAGGGCCTCACGAAAATCTGCTTGACGACTGCCGCGGTGCATGTTGCGAGGCAAATAAGCTCCCAAATACTACTCGGATGGAGCGTAAAAACCTTTCTTGGCCGAGACATGCAAGTCCGGTAGGCCCTTGGGAGGAAGCAGTTTGACTCTAATCTTATGCCACTTGCCATCGCAGGGTTCGATTGACGGTTTGTAGGCCAGGATGTATTCATCACGAAGTGCAGTCCCAATTTTGTCCGCCACATCGGGTAGATCGTTCAGATTGGATACTGTAAAGCTTTCCCCGCCGGTGACTTCCGTGATTTCAGAAAGGAGTTGCGGGCCAAATTGCTCTTCCGGAGTGCTGACTACCTGATCGAATAAGCCAATGGCAAATGTCTGTACGTCGGCTTCTTCCACCCGGGACTTGATTTCCTTCTCTGTGTACCGGCTGTGGTTATCGCCGCCGTCGGAGATAATCAGCAGCGCCTTGCGGCGGTTACGTGCGTCCTGCATAGTCGAGAGTGCAAGATAGATGGCATCGAGCAGAGCTGTCTCACCTTTAGCTTGCGTAAGAATCAGTCTGTTTTCGATGTTTTCAATTTTTCGACTAAATCTTGCTACCAGCTGTGGCCGGTCAGAAAACGTAATCAAAAAGAATTCGTCTTGAGGATTGGCTGTCCTCAGAAACTCTGTGACCGCCTGCCGCGCTTTGAGGATTTTGTCATTCATGCTGCCGCTAATGTCCAGTACGATTCCCACAGAAACCGGCGTATCGTCGCTCCAGAGAGCTTCGAGACGCTCTTCTTTTTTGTCCTGATAAACCGCAAAATTGTTTTTATCAAGACCTGTAACCAGGCGGTCCATGGAATCGGTGACAGTCGCTGGTACTAGGATCAAGTCTGAATCTTCACGAAAAGGTTTGAAGTGATCATGTGCTGGAGCATGCGCGGCATCACTGCGTGGCCTTGCAGCACTTGGATTTATATGAACGTCAAAATCCTGAGCAATTCCTTGACTCGCGGTAACCAACATTAGACTGCTTATGAGTAGTGGCAAGAGCACTGGGCCAAACTTCATCCTGAAAGCTTGCTTCATTTATCGATGTTCCCCCGTTTAGCGTGAGTTGAATGCGTTTTATACAGAAGACGGGCCGCTTTAGGGTGTTGCATTCAATGTGACGCCAAGATGCGCCTGCTGTGAAGGCTATTTTGAGTAACTTGCGGATCGGGATGCGCATTGGGGTCGCCGCCCTTCTCGTTCAGATACCCTAGTTAGCTGGCCTCATCTCAGGAAATCTCACTCTTTCATTTCGACCGGGTTCTCATGCTGGATTGCTGCCGAATTGATGAGATGATAGCGGTCCTCCCCTGATGTTTGTCCTGCGCTCAGCGAGGTCAAACTGCGGCAATCACAAAGATCCTGCGAAGCTGCCGACGCAACCATTTTGAGCGAGGGGCGATATCGCGCCGGCAGCTTGCTTTGGGCTGCTCTCGAAGGATTTGCAGCAGTCCAAGGCTGCAGAATTCATTATGGTGAAAATTGTGCATGTAGGGTTGCTGCATTCAGCTCAGCTTTGTTCTTGCAGGTGCAATGAGTTCGATTCCAAGGAGTGCAACCCGCGCACGGAATGGTCTCGAAGCGGGATACCATTCATAAATAACATTTGACGGCAACGATGCATCGTTAAACCAACGTTGGGCAAGACCATTTGAAAGATCACTGGATTAGAGATAACGAACCGCGGTCGTTTTGTTGGCCAGCCTTACTGTTTCCGCTGCTTGCGCCGCACCGATCGCTTCCGCCGCCGTTCTAAGCATTAGATCCCAATTGGATGTGCCCACAATTTGCAGAAATCGCTCTTGCGCACGCAGCCAAAAAGGGAGTACGGCCTGCAGTTTATCTTGTCCTTGTTCTGTCAGCCTATAGAGGCGCTCACTATGATGAGGGCCGAAGCGCATCTCAATAAGGCCCAGTCTACGCAAACCGGAAAGCCTCCTCGATAGTGCTTCACTCGAAATGGAGTAGACCTTGGCCAGCTCCCATTGTGCTATTTCAGATTTCTCGAAAATTGCATAAAGAATAATGAACTGACTGCTTTTCATGCCCGAAGGCGCCAGGACCAGATCGTAAAACCGAGTCAAAGCACGACTCGCACTGCGAAGAACAATACACGGATCGGGTGAGCGTATGGCTTTTCCATTCCGCCCTTTTTCAGGTGGAGCAAAACTCGTCGCAACAACACTCATTGTGTGCTCAACTTCCATCAACCCCTTAGCGATTTCTCTTCAATTTGTGCAAAGAGCAAGATTTGCAGATCGGCCAAGATATGCCAAATCGGGTCAAACCGGTCCAGCAAGAACAATCTTCTACCATTAGTGAAACGAATGCTCCCACGTGTAGAGCGGCAACCTGCCAGGCAGGCTCCTGGAATACGCTGCATACACGTACCCTCTCCGAGCGG